>MGWK01000057.1 GCA_001800975.1 Flavobacteria bacterium RIFCSPLOWO2_12_FULL_35_11 | reverse complement strand
CAGAGAATTCTAATTTTATATTAGAATAGGTAAGGGGGACTTTCAGTCCCCAGTAAAACAAACCTCTGCACTTTCAGTGCAGAGTAGTTTAGTTTAATACTGAAAATTCAATGGACGAAGAAGTGAAAACAGTATGCGTTTGGGTTTTAAAATCTTCTTTTGTCGCTTTAAAAATATTGTCCACATAAGTTTGCGGATTTAAATCGATCAATGGAAACCAAGTGCTTTGAACCTGAATTTGCAGTTTGTGCCCTTTCTTAAACGTATGGTTTACATCTTGCAGTTTTATGTTTACCGCAGTCTTTTTGTTCGGAATAAACGGCTCAGGAAAGGTAAAACTATTTCTGAATTTCCCCCGCATTACCTCACTGCGAACCATTAAATTATAATTGCTCATTTTTAAATGGTCTTGCATTTTTTCGTTTGTTTCTTCCGTATCAGCTGGATGCACATCGATTACTTTCACAATCCAATCGGCATCGGTTCCTGTGGTTGCCACTTGCAGTTTTGCCAAAATATCTCCGGCTAAAGTGAAATCTTCTTTCAAAATATCAGTCTCAAAAACCAACACGTCGCCTCTTCTGGCAGCAAAACGCTGATCGTCGGTCATATATTTTTTTGGCGTAAACACGGTTTTTATATCTTCGGAATAAGGCACCGGTTTTTTTAGGTCGCTGATAAATTTTATACCAATTTCTTTTTCTTCTGAAGTGGTTAATTTTTGATTGTCCGACAAATACATGGATATTTTTTCCGCGCCGGATGGCGGCCAGGTTTCGTACGATTTCCACTCTTTTTTGCCTGAATCATACACATAAGCTTCAGGCAATCCTGAGTTTTTATTGCCGCTTCCTTTTAAGAAATGATTGAAAAATTTTGTTTCAATTTGTTCTTGAAATTTTATGGAAATTGAATCACCAAAATAATAATTTCCCACACTGTTTTCAACGTCTGTTCTTGCCCATTGTCCGTGACTCCAAGGTCCGAAAACCAAGGTATTGTAATTGTCTTTGTTGTATTTTTCAATGGTTTTGTAGGTTTCTAAAGGTCCGTATAAATCTTCAGCATCAAATTCACCGCCAACGACCATTGTTGCCACAGACGATTTAATTTTTTTCAAATGCTGAATAATGCCTTTGCTTTGCCAAACTTCATCGTAATTTGGGTGTTCTATTAATTCTGCCCAGAAGAAATCGTCCACTTTGTCTTTGTTTTGTGGGGAAGTTTCATCCAATTTTTCATATTGAAAATAGTGGTTTAGATTGCTTAACGGACCTGCATCTAAAAAAAACTGGTATTGGTCTTTTGTTTTCAAATCAGGAACGGAATACCAAGCCGTATCGGATGGTGCGTCTTTCGGCGTTCCAAACAATGAAGTGGCTCTGAAATAACTCAATAAATAAGCGCCGTTGTGGTGAAAATCATCAAAAAAGAAATCACCAATGCAGGCTTGCGGTGAAGCCGCTTTTAAAGCCGGATGCGCATCAATAGTGGAATATGTACTGTAAAAACCGGGATAGGAAATTCCCCAAGTACCCACATTGCCGTTGTTATTTTCCACATTTTTTACCAGCCAGTCAATCGTATCGTACGTATCGGAGCTTTCATCAATGTCTTTATTGCTTTTTTTATTCGGGATATAGGCACGCATATTGTCATAAGTTCCTTCACTCATCCAACGTCCACGAACATCCTGATACACCACAATATTCCCTTCTTCCATTAAAAATTTATTGGGAGCAATGCTTTTTTTCAATGAATCTGCACCGTAAGGCTGACAGCTATAAGGCGTGCGTTGCAGTAAAATTGGGTATTTTTTGCTTTTGTCTTTTGGCGAATAAATGGCTGTGAACAATTTAACGCCATCACGCATGGTAATGGTCGTCTCCATTTTATCGTAATTTTCTTTGACAAAATTGGCTTCAGTTGCTTCAGAAGTAATCGTTTTTTTGCAGCTAAAAAGAGAAACAACTAGCAATATGATGAAAATTGCTTTAATTGGTTGAAATTTCATAAAAAGGTTGATTGGTTTAGCGTAAATCTACAATAATTTATACAACAGAAAACTAAATCAAATAATATTTTGGGCGTTACCGCAAGGGTCGCGCTATTCGCTATATCTTTTTTTTCATTGCATTTCAAAAAAGATGTCGCTGCTATCACTAACGCGAATTAAATTAGCAATGAAAAATCATCAACTAAAAATCGTGATTCATTAACTTAAAATTTTATAGCAAAGGTTCTATGCGTATAGAAATTATAAGTGTATAAAAAATCAAAACGGCATTGTGTACACGGCATATCCCAATAAACTCCAGCCAATAATCAACAGCAAACCGCCAAGCGGCGTAACTGGACCCAGAAATGTTAGTTTTTTGTTTTTTGCAGAAGAAATTACCAATCCGTAAATACTGAACGAAAATAAAAGTATGCCCGCCGTAAAACTGTAAACCATATATTTTTCTGAAGCGGTTTCTAACTTGAAGTTGAAACCTATAACCAGCAACACAAGGGCGTGATACATTTGGTATTTAACGCCGGTTTCAAAACTTTTTAATTGTTCTTCTGATAGTGTTTTTTTTAACGCATGCGCTCCAAAAGCGCCAAAAACAACTGCCAGACCTCCTAAAATACTGGCAAAAAGCAAGGTGAATTGTGTCATAATAATAAGTTTATTAATGGTTATGCTTTCCTTTTGCGTATCAAATCCAAAATGCCATTGATAAAAGTCAGCGGATGAATCGGGTTTCCCGGAACGTATAAATCTACATGGTGTGTTTCCAAAAAACTTCTGTTCAGCGCCGGACTATCGATAAAAATTCCTCCGCTGATGGCATCAGTTCCTGCCAGAATAATAATTTTTGGTTCAGGCATGGCGTCATAACAAATTTGTAAAGGCGCTGCCATATTTTTTGTGATTGGTCCGGTAATTACGATTCCATCGGCATGGCGCGGTGAGGCCACAAATTCAATTCCAAAACGTCCCATATCAAAGTTCACATTTCCGGTGGCACCAAGTTCCAATTCGCAACTTCCGTCTCCTCCGGCACAAACCTGACGTAGTTTTAAGGAACCGCTAAAATAGTCGCTAATTTCTTTTCTGATTAAATCTGGGTTGAGAACAATGAGACTTTCTTCCCCTTCTTTTACCACCAATCGTTCTCTGCTGTTGGTTGCGATTTTGTAGGTTGTGGTAAAGTTTATTTTGTTGGGAAAAGCAATAGCGCATTCTCCGCAAAAAGTGCATTTTCCCAAATCAAGTTGCACTGGATTTATTGAAATGGCTTGGGTAGGACAAATTTCTTCAAGTGCTTTTTTATCCACTTTTTCATTGCTGATGACAGGTATTCCCCTAAAAATTCCCGGGATTTCAGCATTTGTTACATCAGGAATGTATTGTTTTCCTTGGTGGATGAGTATTTTTAAATTGTTAATCATAATTGCTATTTTGCTTGAAATTATAAATCGTGTCCGGAGTAAGAAAAATCGAAACTTTTGTTGCTTATCGGGAAATCTGAAATTTCATTGTTTCGAACTGCCAAAGCCAAAGCCAACCAATTGTGAAACGAAGGATCTTTTATTTTATAGTGTAACAATTCTCCATTTGCGTCTGTAATGGCGCAATGGCAAATTTCTCCGCGCCAACCTTCGGTCAACGACAGCGCAAATGAATTGGGAGTTGGTTGCGAGAGTGGTTTTCTGTTTAAATTTTCAGAAGGAATCGCAGCAATTAAATCCCTGATATAGGCAATGGATTGTTTCACTTCTTCTCTTCTGATTTGGGCGCGTGAATAAACATCTCCGTGGTGTTTTAGAATGGGTTGGTGGGCCAAAGTTTCATAAAGATTGCAAGGATGTGAAGTTCTGATATCACGATTTATGTTGGTCATTCGGGCCGACATGCCTACAAGTCCAATGCTTTTTCCAAGTTCGTTAGTTACCATTCCTGTTTTCTCAAATCTTCCCATAACAGTTGGAGATCCGAAAGTTTCGTCGCACATTTCATCAAAATCCGGTTCAAATTTATCCAATACATTTTTAAGGGTTTCTCCCAATTCCGCAGAAAAATGGAAATTGGTTTTTCCTGCACGGATTAAGCTTTTTGCGAGTCGATTTCCGCACCATTGCTGAAAAAAGTTTATGATTGGGGTTCTTAATCTGCCAAAAACAGAACTGCCTAATTGGTAGGCAACATCGGTACACATACCACTTAAATCGCCGGTATGTATCGCAATGCGTTCCAATTCAGCTGCAAGCGTTCTTGCAAAATGCAAATCCCCATCGGTTTTATGTTCGCATAAAGTTTCCCATAAATTCACAAAAGCCGTGGTGTGTTCCACAACAGAATCTCCCGAAATATTTTCGGCCAGCGTATGAAGTTCAATTAATTTTTTCTTCTGCAAAAACAAATTTTCAATGCCTCGATGCTGATAGCCCAACTGAATTTCGAGATGAAGAATTTGTTCTCCATTACAAATAAATCGAAAATGTCCCGGCTCAATAATGCCTGCATGAATTGGTCCAACGCCAACTTCGTGCAGTTCTTCGCTTTCAATCTTAAAAAATGGATAGTTTGCAATCGTGCTGTTTTTATCAGCTTGATTAACGGGATAACGAACGGGTTTTAACCAAGGATGATTGATAAAATGAATGCCGAAATTTTCGTGAATTTCCCTTTCGAATTTTTCAAAAGCGAGATGGTGCTGGCTAAAAGATTCAAGCGGTTTTTGAAGTTCAACAAGGCACGAAGAAATGTTTATAAGTCCAACTTTATCGTTAGCAATACAGCAAATGAGTTTTATGTTGCCCTGATAAGGAATGCCGTAATAATTTACGCAATGATTGTCATCAAGATGCAACAATGAAGTATTATAGTCCAAAAATTGTTCATATTCCAAAACAGGAATTGAATCAAAAGGAATTTGCTGGTTATTTTTAATTGAAATTGCGTTCATAACTATAGCGGTAAATTTTTAACGGCTTCATTGATCAATTCAACCATTTGAAGCGGCGGATTCATTCCGAGATAAACAACCAATCCCAACAAAATAAATTGCGAAATGGATTCATACGGTTTTATGTGTTCTACATTTTCGTCCTTAAAATCAACTGCCGGCGTAAATAACAGTTTAAATATATTTTTTCCGAAAGCCCAAATAATAATGGTGAGCAGCAGTAAAATAAAAATAAGGACAAAAAGATAATGGGCTTCAAACAAGGATCGGAAAATCAAAAATTCGCTGACAAACAATCCCGAAGGCGGCATCGCGGTTGCGGAGATAAATCCCAAAAGTATCACCATAGCACCGGTAAGGTTGTATTTGAAGTAATTCCCCACATCGTAAATGCTTTTGCTATTGTAAACCCTGTAAATTTGACCCATTTGAAAAAACAAACTCGATTTCACAAAAGAATGCAATATAATATGAAGTATGGCAGCATAATAGCCAATGCCTCCGGCTGCAATGCCAAGCATCACAATGCCCATATGTTCAATACTTGAATAGGCGAACATCCTTTTGATATTTTTCACTTTAATCATATAAACCGTTGCGATAAATATGGAAAGAACGGCAGAAATCATAATGATATTATTAGCCCAGGAATGAAGCGATGTTTGCGCGATGATTTCATAAAAACGGAAAATTCCGACAAATCCTACATTCATTAAAACGCTCGACAATAATGCGCCGGCAGGTGAAGGCGCTTTGTCTTTTGCGTCAATTCCGGCAGTATACATTGGAACCAATCCTATTTTGGCGGTGTATCCGGTAAAAATGAAGATAAATGCCAATCGCAACCAAAAAATATCCAATTCCGCAGCCCTTTTTATGAGAGAAGTAAAAGTAAGGTCACTTATTCCAAGTTGCTGAACGGCAATACTCAGAAATAAAATGCCAATAAAAACAAATGTGATGCTGATGGAACAAACAAAAATATATTTCCAGGTACCTTCTAAAGTGCGTACATTTCTTCGGTGGTAAATTAATGCGGAAGCAGAAAGTGTTGTCATCTCCACAAAAATCCACGTTACCGCAATATGATTGGAAAGATAGGCCATACTCAATGCGAAAATCAGGACCACCATAGAAGCATAATACATCGCCCTATTTCTTGGATTGTCTTCATTTTTTGTGAAGAAAACATAACTGTGGTAGAATGCCGGGACTGCAATGATACTGGCAGTAATAAGCAATAAAACAGCTAATGCATCAGGCAGAAAATAGTCAAATTCCACGATATTTTGGTGGTTGTATTCGTAGATGGTAAATGCCCACTGAAGGAGCAGAAAAATAGCCACCAGAATATAATTCATTTTTTTATTCCTGTTAAAAAACAAAGAGATTGCAATTGCAATTGCTCCGATGAGATAAGGTATGGCCATGTTAATCTTTTAGTTTTCTTAATTGATCTACGTCTACATCTTTTAAAACATCGCCAATTTTGTTTACAAAAATTCCAAGCAGCAAAACCGTGATAAAAAGATCGAGCAATATTCCTGTGTTTAATAGCATTGGCATTTCGTTACCTACCGCAAGCGATAAAATAAAAACGCCGTTTTCAATCACCAAAAATCCCATCACGTGAGTTAGGATTTTTTTTCTGGTGCCAATGAGGTACAATCCTGTAAATAATGCAGATAATGCCGCCACAAAATAGACTTTGTTTAATTGGACATTTTCAATGGTATTTGACAGTAAAAAGGTGGCAACCACAATCGTTGTAACCACAATTAATGATATAAAATGTGGCACATATGGTTCTGCTTCCCGGGTAATTTCATTATGCTGGATCACATATTTGAGAAATAAGGGGACGGCTATGGTTTTAAAAACGATGGTTTCCAATAAGATAAAGGTGAGGTTGAGCGGACTCATTTCACCCAACTCAATAAAACTCACGCCAAACAGCAAGATGCCTTGAAAAGCAAGAATCTTCACGTAACTCATCAGTCGGTTGGCGATGCTTAAATAGATCAGCGACATGGCGAATATGATTAATAATACGTTGGTCATTTCTTTAATTTTTAAAAATTATAACAAGTTTATATTTCAAATATTTAATATTTCTACTACACAAATTTCCCCATAATCAGCAAAACCCCGAAAAAAATCAATATTGAAATTGAGGTAAGGGTAAATATGAATTGCGCGTTGTTACCCATTCTGAATCGTGCCGAAAATGATTCTAAAATTCCAACCAAGGTGGCAAACATCATTTGAACGCCTAAAAATATCAAGATAGAAATTAAGATAGAAAAAGAACCGGTAAAAAAATTGGCGATAAGCGCTCCGTACATCGCAAATTTCAAATTTGTGCCATACAAAATCAATCCCAAATCGAAGCCGCTGTTGTCCAAAATCATTACCTCATGCACCATTGTTAATTCCAAGTGTGTTTTGGGATCATCAACCGGCATCCGACTGTTTTCTATCATCGCAATCATCACCAAAACAAAAGTTGCCAAAGCGCCAAGTCCGTAAGAAATATAAGAACCAAAATGAAGGGAAGTAAATATTTCGTGAAATGAAGTATGTCCTGTATAAAGCGCAAAAGAGCCCATTAATATGAAGAAAGCGGGTTCTGCCAGCATAGAATACAGCGCTTCTCTGCTTGCTCCCATTCCTTCAAAGCTGCTTCCGGTATCTAATGCTCCAATTATGCTGAAGAATTTTCCAAGCGCCAGCACGTAGGCAAAAAACACAAAATCGCCATCAAAGGAAATAATTCCTTTGTAATGACCAAACGGAATCACCAAAATAGCCATGAGGATGGAGGAGAAATAAATGCTTGGCGCAATTTGAAATATAAAACTCGTGGTATTGCTGTAAACAGCGCCTTTTTTCCACAAACGGATGATGTCTTTCATAGGTTGAAACAACCCCGGCCCTTTTCTTCCTGAAGCAATGCTTTTGGTTCTTATTACAAGTCCCATAAAAAACAAACTTGTGAGCACTATCAATACAAGACTTATCATATTATATCTGATTTAAGAAATAAATTATTTTTTTTATGATGTCATTAATTAGCGGAACAGCTATAATTAATGCAATAAAAGCAGCTCCGTAGAGCACATAAAATTGCGGATTTCCATTTTGCAGAAATCTGAATTTTCCGAAGAAAACTTTCATTAAGTTCCAAGGTTTATCAATAAACCATTCTTCAATTTTGTCATAAGGATGGGTTTCATGCCTTCCATAAACCGGGAAAACACCATCAATTTCTATTTTCCTTTTTTGGATGGATAACATGGGTTCAGCAAGTTTTCGATAAGATCTAATAAATGAACTCGCCGTATATTGCATTTTTTCGGTTTCGCCAACATAGCCACAACCCCAAGTTGTTAAAACAGGACTTGGCATTTTGGCTGTAATTTTTCTTCTGATAAAAAAAATAAGCAATCCTAAAACTATAAATCCCGCTGCGCTAAAGCCAATAGTTTGCATGGTTTCGGTAATTGAAACAGTTGTTGAAACCGATCCTGTATAATTTATTTTGTTCAAGTACAATTTAAGTGGTTCACTCAAAAGGGAAAAGAAAAATTTCGGAAACAGTCCAATGGCAACAATGAATGCCGCCGCCATATACATCGGCACCAGTTTTCCATTGCCAGATTCTTTTGGTTCTGTCTGAAAATGATGTCTGGGGTTTCCTAAAAACATGGAGCCAAATGCTTTTGTAAAACAAAGTAAGGCAAGTCCGCCAATAAGAACCATCCCAAAAACTGAAAACAGAAGCACCACTAGGTTGAGCATTTCTTTGCTCTCCATTCCATCAAACAAACCTGAGTAAATAAGAAATTCGGAAACAAAACCATTAAAAGGCGGAAGCCCGCATATGGCAAGTGCTGCAATCAGAAATAAGATTGCGGTATGCGGCATTTGCTTCACCAAACCTCCAAAATGTTCAATATTCATAGTGTGCGTGGTTTGATACACATTTCCGGCACTGTAAAAAAGCAAGGATTTAAAAAGGGAATGATTGAGTACATGAAGCAGCGCTCCACTAAATCCAAGTAAAATTAAGGTACTGTTTTGTTGCCCCAATCCCAAAGTTCCCAGCCCAATGCCTATGCCGATAATGCCAATATTTTCAATGCTGTGGTAGGCGAGGAGTTTCTTTAAATTGTGTTGTAATATGGCGAGCATTACACCGTAAATTCCTGAAATTACGGAAAAAACAAGTATAATATAGCCCAATACAATATAATCGGTTTGAATGAGTTGCAGCATTCGCAAAATTCCAAAAATCCCGATTTTGATAATTACGCCCGACATTACTCCTGAAATATGGGATGGAGCCGCAGGATGTGCATATGGAAGCCAGGTATGAAAAGGCACAAATCCGGCTTTAACGGCAAAACCTATGAAAAAGAAGAAAAATAAGGCCAAACTTGTCACAGGCGGAAAGTTGACTGAAAATTGACTTATCGCACTAAAATCATATGATCCTGTTTGATAATATACCCATATAAAACCCAATGTCAGAAATAAAACGCCAGCGTGCGACTGAATTAGAAAATTGATGCCAGCCTTTAAGGTATTTTGTTTGTAATATTCAAAAATGACCAACACAAAACTTGAAATGGTCATGATTTCCCAGGCAAATAAAAATACCAGAGAATTTTGAATCACACAAATGGCCGTGAGCGAGGTTTGAACCAAAAGGTATGCAAGGCAATGTAAAGTCAGGTTGGAAGTCTGTTTTCTGTAAGCTTTCATATAATGCAATCCATACAACGCGCCGGTAATCATAGTAAAGTTAATCAGCAGCATAAACCATGCAGACAAAGCATCAATCCTGACAGGGATTTCACCCGTAACAATTGATCCCTGAAATACAAACTCCAATTTTTCGCCCAACAAGGCAGGCAATGCAAGATATCCAGTCAATATAGCATTAAAAATAACCAGGGAAAGCGTTATGATTCCCTTCCATTTCACTTTTAGAAACGGTATCACCAGAAGTGACAAAGCCAATATTGCTATATATGTTTGAATATAAGCCATTAGATTAGGTTAAATATAGTACCAAAAAATATCAAAAGAATGAAGAATAAACCGTAAACCACATACATTTGAACTTTTCCGTTTTGTATAAATTGAAAATAATTCAAAAATTTGAGCAATTGTTTTGTCGCCCTATCAAATATGGTATTTTCAAAGAAATCAACAAAATGCGAGTTGTGATTTCTTGTTTGCGGAAAAATTTCCCCTGCTTCTATTTCAGTATATTTTTTCTTTTCCTTTACCACCATATCCATGAGTTTTCCTAAACTTTTTGAAAAAGATTTTCCGGTGTATTGCATCTGTACATTTGGAGCCACATAGCCACAACCCCAGGTGGCGGTTTTTTGTGTTGGATGATGGCTTACGAAATAATTTCTCAAAAGATAAATGGCAACAAGCAGTGCCAAAAATAACATGGAATATAAACCCACATTACCCATAAGCGCCATCATTGGGGTGAAAGTTTCTAAATTAACCATACTTGAAGCCGGCAACACCGATTGAATAAGTTGCAGGGTCACCGAAAAATAAAATTGGGGAAACAATCCGATAGTCAACATAATGGCAACAATAAAATATTGCGGTGCACGCATCCACAGGGAAACTTCGGAAGGCACACTGTGCAATTGCTGGCGTGGATTTCCTAAAAATATAGTTCCAAAGGTTTTTGTAAATGTTAACAATGAAAGTCCGCCAATAAAAGCCAAACTTGCCAGCGAAAGAATCATTAAGGTAGAATGGGTGAGTCCAATGGTATTTATTCCGTTCAAAAAGCCGTTATAAATTAAAAATTCTGAAATAAAACCGTTTAAAGGCGGCAATCCGCCAATGGCAATGGAACCTATAAGAAACAAGATGGCTGTTTGTGGCATTTGCTTTATTAATCCGCCTAATTTTTCCATATCTCTTGTGTGGGTTTGTTGATATACGGAACCCACGGAGAAAAACAGCAACGATTTAAATAAGGAATGATTTAAGGTATGCAACAAAGCACCACTCAATCCGATGACCATAAGCATATTATTGTTATATGCAGTTCCAATAAGAAACAATCCAATTCCGGCTCCAATAATGCCTATGTTTTCTATGGTGCAATAAGCCAGCATTTTTTTAAAATCCCGATGCACACTTGCATTTAGAATCCCAAATATACCCGTAAGTATTGAAATGATAAGGACCGTTTCCCCAATGAGCAGCAATTCGCTTTTCAGCATTAATGCCACCCGAATAATTCCGTAGATTCCTAATTTTACAATCACGCCCGACATTACTCCTGAAATATGGGAAGGCGCGGCAGGATGTGCATGCGGAAGCCAAGAATGCAATGGTATAAAACCTGCTTTTATTCCGAATCCAATAAAGAATAGCAAGAATAGCCAAGCGTTGTAATTAGTTCCAAAATAGTCGCTTATGGCCAAAAAATCAAACGAACCTTGGGCGAAATATACGCCTATAAAAGCCACAGTTAAAAAAGCAACGCCTATGTGCATTTGCACCATATAATTGATGCCCGCTTTTAAAGTTTCCTTTTTTTCATGTTCAAATATTACCAAAAATAAGGAGGACAAAGACATCATTTCCCACGCAATTAGAAACGCCAAACTATGCTGTAACATACAAACCCAAAGCATCGAGGTTTGAAAAATCAGAAAAAGTGTCCAGTGCAGGGAAAGATTTGCTTTTCGCTCATGGTAAGGTTTCATATAACCAATGCCATAAAAAGCACCGTTGACGCAAGTTAAGTTGATAATCAATATAAACCAGGCCGACAAGGCATCTATTCGTATGGGAATATCTCCAAAAAATGCAGATCCGGCCAATGAAATGTCCATTGGGTTGCCCAAAAGCGCATTTATGGCAGGAATGGAAGTTGTTATTGCCACCAATAGCACAAAGAGAAAATTAACGAAAGCTTTTATTCTTGAAGGCAAAAGCGGAATACTAATAATTCCTGTGCCCGTTATAATTGCTGATGAAACGATCAGCCAAAAATTATCCATACTAATAATATGTCTTAATTTTAAAATCCTTTAGGATATCTTTTTACAGATGAAAATATCCTTCAATACTATCAAATTTACGCAAACATTTCCTCCATTGACGGAAGTATTTTATTGAAGTTGTATTAAAATCGGAAAAGAGGAAATTTGATTCCACGAAATTAGTATTTTTTTTCCGAAAAAGGCAGTAATAGCACTATTTTTATGTTAAAGCAATAATTAAAAAGTTGAAAGGCAACAGGTAAAAGTCCAAAATCCAACAATTCGTGAACCCAAAATGACAAATTAGTAACGACTAAATATTTCAAATGAAAATACAATTCAAAAAATCAGTTAGTTATACTTACATAAATTACTAAATATTAACTTTTATATTTCAATAAACAATCAAAATAAGTAATTAAGTTTGTCAATATAAACTAATATACCACATTTGCATTATAATTAAAACTAAAATAAAATAACATGTGTGGAATAGTTTGTGCGTTTGACTTAAAAGAAAAAGCAGAGTTGTTGAGACCTCAAATTTTGGAGATGTCTAAAAAAGTCCGTCACCGCGGTCCGGATTGGAGTGGAATTTATGCAGATGATAAGGCGATATTGGCTCACGAGCGATTGTCAATTGTTGATCCGGTTTCTGGTAAACAACCTTTATTTAGCGAAGATAAAAAATTGGTGTTGGCCGCAAATGGCGAAATTTATAACCATAGGGCGTTACGCAAACAATTTGAAGGTAAATATAACTTTCAGACAGAATCGGATTGTGAAGTGATTTTAGCCTTGTATAAAGAAAAAGGCACTGATTTTATTGATGAAATGAACGGTATTTTTGCCTTTGCATTATATGATGCGGAAAAAGATGAATATTTTATTGCGCGTGACCATATGGGAATTATTCCATTATATATGGGCTGGGATGCGAACGGAACATTTTATGTGGCTTCAGAATTAAAAGCTTTGGAAGGTGTTTGCACAAAAATTGAGTTATTTCCTCCTGGGCACTTTTTATCTAGTAGAGATGGGGAATTGACCAAATGGTACAGCAGAGATTGGATGGATTATGAGGCGGTAAAAGACAACCAAACAAGTATTGATGAAATTCATGATGCTTTGGAAGCGGCGGTTCACAGACAATTAATGTCGGATGTGCCTTATGGAGTATTGCTTTCTGGAGGTTTGGATTCATCGGTGACTTCAGCCATTGCAAAAAAATATGCGGAAAAAAGAATAGAATCGGATGATACACAAGCGGCTTGGTGGCCACAATTGCACTCGTTTTCTGTGGGATTGGAAGGTTCGCCCGATTTGGCGGCCGCTCGATTGGTGGCAGACCATATTGGCACGGTTCACCACGAAATAAAATTCACCATTCAGGAAGGATTGGATGCTATTCGCGATGTTGTTTACAACCTGGAAACCTATGACATTACCACTATTCGTGCTTCAACGCCTATGTATTTAATGGCGAGAGTAATTAAGTCAATGGGCGTTAAAATGGTACTTTCCGGAGAAGGTGCAGATGAGTTGTTTGGCGGCTATTTATATTTTCACAAAGCGCCAAATAAGAAAGAGTTTCACGAAGAAACCGTTCGTAAATTGAGCAAACTTCATATGTACGATTGTTTAAGGGCTAACAAAAGTTTGGCAGCTTGGGGAATTGAAGGACGTGTGCCGTTTTTGGACAAGGAATTTATGGATGTTGCAATGCGCATTAATCCACAAGACAAAATGATTAACGGTGAACGCATGGAAAAATGGGTGGTGCGTAAAGCTTTTGAAAGTTATTTGCCGGCAAGTGTGGCGTGGAGACAAAAAGAACAATTTTCTGACGGAGTTGGATACAGCTGGATTGACACTTTGAAACAGGTTGTGGCCGTAGAAGTTACTGACGAGCAACTGGCAAACGCCAAGTACAGATTCCCTTTACAAACGCCAACAAACAAAGAAGAATTTTATTACCGTTCTATTTTCCAGGAACATTTTCCTTCTGATGCTGCTGCACTTTGCGTGCCTCAGGAAGCATCGGTTGCCTGCAGCACAAAAATTGCGTTGGAATGGGATGCAAGTTTTAAAAATATGAATGATCCATCAGGAAGGGCAGTGGCGAATGTGCATTCTGATGCCTATAAAAAATAGCCGCCATTTATTTGTTTGAATTAATTAAGAAAATCCGGTGAAAGCCGGATTTTTTTATTTTTGACTATATTGTTCTTTCTGTTAAGGCAGAAATCTTAAATATTTTTGGCAGAACTCTGTTAAAATAAAATCCTACATTTGCCAACTATGGTAAAATGCCAAAAAAAATGCTATCAAAAGAAACCCAATCAATACTAATACCGACCTTAAAAAAATATTTTGGTTACGACAATTTTCGCGAGCAGCAGCAAGCCATTATTGAGTCGGTACTTTCCAAAAAAGACAATTTGGTGATTATGCCAACCGGTGGCGGAAAATCAGTTTGTTTTCAGTTGCCGGCGCTGTTATTCGATGGAATTACATTGGTTATCTCGCCTTTAATCGCCTTGATGAAAGATCAGGTTGACGGATTGACCGCAAACGGAATTCCGGCTGCCTTTTTTAACAGCAGCCAGTTAAGTTCCGACCAAAATGGAATTTTTGATAAAGTCATTAATTCAGAAATAAAACTTTTGTACGTGGCTCCCGAGAGTTTGGCTTTGCTTTCAAATATTCTAAATGAAAAATCCATAAGCTGCGTTGCCATTGATGAAGCGCATTGTATTTCATCTTGGGGGCACGATTTTCGTCCTTCCTACCAGCAGTTGGGATTTTTAAAACAAACCTTGCCCAATACGCCTATTATTGCATTGACCGCCACGGCCGATAAAGCAACAAGACAAGATATTGTTGATCAATTGAACATACCGAATGCCACACAATTTTTAGCTTCTTTCGATCGAAAAAACATTGAATTGGAAGTGCGTCCGGCAAATGACCGTGTTTCGCAAATTATTAAATTCATCAATAAAAAACCAAATGAAGCCGGCATTATTTATTGTTTAAGCCGAAAATCGACCGAGCAACTGGCATTAAAATTGAAGCAAAACGGCATAAAAGCAATGCCATACCACGCTGGTTTGAGTTTTGAGGAAAGAACAAAAACGCAAGAGGATTTTCTGTTCGACAAAACGCAAATAATATGCGCCACTACTGCTTTTGGAATGGGGATAGACAAGTCGAATGTGCGCTGGGTAATTCATTACAATATGCCCAAAAATATTGAAGGCTATTATCAGGAAATTGGTCGTTGCGGACGAGATGGCGTAAAAGCGAATGCTTTGTTATTTCATAGTTATGCCGATGTAATTCAGTTGCGGAATTTTGCGGCAGGCGCTTCAAACGAAGATATTCAGCTTGCCAAATTGGAAAGAATGCAACAATTTTCTGAAGCAACAGCTTGCAGAAGAAAAATATTGTTGAGTTATTTTGGAGAATTATTATCAGAAAATTGCGGGAATTGCGATGTGTGTAGAAATCCGCCCCAATTTTTTAATGGCACAACTATCGCCCAAAAAGCACTTTCAGTCATTTCAAGGCTTAAAGAATCTGAAGCCACAGGAATTGTGATTGATGTGTTGCGAGGGGCGCACAATGCAACAATAATAGATAAAGGGTACGATAAATTGAAATCTCACGGCGTGGGAAAAGACATTTCTTGGCGCGATTGGCAGCAATATATTATTCAATTAATAAATCAGGGGATTTGCGAAATTGCTTTTCACAAAAATAATGCACTGCAACTGACGGATTTCTCGCAAAAGGTGTTGTTTGAAAATAAACAGGTAAATTTAACCTATCCAATTTCAGTTATAGAACAAGCAGTTGTTGAAAAAGAACCAAAAGCAACGAAAGCTAAAAAGGACACATTGTTTGAGCGTTTGCGCAAACTGCGCCATCAAATTTCTTTGGAAGAAAATATTCCTGCCTATCTGGTTTTTAGTGATGCTTCTTTAAAAGAAATGGAAAGGGCAAGGCCTATGAGTAAATCAGATTTTTTGGAGATAAGTGGCGTTGGCCAACGAAAGCTGGAAGTTTACGGCGATGAATTTATTGGGGAAATCATTTCATTTATGGGTGAAAAGACGGAGAAGAAAAAGAAAAAAGGAGACACGTATCAAGTTACTTATGAATTGTACAAGGAAGGATTAACCATCGATGAGATTGCGTTAAAAAGAAACTTGAGCCCAACCACCATATTCTCCCATTTAGCCAAATTATATGCCGACGGAAAAGATATCAATATTTATGATTTTGTGACTGCAGAAGAAGTTGAACAGGTTAGAAAAGCAAAAGAAGCCTTGGAAAGCCCGGCAACTTTAAAACCCTATTTTGACCATTTAAATGCTGAAATGGAATATTTTAAAATTCGTTTGGCTTTGATGATTCTTAACAGTTAAATGGCTAAAGGTGAAAGCTTGAACTGCACTTCCCTGATTAGTGTTATCGGTTTTTAAAATTTTTATTCTTTTCATGTTTTTTACACACCCCTAACCCCTCTCAAAGAGGGGAATTTGATCCGTTTATTTTCGGACTTCGGACTTCGGTCTTCCAACTCAAAAAATAACATATAACATTTAACCTATAACTTTTTCTTAAAGATGCGCCGATTTCATAATAGGACTATTCTCAACCACATTAGACAATACAATGTGTGTTGTGGTTTCCCCATAGGTAATTAATTGGTCAATAAATTTTCCAAGGTGTTGTTGATTTTTTAGCACAACTTCCATCACAATATTCTCGTTTCCCGTGATTCTGTAACAATTTATCACTTCATTAAAGTCTTTCACTTTTTCAATAAATGGTTTTAATCTACCCATAAAAGCGCGCAAGGTAATAATGGCTTTTAGCTGATTTCCTGTTTCTATATAGCTCACTTTTGCGTGATAGCCTTCAATAATGCCAATATCTTCCATTTTATGAATGCGTTCTGCAACTGCAGGCGAAGAAATACCAACTTTACGCGCAATTTCAGTATTCGATTGCCGGGCATTCTGCTGTAAACAATCCAAGATTTTCCAGTTAATGGCGTCTATGTTCATTTTTTAAAGTTTTAGCCTATAAAAATATTAATTAATAAACTAAATTAATACAATTGCTTTAATTATTAAATATAAAATTTTATTTTTCGAGGTAAATTTGCATGCTAAATACAACAACCAATGTTTAATACTGAAGAGCAAAATCTAAATCAGCTGGTGATTTATCAAAAATCGCTTGATATCTTCAAATTGTCTCGACATATTGCTTCCTATATAAGCAATGACAAAAGTGTGCTAGCTATGTATTTGTCTATGAATAAAATAGACAAATATGCGGATAATTTGGTGATGAATGCCTTTGGATTGGTTCCTAAAATTGTGGAGACTGAGTGCCAGGAAAACCCATATTTAAAATTAAAATACGCAAAATCACTTCGGTATTTTATTGATGGTCTGTATCAAAATTGTTTGCAGTTGGAAAGTACAAAAATTCAGGGAAAGGATTTTGTAAAATTACTCCGAAAAGAACTTAAAAATCTTCGACAAATTCATAAAAATTACGTGAAATCGCTTTTGTAAGGCTCAGTCCGAAGACCGAAGACCGAAGACCGAAGACCGAAGACCGAAGACCGAAGTTCAAAGCATGTTTGAAGTTTCTTTTTAGCTTTAACCTTTAATCTTTAACCTTTCAACTTCAATCGTTGTCTGATCGTTTCATACAAAAAAGCACCACAAGCTACAGAAACGTTGAGAGAGTCAATTTCTCCCAGCATTGGTAATTTTGCTTTGTGGGTTACAATTTTTAAAATAGACGGATTGATGCCTCTATCTTACGATCCCATGATAATGGCTGTTGGCAGCGTTAAATCTATGTCGTAGATTAAGGTATCCGTTTTTTCGGTGGCAGCAACCAATTGAATATCTGCCGCCTGAAATTGAAAAATAGCGTCTTTAATATGGTCAACTTTACAGATAGGCATTTTAAACGCCGCACCTGCCGAAGTTTTTATGGTATCAGCACTTATAGGCGCATTTCCTTGTTTTTGAATCACAATTCCTTGAACACCAGCGCATTCTGCAGTTCTAATAATGGCTCCAAAATTACGAACATCAGAAATTTGATCTAACAACAAAAATAGGGGAGTTGTGGTTTTTTCAAAAGCAGCAGCAATTAATTCCTCTAAATCTGAAAATTCAATAGGGGAAATTTGCGCCGCAACACCTTGGTGATTTCCGTTTTTTGAAATGCGGTTTAATTTTTCAACCGGCACATGGCTTGTTGCAATGTTATGTTGCTTAATAAGGCTGTTTAATTCAGAAAATAGATGACCGCTTAAGTCTTTTTGCAGATACACTTTGCTGATGGTTTTTCCAGCGTTTATGGCTTCTATAACCGCCCGAATGCCAAATATTTTTGAAGTTTCATTTTCCATAGTGCAAATGTAAGAATATTGTAGTAATAAAAAAACCACCCGTCTTTTGACGGATGGTTTTAAAAATTTAAAATTAGAATATTTTAGTATCCTGTATTTTGTACCATATTAGAATTGGCATCCATTTCAGCTTTTGGAATTGCCCATGTCATTCTAGGGTCTCCATAAGGAATTGTGCTTGCTATATTTTGTTGCAAAGAAAATTTCACAATAGATTTTCCTGTTCTTAATAGATCATCATAACGGAAACCTTCAAAAATTAATTCTTTTCTTCTTTCATTAAGAATATTATCTTTAGTAACAACAGTATATGCAGATGCACCTCTATTTGAGGTGATTTTATTTAACTGAGTTAATGCATCTCCACCAGTTTCAAATAAAGCTTCGGCATAATTTAAAATAACTTCTTCATATCTAATTACAGAAACATTATCGAAACCTGTAAGGTCAGGAAATTTACCCTTATTTATTAATCTGGTTCCTTCATAACCTAATATTCCGGCTCTAACATCGCCAACCTCATATAGGTTTGCAACTTCGTTTAATACTTGAACATCTCCATAGCTACCTGATGTGCCTTTTCTGTAGATGTATCCTAAACCGTTTATACCTTGGTTATCTGTTGAACTAAATGCCAACTCAAAAATAGAATTTGAAGATCCATCTTGACCCCAAGATGCAACATAGTCGCCAGCAAGTATAATTTTATATCGATTCGAATTTATTACAGCTTCAGCGGCAAGTTTTGCTTCAGGCCACATTCCAAAATAAACAGCCACTCTTGATTCTAACGCTTTAGCAGTAAATTTGGACATAAATTGCTTACTTTTATCATAGAATGCCTCGTCCATCAACGTAAAAGCTGAATTTAAATCTTCCATAATAAAGGTTTTAACTTCCTGAACAGTATTACGTGCAGGATAAAGGTCACTTCCTTTAAATTCCTTCACATAAGGCACACCTAAGGTTCCGCCAACGTGTTGTTGACCATACGATTTTAACAAATCGAAATGTACCAAAGCTCTTATTGCGTAGGCTTGTCCTTGCAGGTGTTTTCCATAAGCTTGATCTCCTGTTAATTTTGTAACATCTGTATTGATTATTATGTTGGCACCTGCTAAAGCTCTATAAGCCTCATCCCACATATAGCCAGAATTTGCATTGTAACTAAATGAAGCCTCCGTAGTAAAACGCCCTGAACTGCCATTTGCAAAGCAATTGTCTGTTCTTACCTCATTATTTATTATAAAATCTCTTCCGTAATAGCCTGTTAATGAAAGGATATCATATGATCCTTTTAATATTCCAAATAGATTACTGACATCTACAATACTTCCTTCAACAAGTTTATTTTGCTCTAAGCTAGGCTCTAAATCATCCGTTGAACAAGCCGTAAATGATAGTAAACCTATGAAAACTAATGTATATATAAAATTTATTTTTTTCATGATTTCTTAAAATTTAACGTTAATACCAAAAATTATTGACTTAACAGGTGGTGTGGTTAATGATGTAAAACCATTAGCGCTAACTTCTGGGTCGTACAATAACAAGTCATCTTTTACCCATGTGAATAAGTTAGTTCCGCGAACAAAAAGTCTAATGTCATCAAAACCAACAAGGTCTGTTATTTCATTATTAAAGTCATAACCAAAGGTTACGTCTTTTATTCTTAAATAATCCCCATCATATAAGAATTTTGAATACCGTTGCCAAGGTGGTGCATTATACTGCATTCTACCGAAACGGGTAACATCTCCAGGTACTTGCCATCTATCCATCAATGTGTTCAACCCTTGATAAAGTTGTGTAGGATATCTACTTGGTGATTGTGTGTATAAGTGCCATTCTTCGTAAACTTTATGTCCACCAGCATAATACCCACTTGCATCTATACTAAAGCCTTTATAATCTACATGTAAATTTAAACCTGCAGTTAGTTTAGGGATAGCACTTCCGCCTTGCCAAACTTGTTTTGCACTGTTAAAGTTATTGGTGGTGGCACTTCCTTCACCTTCTACATACCATAATTCATCACCATTTGCAGGATCAACCCCTGCCCAAGTTGGCATATACCATCCGTAAACTGGGTGGCCAGTTTCAACTCTTTGTGTAGTACCAGTTATGTTAATTTCATCGCCGTTATTGTCTTTGGCCAATTTTGTCACCTCATTTTCTGTGGTCGCCATATTTCCGCCAATAGAAAAGTTGAAATCTTCTGATTCAATGATACTGAAATTCATTTCCAATTCAAACCCTTTGTTTTCCATGCTACCAATATTTCTGGTTTGGCTAGCAAAGGAAGATGTCAATGAAAGTGGCACATTTAATAATAAATCATTAGATTCTCTTTGATAATAACCAAAAGATCCACTAATTCTATTTTGAAATAATCCAAAATCCATACCTAGATCTAAGGTATTTGAAGTTTCCCAAGATAAATCGCTATTACCAAAATTAGTTGGGACTACAGCGCTTTCACCGGCATAGTTAGTTCCATAACCTAACAAAGCCTGGTATTGATTTAAGCCAATATTGGCATTACCTGTAACTCCGTAAGAAGCTCTTAGTTTTAAATTGCTGATCACGCTATTGTCGGCCAAAAAGGCTTCTTTATAAATATTCCATGCAGCACCAATAGACCAAAAATTACCCCATCTGTTTTCAGGAGCAAAACGTGAACTTCCTTCTCTTCTAAATGTACCGTCAAGTACATATTTGCTGTCAAAGGCTGTATAGTGAACCGTACCTAAATAGGAAGCTATTGCCCAATCCGTGAATTCAGAATATGCACCAGTAGGGTTACCGGCAGATGCCAAGTTATTGATATCGTCATCGGCAAAATTGTTACCAACTGCAGATAAATAGTAGTATCTATTTTTTTGAAATTCTTGCAATGCTTTAAAATCAATTTTATGATTATCGTTTATTTCAAAAGTATAATCTAATGAATTTTGAAATACATAAGTTGCAGTATTACTGTGGGCTTGCCAACCGGTACCTTTAAGACTTGCGCCATCTCCACGAACCCTGTTTCTATAATTTTTGTAATTATAAACTTGATAATCAATGTTCGCTCTTGTAGTGAATATTAAATTTTCAATTGGAGTTTCCCAAGTAAGTGAATTGTTGGTTATAATTCTTGTAAGTTTGGAGTTATCAATATCATTTTCAGCAATCCATAATGGATTTGGTAATGAAGTGCCGGGAACTAAAACGTTAATTTCCCCTGTATCAGTATAAGGCTGTTGAACAGGAGGCATAAAATATTTAACTGCTCGAGGAGAAGAAAAATAGGCACTTGCTTCTAACAACCCATCTTGAAAAGTATGTGAAGCAGAATTTCTTGTGCTAAATTTTACTTTGCTTGATAAATCTTTATTAAAATTTAAAGCTCCTGAGACTCTATCAAATGTAGACCCAATTACGGTAGATTCTTGTTTGAAATAACCTAATGAGGTATAAAAACTTGAGGTTTCGTCTCCTCCAGTTGCAGATAAGTTATATTCTTGTATTGGGGCATCTTTATTGGTAATCACTTTGGCCCAATTTGCTTCAGGCCTTCCAGCTGCATTCCAAGCCGAATAAGAAGTTCCAAATATATTTAATTTTGAAAGGTAATAAGCTTCTGCTCCTGCACGGTTAAATCCATTAGCAGCACCATAAGTATTAAATAAGGCATCATAAAAAAGTTCTTCTCTTTCAGCGCCAGTTAAGACAGTTGGCCCATCAATGGCATCATTTGAAACACCGTAGGATGAACTAAAATTAAAAGTTGTCTTGCCTGATTTACCACCTTTGGTTGTAATTACAATAACCCCATTGGCTCCACGGGCACCATATGCTGCTGTGGCAGAAGCATCCTTTAAAACGGTAATGCTTTCAATATTGGCACTGTTAATACTTGACAATGCAGATAAGGAAGATCCTGCAGTTGTTGCAGATACGTTATTATTATTCATTGGCACCCCGTCTATTACGTATAAAGGTTCATTTCCTGCCGTAATGGAACTAACCCCTCTTATTCGAATATCACTTGCAGAACCAGGCGTGCCTGAGTTACCGCTAAATACCAAACCTGCAACTTTACCTTGTAATACTTGGTCAACAGTTGAAACAGGAACTTGTGCAATAGCATCTGCATTAACCTGTACTGTAGAACCTGTGATCTCAGTTTTTCGTTGAGATCCATAACCCATAATCACTATTTCTTCTAGTGACTCAGCGCTTTCTTGCATAGTAACGTTGATAATGTTGGAAGCACCAACAGTTCTTTCAACAGTTTCCATACCAACAAAACTGAATTGCAATACAGCTCCTGTGTTGGCTCTCACGGAAAAATTTCCGTCAAAATCAGTTTGGGAACCAGTTTTGGTACCTTTAATAAGCACTGTTACACCAGGTAACGGTCCGCTCGCATCGGAGACTTTCCCAGTAACAGTTTTTTCTTGCGCAAATGTCACTTGCACAAGCAACGCCAGTAGCAGCGTTAAAAATCCATTTAACTTTGTTTTCATGTTATAATTGTTTGAATTAATTAATTTTCAAAAATCTTAATTATTTCTTAATATTCCTAATTTATTTGTTAAGGCATTGAGAATATAGTAAATCATTAAGGTTTTCGTTATATTATAGTAGATGATAGTTTGATTATTTAGTTGCGTAAAGATTTTACTTCTATATTAATCGCAATAAATAATGAGCTATTTTTAAAATTGGATAGAAAAATAGTTAAATTAAGAGGCGCTTTATTTATATAGTTTTTGTTTTTTTATCTGTATATATTCTCAAAATGGCGATAATTTTTCGATAGAATCTTGCATGAAAGTAATTCTTAGCCATTCACAGGAAATTAAGGAAAAGGATTCTATGCAGGTTAATGGTAAAAAGGAATTCTTGTATAAATAGTATTTTTTCCATGTTTGATTTAAAAAATAAGATGTATTTAAAGACCATATTTTAATTAAAAACATAATTTACATTGTCCAAGATATGTCATAATTGTTTATCAATTTTTTCAAAGTGTTAATTCTTTGGTTTTTTTGCATTGGAACATGACTATTTTTATAAAAAAAAACCACCTCATGTGAGGTGGTTTTTAGTCAATTATAATTTCGAGTGAAATTTAATTATTTGAAATATTAGTTATGTTTTATAACTTCCTTAAAAGCCGGGCCCCAAGCCGTTCCATTAAAATAGCCGCCTTGATCGAATGAATATGTAAATTCAATTATTTGTTCACAAGTACTCGTTATTTTCCCAGAAGCTTTAATTTTATAAGCTGGCTGTAAGGCACCAAGATAAGTTGAAACCAAATAAGGAACTGTTTGTTTTGCATCATTTATAACAAAATCACCAGTTATTAAATTTACGTCAACCTCAACAGGGTTATTCGTAACAATTACCTCGCCCCACCAATCTTGAAACCAGCCGAATCCTATGCCGTTCATCATTAATTTGCCGCCAACTAAACTAGTGGTAACTTCAGTTGGATAACCCCAAGAATCAGTACCAGTCCAGGTTCCTACATAGTCAGAAAGTGTTAAAAGACAAAAGTTAATTCTTTCTAATTTATATTCAAGCCTTGTACCAGCAGTGGCAGTATTCTCACCAGCATCAACATTTAAAATAAATTTTAAAACTTCAGCAACAGGCATTAGTTCTGTATTAGTTACTAAACTAATTGATCCAGTGGTTTCTCCAGCAGGAATAGTAATAGATGTAGCAGATAGCTGATACATATTTGGACTAATAGTTGTAGCCGGGTCTATTGTAAAATTTACAACAGTGGCTTCTGTTCGTGGAAGACCTAATAAACCAACAGTTACAGTTGTTGAGATATCTACAAGACTACCATCTTCAGCAACTCCAGTTTGTAAAGATTTTGATGCGTTTTTAAACTGGATATAATAAGTTGCGTTAGGGTCTGGAGCATCTGACTGCAAGTCAAAACTTGTTTCGTCATATTCACAAGAAACAGTTCCTAAAATAGTAACTGCTATAAGTATAAAATGTTTTAAGATATTTTTCATTATTCTATAATTTTATTGATTATTGATCCCACCATACTTTGTCTGTTAAAACAACTGTTGGCACGTTTTCATTATTATAATCGAACTCACTTTGTGGATATGGAAACCTTACTGGTATAGAAGGTATAAGCGCGCCTTGAGCGATAGTTAAGACAGGAAAACCAGTTCTTCTATAATCAGCATATGGTTGATTTGTTGAAACACCATCAATATATTTTTGTTCGATAATATTTTGTAAAGTAACTGGTACACCATTAATGTTTGCCACTAACCAAGCAGTATTTGCACTACCTGTAACTCTTAAAACAGAGGCTGCCACAGCGGCTTCATATGCTTGTTGCGCTCCAGCTTGTCCAAGCATAAGTCTGGCTTCAGCTTCAATAAATTTCAACTCAGAATAAGTCATTAAAGAAACAGAAGAGTTAAAACTTGCAATATAAGAACCTGGGCGTGAAGCATCTGGGTTTTGAGATCCAGCTGCACTGCCAGAGTAGTTTCCATCACTATCTTTGGCTGCATAAAAAGGAAGTCTTGGGTCATTACTGTCAAGCAACATATCTATGAAAGTTCCACCCATTCTAATATCGGTTCTTTGTTCCATAAACTGAAATATAGGGTTTCTATTTGCATCTTCAAAAGGAACTTTAAGGTCATCTGCATTTGATGAAAATCCATTTGCTACAGCTGCTAAAGCATCTGTATAAGCAGCATTTCCTTTTTTTCCGGAAAGTTGTAAAGTATGCCTAGCTTTAATAGAATATGCCGCTTTTTTCCATTTATCCACATTACCATTATAACATACATCACCTTTAACCTGAAAGGCATTAGTGGTACTGCTTAAATTAACAACAGCTTCATCCAATAGGCTAAAAATACTTCCATATATTGATTCTTGAGAATCATATGCTGGCTTTAATATATTTTGAGAACCTGAAAGGGCTTCACTATAAGGGATATCCCCAAATAAATCTGTTGTAATACCTAAAGTGGTAGCCATTAAAACTTGACCAACGCCTGCAAAATTTGGAGATTCAGCACCTTCAGTTTTCGCTTTATTGATTAAAATAGACGTGTTTATCATCATCCCAGTGTACACTGATGACCAAAGGTTGTTTACATCAGCTGGCGTAATTTGATATCTAGCTTCGGTATAAGACTGGCGATCCACACCATCAAAATGTTGGGTCCAGATATTATTAGTTCTAACTGCATCATTACCAAGCAATGAATAACCCATTTTCTGCTGTATAGATGGCAATAAAAGGTTCATTGGCACATCTGCAGGAGAATCAGGATCTGTATTTAAATCGTGATCTATCCAATCTGAGCACGATGTCGCCATTAATACTAGTGTAAATACCAGTATTAAATTTTTTATATTAAAATTATTTATTTTTTTCATGATTAAATTTTGTTAATTAAAACGTTAGTTTAACACCTACCATATAAGATTTTGTACCTGGGCTATTAAAATAATCCATTCCCTGTGCATTGTCTGCACCACTCAAGTTAGTTTCAGGATCAATACCGGAATATGGTGTGCTTACCCATAAATTTTTACCGGTAACATATATTTGCCCTTCTTTAAGAACCTTTCCAATTTTAGGCAAATTATAAGCTAATGTAATGTCTCTTAATCTTACCCAATCAGCAGGCTCCATAGCTGCAGAAGATGGACCTCCTCCAAAGTTACTGCCTTGTCCTTGAAACCAAGCTTGATCTTGCACAACTGGGGTTACGTTGGTAACACCATTTGAAACAGTACTTCCGTCAGTAGCGATATGGCCATAAACACCATTCATAACCACTAGGTTTTGTGCAGGTGTAGTGTTAAAGTTAATACTGCCATCAGCATTGTAATAAACCTCTCTATTAACGGTTCTTTCAGAAGTTCCGAAAGAGTTCATGGCGAAAGCGGTACCATTATACATTTGTCCTCCTGATTTTATATCAATTAAAAATGATAATGATAAATTTTTATAGGTCATAGTATTGGTAATGTTAGCAGTCCAATCTGGATTAAAGTCACCAATTGGAACCAATCCTTGAGCAGTATTTGTCATTGGATAACCATCTCTGTAACTATCAGTCGGATCATCATTAATTAAAACATTTCCAGCACTGTCTCTATACCAGTCTTCTCCAAAAATACTTCTATATTCTTGACCAACTACTGCACGTACTTGAGGAGTTGTAAAACCACCAAGAAATACATTATCAACACCTTCAGATAAAGCTGTTACTATATTGGTAAATTTAGTGAAATTGGCTACGAATTCCCAGTTAAAGTCTTCACTTTTTATAGGATTGGCATTCAAACTGATTTCAATTCCTTTAGATTCCATTGAAGCAGCATTTAAAAACACCGATGAAAACCCTGAAGAATTAGCAATAGGAACTGACATTAATAAATCTGTATTTACATTTTTAAAATAGGTAACATCTAGACCTAATCTGTTATGTAAAAATCTCAAATCGGCACCTACTTCCCAAGATTCTTGAGTTTCATGTTTTAAATCTGGATTTCCAAGGCCTGTTCCAACTTCAAATCCTGTTTGTCCTTGGTAAGGGAAATTAACTCCGTTTGTCCAACCATCGCCGGCTGTTGCTGCAAAGAAATAGTTGGAAGTTTGGTATGCAGGAGCAATGTTTGCCGTTTTTGCGGCAGAAGCTCTTAATTTACCATAACTTAGCACTGAATTGTTCTTTAATCCTTCTATTTCTGTGAAAACAAAACCTAAACTGGCTGAAGGATAAAAAGCATCATCATTTGCTTCCGGCATTGTTGTTGCCCAGTCATTTCTTCCAGTTAAACTTAAGAATAACATATCTTTAAACGCCAATTGAAGATCAGCAAAAACAGCCATTGTTTTAGATTGGCCAACACCACTTGAGGCAGTATTATTACTCGTATTGTTTAGCTGATAAAAATCTGGAATTGAAAGGGGAGTTGCATTTGCAAATAAACTTTTACCGTATGATGAATAAAAGTTATTACCAAGTGTTAATTTTGTACTAAAATCATCAGAAAACTCTTTTTGAAAGTTAAACAAAAGGTCGGAATTCACAACGCTTCCAAAATATTGGTATTCAGCTAAATAACCAGTAGGATTACCTCTAGATCCAATTTTAAATTGGTCTCTATAACGTCTGTTATACCAGTCAACACTTCCGTTATAAGATACATTGAACCACTCTGCGAATTTTATGTTAAAATTAATCCCACCCGTAAATCTGTTTACGTCTTCATCAAACTTAATATTATTGGCCGTCCAGTATGGATTGTCATATCCACCACCATTTCGGTAATTTCTTTGCGTTCCATCAGGGAATTCATATCCTGCACTATTGTCAAATGTAGTTGCACTCCTTAAAAGACCCAGCATAATTCCGGATACGTTTGACCCTTTTTGAATTTGCACAGCCCTTGAATTGGTGTAAGCTAAATCTGCCCCAAAAGTTGAATTTTCAGATAGCTTAGTTGAAGCATTTAAACGTAGAGTAGTTCTTCCATATTCATTGTTTGGAATAATACCTTCTTGTTGTAAATTTGAAATAGAGAAGAAAAAATTACCTTGATCATTTCCGTTACTAATACTTATCCCATTTTTACTTACTGCTCCGTCTTGAAAAAAATCGTAGGGATTATAATATTTTGCAGGAGTTCCATTTCCAGTTCCTTCTGGTACCAATCGTCCAAATGGATCCCATTTATATGTAGCATCTCCATTATACTCAAGGCTTGATATTTCAGGACCCCAGGAATTAGCATTACCGCCAATCCAAGTTCCATTAAGCCCTTGGGCATATTTTTTTTGCATAGCAGGAAGTTGAGAAACCTGATCAATTCCATAAGAAGAATGAAATTCTATTTTTTTACTTGTTAAGTTTTTACCACTTTTTGTAGTAATAATTACGGCACCATTAGCTGCGCGTACACCATATAACGCAGTTGCGGCACCACCTTTCAAAACTGAAATTGAAGCTACATCGTCAGGGTTAATATCAATTGATCTACTAGAGGAGTTAGTACCTCCAACACCGCTACTTCCACCTCCTGAAATAATGGGCATACCATTTACAATAAATAATGGTTGGTTATTTCCAGTAATAGATGCAGATCCTCTAATTGTCATATAAGTAGACGCCCCAGCTTCACCGGAAGAACTTACAATTTGCACACCTGAAGTGGCTCCAGCTAAGGAGTTCACAATGTCGGCATTGGGTTTGGCATTTATTTGTTCTGCACTAACGTTTTGAACATTGTATCCCAGTTCCTTTTCTCTTCTGGAAATACCTACAGCCGTTACAACCACTTCCTCTAGGCTTTGAGCATCTTCTTGCATCACAATATTGATGCTGTTGGATGCGCCTACAGGTTGATCAATGGTTTTCATACCAATAAAGCTAAATTGAAGCACCGCTCCAGTATTTGCTTTAATGGAATAATTTCCGTCAAAATCAGTTTGGGTACCTGTTTTTGTACCTTTAATAAGTACTGTTACTCCCGGTAGCGGACCGCTTGCGTCGGAGACTTTACCTGTAACAGTTTTTTCTTGCGCAAACGTAATTTGCACGAGTAACACCAGTAGTAGCGTTAAAAATCCATTAAACTTTGTTTTCATCTTATAATTATTTGAATTAATTAATATCAAAAATCTTAATAATTTCTTAATATTCCTAATTTTTTGTTAAAGTATGAGGAATATATTAAAGTATTTTGGTTTATGATATATTATAATAGATGATAGTTTTTTTACTTGGTTGCACATTTGAATATTCTAATAGTAACTAATGGTTTTTTTCTGAACCTAACGCATTACATGTATTTCAACTATTATATGTAATATGTAACATATGTTTTAGCATGTAAAGTTTGAAATAATTGGTTGGCTGTGTAATAAAATCTTTCAATGACCTTTTATTATATAAGGTTTTATAAGCGAGTTATATTATTGTTAATTTCTATTATAGCCAACTTTACTTTATTAATTTTTTATGTTTTTAGCAACTTTTCTGGTTTATTTGTAACATAAAATAGAAAAAACCGCTTAATTTTTATTAAGCGGTTTTTATAATATTAAATTTAATAGTCTTTGAAAACTAAACTCAGTAATCTTAATTACTTAGTTTCCTAGACCTTTGATATCCCAGAATACTCTAGAAGATTTTAAGTCACCACCCATAGCGGCACTTGCAGCTTCATAGTTAACGCCGTTAACATCAGCATCACCATTTCCATAAATATAACGTCTAGGAACAGCTTCTCCAGATATAGCAGGTCTTACAAAAGTATTAGGGTAATCTAATAATCTCCAAGAACTCCAAGCTTCAAAACCTCTACCATAAAGTGAAATATACTTTTGATTTCCAATTACTTGTTTCCAGTTAGCACCAGCTGTAGCGTAAGCAACGCTTGGTTGCGCTAAATACGTTGTAGCAGCTGCCTGTGAACCTCCCCAATAGATAATAGAAGCCGTTACACCAGCATTATAATATGTTGCAGCATTACCAGTAATTAAGTTTCTCTCAACAGCTTCAGCCAACAAAAATTGAACTTCTGAATAACTTAACAGGATACCTTCTAAATCTTCTGTATGCCATAAATCACCGATATGTGTATAGTCTACATAAGAAACACCAGTACCATAAGTTGCCCCAAGATAAGGCACTTTATTGTCATCCATAAAAACAGAAGCTCTAGGGTCATTTAGTGGCGTTATTAAACTCACAAAAGTATTTGTTAGCACAAAATCATTACGACCTGATTGCACTAAGTCTGTCCAAATAGGATTTGTATGTGGAGGTGTTAGCTGAAAAGGAAAAGCGTAATCATCAGCCGTAGAAGTAAATACTCCGGAAGCTACTGCTTGTGCTGCTAAAGTTTTAGATCTCGCTGCATCAAAATCAGCAGTTTGAACTGCCATTTTTAATTTTAAAGAATTTCCGAATTTTTTCCAATTATCGGTGTCTCCGTTATAAATTAAATCCTCTGTTCCAAAAGTACCACCATTATTTAATTGAGATAAAGCAACATCTAAACGGGTAAATAAATCAGCATAAATAGCAGCATCATCATCATATTTAGGTAATAAATTATCTACTCCCGCTAACGCTTCGCTATAAGGGACATCACCATAAGTATCAACCAATACATGCCAAACATAAATTTCAATAAGCTCAGTTATAGCTATTTGATTGGCTTTGGTATTGGCATCAAGGAATTCATCAGCATTGGTTAATCTTTTTACTTCACGTAAGTCAATAAGTACATCTCTATACATAGCTGTGAAAAAGTTGCCTCCAATATTTCGAGCTGTTAAATCGTAATTCACTTCATCGGTATATTGAGTTTCAGTCCAATATTGCGCAAACAATTTAAAAACATTGTTGTTCACATTTGTACTTGTCATCGATACGGCTAAATTTCTTTGAGCACTAGTCAACAAATAGCTAGCCGGTACTTCACTTGGACTTTTTTCGTCCACATTCCATCCTTCAAAGTCTTCACAAGAGAATGTGATACCTATCAGAAAGGCTATTATAAGTATTTTTTTCATTTTATATATTTTTAGAATTGTAATTTAACACTAAATCCATAATCTTTCGTCGATGGATATGCTCCTGATTGGTAACCTTGAACATTACCTGAACTTAACCCAGCTTCTGGATCTCCATAAGGCAATGATTTGTCAATTATCCATAAATTTCTACCAATGGCTGATAAAGTAAGCCCTTGAATGAAGGTGTTTTTAAGAAATTTATTAGGTAATGTATACGCTAAAGAAACTTCTCTTAGTTTAATATAGCCTGCATCATAAACATGTTGTGCATTTACAGCTTTACCATATCCCAATGCATTAGAATAATAGTCCATTCTTGTTCTTACCGTATTTGGTGTTCCATCTTCTTTCACGCCATCAAGTAATATACCACCACCTTCAGCAAGTGTAAGACGCATTGGATTGCCCAAGTCATTAAGACCGGCAGTTTCCGGAGTTAAACCAGTAGCAAAACCATACCAAGTGTCTAATGAAAATACTTTACCGCCTTTTTGCATATCAACTAAAAAGCTAAAAGATAAATCTTTATACCTGATACTATTGTTGATACCACCTTTCCAATCTGCTTGGAATGTTCCTAAGTTTTCATTTGGACCTGATTTTACATAAGCACCAGTTGTTTGATTAATAAGTCTGCCACCATTTTCATGATACACATAATCAGTACCTCTAATCATTCCGTAAGGTTCGCCCACAGATGCATTAATAGAAACACCTCCTTGTAAGCTAGCCAACTGAAGATTTTCTAAGCCAGAAGCCAATGATAAAACCTCACTTTCATTTTTACCCCAATTCACATCAATTTTCCATTCAAAATTATCAGTTTTAACAGGTGAACCAGATAATGAAATTTCAATACCTTTGTTTTGAACCTCTCCAGCATTAAGCCATTGGCCGCTATAACCAATTGCAGGAGTAACTGTAACTGGCGTCAATAAATCTTTTGATTTTTTATCATATAAAGAGATATCAAAACCTAATCTATTTTTTGCGAATTTCATCTCTAAACCAATTTCAGCTTCATTCGATTCTTCATTGGTAAGATTAGAGTTGTTATTGGTAGATGGCAATGAAGCCGATGCGTTACCTGCTACTGGCGTGTTTAAATCATAAGTGTTATACAATTGTAAAGGGCCTGCTGCATTACCTGTTTTAGCATATCCTACTCTTAATTTACCAAAAGACATCAAATTTGATTCTATTAATTCTGAAAACAGTAAACTACCTGAAACCCCGTAATAACTATATTTATTGTCATCAGTAGGTAAGGTTGAAGCAATATCCATTCTGTAAGATCCTTCAACATATATCATATTGTCAAAACCAAGAGAAGCATTTGCATAATAACCATCAACACCCATTAAATATTCACGTTGTGTAGGTGCATTAATAGGGTTTTTTGAATTTCTTAAAGCATAAAGACGATCAACATTTAAACCACCATTTGTGCTGGCGAAAATACTTGAATAATTTTGTCTCATGACATTTGTCCCTATTACTGCTTTGAAATTTAGATTTTCAGCAATGTCTTTATCAAAGTTTACCATTAAGTCATAATTATTTTCATTGAATGACTCATTGAAAATACTATATTTTGATGGAGAATTTGTACTTCCATTAGCGATACGCTCTTCTTGATTTCCGGAATAAGTATCAAAAGATACTCTACCAAAAATGCTTAACCAATCATTAATCTCATAATTTAAAGACGCATTACCAAAAACACGGTTTCTTAAATCTGTTTCAAAATTTTCATAACGCATAAAATAAACATTGTCATGATAAATTGCACTAAGATCGTGATTAATGTATGATGTATTCCAAGTGATGTTTTCACGAGTTAAAAAATAAGCAGCTTTTTGTTCTTTCACATCCACATTGGTTTGCCACCATTGTTTTGCAGTTTGCATGAAGTTTTCAGAGTCGTAACCAGTTCCATAACGTCCTTTACCTGCGGTTTTAACATAAGTTACTTTTGCAGCTGCGGTTAATTTTTCATTAAGTTTGTAGCTTCCGCTAAAATCAACGTTATCTCTTATTATTGAACTATTTGGCATAATTCCTTTTTGATCTAATTTGGTATAAGCCAATCTAAAAGTACCTTGCTCATTGCCGCCATCAATACCTACGCTGTTAAAAAGAGTTGTTCCTGTTTCAAATACTGAAGCCGGTCCATTTTTTCCAGCGACCCAAGGAGTAGCAACGCCATAAGTATCAGGTAATTGTGGGTACCAAGAATTCCACTGGTGAACTAATAAATTTGAATCAAATGGCACAGTACCAAATGAACCATCCCAATCGGATAGGGCATAAGCTTCATCAGTTCCGTCTCCATCTTGATCTTCAAAATAAAAGCCTCCTGGATGCCATCCATTAAAGTATCCTGCACCATATTCGTTCTGGTATTTAGTAAAAGTATCTTCATTAAATTTATTGAAAGTAACAGAAGAGTTTACCGTTACACCAATGCCTTGTTTAACAACACCAGCACCTTTTTTTGTCGTAATAACAACAACACCATTCGCAGCTCTTGAACCATATAAAGCAGTAGCAGCACCACCTTTTAAAACGTTAATGGATTCAATGTCATCAGGATTGATGTCTTGCGCAGCATTTCCAAAATCGTAACCACCTCTACCAGTAGTTTGGCCGCCGGAATTGGTATTTAAATTACTGACTGGTACACCATCAATAACAAATAAAGCTTGGTTATTACCGAATAAAGATGAATAACCACGAATAATTACGTTAGTTGATCCACCCATTGTTCCACTACTTTTAACATCAATACCAGCAATTTTACCGGATAATGAGTTCACAAAGTTAGGATCCTTAACTGTATTTACAGCATCTCCTTTTACTTCTTGTGTAGCATAACCTAAACTCTTTTTCTCACGCTTGATTCCCAAAGCTGTAACCACAACTTCGTCTAAGCTTTGAGCATCTTCCTGCATCACAATATTGATGGTGTTAGAAGCGCCAATTGCTTGGTCTACGGTTTTCATCCCAACAAAGCTAAATTGAAGCACCGCTCCAGTATTTGCTCTAATGGAATAATTTCCGTCAAAATCCGTTTGTGTACCTGCTTTGGTACCTTTAATAAGTACTGTTACTCCAGGTAATGGTCCGCTTCCGTCGGTAACCTTCCCTGTAACAGTTTTTTCTTGGGCAAATGATATTTGCACCATCAACGCTAACAAAAGCGTTAAAAAACCATTTAACTTTGTTTTCATTATATAATTATTTGAATTAATTAGGTCAAAAATCTTAATAATTTGTTAATAAACCAAACTTTTTAGTGTTAAAGTCTTAAAATATGTTAAGATTTTCAATGTTATGGGTTTATTAAAATTATTTGGTTTTGCGAATAATAAAAATAAACAGACTGTTAATTATTAAATTCATAATGATTAAGATTCCTAATCTTTTTTGCTGATGCAAACACATCGTTTATTTTACTGAAAAAATTAGGGATTGGAATTGTTGAATATGATAAATTAAAAATATCAATATGACATGAAATAGTGAATATTTTTTAACCGCATTATTTTCTCTTTAAAGCACAATATAAAATTCAAATATAATTTTAAGAGTTAAAATTATTCTTGGTTTTAATAATTTTAAGATAGTCATGCAATTTCAACCTTGATTTTGTATTTGTTTATATTATTTGGACATGACTCACTTTTTATGAAGCAACTTATTGGTAAAATCAACTTTAAACTTTAAAAAATATAACTAAAATCAATTTCATATAGTTTATCTGTTAACGTTGAATTGTTTTCATTCAATTCGTAATTGTTAAACATTATTTTCAAATCAAAAAAAATATGTCATTTTATAACTATTATATATATTGTTAATTTAATTAGAAAAAATAAAATATATTCATATTTGATTAAGAAGAAAATAATTGTACATTTGCAAACTCTTTGAAAAGAGCATAATATATTTAAAAGTAATTTATAACAAAATTTCAGTATGCCAACAATTTCGCAATTAGTACGAAAAGGAAGAACCAAAATAACTAAGAAGAGTAAATCGGCTGCTTTAAATTCATGTCCTCAACGAAGAGGAGTGTGTACACGTGTTTACACCACAACACCAAAAAAACCAAACTCAGCGATGCGAAAAGTTGCAAGGGTTAGGTTAACAAATGGTAATGAGGTGAACGCTTACATTCCTGGAGAAGGACATAATTTACAAGAGCACTCGATAGTATTAGTTAGAGGTGGAAGGGTTAAAGATTTGCCAGGAGTTAGGTATCATATTGTACGTGGTGCATTAGATACTGCAGGTGTTGACGGTAGAACGCAACGTCGCTCTAAATATGGTACAAAAGCCCCTAAAAAGTAATTTAAAAACTTTAATGTAAAGACATGAGAAAAAGAGCAGCGAAAAAAAGAGTGCTTTTACCAGATCCAAAGTTTAACGATCAGTTAGTAACACGTTTTGTGAATAACTTAATGTGGGACGGTAAAAAATCTACGGCTTTCAAAGTGTTTTACGATGCATTAGACATTGTGGAAACAAAGAAACAAGACCAGGAAAAATCATCATTAGAAATTTGGAAAGACGCATTAAGCAATGTGATGCCACAAGTTGAGGTTCGTAGCCGCAGAGTTGGTGGAGCAACTTTTCAAATTCCATCGCAAATTAGACCAGACCGCAAGGTGTCTATTGCAATTAAATGGTTGATTTTATATGCAAGAAAACGTAATGAAAAATCAATGGCTCAACGCTTAGCCGGTGAGGTTTTAGCTGCTGCAAAAGAAGAAGGCGCCGCAGTTAAGAAAAGAGTGGATGTTCATAAAATGGCTGATGCTAATAAAGCATTCTCTCACCTTAGATTTTAATAATTAGAAATGGCAAGAGATTTAAAATATACAAGAAATATTGGAATTGCGGCTCATATTGATGCGGGTAAAACTACCTGCACAGAGCGAATTCTTTATTATACGGGTGTGTCTCATAAAATAGGTGAAGTGCATGATGGTGCTGCAACTATGGACTGGATGGAGCAAGAGCAAGAAAGAGGTATTACAATTACTTCTGCTGCTACAACTTGTGAATGGAAATTCCCTACAGAAAACGGTGAACCTACTGCTGATGCAATGGGTTATCACTTTAATATTATTGATACTCCCGGTCACGTTGATTTTACTGTTGAAGTAAATCGTTCTTTGAGAGTATTAGATGGTTTGGTTTTCTTATTTAGTGCAGTGGATGGTGTTGAGCCACAATCTGAAACTAACTGGAGATTGGCCGATAACTACAAAGTTCCAAGAATTGGTTTCGTTAATAAAATGGACCGTCAAGGTGCCAACTTTTTAAGTGTTTGTCAACAAGTTAGAGAAATGTTAGGTTCTAATGCAGTGCCTATCGTTATTAATATTGGTGATGAAGAAAACTTTAGAGGGATTGTTGATTTGATAAAAAACCGTGCGATTATTTTTCATGATCACACAATGGGAGCAACTTTTGATGTTGTTGAAATTCCAGATGAATTAAAAGAAGAAGCAAAATTATTACGTGGTAAACTTATTGAAGAAGTTGCTGCTTATGATGAACATCTTTTGGAAAAATATATGGAAGATGAAGATTCTATTACTGAAGATGAAGTGCATGCTGCGCTTCGTGCTGCTGTGATGGATATGTCAATCATTCCTATGGTTTGTGGTTCTGCGTTTAAAAATAAAGGCGTACAGTTTTTATTAGATGCAGTTTGTCGTTATTTACCTGCACCAATTGATAAAGAAGGTGTGATTGGTATTAACCCAAATACAGAAAAAGAAGAATTGCGTAAGCCAAGTGTAAAAGAACCATTTGCTGCGCTTGCATTTAAAATTGCAACCGATCCTTTTGTTGGTCGTTTGGCATTTTTTAGAGCATATTCTGGGCGTTTAGATGCAGGTTCTTATATATTGAATAGTCGTTCTGGTAAAAAAGAACGTATTTCACGTATTTACCAAATGCACGCCAACAAACAAAACGCAATTGATTATATAGAAGCTGGAGATATTGGTGCTGGTGTTGGATTTAAAGACATCAAAACTGGGGATACCATGTGTGATGAAAAGTTTCCAATTGTGTTGGAATCAATGAACTTTCCTGATCCAGTTATTGGTATTGCCGTTGAGCCTAAAACAAAAGCTGATGTTGATAAATTAGGAATGGCTTTAAGTAAATTGGCCGAAGAAGATCCAACATTTACTGTTAAAACTGATGAAGCTTCTGGTCAAACAATTATTTCAGGAATGGGTGAGTTACACTTAGAAATTATTGTTGATCGTTTAAAACGTGAGTTTAAAGTTGAAGTAAACGAAGGTCAACCACAAGTTGAATATAAAGAAGCTATTACCGCTAAAGCGGATCACCGTGAAGTTTATAAAAAACAATCTGGTGGACGTGGTAAATTTGCTGATATTAAATTTGTGATGGAACCTGCCGAGGCCGGTGAAACAGGATTGATATTTGTTAACGCCATTAAAGGTGGTAACGTACCAAAAGAGTTTGTTCCTTCCATTGAAAAAGGATTTAAAATGGCTATGAAAAACGGTCCTTTAGCAGGATACGAAATGGATAGCATGAAGATTACTTTATACGACGGATCTTTCCACGCAGTGGATTCAGATGCATTGTCATTCGAATTGGCAGCTAAAATGGGATATAAAGTTGCTGCAAGAGCTGCAAAAGCTGTAATTCTTGAGCCAATTATGAAAATCGACGTAGTTACTCCGGAAGTTAACATGGGGGATATTGTAGGTGATTTAAACAGAAGAAGAGGTCAAGTAACTGCTATGGATGATAGAGCTGGTGCAAAAGTTGTAAAAGCTACTGTGCCATTATCAGAAATGTTTGGTTATGTAACCACCTTAAGAACATTGTCATCAGGTAGAGCAACGTCATCAATGGAGTTTTCACATTATGCTGAAACACCAAATAACATTGCAGAAGAAGTAATAGCAAAAGCCAAAGGATAATCTCTAAATTATTAAACGATGAGTCAAAAAATTAGAATAAAATTAAAATCATACGATTACAATTTGGTAGATAAATCTGCTGAGAAAATCGTTAAAACGGTAAAAAGTACTGGTGCTGTTGTAAACGGACCAATTCCATTACCTACACATAAAAAGATTTTTACAGTGTTGCGTTCTCCGCACGTAAATAAAAAATCTAGAGAGCAATTCCAATTGAGTTCTTACAAACGCTTGTTAGACATTTATAGTTCTTCATCAAAAACTATTGATGCTTTAATGAAGTTAGAACTTCCAAGCGGCGTTGAAGTAGAGATTAAGGTGTAATGAAACTTTATTTTCTTATTCAGTAAGAAAATAATTAGTTGAATACATTCCGAATTTATTTCGGAATCTCAACAAAACTAAACTGAAAGGGAGATCCTTTCAAGACATGTCCGGAGCGATTGACGAAGGAAAAACGAAAAAAAATACATCAGGGTTGAAGTATTTTAACCCTGTTTTTTTGAATAAAAGTAGAATAATAATTAATAATTAAATTAGAATGTCTGGGTTAATAGGTAGAAAAATCGGAATGACCAGCTTATTCGACGAAAACGGGAAAAACATTCCTTGTACAGTAATCGAAGCAGGTCCATGCGTAGTCACCCAAGTCAGAACCTTAGAGGTAGACGGGTACAAAGCCCTTCAACTTGGTTTCGATGACAAAACGGCAAAAAGCTCTAATAAAGCTTTAGATGGTCACTTTAAAAAAGCTGGCACAATTGCTAAAAAGAAAGTCATTGAATTTCAAGAATTTGAAGATGCGCACAAATTAGGAGATCAACTAACAGTTGAACTTTTTGTAGAAGGAGAATTTGTTGATATTTCAGCAACTTCAAAAGGTAAAGGTTTTCAAGGTGTTGTAAAACGTCACGGTTTCGCCGGGGTTGGACAAGCAACACACGGTCAACATAACCGTTTAAGAGCTCCTGGATCATTAGGTGCATCATCTTATCCAGCCAGAGTATTCAAAGGAATGCGTATGGGTGGAAGAATGGGAGGAAATAAAGTTACAGTTCAAAATTTAAGAGTTTTAAAAGTGGTTCCTGAAAAGAATTTACTTGTGGTTAAAGGATGTGTTCCTGGTCATAAAAACGCTTATGTAATTATTCAGAAATAATGGAAGTATCAGTTTTAGACATACAAGGAAAAGATACAGGAAGAAAAGTGGAACTTTCTGATGCTGTATATGGAATTGAGCCAAATAACCATGCGGTATATTTAGATGTAAAGCAATTTTTGGCCAATAAGAGACAAGGAACCCACAAAGCTAAAGAAAGAGCTGAAGTTTCTGGAAGCACTCGTAAAATTAAAAAACAAAAGGGTACTGGTACCGCTCGTGCAGGAAGTATAAAATCTCCTGTATTTAGAGGTGGTGGACGTGTTTTTGGACCGAGACCAAAAGATTATTCTTTTAAATTGAATAAAAATTTAAAGAAATTAGCTCGTAAATCAGCATTAAGTATTCAAGCAAAAGAGAACAATATTATCGTTGTTGAAGACTTTAATTTTGAAACTCCAAGAACTAAAAGTTTTACTGCAGTTTTAGGAGCTCTAGGTATTGAAAACAAAAAATGTTTATTTGTGTTGGCTGAGTCAAATAATAATGTATATTTGTCATCGCGTAATTTAAAAAGATCTAAAACTGTAATCAACTCAGGTTTAAGTACTTACGAATTATTAAATGCAAATAAAATAGTCCTTTCAGAAAGTTCTTTAGAAGGGATAGAAATTAATTTAAGTAAATAGGTAACAGATATGAATATTTTAATTAAACCTATTATAACGGAAAAGGCGACAAGTCAAAGCGAATTATTAAACAGATACGCATTTGTTGTAAATAAAAGAGCTAATAAACTTGAAATTAAAAATGCTGTAGAGAAAGCTTACAGTGTTGCAATTTCTAGTATTAAAACAATGAACTACCCAGTTAAACGCAATACCAAATTCACAAAAAGTGGTATGGTTCAAGCAAAATCTGGAGCTTATAAAAAAGCAATAGTTCAGTTAGCAGAGGGAGAAACTATTGATTTTTACAGCAATATCTAAGAAACATAAAAAATGTCAGTTAGAAAATTAAAACCAATAACACCAGGTCAGCGTTTTAGAGTAGTAAACGGGTTCGACACCATTACTACTGATAAGCCGGAAAAAAGCTTAACAGCACCGAATAAAAGATCTGGAGGTCGAAACAACAATGGAAAAATGACTATGCGCTATATTGGCGGCGGTCATAAAAAGCAATACCGTATTATCGATTTTAAAAGAGATAAAAATGGTGTTCCTGCAATTGTAAAAACTATTGAGTATGATCCAAACAGAACAGCTTTTATAGCTTTGTTGTTTTATGCAGATGGAGAAAAGAGATATATAATTGCTCAAAATGGTTTAAAAGTTGATCAAAAAGTAATGGCTGGCGAAGGAGCAACTCCTGATGTTGGAAATGCTTTATTGCTTAGCAAAATTCCGTTAGGAACAACAATTTCTTGTATAGAATTACATCCTGGTCAAGGAGCTGTTTTAGCTCGTAGTGCAGGTGCTTTTGCCCAATTAATGGCAAGAGACGGTAAATATGCAACTGTGAAAATGCCTTCAGGTGAAACTAGAATGATTCTTTTAACTTGTATGGCTACCATAGGCGCAGTGTCAAATAGTGACCATCAATTATTGGTTTCCGGTAAAGCCGGTAGATCTCGTTGGTTAGGAAGAAGACCAAGAACAAGACCAGTGGTGATGAACCCTGTCGATCACCCAATGGGTGGTGGTGAAGGTAAATCTTCAGGAGGGCACCCTAGATCAAGAAATGGAATACCTGCAAAAGGTTACAAAACCAGATCTAAGACCAAAGCGAGTAATAAATATATTATAGAACGTAGAAAAAAATAATTGATATATGGCACGTTCATTAAAAAAAGGACCTTACGTTTTTCGTAAACTAGAAAAGAAAGTTCAAGGCAACTTGGAATCAGGAAGTAAATCAGTAATCAAAACATGGTCTAGAGCATCAACGATTACACCGGAATTTGTAGGGCAAACAATTGCTGTACATAACGGTCGTCAGTTTGTGCCGGTTTATGTAACTGAAAATATGGTAGGTCATAAATTAGGAGAGTTTTCGCCAACACGTTCTTACAGAGGACATGGTGGAGCAAAAAATAAAGGTAAAAAATAAGTAGGTATCATGGGAGTTCGAAAAAAAATAAGAGCACAGCAGATAAAAGATGATAAGAAGCAATTAGGTTTTGCTAAACTTACAGGTTGTCCTACATCACCTAGAAAAATGCGTTTAGTTGCGGATTTGGTTAGAGGTGTTGAAGTTGAAAAAGCACTTCAAATCTTGAAATTCAATTCAAAAGAAGCTTCAATTAATCTTGAAAAATTATTGTCAAGCGCTATTTCAAACTGGCAAGCCAAAAATGAAACAGCAAGTATTGAAGATGCAGGTCTTTTCGTAAAAGAAATATTTGTAGACGGCGCAGGAATGTTAAAAAGATTAAGACCGGCACCTCAAGGTCGTGCACATCGTATTAGAAAACGTTCTAATCACGTAACATTAGTCTTAGGAAGTAAAATTGTAAGCAATCAATCATAAGTAGAAATGGGACAAAAAACAAATCCAATAGGAAATCGTTTAGGAATTATCAGAGGATGGGATTCTAACTGGTATGGTGGTAGAGACTACGGAGATAAAATTGCTGAAGATGATAAGATAAGAAAGTATGTAAATGCTCGATTATCTAAAGCAAGTGTTTCAACAGTAATTATTGAGCGTACACTTAAACTTGTAACCGTTACTATCACTACTGCAAGACCAGGTATTATTATCGGGAAAGGTGGACAAGAGGTAGACAAGTTAAAAGAAGAGCTTAAAAAGATTACTGGGAAAGATTTTCAAATCAATATTTTTGAAATTAAACGTCCAGAATTAGACGCTCGTTTGGTAGGATCTAGTATCGCTCGCCAAATTGAGAACAGAATTTCATACCGTAGAGCAATAAAAATGGCAATTGCTGCAACTATGCGTATGAATGCTGAAGGGATCAAAGTTCAGATTTCAGGTCGTTTAAATGGTGCTGAAATGGCACGTTCAGAAAACTACAAAGAAGGAAGAATTCCTCTTTCAACCTTTAGGGCTGATATTGATTACGCACTTGTTGAAGCACATACTACCTACGGCCGATTAGGTGTAAAAGTATGGATTATGAAAGGCGAAGTTTATGGTAAAAGAGAATTATCTCCACTAGTTGGACTGTCTAAAAAACCGACAGGAAAACCAGAAAGAGGAGATGCTCCGAAAAAATCACAACCTCGTAGAAGAAAATAAATTTTTAAAATTTAGAAGGTAAAATGTTACAGCCAAAGAGAGTAAAATATCGTAAAGTACAGAAGGGCAAGGGAAATATGAGCGGGAATTCACAAAGAGGACATGAACTTTCAAATGGAATGTTCGGAATCAAATCTTTGGAACAAACCTTTCTTACATCACGTCAAATTGAAGCAGCTCGTATTGCAGCAACACGTCATATGAAAAGGGAAGGTCAATTATGGATTAAAGTATTTCCAGATAAGCCAATTACCAAAAAACCATTAGAAGTACGTATGGGTAAAGGTAAAGGTGCTCCTGAATATTTTGTATGTGTAATTAAACCAGGTAGAATTATGTTTGAAGTAGGAGGAGTTCCAATGAATATAGCAAAAGAAGCTTTACGTTTAGCGGCTCAAAAACTTCCTGTGAAAACAAAGTTTATGGTGGCTAGAGATTTTGATAACGCTTAATAACCGATTAGAAAAAATGAAACAATCAGAAATTATAGAATTATCAACTGACGAGTTACAAGAAAAACTTGGAAGTTCAAAGAAGAGTTATAACGATCTAAAAATGGCTCATGCAATTACACCATTGGAAGTTCCAATGCAATTGAGAGCCCTTAGAAGAGATGTGGCACGTTTAGCTACAGAATTAACTAAAAGAGAATTACAATCATTGTAGTCAGAAGTAAAGATGGAAAAAAGAAATCTTAGAAAAGAGAGAATAGGTGTAGTTTCAAGTAACAAAATGGAGAAATCTATTGTTGTGGCTGAAGTTAAAAAAGTGAAACACCCTATGTACGGAAAATTCGTGTTAAGCACTAAAAAATATGTGGCTCACGATGAGAAAAATGATTGCAATATTGGAGATACTGTTAAAATAATGGAAACTCGTCCAATGAGTAAATCTAAACGTTGGAGGTTAGTAGAAATCCTAGAAAGAGCTAAATAATTATGTTACAGACAGAATCAAGATTAAGAGTAGCAGATAATACTGGAGCAAAAGAAGTTTTAGTTATCCGCGTTTTAGGAGGAACCAGAAAACGATATGCATCTATTGGTGATAAAATTGTTGTGGCTATTAAAGATGCTACTCCAAATGGATCAGTAAAAAAAGGTCAAGTTGCAAAAGCAGTAGTTGTTAGAACGAAGAAAGAAATCAGAAGAAAAGACGGATCTTATATTAGATTCGACGACAATGCTTGTGTATTGTTGGACGCTGCTGAACAAATGAAAGGGACTCGCGTTTTTGGTCCTGTTGCAAGAGAACTTCGTGAAAAACAATTTATGAAAATTGTGTCATTAGCACCTGAAGTGCTTTAATAAACTTATACGATTATGAAGTTAAAGATAAAATCAGGAGATACTGTTCAAGTTACGGCAGGTGATCATAGAGGTGAAGAAGGGAAAATTATTAAAATATTTCCAGTAAAATACAGAGCAATTGTTGAAGGTGTCAATATGATATCTAAACATGCAAAACCTAGCGCACAAAACCCACAAGGAGGTATTGTGAAAAAAGAAGCTTCAATTCATATTTCTAATTTAATGTTGCTTGAGAATGGAAAAGCAACAAAAGTTGGTTATAGAACAGAAGGAGACAAAAAAGTTAGGTTTTCAAAAAAATCTGATAAAGCAATTTAGTGATGGCAAATAATACACCAAGACTTAAAGAAGAGTACAACAGTAGAGTAATAGAAGCTCTTACTGGAGAATTCGGTTACAAAAATGTAATGCAAGTTCCTAAATTACAAAAAATTGTAATTAATAAAGGAGTAGGCGCTGCAGTAGCCGACAAGAAATTAATTGATTATGCTGTTGAAGAGTTGGCTAAAATTTCTGGTCAAAAAGCATTGGCTACCATATCTAAAAAAGATATCGCATTTTTTAAATTACGTAAAGGGATGCCAATTGGCGCTAAAGTAACTTTACGCGGTAATAAAATGTATGAATTTTTAGACAGGTTGGTAACAACTGCTTTACCTCGTGTTAGAGATTTCAACGGAATTAAAGCCACTGGTTTTGATGGTAGAGGAAATTACAATTTAGGTATTACGGAACAAATTATTTTCCCTGAAATTGATATTGATAAAGTTAATAAAATTAGCGGTATGGATATTACCTTTGTAACTTCTGCTTCTACTGATAAAGAAGCAAAATCATTATTAACTGAACTAGGTTTACCTTTTAAAAAGAATTAGGAAATGGCAAAAGAATCGATGAAAGCCCGTGAGGTTAAAAGAAGAAAGATAGTTGCTAAGTATGCTGATAAACGCAAAGCTTTGAAAGAAGCCGGTGATTATGAAGCATTACAAAAACTGCCAAAAAATGCATCTCCAGTACGTTTGCACAATCGTTGTAAATTAACAGGAAGACCAAAAGGATATATCAGACAATTTGGATTATCACGTGTAACATTTCGTGAGATGGCAAATCAAGGATTAATCCCAGGTGTTAGAAAAGCAAGTTGGTAAAATTATAAATTGGTTTTAGGTTCAATAATAATATTGAAAACCAAAACCGCAAAATTAATAAAAATGATTACAGATCCAATCGCAGATTATCTAACCAGAGTTAGAAATGCAATTATGGCAGGCCACAGAGTTGTTGAGATTCCGGCTTCAAAAATTAAAAAAGAAATAACCAAGATTTTATTTGATCAAGGTTACATCTTAAGCTACAAGTTTGAGGATAACATCGTTCAGGGAACTATTAAAATAGCCTTAAAGTACGATAAAGCTACTAAAGCTTCCGTGATAAAAAAGTTACAACGCGTAAGTACTCCAGGAGTACGTAAATATGTTGGAGCAGAAGAAATGCCACGTGTATTAAACGGGTTAGGTATTGCAATAATATCTACTTCAAAAGGTGTAATGACCGGTAAAAATGCACGTCTAGAGCATGTTGGTGGGGAAGTTTTATGTTACGTATATTAATCAAGAACTAAACAAAGATGTCAAGAATAGGAAAGAATCCGATTACCTTACCAGCAGGAGTTACATTTGAAATTAAAGACGATGTAATTACTGTAAAAGGAAAATTGGGAGAGTTATCTCAGAAAATTACTGATGATATTACAGTTACGGTTGAAGATGGAATTATCACTTTTGATCGACCATCTGAAAGTAAAGTCCATAAAGCAAAACATGGATTATACAGAGCTTTAATTAACAATATGATTGAAGGTGTTTCAAAAGGATGGACTAAAGAATTAGAACTTGTTGGTGTAGGATATAGAGCAACAAGCCAAGGGCAAGTATTGGACTTAGCTTTAGGTTTTTCTCACAATATAGTTATAGAAGTAGCTCCAGAAGTTACGGTAGAGACAGTTTTAGAAAAGGGAAAAAATTCAATTATCAAGTTAACTTCATTTGATAAACAACTTGTAGGTGCCGTTGCAGCAAAGATTCGTTCATTGCGTAAACCAGAGCCTTACAAAGGAAAAGGAGTTAAGTTTGTAGGAGAATTATTAAGAAAAAAAGCAGGTAAATCTGCATAATCATTAGAGTATTATGGCATTATCAAAGCTTGAAAGACGGGTAAGAATTAAGCATAGAATCAGAAAAATTTTAGTTGGTACAGCTGCTAGACCTAGATTATCAGTGTTTAGAAGTAACAAAGAAATTTATGCTCAATTAATAGATGATACTTTAGGTACCACTTTGGTATCAGTTTCATCAAGAGATAAAGAAATTGAATCAACAGGAACCAAAACAGACATCGCAAAATTAGTAGGCAAAAATATTGCTGAAAAAGCTATAAGCGCTGGAGTAGAGGCAGTTGCATTTGACAGAAACGGATTTTTGTATCACGGTAGAGTTAAAGCTCTAGCAGACGCTGCAAGAGAAGCAGGTTTAAAATTTTAGTAAATTATGTATCAAAACTACAATAACGTAGAAAGAGTTAAACCTAGTGGGTTAGAACTAAAAGATCACTTAGTTGGTGTTAATAGAGTTACCAAAGTAACTAAAGGAGGAAGAGCATTTGGTTTTTCGGCTATTGTTGTAGTTGGAGACGGAAATGGTGTTGTTGGACACGGATTGGGTAAATCTAAAGATGTAGCTTCAGCGATTGCAAAAGCAATTGAAGATGCAAAGAAAAATTTAATTAGAATTCCAATTTTAAAACAAACATTACCTCACGAACAAAAAGGTAAGTTTGGCGGAGCTAAAGTATTTTTAAAACCAGCTTCACACGGTACCGGAGTTATTGCTGGTGGTGCAGTACGTGCAGTCCTTGAATCAGTTGGTGTGCACGATGTGCTTTCAAAATCACAAGGTTCATCAAATGCACATAATGTTGTAAAAGCAACGTTTGACGCATTATTGCAACTTCGTAGCGCCAGTATGATTGCTAAAGAAAGAGGAATTTCTTTAGAAAAAGTATTTAACGGATAAAACAAGAAGCACGATGGCAAAAATAAAAGTAACGCAAGTTAGAAGTAAAATTAGACGTCCTCAAAGACAAAAAAGAACTCTTGAGGCGCTTGGTTTGAAAAAGATGAATCAGGTAGTTGAACATGATGCTACCCCGGCAATTCTTGGAATGGTACATAAAGTTAAACACTTAGTTTCTGTTGAAGAAATTAAATAATCTATAAAGTGATGACATTAAATAACTTAAAGCCTGCTGAAGGGTCAGTTAAAAATCAAGGTAAACGTATTGGTAGAGGCCAAGGTTCCGGAAAAGGTGGTACTGCTACCAGAGGTAACAAAGGTGCTAAATCACGTTCAGGATATTCTAGAAAAGTTGGTTTTGAAGGTGGTCAAATGCCTTTACAAAGACGTGTTCCTAAATTTGGTTTTAAAAATATAAACCGTAAGGAATATGTAGGCGTAAACTTACACAAGTTACAAGAATTGGTTGATAACAATAAAATCACTGATGCAGTAACAATGGATATTTTAGTTGAAAATCGTTTGGCCCGTAAAAATGACCTGGTAAAAATATTAGGAAATGGTGAGTTAAAAGCGAAATTAAATGTAATTGTTCATAAATTTACTGCCACTGCAAAAGCTGCAATTGAAAATGCGGGTGGTTCAGTAGAAACGCTATAAAAAGATAATAGATGAAAAAGTTTATTCAAACCATCAAAGACATCTGGATAATAGAAGAACTTAGAAATAAGATACTATTGACACTTGGATTTATGGCAATTTATCGTTTTGCAGCTCAAGTGCCACTTCCGGGTATTGATATTACTGTTGCGCAAGCAGCACTTCAAAATCAAACAAGCGGTGGTGGAATCTTAGGTTTATTGGATATGTTTACAGGAGGTGCTTTCGCACAAGCATCAGTTGTAGCGTTAGGTATTATGCCTTATATCTCAGCCTCAATTGTAGTTCAATTAATGGGAATCGCGGTTCCTTATTTACAAAAACTGCAAAAAGACGGTGAAAGTGGCAGAAAGAAAATAAATCAAATTACGCGTTGGTTAACAATTGCAATTACAATGGTTCAAGGACCGGCGTATATTACAAATATCTACCAATTAATACCATCATCCGCTATCTACATCAGTGGAAGTATGTTTTGGTTAACTTCAATGGTTGTTTTAACATCAGGTACTGTTTTTGCAATGTGGCTGGGTGAAAAAATAACTGATAAAGGAATTGGTAATGGAATATCATTATTAATTATGATTGGTATTATTGCTCGTTTTCCATCAGCGTTTATACAAGAAGTTGTTTCAAAAGTTACGGCTTCAAATGGTGGTTTGATCATGATTTTGATTGAAGTGATTGTTTGGCTGTTAGTAATTCTTATAAGTGTGTATTTAGTTACCGCTGTTCGCAGAATTGCTGTTCAGTACGCAAGAAAAACGGTTGCAGGAAACATTAAGAATGTTGGATCAAGGGATTATATTCCTTTAAAATTGAATGCATCAGGTGTTATGCCAATTATTTTTGCTCAGGCAATTATGTTTGCCCCTGCATTAATGGCCAGTTCATCAAATGATTCAATAAAAACAGTTGGGATTGAGTTTTCAAATATGTTTGGGTTTTGGTACAATATGGTATTCGCATTATTAATTATAGTGTTTAGTTATTTTTATACCGCAATTACAATTCCAACCAATAAAATGGCTGATGATTTAAAAAGAAGCGGTGGTTTTATTCCGGGAATTAGACCTGGAAAAGATACAGCTGAAATGTTGGACAGAATATTGTCTTTAATAACATTCCCTGGATCTATATTTTTGGCTCTTGTGGCTATATTGCCAGCAATAGTTATTAATTTTGGATTAACGCAGTCTTGGGCATTGTTTTACGGAGGTACATCTTTGTTAATTATGGTGGGTGTTGCAATTGATACCATACAACAAATTAACTCTCATTTATTAAACCGTCATTATGATGGCTTAATGAAAACGGGAACAAAAAGAAAAGCAATAGCATAATGGCAAAACAACCAGCAATACAACAAGACGGAACCATTACAGAAGCTTTGTCTAATGCAATGTTTCGTGTAGAGTTGGAAAACGGACATATAGTTACAGCACATATATCAGGTAAAATGCGTATGCATTATATAAAATTATTACCTGGAGATAAAGTTAAACTCGAAATGAGTCCATACGATTTAACAAAAGCAAGAATTACTTACAGATATTAAAGTATTAACGATGAAAGTTAGAACATCAGTAAAAAAGAGAAGTGCCGAGTGCAAGATTGTGCGTAGAAAAGGCAGATTATATGTAATCAATAAAAAGAATCCTAGATTTAAACAAAGACAAGGATAGTTATGGCAAGAATAGCAGGTATTGATATTCCAAAAAATAAAAGAGGTGTTATTGCCTTAACTTATATTTTCGGAATTGGAAACAGCAGAGCTAAAGAAATTTTGGCTAATGCAAAAGTTGACGAAAGCACGAAAGTTCAAGATTGGACAGACGACGAAATTCACGGAATCAGAGAGCAGGTAGGAACCTACAATATTGAGGGTGAATTGCGTTCAGAAATTCAATTGCACATTAAGCGATTAATGGATATTGGATGTTATAGAGGTATTCGTCATAGATCTGGATTACCTTTAAGAGGGCAAAGAACTAAGAACAATTCTAGAACTCGAAAAGGAAAAAGAAAAACTGTAGCTAACAAGAAAAAAGCAACTAAATAATAACTAAAATATTATGGCGAAAGCAAGTACAAAAAAACGCAAAGTTATTGTTGAGGCAGTTGGTCAAGCACATATTACGGCTTCATTTAACAATATTATTATATCACTTACCAATAAAAAAGGTGATGTAATTTCATGGTCATCAGCTGGAAAAATGGGATTTAGAGGTTCTAAAAAGAACACGCCTTACGCTGCTCAATTGGCTGCTGAAGATTGTGGTAAAGTAGCACATGAAGCAGGAATGAGAAAAGTGAAAGTGTATGTAAAAGGACCAGGTAACGGTAGAGAATCTGCAATCAGATCAATTCACAATTTAGTAATTGAAGTTTCAGAAATTATCGATGTTACTCCATTGCCACACAATGGTTGCAGACCACCGAAAAGAAGAAGAGTATAATTAAATTAAATTTTAACCGATAGGATTTTGTAAGATTATCGAAGGATTAGCCTTAATTCATAATCCCTATCATATAATAATTAGAAATGGCAAGATATACAGGACCAAAAACTAAAATTGCCCGTAAATTCGGAGAAGCAATTTTTGGAGACGATAAATCTTTTGAAAAAAGAAATTATCCTCCAGGACAACACGGTGCTAACCGTCGTAGAGGAAAAAAATCTGAATACTCTATTCAGTTGGCTGAAAAGCAAAAAGCAAAATATACTTACGGTATTTTGGAAAGACAATTTGCAAACTTATTTAAAAAAGCTTCAAGCAGTAAAGGTATTACTGGTGAAATTTTATTACAACTTTGCGAATGTCGTTTAGACAACGTAGTTTACAGAATGGGTGTTGCACCTAGTCGTAGTGCTGCACGTCAATTGGTGTCTCACCGTCATATCACTGTAAATGGAGAGTTGGTTAACATACCTTCTTATTCATTAAATGCAGGTGATGTTGTTGCTGTAAGAGAAAAATCAAAATCATTGTTGGCTATTGAAAATTCTTTGGCTAACAGAAGTGATGTTTACGAATGGCTTTCTTGGAATTCAGAAACCAAACAAGGAAATTTTGTTAGTGTTCCTGAAAGAATTCAAATTCCAGAAAATATCAAGGAACAATTAATCGTAGAGTTATACTCTAAATAATTTTAAAGATACCAATTCAATTATGGCAATTTTAAATTTTCAGAAGCCCGATAAAGTAATTATGATTGATTCTACCGATTTTAACGGTAGATTTGAATTCAGACCGTTAGAACAAGGATTTGGTTTAACTGTTGGGAATGCTTTAAGAAGAGTGTTGTTGTCTTCATTAGAGGGATTTGCAATAACCTCACTTCGTATTGAAGGTATTGAACATGAATTTTCAACAATTAAAGGAGTTGTTGAAGACGTAACAGAAATTATTTTGAACTTAAAACAAGTTCGTTTTAAGAAACAAATTGAAGATTCTGATAGAGAAACAGTAAACATTTCAATTTCTAAACACGAGCAGTTAACTGCCGGTGACTTACAAAAATACATTTCTGGTTTTCAAGTTTTAAATCACGATTTGGTTATTTGTAATATGGAGAAATCTGTTACATTGGATTTTGAAATTACCATAGAAAAAGGAAGAGGCTTTGTACCTGCAGAAGATAATAAAAAATCTGGCGTTGCATTGGGAACCATTTTTACAGATTCAATTTTTACACCCATTAAAAATGTAAAATATGCTGTGGAAGATTTTCGTGTTGAGCAAAAAACAGATTATGAAAAGTTAGTATTTGATATTACTACTGACGGTTCAATTTCTCCTAAAGATGCATTAACAGAAGCTGCAAAAATATTGATTCACCATTTTATGTTATTCTCTGACGAGCGTATCACTTTAGAAGCTGATGAAATAGCACAAACTGAAACATATGATGAAGAATCTTTACATATGCGCCAGTTGCTAAAAACAAAATTAGTGGATATGGATTTATCCGTAAGAGCACTAAATTGTTTAAAAGCTGCAGAAGTTGACACCTTGGGAGACTTGGTATCATTCAATAAAAACGATTTAATGAAGTTCCGTAATTTTGGAAAAAAATCTTTAACTGAATTAGATGAATTGGTTCATATAAAAGGGTTAAGTTTTGGAATGGATTTAAGCAAATACAAATTAGATAAAGATTAATTTAAAACTCAGGTTTTAATTAAGATAACATAAGAGATGAGACACGGAAAGAAATTTAATCACTTAGGAAGAAAAACAGCACATAGAAAGTCAATGTTTGCTAATATGGCTTGTTCCTTAATAGAGCACAAACGTATTAATACCACGGTTGCAAAAGCAAAAGCTTTACGTCAATTTGTAGAGCCTTTAATTACAAAGTCTAAAGATGACACAACACACAACAGAAGAGTTGTATTTAGCTATTTGAGAAATAAATTCATGGTTACAGAATTGTTTAAAGAAGTTTCTGTAAAAGTGGCCGACAGACCAGGAGGATACGTTCGTATCATTAAATTGGGAAGTCGTCAAGGAGATAATGCGCCTATGGCTATGATTGAATTGGTTGATTACAACCCAAATTACAATCCAAACAATAAAGCTAAAAAGAAAACCACTCGAAGAGGAAAAACTAAAAAGGTGGAAGAAACTGTTGAAGCTAAAGTTGACAGTAAAGAAACAAAATAATGACAACTCATTGATATTATTAAAAGGATAAATTATTTATAGTTTATCCTTTTTTTTATATTTAAATTTGACGCGACTAATAAAAAGGTAACAAAAACGGATGAAATATACAAAACGTAAAAGGGCAATTTTGCTTTTGGCTGATGGAACAATTTTCGAAGGAAAATCAATTGGAAGAGACGGTACAGCATTTGGAGAAATTTGCTTCAATACAGGAATGACTGGTTATCAGGAAATTTTTACAGATCCTTCTTATTTTGGTCAGTTAATGCTGGCAACGAATGCGCATATTGGAAATTATGGAATAAATGATGAGGAAATTGAATCTGATTCCATCAAAATTGCCGGGTTAATTTGCAAGAATTTCAGTTTTAATTATTCAAGGGTAAATGCACAAGATTCCTTGGAGAATTATTTTGAAAAGCAAAATTTAATGGCAATTTCTGATATAGACACTAGAGCCGTTGTCCGTTATATTAGAGATAAAGGCGCTATGAATGCCATTATTTCTACGGAAACTGATATTGATGCATTAAAAGAAAAATTAAATGCCGTCCCTGATATGAAAGGATTGGAATTGGCTTCAAAGGTTTCTGCAAAGGAATCTTACTATTTTGGAGATGAAAACGCAACCTATAGAATTTCAGCATTGGATTTAGGCATCAAAAAGAATATTTTAAGAAATTTGGCAAAAAGAGATTGCTACATAAAAGTATTTCCTTTTAACGCAACTTTTGAGGAAATGAATTCATTTCATCCCGATGGTTTTTTCTTGTCAAACGGACCTGGCGATCCAGAACCTTTAGTTGCGGCGCAACAAGTGGCCAAAGAAATTATCAACCAAAATTTACCTTTGTTTGGCATTTGTTTGGGACATCAAATAATTGCTTTGGCAAATGGCATTGCTACCTATAAAATGCACAATGGGCATCGCGGAATAAATCATCCGGTAAAAAACATAATTTCTGGAAAAGGTGAAATAACCTCGCAAAACCACGGTTTTGTTGTTGATAAAACAGCAGTTGAAAATCACCCTGAATTTGAAATTACGCATGTTCATTTAAATGATGAAACACTGGCGGGTATGAAAATGAAAAATAAAAATTGTTTTTCGGTTCAATATCATCCGGAAGCCAGTCCGGGACCACACGATTCATCCTATTTGTTTGACCAGTTTATTGAAAATATAAAAGCATCAAAACAATAAATTTAAAAAGCTTTTAGCCATAGCGTTAAAGGCTTTTTTTGATCAAAATAAAACGAAAACGTTATCGTATTAATCAGGTTAATTTACATAAAATTTGACCTGAAAATTGTACCTTGCAGTAAGAAAAAATAATTTTAAAATTTAATAAAATGAGTATAATTTTAGGAGTTCATGCACGACAGATATTTGATTCACGTGGCAATCCAACAGTAGAAGTTGACGTAATAACTGAAAATGGAATTTTAGGAAGAGCAGCTGTTCCATCAGGTGCTTCGACCGGAGAACATGAAGCAATGGAATTGCGCGATGGAGGTAAAGATTATATGGGAAAAGGCGTGCTTACAGCCGTAAAAAATGTAAATGAAATTTTGGCTGAAGAAATTATTGGTATGTCAGTATTTGAACAAAACCTGATTGACGACACGATGATTCAGTTAGATGGCACAAAAAACAAATCTAAATTAGGGGCAAACGCTATTTTAGGCGTTTCATTGGCAGTTGCAAAAGCTGCTGCAAATGAATTGGGAATGCCATTGTATCGTTATATTGGTGGGGTAAGCGCAAATACGTTGCCAGTACCAATGATGAACATAATAAATGGTGGCTCACATTCCGATGCACCTATCGCATTTCAGGAATTTATGATCATGCCAATAAAAGCAAAAAACTTTACTGAGGCCATAAAAATGGGAACTGAAATATTCCACAATCTTAAAAAATTACTTCACGATAGAGGATTAAGCACTGCAGTTGGAGATGAGGGTGGTTTTGCGCCAACTTTTAACGGAACAGAAGATGCGATAGAAACAGTATTAAAAGCAATTGAAAATGCAGGATATAAACCGGGAGAAGAAGTAAAATTGGCATTGGATTGTGCAGCAGCTGAGTTTTATGTAAATGGAAAATACGACTATACAAAGTTTGAAGGCGAGAAAGGCATTATAAGAACTTCTGAACAGCAAGCAGATTACTTAGCAGAATTGGCTTCAAAATATCCAATTATCTCCATTGAAGACGGTATGGATCAAAATGATTGGGAAGGATGGAAATATTTAACCGATAAGATTGGTGATAAAGTTCAATTGGTTGGTGATGATTTATTTGTAACTAATGTGGAAAGATTATCAAAAGGTATAGAAAATGGAATTGCCAATTCAATTTTGATTAAGGTAAATCAAATAGGAACTTTAACCGAAACAATTGCCGCTGTTAATATGGCGCAAAATGCAGGTTATACATGCGTAATGTCTCACCGGTCGGGAGAAACTGAAGACAATACCATTGCAGATTTGGCGGTTGCATTGAATACCGGTCAAATTAAAACCGGATCAGCTTCTCGTTCTGACAGGATGGCAAAATACAACCAGTTGTTAAGAATAGAAGAAGAACTTGGAAGCACTGCTTATTATCCGCAAGAAAAAGCGTTTAAAATTTAAGGATTCTATTTTATATAGCAAAAAAGCCGAGAATTCTTTCGGTTTTTTTTTGTATGTAACAATGTATACGTTTTGCATACGTATTATGCAAAACATTGACTTAAATCATATAAATTCCCTATAAAATTCATTAGATTCGTGATAATTAATAATAAATAATTTAATAACATTAATATATCTATATAAGCGATGTCAAATAAAGCGATTTTAGAATTTAACGGCAAAAAATATGAGTTTCCAGTTTTAGTAGGAACTGAAGATGAAATTGCCATGGATATTACAACATTAAGAACCGTAACTGGAGGCTTAATCACATTAGATACTGGGTATAAGAACACAGGTTCCTGCGCCAGTAAAATAACTTTTTTAGATGGTGAAAAAGGAATTTTAAGACACAGAGGATATTCCATAGAGGATTTGACTAAAAAAGCGAGTTTCTTAGAGGTGGCATTTTTAATCATATTTGGAGAACTTCCAACAAAAGAAGAATTCAAAAAATTTCAGATTGATATCAAAAAGAATTCAATGGTAAATGAAGAAATGAAAGATATCGTTGAAGGTTTTCCAAAATCAACGCACCCAATGGGTATGTTGTCAAGTTTAACGAGTGCGCTTACTGCCTTCAATCCAGGTATCGTAAATGTTAACTCAAAAGAAGATATGTACAATGCGGTTACTAAAATATTAGGTAAATTTCCGGTATTGGCAACTTGGGCACATAGAAGAAATAATGGATTGCCATTAAACTATTCCGACAATTCATTAGACTACATTTCAAATATCATGCAGTTGATGTTTAAATTGCCAACAGAGCAATATGTGATAAATCCAATTGCAGTTAAGGCACTTGATGAATTACTAATTTTGCATGAGGATCATGAACAAAACTGTTCAACTTCAACAGTTCGTATGGTGGGTTCTTCTGGAGCAGGATTGTTTGCATCAGTATCTGCAGGAGTTTCTGCATTATGGGGACATCTTCACGGTGGTGCAAACCAAGCTGTATTAGAAATGTTGGAAGAAATTGAAAAAGATGGCGGTGATGTAGATAAGTTTATCAATAGAGCTAAAGATAAAGATGATTCTTTCCGATTAATGGGATTTGGACACCGGGTTTACAAAAACTTTGATCCAAGAGCCCGAATTATTAAAAAAGCAGCCGATGAATTATTTGCAGATCTTAATTTGACTGATCCAGTTTTAAAAATTGCAAAACACTTAGAAGAAGTGGCGCTTAAAGATCCATATTTTGCAGAACGCAAATTATATCCTAACGTAGATTTCTATTCAGGAATAATTTACAGAGCTTTAGGAATTCCTGTGGCAATGTTTACAGTTATGTTTGCTGTGGGCCGTTTGCCGGGATGGATTGCACAATGGAAAGAAATGCGTGAAAACGGAGAGCCAATTGGCCGTCCACGTCAATTATACGTTGGTGAACCATTACGTCCATTTAAAGAATTTAAAGAAAGATAATTTCAACTTTTTTTTAAATATATAAAGAAACCTCATATTAAGTTATGGGGTTTCTTTATTTTTACGTTAAAATTACGATATATGATAAAACTGAATGTTCTCAATGAGACTTCTCGACTTAGAGCTGTGGTTTTGGGCACTGCAATCAGCAATGGTCCAATTCCAAAACTTGAGGAGGCATATGATCCTAAATCATTGGAACATATCAAAGTAGGGACCTATCCTATTGAAAAGGATATGGTGCTGGAAATGGAAGCTTTTAACAAAGTATTCGAAAAATACAATGTGAAAGTGTTCAGGCCAAAAGTGATTGAAAATTACAATCAAATTTTTTCGAGAGATATTGCCTTTGTTATTGAAAATAAGTTGTTTAAATCAAATATTTTGCCCGACAGGGAAAAGGAAATAGAAGCCATTCAGTATGTGCTGGATCAAATTGATCCAAATAACATTATTGAAGCTTCCGACGATGTCCATTTTGAAGGCGGTGACGTAATGCTATGGAACAACCATATTTTTATTGGAACATATAAAGGCGATGATTATAAAAATCTTATCACAGCCAGAACCAATATGAAAGGGGTTTATTTTATTAAAAATTTATTTCCCAATAAAATTGTTAAGGAGTTTGATTTGGTTAAATCGAATACAAATGCCAGAGAAAATGCACTGCATTTGGATTGTTGTTTTCAGCCGTTAGGAAAAAATAAAGCCATCATACATAAAGAAGGTTTTAGAGATGAAAACGACTATAATTATTTGGTAAATTTATTTGGAAAAGAAAATATGTTTCACATTACAAAAGATGAAATGTATCAGATGTTTTCTAATATATTTTCAATATCGGATGAAGTGGTGGTTTCAGAAAAAAACTTCACAAGACTTAATAATTGGTTGAGAGAACAAGGTTTTACCGTTGAAGAAATACCATACGCAGAAATATCAAAACAAGAAGGATTATTAAGATGTTCAACATTGCCATTAATTAGAGATTAACATTATGCAACAAATTACAAATACAATTTTAATGATTCGCCCGGTTTTGTTCCGAATGAATGAGCAAACTGCAGTGAATAATTACTATCAAAAAGTTTTAGAAAGTTTAACGCCCGAAACAGTACAATTTAAAGCGCTACAAGAGTTTGATAATTTTGTTGAAAAACTAAAGGCGGTTGGCGTAAATGTGATCGTTGTTAATGACACAAAAGAAACTGACACGCCAGATTCCATTTTTCCAAATAATTGGATCTCATTTCACGAAAATGGAGATGTTGCTTTATACCCAATGTTTGCCGAAAACAGGCGATTGGAAAGGAGAGAAGATATATTAGAAACGCTGGAAGATTTAGGTTATCAAATCAATAATGTGGTCGATTATACTTCTGCGGAAGAAGAAAAAATATATTTGGAAGGAACAGGAAGTTTGTTGTTAGACAGGGTGAACGGAAAAGCATATTGCGCCTTATCGCCAAGAGCAGATGAAGATTTGTTGATTGAATTCTGTGAAGATTTTGAATTTACGCCTGTTTCTTTTGTTGCAAATCAAACGTTGAATGACAAACGATTGCCAATTTACCACACCAACGTAATTATGTGTTTGGGTGAAAAATTTTCAGTAATTTGTTTAGACAGTATTGATGATAAAAAGGAACGCAAAGACGTTATTAAACATTTAAAGGAAGACAAGAAGGAAATTATCTCTATTACAGAGGAACAGGTCAATAGTTTTGCCGGGAATATGCTTCAGGTTTTGGGAAGTAATAATGAGCGTTACATTGTGATGTCAAACTCGGCCTTTGAAAGTTTAACGAAGCAGCAAATTAACCAACTTGAAAAGCACGGTAAAATACTTTACAGTTCATTGGACACCATTGAAGCCTGCGGAGGCGGAAGTGCACGTTGTATGATGGCCGAAGTTTTTTTACCTAAAAACGAATAATTAAATTCACATTGATTAAATTTAAAAATGCTTTCTAAAAAAACAAAATACGGACTTAAAGCGTTGAGCTATCTTGCCAAACAAGAGCCAAATGTTCCAATTTTAATTTCAGATATTTCAGAATCGGAGAACATCTCAAAAAAGTTTTTGGAAAGTATTTTATTGACGTTAAAAAAGAGCGGAATCCTTTCCTCCAAAAAAGGAAAAGGAGGTGGTTATTATTTGATTAAAAACCCGAATGAAATAAAAGTTTCCACAGTAATTAGGTTGCTCGAAGGACCAATTGCTATGTTGCCTTGCGTTAGTTTAAATTACTACGAAAAATGTGATGATTGTAAAAGCGAGGAGCGTTGCAGCTTAAATATTTTAATGGCAGAAGTGCGTGACAGTACCTTAAAAATACTAGAAAATAAGACATTGGCTAATTTTCATTGCGGAACTGCCGATTAATCGAAATTAAGTTTATAAGTAAAAAAAAGACTGCCGTAAAAGGCAGTCTTTTTTTGAAAATTATGCTTTAACTAAAAGCGGAATTTTTATATTGAAGAGTTCAATTTTTAAAGTTTCCAACTCACTTAATAATGCTTCTTTATTTGATTCAAAATAAATTTTTGTATCGGAAAACAACTGTTGGTAATATTCAATACCATCATTTAAATTACTTTGGAAAGTGGTTAAATATTTTTGTTGTTTCACATTGAAAGAATCATTAAACTCATCAACTTTGTTAGAAAAATAATCAACATACATCGCCAATTCTTTAATAAACATATGCGGACGGTTTTTTGTTTCTATCACATTTGCTCTGCCATAAATATGGTCTACCATTTCTTTTAAAGTAAGGTCTTTTGTGAAATAAGCCATATTTGGTCCCGGGCAAATTGCAACGCCTTGTTTTTCGCCTTTTCGTTCAATATCATAATTAATGAATGCAGCATTGGCCAATCCTTCGCATAAACAGGCTTTTTCGGTAATTTTATTGGCTTTTTCAGCAAACTCACTTGAACTTAAGTTTTCAAGTTTTAGTTCATTTAATTTGATGGTTTGGTATTTTTTTGAAGCCGTGCAAATTACTTTTTCGGTGTATTCTGTATTTGAAGACAGAAATTTTTTCGTACAAGCACTGCCGGCTTTGTCAGCGGCAATTCTTTCGTTTTTAAGAATCTCATTGGTGTTTCCCCTTAAACTGTTAAAAGGAACGCCCAAAGGAGAAATATTGCTTAAAAATAAATCTTTTTCAGTGGCAGCCCTCAAAGCTTCTCTGGTCACAGCATCAACCGTGGTTACTTCCGGAACCAATAAAAATGGAGAGCCCCAACCCACGGAATCAATATTATAATTGTCCAATAAAAATTCATGTTCTTCGTGAGTACCAACACCTCCCTGAACTGTAATCGCTAAATTTAATGGCTCAACAGGAATGTGTTTTCCTTTGCTTTTTAATGCTTCAACCAATATTCCATGAATTTCATCGATTAAAACCGACTTGTTCATTTTGAATTCCTCTAAAATCGGACCTAATAAATAGCCGTCAGACGCAAAAGCGTGCCCACCGCAATTTAAACCAGATTCAATTCTGTATTCAGAAACCCAAAGCCCTTTTTTGGCTAAAAATTTTCCTTGAATAATAGCAGATCTGTAATCACTTACTTTTAGAATTATTTTCTTTTTCAGCTCATTGTTTTCAGTTGGGAAAAAATCATTGAAGTTTTCAAAATAACTGTACAATCTTGGATTCATTCCGGCAGAAAGTACCACAGATGATTCCAAAGTGCTGTTCGCAAAACCTCTTAATGCTGCGTGTGCATCATTAAATTCAATAGGCAATAAGTCTTTTTTGCTATAATTGGGTTTGTCCAATTTTGTCATAATATTTACATCAATACTTCCTGGTTTTAGGTTGTTTTGAATCCAATTACTTAAATCTTCTTTAACCGTATTATTATGAATTGTTTGAATGAAATTTTGTTTTAACTCAGAAAAATCAGGAAGCAAGTCCATATATTTTTCAAATTCACTATTTTTCTGTTCGAAGCTCTTTTTTAGATTTTCAAATTTTTGTTTTACGATAATATCTACCGTATTTAAATAGGAGGTAATTCTTTTAGCTCTATAATCCTCTACTTTTGTTGAAATTTCTTGATATGGGATTTTAAATTTTCCTGAATAATATTCATTCATTTTTTCAATGATGATGTCATCTACAATTGAAATAACAGAAGAAATACCATATTTTGCAATTTTAATAGGGGTGTCTATTGTAAAAGCAATCCCCATTACTGGTATATGAAATGAATGTGGGTTGTTTTTTTGTTGCATACTTTTTGGTCTTAAATTATTTTTTTACAAATAATTATTATTTTTGGGTACAAATGTAGGCAACTCCCAGTTATTATCTGTTAAATGTTTTGTAAATAGTGTTTTTTTTTGATCAAATTTGGGAGTATAGTATTAGTATTTAGGGCAAATTATTTCAAGAAATGGTCGAACATCCCTATAGTTATCTGATATTTAGGAAATTAAAATTAAAAAAGTAGGCTCATATATAATGAGCCTACTTGCATATTAAATTAAATTTTATATCTATCAATCGTTAGATTAATTTTGATTCAGTGATTTCTCAATTCTCAATACTATTAGTTAAAAACTAGTTTTTTGAAACACTGCCGCCCGACGAGGTTTCTTTATCAACTTCTGAAGGGTTTCCTTCATAATCAATATCGCCGCCACTGCTTGCTTTTGCCGTTAATTTACCGGTGACAAATACATCAATGCTGGCGCCGCTGCTTGTTGCTGTTTTCGCATTTGCAGTTTTAAGTTCTTGTGCATTTATGTTACTTCCGCTGCTTGCTTCGGCTGAGAATGTATTGCATTTTCCGTATAGTTTGATACTGGAACCGCTTGACGACTCACTTTTAATATAATTGGCACTTGCGTGAATTTTCATGGTGCTTCCACTGCTTGAATCAAGATCTAACGATGTTGCCTGTATGGTATTTTCCGATTTTACCGATGCACCGCTTGACGCCTTTATTTTTGAAATGTTTTCGGTTGTTAAATACACATTTCGAGCTTTGGCTTGATTTACGTTTTTTTCAAAATAAATATTTAGCTCATTATTTTTTACTTCCGTAATCAATAAATCTAAGATATTCTCATCGGCTTCAACGCGAATATCAGTTGGTTTTCCTTGTGTAATGGTTAAATTAATTCCCTGTTGCACATTAATTATTTCAAAATCGGATCTGATTGATCGCTCTTCTGAAACCACATTTCTGTTTCCTCTGATACCAATAACACCATCTACAAAACAAGATGTTGTTGTGAAAAGCAGTGTCAGGTAAATTGAAATTAAAATGGTAATTTTCACTAAAGTTCTCATTGTTTGGTTGTTTTTTATTTCAAAAGTATTTTATAATGATTCTTTAATCTATTTTTTTAAGTTGACTTGTTGAATTTTATGGCTGAGTTGTAATTATTCAACCTTAACGCCATTTTCATCAATGGTAACTTCCGCATTTTTATCGCCATCGTTTACTTTAATTTCAACACCATTTTCATCAATATTCAATTTAAAGTTTTCGTTGTCTCTTTTGAAGTCGTCACCAAATATACTTGGATCGCAGTCTAAACATTCCAAACCATTTTCAGTCATTTTGTAATAATGTTTTGGCATATCTCCATCAAAAATATTTTGAACATTGTCCACGTCATTCAAATACGTTTGTGTTGAAGCGTCTAAATAAACAACGGAATTAACCGGTAAATAAATTGTAACATCAATTAACTGGTCCTTGAATTTATTTTTTAAATTTGATAAAAAGTAGCCGTTTAGCACAAGATTTTTCTCTGATAAACTGAATTTATATTCAATAGATTCAGCATCTTTATTTGCGGTTAAACGATTTTTACCGTCAGATTCCTTTCTGATTTTAACAAATGCAGTCGCTTTATCGGTCGATTTAATATCTACATTAACCCTGGTCGAATATAATTTCTCCACATCATTATCAAACACGGTTTCATAATTATGATCTCTGCGCAACTCTTTTTCATTTGACAAACTGTCATTGCCAATCATATTAATTGTAATTGTATCAAGAGCAGCTATTGGCAGATTTTCCGTTTGATTGTGAACGCCGTCATAAGCGGTTTGTGTTGCAAAATTGATTCCTGCAAAACTTAATCCGAGGATGGCTATGATCCAAACGCCCAAAAGCGATAATTTTGTGGTGGTGCTAAATGATTTCACATTGCTTGAAAGAATTTTTAAACCAAGCATAAACAAAACCACAAACGGTATTGCGATGGCTAAAAATCCAAAAACCACTAAGAGCCACATTGGCATTATAGAATCAAAAAAGAAAGGTGGATATTCCATGAAATCTCCTTCAAATCCCAGTATTTCTATACTTCCTACTGAAAATGCCGCAACTATTAACCCGATTAAGGTCGCTGATGCAATAAAGATCAATAAGGCGCCAATAAATTTCCCAAAGACTTTGAATATGGTAAGAATAATTTTGCCAAGGGTATCAATGACTTCTTGAATTCCCGACTTCGCTTTATTTTTAAATTCTGCGTTTCTTACGGTATCAGTAACTTCATTTACGCCGTTTTTAACCCGGGAAGATACATCTTGAAATTCTTCTCTAATTTTTTTCTCAATATTGCTGATATTTACCGGTTCGCCTTTCATTTGTAATTTTTCGGCTGTGGTTTCAGCTTGAGGAATTAAGATCCACAATAATATGTAAACTAGAAATCCGGTACCAAAAAAGAAAAATAATACCAACCACAATAAGCGCATCCAAATAACATCCATTCCAAAGTAATGGGCCAATCCCGAGCAAACGCCGCCTAAAAACTTATCGTCGGCATCCCTGAATAATTTTTTTGATGAGGTGCTTTTACTATATTTTGGTTCATCCTCAAAAAGTTCTTCATCCACTGAATAATCTTCGGGCCTTCCCATTATTTTGGTGATTTCATCAATGTCGCTGTCGTTTATAACCATGCGGTCATTGGTAATTCTTTCCGAAAGTAATTCTCCTATTCGAAGTTCAATATCATTTAAGATTTCGTCTCTTCCTTGTGGGTCATCACTTAAAGATCGTCTAATGGCATCTAAATAAAGTTTTAGTTTTTGATAGGCTAATTCATCAATATGAAAGAAGATGCCTCCTAAATTTATGTTTATAGTCTTATTCATTTTTCGTTGATTTATTTTTTGGTTACTAAGTTTACTGCTTCTACAAGTTCACTCCAGGTAGTATTTAATTCTTTTAAAAATAATTTGCCTGTTTCAGTGAGCCCATAATATTTTCTTGGTGGTCCAGATGTTGATTCTTCCCAACGGTAGTTCAGCAAACCAACATTTTTTAATCGTGTTAATAAAGGATAAACGGTTCCTTCAACAACCAATAACTTTGCGTCTTTCAGCTCCGATAAAATTTCAGAGGTATAAGCATCGCCATGTTGTAATATGGAAAGTATGCAGTACTCTAAAACTCCTTTTCGCATTTGCGCTTTTGTGTTTTCTATCTTCATAAGTAGTGTTTTAAATGTGCTATTTAATAAATTCTATGGTGAATGGATAATGGTAATGTTCCCCATTGGTTGCTTTTATGCTGGCCGAAATGATAGTGGCAACGATTAAAATTAGTGCCGGAATAATACCCAATATAACAGCTATCAATCCCAATCCAAGCGTAAAAATTGTAAGCGGCAGTATTAGCAATGCCAGTAAAAAGCAGTAGAGCATTAAGCTCAACTGAAAATTCACGACAGCTTTTCCGTGCATGTCAATGTAAGCGCTTTCGTTTTTTTTGGCCGACCATAACACGAAAGGCGCAATCACATTCCCTAAAGGAAAAATCCATCCCGAAAAACTGCTTAAGTGGGTAATGGAACTGTAAGTTTTATCATTTTGAGTGACCATAATTATATGATTTTTTAATTCTTATACAAATGTATGAATTTTATATAGTATTATGCAAAACATAGTACTACATTTTAACATAAAATTAACATATTAATTTTTTTTAATGAA
>MGWK01000056.1 GCA_001800975.1 Flavobacteria bacterium RIFCSPLOWO2_12_FULL_35_11 | reverse complement strand
ATGTATGAATTTTATATAGTATTATGCAAAACATAGTACTACATTTTAACATAAAATTAACATATTAATTTTTTTTAATGAAATATAAATGATTAATAAATCACTTGTCGGTATAAATAATTGTATATTTGGTACGATTGCAGCTATGAAATACATTATATTCATGATAAAATGAAAAATCCAACTATATCCGACGAAAACATATTGAAATACCTGAACAATACCGAAGGCGAATTGTTAAAACGACTTAACGAACAGGAATTACTTATTGAATCCCTTAAAAAGGTTGATGAAAAGTACAAAGCTTTATTCAATAACTCTATTGATGGAATTTATAAAAGCACTGATGATGGCAAATTTCTTGAGGTGAATTCCTCGTTGGTAAAAATACTGGGTTATGATTCTCAGGAAGATCTGTTACAAATAGATATTAAATCTGAGCTTTATTTTGATCTTTCTGAAAGAAACCAAGAATTGAGTAATTTGCAGAGAGGCTCTAAAAAAAGCGACATTTACAGGCTCCGAAAAAAAGATGGTTCTGAAATTTGGGTGGAGGATTATGGAAGGAATGTGTATGACGTAAAAGGGAAGGCTATTTATTATGAAGGGATTTTAAGAGATGTTTCTGAGAAAAAGAAAAATGATGATGTACTTGACGTGTTGTTGAAAATTTCAAAAAAAGGCTATTCTGCTTCCAGCTTAAAAGAATTTGTCCAGTTCATTCAATCGGAGTTGGGACGCATTATAGACACCAGTAATTTTTATATTGCATTTATCAACAAGGAAAAACAGACCATAAATATTCCTTTTATTTCAGGGGAAGAATCAGAAGAAGAATTTCCTGCGGAAAAATCGATGACAGCACACTTAATAAACACCAATAAGTCCATATTTCTTCACGCCAATGGCCTTAAAAAATTATTGGATCAAAATGTAATTAAACTAATTGGGCCTTCAGCAAAAGTTTGGCTTGGGGTTCCTTTAAGAGTTAATGATGAGGCTATTGGTGCTATTGTTGTTCAAAGTTACGACAATGAAAATGCCTTCAAGCAAAGCGATATTGAATTGTTGGAGTTTGTGGCATCACACATCAGTTTGGCAATTCAACGTAAAAAAATTCATCAGGAAACCCTTATATCAAAACAAATTTTAAGAAAGGTGCTTGACAATATTCCAATCAATGTTTTTTGGAAAGATACGGCATCGAATTTTTTAGGTGTTAACGCTATTTCCTTAAAGGAAATGGCCTTGGAGAGTGAAAGCGAAGTAATTGGCAAATCGGATTTTGATTTTTACGACAAAAACGAAGCAGCAAAATATAGGGCCGATGAAATGGCAATTATGCTAAGCGGAGTGCCAAAACTTAATTATCAGGAATCTCATATTAAAAATGGCGAAACAAGATGTTATGTATCAAATAAATTGCCAATTTTTGATGAAAAAAATGTGGTTATTGGTATTGTTGGCACTTCTGAAGATATTTCAATAAGAAAACAAAATCAATTGGAACTGGAAAAATTATCGGGGGAATTAAAGATTCAGAATGAAACTAAAAATAAATTTTTCTCCATAATATCTCATGATTTAATAAATCCTATAGCTGGAATAATTGGATTTTCTGGACTTTTGAAAGAGAATTCTGAGGATTTGAAACCCGAGAAAATTAAATCATTTGCAACCATTATTAACAAGTCTGCCAATTTTACATTGGCCTTACTTCATGATTTATTGGAATGGTCTAGAGTTCAAATAGGAAGTATTGAGCCTGATAAAGAAAACTTTATTTTAAGTAATCTATTGACACATAATATTGCGGGTGTAAGTCCGCTTGTTTCTTCAAAAAATATTAGTTTAATTGCTAATTTCCCAGAAAATTTGAGGGTTTTTGCAGATAAAAAAATGGTTTCTACCATCACAAGAAATTTAATGTCGAATGCCATTAAATTTACCCCAAAAGGTGGAACGATTACAATTTCTTCAAAAGAAATTATGGTTTATGGCAAGAAAATGATTGAAACTGCAATCATTGATACCGGGATTGGAATGAGTGCGGAAAAAGTTAAGAATCTTTTCAAAATTGAACATAATTACAGATCTGCCGGAACTGACAAAGAAACCGGAACCGGTTTGGGATTGGTACTTTGCAATGAATTTATCGAAAAAAATAACGGCACAATTAAAGTGATCAGTGAACTAAATGTTGGCAGCAGTTTTATCTTTACTTTGGAAGCATCTTCCTAAATCAGATACTTATTGATTTAAAATTTAAATCGGTGTTTTTTTTATAAATTGCCGAAAATTAAATTTTATGGGCGTTACAGTAAAACAAATGAACCGATTTTTAATGTTTAAATTGCCATCGGCTTATTTATGTGGAGTTCGGTTGAAAGAACTCGACAATTCAAAAACGATTGTTACGGTGACGCATCGGTGGATTAACCAAAATCCGTTTAATTCCATGTACTTTGCGGTACAGTCTATGGCGGCTGAATTGACCACTGGCGCTTTGGTGATTAAAAAAATTAAGGAAAGCGGCAAGCAAATTTCTATGTTGGTGACTAACCACAACGGCACTTTTACAAAAAAAGCAGTAGGGAAAATAATTTTTACTTGCACTGATGGCCATCTAATAGATGAAGCGCTTGAAAGAACCATTGAAACCGGTGAAGGACAAACTATTTTATTGAAATCGGTAGGCGTAAATGAAAATAGTGAACAGGTTTCTGCCTATGAATTTGAGTGGAGCGTAAAGTTAAAAGCGAAGAAATAAATAATAAACACAATATTAATTGAAAAAAAATGGCGCTTTATAAAGCGCCATTTTTTGTTTAAACCTCCAAAGATTCCAATTCTTTATAGTTTCTGTTTAATTTTTTCAGCAAAATCCCATAAATAATTCGGTAATAAGCCCAAATAATTCCGCACATTACAAGCAACAATATAATTTGAACCACAATCATAACCGCTAGAAATTTATCGGTATCTAATTCAGAATTTGCCGGCATTAAATTTTCTATTAAAATATCGGGATGTGAAAACATTACAGCATTCAAAAAAATGGATAAGATGACATATAAAATGATGTTGTAGTATACATAATAATTAACCGTTTTGCGTGTTTTCAAAATATTTTTCATCAGCAAACCGGTATTGTCAACCACCGAAATTGTCTTGTAATTTTTATAAAACAGATAAATAAAGACAAACACCACAACATAATGCAAACTTTGGGTAACAAACAGAAATGTTTTTAAATTGAATTTCTCATAAATCGCAAAAGTGCTTTCAGGAATACAAAGTGCTATCAGTCCCCAAAACAAAAATTCAGCGATGCAAATAATGAAAATCCACTTTACAATGGAAGAGGATTTTTTATGGATCAATTTATAAATTTCCATATATGACAGTTTCGGAAAATCAGCGCCTTGCTTTTTCCAATCCTTTTTTAAGAATTCTAATTCATCCATCATTTAGGGATTTAATATTGTTTTTAAACGCGTTTTAATTCGGTTCATTCGCACACGTGCATTAACTTCAGAAATACCCATAGTTTCAGCTATTTCCTTATAATTTACATCTTCCAGATACAGGAAAATCAATGCTTTATCAATATCGGTTAATTGATGAATTGCTTTATACATCAGTTTTAATTGCTCTTCCTCCGTATCATCGTAACTTGTCGATTCAATCTTGTATAAAACTGAATCAAAGTCTTGCGTAACAATGCTTCGTTTCGATTTTCGGTACAAAGTTATGGCCGTATTCAGCCCAATTCTGTACATCCAAGTGCTCAATTTAGACTCGCCCCTAAACTTCGGATATGCTTTCCAAAGCTGAATGGCAATCTCCTGAAATAAATCGTTGTGGGCATCCTGGTTAGAAGTGTAAATTCTGCATACTTTATGAATGATATTTTGATTTTGCTCAAATTCAACTATAAATTTATGCTCAATTTTTTTATTCACAAGTTCTAACTATTTAGCAATTAATAAGTCTGCGTTTCATATAATTTGTTACAAGATTACGCAAGAAATAAAGAAGAAGCCATTCTAAAGCAAATTATTTGGGCCTGCCCGCCTTTTCGGTGGGCGTTTCCCTGCGGGCCGGGCTTTTCTTTGCAAGTCCTCATCACACCAAAAAGCGTGCCTGTGGGCTTTCCGCTTCAAACAAGGTTCACTGAACTCCTATAAATAATAAATAGGTGAAGTAATCCCTAACGCACATAAAATTAAGATTTACGATTTTCGAATACTGAATTTCAGCTTAAAGCTTTCACCTTTCAACTTTGGACTATTCTGCTTCTGCAGTTTTAATTTCTTTAATATATTTCTCCAATTCCTTGCCGTATTTAGAAGCTTTTACTTCTTTAGAAAGGGAATTGTTAATGGTGTCCAACAATCGGATATTGGCATCAAACAATTCAGTTAAAGCCAGGTAAGGCGCAACTTCATTTTCTGCATGAATTACCGCAAAGTTGGTGGTGTAAAAATATTTTCTTCTGATCAGGCTTTTTTCATCTTGCTCGAGTTTAGCGGCCAAAGCAGTATCGTTAATTTTATAGGCATTAAATTTTTCAACCACCAAATCCAATTTTTTTCCGTTAAATTTTTGCGCCATTGCTTTGTGTTCCTCCAATAAATCCTGGTTCACCGAACCGGTTATTTTTGCAGAAGTCGCAAATTTCTCCAATTTGGCATTTACGGTAATTTCCCCTTTTTCACCAAAAAAAGAAATTCTTTCGCCCGCTATTTTGTCCAATGCCAAAAAATATAATTCCGGACTTTCAATATCATCGCTAAGCAAATAATTGGCCTTTCCGTCCAGTTGAACAGAATCTACCGAAATAAGCGCCGTATCTTTTACTTTTTGTAAATACAAGGTTCCTTTTTTTAAACCATCAATGGTGACTTTTACAACCATGTTTCCATGTTCGTTTTTATTACAAGAAATTAAAAGTGAGACGATAGCTAAAAAGCCAAATATTTTTTTCATTTTTTTTATGTTTGAGCGTGTAAATATCTAATTTTTATTTTGTTTAAAAAAGTGATTTAAGGTGCAACTATTCGCATTAATTCGGCTGTTAAAATGGCTCCATAAGTTCCAATGGCATAACCAAAAACAGCCAGCAAAACACCTACCGATGCCAATGACGGATGAAAAGCGGCTGCCACAACCGGTGCAGATGCTGCGCCTCCAATATTTGCCTGGCTGCCAACGGCAAAGAAAAAGTAAGGTGCTTTTATGAGCTTCGCCATAATAATTAATATGAAGGCATGCACCGTCATCCAAACAATTCCAATTAAAATCAATCCCGGATTGTCTAGTATCATGGTTAAATCCATTTTCATTCCAATGGTGGCCACCAAAATATAAATAAAGACACTTCCAATTTTGCTGGCTCCGGCGCCTTCATATTTTTTTAAAGGCGTAAATGATAAAATAATTCCCAAAATGGTTGCAATACTGATCATCCAAAAGAATTGTGACCCAAATGAAGACAATGCAGAACTTTTGTCGCTGATGACTTCAAAATTTTCTATTAAATAGGCAGAAATTATATTGGCGCCAAAATGAGAAATTCCCACCACTGTAAATGCAATGGACAAAATGACAATTATATCAGTCAATGAAGGGTTTTTCGAGACTTTATTTGCGTAAGTGGAAACCTTTTCTTTCAGTTCTTCAATCGCGGAGGTATCCGATTTTAACCATTTGTCAATTCTTTCAGATTTTCCGATGCCAATTAAAATAATCGCCATCCAAATATTCGCTACAACAATGTCAACCAGAACCATTCCGCCATATAATTTAGGATTGTATCCGTAAATTTCAAGCATCGCAGCTTGGTTTGCGCCACCGCCAATCCAGCTTCCGGCCAAAGTTGCCAAACCGCGCCAAACCGCATCGGGACCAACGCCGCCAACAGTTTCAGGTGATATCAAAGAAATTAATAACACAGCGATTGGACCACCAATGATAACCCCAACAGTTCCTGTTAAAAACATAATCAGGGCTTTCGGACCTAAATTAAATACCGCTTTCAAATCAATGCTTAAAGTCATTAAAACCAATGAAGCAGGCAATAAAAACTGGCTTGAGACATAATATAATTTGGATTCTTCTTTTATAACTTCACCGGCTTCATTTATAGATTCCCATTGTGGGGCGATAATTCCCAAAGAAGTGAAAATAGCCGGTAACATATACGCCATTAATAGTGCAGGCACAATTTTATAAAACTTCACCCATTTATTGTTTTCACTTGAGGAAGTGTAAAAAACGAACCCAAGCGTCAGCATTAAAATTCCGAAGGCAATAGTGTCTTGTGTAATAATCGGGGTAGTATCCATGTTTTTTTTGAATTTTGGCTAAAATACTATTTTTTTAAATGAATATCCGACTAAAAAAAGTGTTTTTGGTTGCGTATATTTGTAGGATAAATAATATACTTATGAAATTTATAAAACTTTATATTTTAGTAGCCTTATTGGCATTTTCGTGCAAAACGGTACAGGAAACGACTGTAGCGAAAGCTCCTGCGCAAACCATACAAGATGTTAGAGAAATACAGGGAGGAATGTGGATTCCATCTTTGTTGGAAGGAATGAATGATCGTGAGATGCAACAGTTGGGAAGTAAAATGACCGCGAAAGACATTTATGATGTCAACAATTCAAGTTTAAAGGATGCCGTTGTGCATTTTAATGGAGGCTGTACTTCAGAAATTATTTCGCCAAACGGATTGTTATTGACTAACCATCATTGCGGATTTGGAGCAATTCAATCGCACTCAACCCTGGAACACGACTATTTAAAAGATGGTTTTTGGGCCAAGAATTATGAAGAAGAATTGTCAAATCCAAGTATGGATGTCACTTTTATAAAAAGAATAGACGATGTTACTTCGGAAGTGTTTAACGGTGTAACAGCCGCCATGGATGATGCTTCAAAAATGAAAATTATCAATCAGAATATTGAAAAAGTTGCTAAAGCAGCTCAAAAAGAAGCCTGGCAAAATGCCAATATCAAATCGATTTACAACGGCAATCAATATTTGTTGTTTGTTACAGAAACATTTCAAGATGTTCGTTTGGTTGGCGCTCCGCCTTCATCAATCGGGAAATTTGGTGCAGATACCGACAACTGGATGTGGCCTCGCCATACAGGAGATTTCTCTATGTTCCGTATTTATGCCGATGCAAACAACCGTCCGGCAAAATATTCAAAAGACAATGTGCCTTACAAACCAAACCATTATTTACCAATATCATTGGATGGCGTAAAAGAAGGTGATTTTACTTTGGTATTCGGATTTCCGGGACGCACCAATGAATATTTGCCCGCAGTTGGCGTTGATCAAATTGCAAATGTTTTGAATCCGGCGAGAATTGAAATTCGCGACAATGCCTTAAAAATAATGGATTCATTTATGAGAAAAGATGCGGAAATCAAGATAAAATATGCTTCAAAATATGCTTCAACCGCAAATTATTGGAAAAAGTGGATCGGGGAGAGCCAAGGAATTCAAAAATCGAATGCGATAGAAAAGAAACGTGAACTGGAAAAACAATTCACCAAAATAGTGGAGGAGAAAGATTTGGTGGGTTATAAAACCCTATTGTCCGATTTTGAAAAATTATACAAAGAAATAGAAAGTGTTTCATTGGCCCGCGAATATTGGATGGAAGTTGCTTATAGAAATGTAGAGTTATTGGGAATTACTTTTAGGGCATATCAACTGGAACAAGCTTATTTAAAAGGCGGTGAACCAGCTTTTAACAAAGCCAAAGAATCAGCTTTGAACACTTTTAAAGGAATTTATAAAAATTATAGCGCAACCGTTGATAAACCTGTTTTTGAAAAGTTAGTTGCTTTATATGCCGAAAAATCGCCTAAAGAATATTTACCGGCCAATATGAATGGGGCAAATTTTACTGAACTTGCCAACAATATTTATGCAAACTCAAAATTGACAACTTTTGAAGGTGCCGAAAAATTGCTTGCAGGAACTCCTGAAGAAGTGATCAAAAAGTTAAATGAAGACAAGGCGTATGCGTTCGGAAAAGAGTTGCATACTATTTTTTACAATAAACTGGAACCGAAATTTCAAGCGCTAAATTTGCAGATAGAAGTTGTTCAAAAGGAATATATGAAAGCGCTGATGGAAGTATTTCCAAACAACCGATTTTTCCCTGATGCCAACAGCACGCTTCGTGTAACTTACGGACAGGTTCGCGGTTACCAGCCTAATGACGGTGTTTATTATAGCACAACCACTTATTTGGATGGTGTCATGGAAAAATATGTTCCTGGCGATTATGAATTTGATGTGCCTCAAAAATTGCAGGATTTATACAAAACCAAAGATTACGGACAATATGGTGAAAACGGTAAAATGCCGGTTAATTTTATTGGCACAAACCATACCACCGGAGGGAATTCTGGAAGTCCAGCCATTGATGCCCAAGGAAATTTAATCGGATTGAATTTCGACAGGGTTTGGGAAGGCACAATGAGCGATATGAATTACGATCCGGATATTTGCAGAAATATTATGGTCGATATTCGTTATGTGTTGTTTATTATCGATAAATATGCCGGCGCTAAAAATTTAATTGATGAAATGACTTTGGTGCATCCAAAAAAATAAATAACAAACAATTAATAAAAAAAAACTCCAAATGAAAATTTGGAGTTTTTTTATTAAATAATTCGGGAACATTCAATTTATTTCCTATTCAGGATTTGATTTTTTAGGAGCTCTTTTTGCATCTTTCAAGCTTTTGTTCAGCATCCATTCCAATTGTCCGTTCGTGGAACGAAACTCATCCGCAGCCCATTTTTCAATGGCTTTGAGTATATCTTCATCTATCCGTAATGCAAATGCTTTCTTCGACATATTTTATTTCTTTTTGAATTTAAGAATTCATCGTTCCAATTTTGTCCTGATACGTTTCAATGGTTCTCTGAATTTCTTCCTTTTTTTGTGTTCCAATTAAAATTTTCTTTCCATTCAGCAATTCCAATTGAAGTCCGACAGCGCCTTTTACGGTGAATGATTTTCCCCGTTTTTTCGTAAAACTAAATTTTAATCCCAGCCGCCATATTCAAAAATGGCATTATAATTTCGAACATAACATTTGGCAATCATATTCCACGGCAAAAACCGATAAGTGAAATGAAAAGGTAAATATTGGTAATAAACACCCTTTTCGTCTATTCTGGTTTTCAGCTTCAAAAAATTAAAAAGCGCAAATACGAATAAAAGAACTAGAACGCCACCTATATTGCTCAGTATTTCTCCAAAGCTACCTTGTGAAATAGTATCCCAATCTTTTATAATTGGTGTTGTAACCACAACAAAAGCAATTGCTAGGCCAATAAATAACCAAATTTGTGTAAACTTTTGTTCTTCAATAAAAATTTTCATTTTGATAGTATTGGGTTGTTTTTACAAAATTTGGTCATCAATATTTGTTTTTATCCCTTTCAAAAATCACTTTTGAAAAATCGCCATGGCCGTTGCTAATAGCGCTGACAACTTCCCAACCTTCTCTTGCATATTGGTTGAGTACATCTTCAAAATAGGGATCTTTTTTCCAAAATCCTTTTGATATAATTTTATATTCTTTCATTTTTAACGTTTTAAAATAACATAATTATGATTGTTTGTATGGCGGTAAGCACTAAATAAAAAAGGGTAAAGATCATAGTTTAATGGTTTAAAGTTCCTGTGTTTACAATAGGCGTTGTGTCTTTATCCGAACAAAGCACCACCATTAAATTACTCACCATCGCTGCTTTTCGTTCTTCGTCCAAGTCTACAATCTTATTTTTGCTTAATTTTAGAATCGCCATTTCCACCATACTTACGGCACCTTCCACAATTTTATGGCGCGCTGCAATAATTGCGGTTGCCTGCTGGCGTTTTAACATAGCACTTGCGATTTCCTGGGCGTAAGCCAAATAACCAATACGCGCTTCCAAAACTTCAATGCCGGCCATATCAAGTCGTTCAGAAAGTTCTTCTTCTAAAGCCACGCTCACTTCATTTACGCTGGCTCTTAAGGTAATTTCCTCATCCTTATCATCATCTTCAAAATTGTCGTAAGGATACAAACTTGCCAATTTACGAACGGCGGCGTCAGACTGCACACGAACAAAATTTTCGTAATTATCTACATCAAAAGCAGCTTTATAAGTGTCTTTAACCTTCCAAACCAAAATTGTGCTGATCATAATTGGGTTTCCTAATTTGTCGTTAACCTTCACACGCTCGCTGTCGAAATTGCATGCTCTTAATGAAATGCCTTTTTTTAGATACAAAGGATTTCCCCAATAAAATCCGTTTTCTTTTATAGTTCCAATATATTTTCCAAAAAGCAAAATCACTTTTGAAGTGTTCGGATTTACCAAAAAGAAACCGGGAAGAATGACAATCGCCAAAAAGATAGCGATAGCAAACCAATCGGAAATATTGACAACCCCGTAAATGCCTGTAATGCCAAAAGCAAAAAACAGGAAGAGCATAAGGTAGCCATTCGATACTTTAATAATTTTTTCTTGTGTCATGATTTTTGTTTTAGTTGATATTAATATGATATCATAAAGATATAAAATATTATTTGATATTTCCAAATTTTTTTACCTACTTTATTTTTATCTTAGCCAAAAATTAAACAAGATGAAAACCTTTAAATTAAGCTATATTTTAATTATATTTTTAGTGATAAGTTCACAAGTATTTGCAACTGTTCCTTCACCAAATTGGGGAAAAACAGGTCACAGAACCATTGGCGAAATTGCGAATGACTATACAAAATCTAAAACAAAACGCAAAATTGCCGAAATTTTGGACGGACAAAGTTTGGCCTTGGTTTCCACTTTTGGGGACGATATAAAATCGGACAGCCGTTACAAAAATTTTAATACGATGCATTATGTGAATATGCCTTTTGGAGTGAAATATGAAGATTCTGAAAAAAATGCTGAGGGAGATTTGGTTACAGGAATTGAGAAATGCAAGGCTGTGATATTGGACAAAAATGCTTCGAAAGCGGACAAAGCGTTTTATTTGAAATTATTGGTTCATTTTGTGGGCGATTTGCACCAGCCGATGCACGTGGGAAGAGCGGAAGATAAAGGAGGAAACGACATTCAGGTGCAGTGGTTTGGCAGTGGCGCTAATTTGCATTCGGTTTGGGATTCAAAAATGATTGACGGTTTTGAAATGACTTATACCGAACTTGCCAACAATACCGATAAAATTTCTAAAGAGCAAGTAAAGTTTTTGCAAAAAGGAACCATTACGGATTGGGTAAACGAAACGCAAACATTCGCAGTGAAAGCATATGCCTCAGTTGCCGTTGGTGAAAAATTAAGCTATAACTATTCTTATGAAAATTTTGAAACTGTTCGTTCACAACTTCAAAAAGGAGGAATTCGTTTGGCAAAAGTGTTGAATGATTTGTTTTTATAAGAATTCTATCTCCATCCCTTACCAAAGGAAAGGGAATTGGTTTTTTAACATTTAACTTTTGTTATAGTTCAACCAGCGTCTTTGTTCCCGTAAAAGCAAAGATTCAAATTTGTGCGGAATTTCAATTTTTAAATTGATTTCTTCTGAAGTTTTTGGATGGCGACAGGTAATTTCCAGGGCACACAAAAAAAGTCCTTTTCCCCTGTGAAGCATTTTTTCTTCCACATATAATTTGTCGCCAAAAATGGGATGGCCAATACTTTCCAAATGAATGCGTATTTGATGGGTTCTTCCGGTTTTGGGGAATAAGTTTAAAAGACTTAAATGCGCAAATCTTAAAGAATTTACGCTACTGACAACTTCAAAATTAGTTTCAGCAGTTTTGTCTTCAATTGGTGTTTTTATTTTTCCGTTTTTAAGCACTTTACCAATTACAATCGCGCAATATTTTTTTTGGATGGTATGATTTTCAAATTGGTTTCCCAATGAAATTTGGGCCACTTTTGTTTTGGCTATTAACAAAATTCCCGAAGTCTGGTTGTCCAATCTGTGCACTGGCGTTGGCCAGGGAAGGGCATCGGCTTCTGAACTTTTTTCTAAATTAAAGGGAAGTGCATTATAAATGGTTTTATAGGCATTTCCGCTTACTGAAAATCCGGCCGGTTTATGAATCGCCGCCATATGATGGTCTTCAAACAAGATTTCTAAAGGCAGTTCAAATATTTTTGGTTGCGACTGCGGTGTTTCCAACAAATCTATCACTTGGCCAAATTGCACATAGGTTCCTGTTTGGGCAATTTCACCGTTGATTAACAGTTGTCCGCGTTTGATGGCTTTTTTAATGCCTGCGTTTGAAGGAATAAAATCGTAAAAAATTGTTGGCGCATAATTTTGCAGCCGAATATTTTCAATGCCTTTTGGTACAATATGTGAGTGAAGTAGTTCGATAATGTTTTATAATAATTGGCGATTTTTGAAAAGTAGTTCAATGATTTCCCGATAATCAAAAGATAAATTCAGTTTTGAAGCCTCCTCAAACGAAAACCAATTGTAATCCAATACTTCAAGTTCCTGAATTTTTATTTCCCCGGTCCAATTTCCCAGAAATCGATAATATTTTCGGTCTTGCCAAATACCGGTTTTAATGATTTCGGAAGGCGTAAAATCCAAATTGCATTCTTCCTTTACTTCCCGTATCACATTTTGTTCGGCAGTTTCGCCAGCTTCGGCTCTTCCTCCGGGGCAACCCCAATATTCAGGATAATTTTCTGTGTAATGGGAGCGTTGAAGCAACAGTATTTTTTTGTCTTGTAAAATAATGCCCGATGCTGCTAATACCATAAAATAGCTATTTTTTAATGATGCCAAGTGTGGCAGTTTCGCCGGTTGCCAAGTTCCATTCTTTAGATGAGATGGTATTTCCCATAGCGTCATAAACAATCATTTCTGCTGTATTCGGACCCGAATATCCTTGGTTTAAAGCCTGAAAATCTATTCTGTTAAAACCTTCTTCTAAATTGAGATACACCACAAAATAATTTCCTTTTAATCCGATGTTGGTGCTCACAATGGTGTTGTTCAAGTAAATTTGAATCCGGTCTCCATCAACCAAACCAAAATCCCTGCACTCAATTTTAACTGTTTTTGTGGTGCTTTTAACGGTGCCTAAACTAACGCTGCTTTCCAGTTTTTTGTGGGTCACGTCTTGGCCTTTCCAGTATTTTAAACCGATAATATCTCTGTCTTCCGGCAATGTTTCCATCAAAAAATTTTGATTTTTTGAGTTGGCTTTATTTTGTTCCAGGTTTTCATTAATGGCGCTTGTATTCAGCTTTTCATCAATTTTCAGATCAATATTTTGAGCAGGAGGCGCTATTTTTTTATTTTCGAAAGTCGCTTTAATAGGCGTTTTGCTTTTAAGGACACCAGATTTACTGTCCATTTTTATAGATTTGGAAGACGCTTTGCCAGCATCAATTTGTGAAAATAAATTTACCGAGAAACAACTTATGAAAAGTATTAAAAGCGTTATTTTGAAGGTATTGTTCATTTTCAGTTTTTTATTCATAGCTAGCTGCAATAAAAATGCCAAGTATTGTAATTTATAAATTTGCTGATAAAAGTAATAAAAAATGCCCCAATAACTATTGAGGCATTATACTAATTGTTTGTTAAACTATTTCGAAAAGTTTTATTTTATCATTTCAAAACTTCGCTTGATAAAATTGGTCAAATCTTCTCCGTGCAATAAGTTCTGGGAAAGTTTTGCCAAGTCAAAAGCTTGTTGAATTAAGCGTTCCTGTTTCTTTTTGGTTTTTGTGTTTAAAATTTCAACCACCAAATCGTTATTGGTATTCACCACCAAATTGTACATATCAGGGAAATTTCCCATTCCCATAAATCCGCCGCCGCCCGTTGCCTGCATTTCTTTCATACGACGCATAAATTCGGGTTGGGTGATGATAAACGGGTTTGCCGATGAATCCAATGATTCTAACTGAACAGAATAAGTCTTTTTCGGAATTATTTCTTCAATAATCGGTTTTAATTCTTCTTTTTCCTTATCGGAAAGTTTGCTTATTTTAGTTTCGTCCTTATTGATTAAATTTTCAATATGATCAGCATCAACGCGGGCAAAATGAATATTTTCCTTAGAACCTTCCAATTTTTGAATCAAGTGAGAAATAATTGGAGAATCTAACAACAAAACTTCATAGCCTTTTTCTTTTGCGGCATCAATGTAACTGTGTTGTGTTTTTACGTTAGATGCATATAAAATAATCAGGTTGTTGTCTTTATCGGTTTGAAGAGGTTTAATTTTTTCTTCCAATTCCTCAAACGTAAAATAAGTGTCGTCAACCGTTGGATATAAGGCAAATTTGTCAGATTTTTCAAAGAATTTTTCTTCGGAAAGCATTCCGTATTCAATAATAATTTTGATATCATTCCATTTTTCTTCAAAAGCCTTACGGTCATTTTTGAACAAGCTGATCAATTTATCGGCTACTTTTCGTGTGATGTAGCTCGATATCTTTTTAACGGCAGCATCAGTTTGCAAATACGAACGGGAAACGTTCAACGGAATATCAGGAGAATCGATCACACCGCGAAGCATTTGTAAAAAGTCGGGCACAATTCCTTCCACATTGTCGGTTACAAATACCTGATTTTGATATAATTGAATTTTGTCTTTTGCCTGATCAATATTTTTGGTCAGCTTTGGAAAATATAAAATTCCGGTTAAGTTGAACGGATAATCAACATTTAAATGAATGTTAAATAATGGTTCTTCAAATTGCATCGGATACAATTCCCGGTAAAAATCGGCATAATCCTCTTCTGTTAAATCGGCCGGATTTTTTGTCCACGCCGGATTCGGATTGTTTACAATATTGTCGACCGTAATTTTTTCCGGTTTTGCGTCTTCAGGAGCATCTTCAGCCAAAGGCAAAGTTTCTTCGCGCGTTCCAAATTTAATTGGAATAGGCATAAACTTGTTGTATTTGGTTAACAATTGCGTAATTCTGTGTTCTTCCAAAAATTCTGTGGAATCTTCGGCAATATGCAACACTATTTCAGTTCCGCGCTCGGTTCTTTCAACTTCTTCAAGGGTATATTGCGGACTTCCGTCGCATTCCCATCGCACTGCTTTTGCATCTTCCTGAAATGATTTGGTGAAAATCTCCACTTTTTCGGCAACCATGAAAGACGAGTAGAATCCCAATCCAAAATGACCGATAATTCCGGTATCTTCTATTTTATCTTTGTATTTTTCAACAAATTCTTCAGCGCCTGAAAAAGCGATTTGGTTGATGTATTTTTTAACTTCGTCACCCGTCATTCCAACACCTTGGTCAATAATTCTGATTTCTTTTTTTTCTTTATCTACTTTTATTTCAATAATTGGATTTCCAAGATCACCTTTAATTTCGCCTAAAGTGTTTAAGTGTTTTAATTTTAAAGTAGCATCTGTTGCATTTGAAATCAATTCACGCAAAAATATTTCGTGATCAGAATACAAGAATTTTTTAATAATGGGAAAAATATTTTCAGCCGTTACTTTAATACTTCCTTTTGCCATATTTTTTAGGTTTTAATTAATTTTATCTTCTTTTGTTAGTCAAAAAAAATACCAAAGTAAATTAGGTGACAAATTGGCAAGACAATTATATGGAATTAGGATATTTGTGTATATTCGTTCATGTAATTTTAAGGAATTTACAAAAGTGGCAGAAAATTTAAATGATCAAACTAATTAAAGAAGAGATGTCACAACTGGATTTTGACTACGTTATTATTGGCAGCGGATTCGGCGGATCGGTAAGTGCTTTGCGACTTTCCGAAAAAGGCTATAAAGTTTTGGTTATTGAAAAAGGTAAGTGGTTTATCGGCAAGGATTTTCCCAAAACCAATTGGAACTTAAAAAAGTGGCTGTGGCAGCCAAACATGAATTTATTTGGCTTTTTTAAAATGACCTTTTTGAATCATGTTACGGTTTTATCGGGCGTTGGCGTTGGCGGTGGTTCCTTGACTTATGCCAATACATTGCCCATTCCCAAAACAAATTTTTTCACTTCGGGCAGTTGGGCAACCTTAAATAATTGGGAAGAAGCGCTTAAACCGCATTACGAAACAGCTTATAAAATGCTGGGCGCAGCGACCAATCCCAAACTGCATGCCGCTGATTTGGCAATTAAGGATTTGGCAGAAAGCATTGGGAAATCAGCCCATTTTGAAGCGGTAAAAGTGGCTGTTTATTTTGGTGAAGCAGGACGTACCGTTGAAGATCCTTATTTTGAAGGAAAAGGCCCTGACCGAACTGGCTGTACCCATTGTGGCGCTTGTATGACAGGTTGCAGGTACAATGCAAAAAACACCTTGGATAAAAACTATTTGTATTTGGCACAACAGTTGGGCGCTGAAATTTTAGCCGAAAAAGAAGTGCATAATGTTGTTGTTTTAGGCGTTGAAGATGGCTCTGACGGATATAAAATTGAATATAAATCCAGTATTGGAAAAAAGGAAATGGCCAGTGTCACTGCAAAAGGCGTTATTTTTTCGGGAGGCGTTGTTGGCACAGTGCCGTTATTTTTAAAACTAAAAAAGAAATCATTGCCCAATTTATCTGAGATGGTTGGGTGCGCCATAAGAACCAACAATGAATCTTTAATGTTGGTCACTTCAATGGATAAAAATCCAAAAGATTATTCAAAAGGATTGGCTATTGGTTCTATTTTGCATACCGATGACAACAGTCATTTAGAGCCCGTTCGTTATGGGGAAGGTTCCGCTTTTTTCAGAACCCTGACCATACCGGTTATCTTTAATAAATACGCAGTATTGCGATTTTTGGGTGTTTTATTATTATTCGTAAAATTTCCATTGAAGTTGCTGAAAACCATTTTCACTAAAAACTATGCAAAGCGCACCTCTGTTTTATTATTTATGCAGACGGTTGACAGCACCATTCGATTAAAATTGGGAAAATTCACAAAAATGAAAACGGTAAGTGAAATGGGGGCAACACCCTCCGGAATTATTCCTGAAGCATTTGATTTAAGCAAAAAATACGGCAAAATTGTGAACGGAATTCCATTTGGAAATTTTGTCGATGTTTTGCTGGGAACGCCAACAACTGCGCATATTTTAGGTGGCGCGGTAATGGGAGAAGACAGATCTAAAGGTGTTATCGACAAAAATAACCAGGTTTTTGGTTATCGAAATATGTTTGTTTGCGACGGTTCTATGATTTCGGCAAATCCGGGAGTAAATCCGTCATTGTCTATAACCGCAATTACAGAGTATGCGATGAGTAAAATTGAGGCAAAGCCTTCTTAATTAATTTTTAAAAATTATGAAAAACATATGATTATATTTTAGTTGAAGGTTATAAACATATATTAGACATTGCCAAGAAATTTATTCTGAAAAAGAAATGACTGAAAGATCAAAAAAAATATTATGAATGGTTAAATAAACGAAGGTCATTTTTATCTTAATTTAAACAAAACATTTAAATTGTTTAAATTGATGAAGGATAATTCTAAATTAGATGTTTTTAGCGAAGTTGTTTTGTTATCTTTTGGTTTGGCTATTTTTATTTTTGGTTGAATATCGTATTTTGATAAATTTAAAAATGACGGTTATATTATTGACAATATATGAGTTAAGTTTTATATTTCAGTTAAAATAGGCAATAAAATAGTTATGAACATCGTAAAATTAATGTTGTAAATAGTTTTTGATTTTAGTAAGTTTGAATAAATATACCAAAAAAGCAAAGTTTATGTATAATTCTAAAATAACGGGTCTTGGTTTCTACGTTCCTGATAATATTGTCACCAATGATGATTTATCCAAAATGATGGACACCAACGATGAGTGGATTCAGGAAAGAACAGGAATTAAAGAGCGAAGATGGATTAAAGAAGGAAGTGAAGACAGTTCTTCCGTGATGGGCGCAAAAGCTGCACGAATTGCCATAGAAAGAGCGGGACTCACAAAAGACGATATAGATTTTATAGTTTTTGCAACCTTGAGTCCAGATTTTTATTTTCCCGGTTGTGGCGTTCAATTGCAGGAAATGCTTGATATGAGAACCATCGGTGCGCTTGATGTTAGAAATCAATGTTCAGGTTTTGTTTATGCGCTTTCTGTTGCCGACCAGTTCATTAAAACAGGCATGTATAAAAATGTGTTGGTGGTTGGCGCTGAATTTCATTCGGGCGGATTGGATAAAACGGATAGAGGCAGAGGGGTTACGGTAATTTTTGGCGATGGGGCAGGAGCTGCAGTTTTGTCGAGAACTGAAGACAACAATAAAGGAATATTGTCCACGCATTTGCATTCTGAAGGAAAACATGCCAAAGAATTAATAGTGGCTGCGCCTAGCATTAAACATTGGGTGCCTGAAATTTTAGAGGCCAATGACGAAAATGATGAGTCGTACTTTCCTTATATGAACGGAACTTTTGTGTTTAAGCATGCAATTGTGCGGTTTGCGGAAGTTATAAATGAAGGATTACAGGCAAATAATTTACAGGCATCAGATATTGATTTGTTTATTCCTCATCAGGCAAATTTGCGCATTTCTCAATTTGTTCAGAAAAAATTTGGATTGGATGATGACCAAGTGTACAACAACATTATGCAATATGGAAATACCACAGCAGCATCTATTGCCATTGCACTTACAGAAGCTTGGGAAAAAGGAAAAATTAAAGACAATGACCTTGTGGTTTTGGCAGCTTTTGGAAGCGGATTTACTTGGGGAAGCGTGATTATTAGGTGGTAAAAAAGTTTAAAGTTTAAAGTTGAAAAAAGGCATTTGGCAAAAATGTTAAAGAAAAAAATATTTTTCTCTAATGCCGAAATCAAACTCCATTTCCTTCGGAAAGGGTCGGGGATAGGAAAAATTAAAAGCCTCTAAAACGCAAGTTTAGAGGCTTTCTCAAAAAGACTATCAATTAACTAATTCAAATAATTATAAATATTCTTTTATATTTTTAGGGCATTTGCATGCGCTTTATGTTCGTGTTATTTACGCTACAAATTTAAGGCTTTAACGTGTTTAACTTGTTAAAAGATAGTTAATTAAATGTAAACAAATTCACAAAGTTTTTATATAAATCCGCCGCTGCCTTGCGCTTCATTGTTGTCTCTTGCTTTACGATTTCTTGCACTATTTTTCCCTCCCCCAAATTTGTACATAAATCCAACATAGGCTGTTCTGCTTTCCCATTTAAATTCTCCTGATTGCGGATAAGGATTTTCTGATTCAAATTTGAATTTCATTCCTTTAAAAATATCGTTAACCCTTAAACTTATGGTTCCTTTGCCGTCCAGCACATTTAAACTGGCGCCAGTATTTATCATCCACATTGGATCTGTTTTAAATTGAATAGACTCTCCGCCTCCTCTGTACATTGCAAATAACTGAAAACGCAGGTTTTTGGTGGCCGTAAAATTGTTGTTTACCCTAAAATTTAAGGAGTTATTAGTAACTTCAAGCTGTTGTCCATTGGCAATTCCACTTTCTTTTTGCGTGTATAAATCGAAACTTGCATTTACTTTCCACCAATCTGCGAATTTATGATTGCTGGACAACTCTACGCCATAGCGGTTGTTACTTGCCGTATTTGTGTAGGACAATTCCACTTTATCATCATCTAAAGGGTCAACATTCAGGATTCTTGTAATATTATCGTTCACTTTTCTGTAAAATGTTCCAAAAGTTACTGATCCCTTTTCGTAATTATGCGTATAATTCAGCTCGTAGGAATTGGTAAATTGTGGTTTTAGATTCGGATTTCCCACTGAGGTAATTGTTGGCGTACTCCATTCTCTTATCGGATTTACCTGTTCAATTGACGGACGGTCGACCCTGCGGCTATAACTTAACTGAAACTGGTTTTTATCATTGGCATTGTAGGTAAAAAATGCGGAAGGATATACGGTGAAAATTTCATCTTTGTAAGTCGCAGTTTCTGTATTTTTAACAAAAGTGCCATTCACTTCATACTGTTCTGCACGCGCCCCAAGCTGCATTGATAATTTATTGAAAGTTTGGTTGTAGTTTGCATAACCCGAATATATATTTCGATCATATTCAAAGGAGGAATTTCCTTTGGGTGAAGTTTCATACCAACCATTTCCGTCAGGAATTAAATTTCCGTTTGCGTCATAAACAAATTCGTGCTGGTTGGTAATGTTGTTATTCTTGGTATCATCCATCCTGACTTCAAAGCCAACTTCCACTTTTACGTTTTCTGAAATTGGGTTGGTATAATCTAAATTAATTAGATTGGTTTTTCTGTCATTTTCAATTTTGTCATTATAATTTGAAGTTAAATCATTTGGGTGAATAAGTTCTTTATACAAAGCATTCTCCGGACTGTCAGAGTTTGAAAAATTTGCTTCCAGTTCTAAATTATGACCTTTTTCATCAAAATTTAGGGTATAATTAAAATTATAGGCTTGGGAAGTGTCTTCGGAGTCGACCAACATCGGACTGTTGCTATTCAGAACATTGTTATAAGTAACTAAAGTATTTCCTTCAAAAAGCGTTTTCGATATATTTTGAGTGGTATAAAATGAAAATGTGTTCTTATCGTTTATATACACATCTGCACCCAATTTTAGCAGGTGAGAAGTGCGGTCATCTTTAAATGAAAAATCTTGGACAGCATTATTGTCGAATCTTATAACTTTCCCCTCATTTTCACTTTTTCCGTCATTCACACCGTAATTTGAAAAGAAATTTACTTTTCCTGTTTTAAAATTCATGTCCAAAGAACCGTTAAACTTGTCATTTATTCCTGAAGTCGCTCCTATATTAACGGTTGCATTAAACCCTAAATTTGAATTTTTGTGAAGTACAATATTAATAATCCCGCTCATTCCTTCCGGATTGTATTTTGCTGATGGATTTGTAATCAACTCAATACTTTTGATAGAGGTTGACGGAATTTGCTTTAACAATTGCGCCGTGTCAATATTTGACGGTTTGCCATCAACCAACACCCTTACATTGTCATTTCCGCGCAAGCTAATGTTACCTGTTTGGCTATCGACCGAAACAGATTGCACGTTGTTCAACAGTTCCGAAGCAGTTGCTCCGGCAGAAGTTAAATCCTTTCCGACATTAATCACTTTTCTGTCGATTTTTTGTGTCACCGTTGAGGTTTCGGCTACCACCACTACTTCTTCCAATTGTGCCGCTTCTTCTTTTAAAGCAATGGTTCCTAAATTAATGTTGGTATTGGATTTGGTAATGTTTATTTTTTTAGTTTCGGTTTTATAACCAATAAACTGAATTTCGACATTGTTTTCACCCTCAGGAATTTGTTTGATGGAAAAATTTCCATTTGCATCGGTTATTCCCCCTGTGGTAGATTTGTTCCCGGCATCTTTAATAACAATACTGACATATGGCAATGCCTGTTTTGTTGTTTCATCGATCACTTTTCCGGTAACTACGCCGGTTTTCGGATTCCCATTTGAAGGAAGTTGTGCAGAAATAGCCAATGATATGAATAGACTGCATAGTAAAAGTATTTTTTTCATTTTAGTAAGTTGTAATTAGTAGTCGTTATGTTAATTATTATAAAAATTTGAATTGCGTTACAAAAGAATAACGTCTCTTGTCATTCCATTTTATGCGTTTTGTGGTGCTTATCAATTCAATATTTGATTGTTCAGATGTTTTATTTGTTGTTTTCATTTTTAAGTTTTTTTGATTTAGTAGAACAAAAATATATTTTATTTTAGTACTATGCAAAGCAAAGTACTATTTTAAGAATTATTTAACATTTCATGGGTTATTGTCCGTAATAGTTTTTTGAAAGCTTTTGTTTTAATAGACTACATACTTTAAATTATGTTACAGTGTTTCCTAAACTTTAACTAATTTTGGAGAATGAAAAAAATGACATTGGTTATTGGAGCCTCAACAAATCCAAGCAGATATTCTTATAAGGCCATTCAAAAGTTAATCGTATATGGGCATCCCGTATTGGCGATAGGAAATAAAGAAGGGGAAGTTAGCGGCGTAAAATTTAGCACAGAAAAAGTCATGTTTGAAGACATTGATACTGTAACGCTGTATTTAAATGAAAATAATCAGAAAAGTTTTTATGACTATATTCTGGAATTAAAACCTAAACGCGTTCTTTTTAATCCTGGGACCGAAAATGAGGAATTGCAAAATTTACTGACAAAAAATAACATTGCTTTTGAAGAAGCGTGTACGTTGGTGTTGCTGGGTACGGGGCAATATTAACTTAGAAATTATTACAGCATAATAAAGGGCTGAAGTATGTTAAAATACTTCAGCCCTTTTATCTTTTTTGTTGAAACTTTTTTTATTTGATTTCTAAAACAACCTTTTCACTTTTTAATCCTTTTGAAGTTGCTTCAACAGTGATATTTCCTTTGGTAAATTCGGCACCAACAATAAGCATCGCTTTTCCATAAAACAACTGTACGGAATTTGATTTAAAGGAAGCAAAAGATTGCGGATTTCCATTCCCAACGCCAGCAATTTTTGCAGCTCCGTTTATTTTAATGCCGATGTTGTTGGTAGCTAACGGACATATATTTCCGTTTTTATCAATTGCTTCAATTAGGATATAGGACAAGTCATTTCCGTCGGCTTTAATCATTTTTCTGTCGGGAGTTAGTTTTAATTTATAGGGTTCACCGGCTGTTTTCATCAATTGTTCCCCAATTATTTTTCCTTCTTTGTAGGCAACGGCTTTTAATTCTCCAGGCTCATAAACCACGTCATTCCACATCAATCTGAAACGTTCAATGGATTTTACCGATTTCGGATTTTTACATTTTTTTCCTAAGGATTTTCCGTTTAAAAAGAGTTCAGCACAATCGCCGTTTGTATACACAAAAACGGGGGTAATTTCTCCAATCCTGTCTTTCCAGTTCCAATGTGGAAGGATATGTATGGTGGTTTCTTCGGGTTTCCAATAACTTTTATACAAATAATAGCGATCTTTTGGGATTCCGCATAAATCAACAATGCCAAAATAAGAACTTCTTGAAGCTTCATTATCGGTCATTCCGTGTTATTTCGTCCATTTATTGTCATAAGGTGTTGGCTCACCTAAATAATCAAAACCAGTCCAAACAAATTCCCCGGCAACATAAGGTTCATCTTGTTGCCACATAAAGTCGTCATCGGCAAGTTCGGCCCAATCGGGCGCATTTAAATCGTACGAACTTACTTGAAGGGATTTGGTAAAATCAATTTTTTCTTTGGGTAATGGGAATTCATAAAAACCCCTTGTGCTCAATGTAGATGCCGATTCGCTGATGATTACCGATTTATTTGGCTCCAATTGGCGGGCCAAACTGTAACGGCGACCATAATTCCAACTGTGGATGTCGTAATAATCGAAATGCCTTAATTCAGCACTTTTGTAACTGTCGCAAACCAAGGTGGTTGGCCTGGTGTTGTCATATTTTTTCACATAATTAAGCATTGTTTGAAGTCGGTGAAAACCGTTGTCAAGATTCCACTGCACATCAGAAATTTCGTTGCCCACACTCCATAAAAATATGGAAGGATGGTTTCGATCTCTAACCACAAAATTTTTGATGTTTCTTTGGGCAAAATTTTCAAAATTGGTGCTGTCAACAATATCCGCTTTCGCATCATATTTGTCAAATACCTCATTTAAAACCAAGATTCCCATTTTATCGCATAGATCCAACAATTCAGGAGCGGCAGTATTGTGGCTGGTTCTTATGGCGTTTGTGCCCATACTTTTCATAATTTCCAATTGCCGTTCCATGGCTCTTTCATTAAATGCAGTGCCCAGCGGACCGTGGTCGTGATGCAAGTTTACACCCTTTAATTGCACACGTTTGTCATTCAAGTAAAATCCGTTGTCTGCCGTAAACCGGATATCTCTAATGCCAAAAGTGGAAGTATAGGTGTCGAGCAGCTTGTTATTTTGGGAAATGGTGGTGACAAGTTTGTATAATTGCGGATTTTCAGTATCCCAAAGTCTCGGATTGGGAACGGTTAAGGTAGTTTCAATACTTTTATTTTTGTTCAGGGCAACAATTCCGGCAACTTCTTTTTCTGCAATTATGGAATTATTTGGGGCTAAAATGGTGTGTTTTATTTTAATTTCATTGGCGTTTTCCGAATAATTATTTATTGTAGTGGCAATTCTCACCTCTGCATAATTTGGTTTTATGACCGGCGTTGTAATATAAGTTCCCCAAACGGCAACGTGGATTGGATTTACGGCAATCAATTGTATTTTTCTATAAATTCCCGCTCCGGGATACCATCTGCTGTCATGCTTTCGGGTGTCTACATGAATTGCCAACGTATTATCACTGCTAAAATTCACCAAGTTGGTGATGTCTAAATAGTAGGAATTGTACCCATAATCCCATTTTCCTGCAAGTTGTCCGTTCACGTAAATGCTCGGAAAAGCCATAATTCCGTCGAATAACAAATACAATCTTTTCCCTTCATAATTGGCTGGAATAGCCATAATTTTTCGATACCAGCTTTCACCTTTCCAAGGAAGTTTTCCGGTATTTCCGTCTCCATCAACAATAAAAGATCCCGCTATTGCCCAGTCGTGAGGAATGGTAACTTGTTGCCAATTGGAATCATCAATTGTTTTTTGATGCGCCATTTCGTTGTGGCCTTTTGAAAATTTCCACGCCGCGTTAAGGTTAGTGATTTCTCGTTCCTGGGAATGAGTTTGTGTGGAAAATGTAAAAATAATAAGAAGTAAAATAAAAGTTCGTTTTGTCGTCATTGTTTAGCTTGTATGATCCAAAAATGGCTTTTAGATTTTTTTTCTGAATTCAATTTAAAATGAAATAATTGTAAAAATACTGTTTTATGTTATTTCAGCATATAATTTTCAGGAACAATTAATAAAGGAATTTTAAGATTGCTGAGCAATTTTTTTTCGATGCTGCCAATAAACAAATGTTCAAGAAAGTGTTGCGTATGATGGCCAATAATAAACAAATCGGGTTTCCAATTATCGATTGCCTTGTTGATTTCGGCGATAGGAAGTCCGATGGGTTCTATATCGTTTATTTTTATTTCCGGATGTTGCTTTTTAATTTTTCCGACCAATTCCACCGCCCTTTCTTTTTCATATTCTTCAATTTTAACCGGTAAAATACCAGCATCAACATTTCCAATGGAAAACCGGATTACATAAATAATTTCCAATTCAGCCTGCATTTCCTTTGACAATTTAATGGCATAATTTGCGGCATTGATGGCAGAATCACTTCCATCAATTCCCACTAAAATTTTGTGAATCATTTGCATACCAGTGTTTATTTATTGCACAACTAAATTTACAGACTTTAGCATTCACTTGCAAATAAACGGATGACTTTATACAGAAGCAGTTTTGGTTTTTTTTCAAATTACATCCAAAAATAAACCTCTTTAAATTGGATTTAAAGAGGTTTTATGAGGTGTTTTAATTTGATAAAAGTTTTCTGAAGCCGTTGTAATACGATTACTTTTCAATCATAATGCATTACAAGCAGCGACAGAAATATGTGTAATCAATTATAGTGATTCTAAAAAATCATTCAATTCTTCTTTGGTTTTTCCAAGTTTTACTTGAAGTTTTCCGAGCATTTCTTCCCTTTGACCTTCTTCATACATGAGGTCATTGTCAGTTAAATCTGCAAATTTTTGTTTCAATTTCGCTTTCTGGATATTCCAGTTTCCTTTCGCTTCTGTTGTGTTCATGATAGTAGAATTTATCTGTGAATGAATTTTCACATTTCAAAGGTATTCCCATTTATTGCGGAAGGTGTTACACAATTATGACGATAATTTACATGATTCTCACATTTTGGATAGTTGGGTTTAGCAGGAGTTCAAAAATCCGAAATCATTTATTCAGGAATTGCATTAATGTAAATTGATATAAGTGTACAATCCGTATAATACCATCAGAAAAGTAACCATAATTATATTGATGGCATAAACCAAACTGCTTTTGAAAGCGGAAACCAAATGTGATTCTTCATAAAAACGACGATGTGCCGGAAAAAAATAAAACAACATCCAAAAAATACCAATCGATTTAATGATTAGGTTAATCCAGCCTATAAAAGGCCAGTCGGACAAAGCAAAAAGTTTGTCGATGAAAAAGAGCAGTAATATCATCAACAGCAAAAACGAAAATAAATGCAGCGTAAAAATACCATGGTCATAAAAAAACCATCTTTTTTTATCGTGAAAAAGCCATAAAAGAAAGGCGAAAACCGGCATATAAATAAACAATACCTTGGGAAAGTTGCCAATAAATGACTGGCCAAATTTTTCAATAATTTCTTTGTTTGTATTCTCTTCTTTTACGGCAAGCCACTTTTTAAGGAACCAATATTCCGTTTTGCCGACTTTTGCTTTTTTTGTGCCATGCTTTTGAATGTAATCCAGTTCTTTGGTGCCTTCATAGCCAAAATCGGTGATGTTTTTTGGATCAATGTCTTTTGTCACCTGCAATAATTTTTTTAGGGTATCATTTTCTGCCTCGGAGATAATGCCAATTATAGTAAGCCCGTCTACACCTTTTTCGTCAATCTTCAAAGAATCTAATGTGGGAACAACTTGTTCAACCTTATTTTTAACATTTGTTGCGGTGATTTTGGCATTTTCAGCAGGAAAAAGGGATATCAGCAAAAAAGTAATAAAACTTGTAAAAATGTACAAGCGCATGGGCGGTAAAAATGACTTTCTTTTCCCTGAGGTATAAGCTTTAGTTACAGCAGCAGGTTTGATGAGCAGGTAAAAAATAGTCCTCCAAAATGAATTGTCATAATGGGTTAAATCTTCAAAGAAATGAATAAACAAATGGTAAAAACTTTTACGAATCACGCTGTTTTCCTGCCCGCAGTTAGGGCAATAACGCTGTTCAACCACATGATTGCAGTTTAGGCAGTTTGTCTCCGATCGTAATGGTTCTTTTGACATTTAGGCACTTATTAATTCAATCAACTAAGCTGAAGTTGAAGGTTTCCAAAATTGATTCAGCCACCAATTTATAATAATCTGGATAGATACAAGATTTCTTATTTCACGCTCGGCTTAATCTTTAAAATCTTGTTGAAATTAAATCAGATTGAAATAAGCCCATTGGTTAATTTTGGGATTTAGGAATGTTCTAATTCGTATTTTATCAAAATAGAATTCAGTGATTCGCCGTATGTTTTTAGGTTGTTAAGTGTAATTTCCGGACTCTTTTCCGAAGGAATTGTCACAGGCATTTCATTCAAAAATTCCAACAATTCAGGATATTGATTCTTAATTATCGTTGTAATTTTAAGAATTCTTGAATTCAGATAATTCTCAAGGTGTTCATAAACCAAATTTTTATTTGAGTTTTGCCCTTGGCAATCTGTTCTAATTTCGTTAGGTTCCAAATTGTCAGTTGTTGTAATCATTGATTTATTTTCCATTTTTTCTTCCTTAAGTTAACTTTATTTTAAGTTGCCAATAAACTTCATAAGTTGGCTATTGAACTCACCCTCATTTTCCATATTGCTTAAATGACCTGCATGCTCAATAATGCTTAATTGGGAACCTTCTATTTTTTCTTGCATGGCGCTTGCAACTTCAGGAGGCGTGATTTTATCTTCTTTTCCCACTAAAATAAGCACAGGCATTTTTATTTCCGCCAGTTTGCTGCAGGTTTCCTTGCGCTCAGCTAAAGCATGTAAACTTTTGAATAGCGATTGGGTGGTCGTTTTTACAATCATCTCCCTTACAACCGGAATTTCTTCTGAATTTTTTTTAAAAGATTCTGCCGAAAATAAATTTATGATTAAATCATTGGCAAACTTATCCAATCCGTTTTCCTTGATGCTTATAATGGTATTCATCCGTTTTTCTTTTGCTTCTGGCGTATCGGCTCTACAATTTGTGTCGCTTAATACCAGTGCTTTAAAACGTCCAGGATGGTTTTCAATCGCATTTAAGGCAATATATCCGCCCATAGATAAACCACACAGCATGGTTTTTTCAATTTTTAAAGCATCCATAAAACTGAGCAAATCATTCACAAAAAGGTCAATTGAAAAATCAATTGCCCCTACTTCAGAATTCCCATGTCCGCGAATATCGTAAGCAATCACGCGATAGTTATCCTTTAATGCTTTCACTTGTTTGTCCCACATGGATTTATTTAAAGGAAAACCATGAATGAAAATAATAATTGGCGCTCCATCCGGTCCTTCGTCGTTATAACTTACGTTGCAGTTATTTACTGTTAATTTGATGTTATTTCCTTTGTGTCTCATGTGATTCTGTTTTTAAGGTACGAAAGCCGAAGTCGGGAGTTCGCAGTTATATTCACCCATAAAACTCCGTCTGTCATCTTCTGTCTCCCGTCTTCGTTTATCTTTCTTCTGTTTAATTTCTTTTTTAATTACCGAACTATGACAATCTTATTTTTGGCTTTGGTATCGATAATAAGTTTGTAATCACCAGTTTCAAATTTCAATTGGTGCTATTTAAAGCTGGAAATAAAATGGGGAATGAATTAATCTACTGCCGGACTTGCCGTTTGGTTCATTAGGTAATTTTCCAGACCCATCTGATTTATTTGTGTGTTTTGAGTTTCAGCCCAATCTGCGTGACCTTCTTCCATAGCCAGTATTTTGGAAAGCAAATCGGAAGTGATTTGATCACCAACTTCACGGGCCAGTTTTATGGCATCATTGTAAGCGCTTACTGCATTAAGCTCGTCGTCGCTGTCGTTATTAATTATTTCCGGAATTGTTCTTCCAATTTTTATGGCGTTCAATTTGGACACTGTTGGTGCGCCATCCAAAAAAATAATGCGTTCAATTAGCCACTCAGCATGGTGCATCTCATCCATTGCCTGCTAACGGATAGCGCTATGAAGTTTCCCGTAACCCCAGTTTTCACACATTTCAGAATGTACCATGTACTGGTTTATAGCCGTTAATTCATCGGCCAATAGCGAATTTAATACTGTAATTAATTTTGCATTTCCTTTCATTTTTGCTCTATTTTAGTTTATTTGAAATCATAAATTTTTGAATGTGTAAAGATCGTCACTTTAATAGGAGGGGTGTTACACAACTTTTGAAAAATGTTACATCATTCACACTTTAAAAAAATAAAAATGAAACCCATAACTGTATAAAATTGGGATTTTAGTTGGGTTTCTTTTTTACAAGCTATGTTTAGGCCAATTCTAAACTGTGCCATTTGAACTTGAAAACTTAGAATATTCGATTTTAAACCATAGCAGCCAGAAAACATAAACCGACTTTTTTATCACTTTAATTGGTCTGCATAATAAAAATTTGCAGGAAATCCGCCCGTATGCCAAAAGAGAATGTTAGCGTTTGAACGGATTTTGTTTTTCTTTAAATAATCCATCATTGCATAAAATGCGCGTCCGGTATAAACTGGATCCAAAAGAATTCCTTCATTTTCAGCCAATTCTTTTATAGCTCCTTTTTCATTTTCGGTAATGACACCATAGCCTGCTTCGTTATAATCGTTATTGATTTTCACCTCATCAATCGTATATTCTTTTTTAAGATTAAGAAGCAATTTTCCTTCATTAACAAGATGAAGAACCACTTCTTCGAGGCTCAAGCCCTGTGTTTCGCTCTTGTCAATTCCGATTGGTATCAATTTCATATTCAAATTATACAAATCATTTCCCAAGGTCAATCCGGCTTGCGTGCCGCCCGAACTGGAAGCGAAAAACAGATAGTCAATTTTAAGGTTTTGGGCAATGAGTTGCGTTTTTAATTCTTTTACGGCATTCACAAATCCGAGCGCTCCCGTAATGTTCGACCCGCCATAGGGAATTATAAAGGGCTTTTTACCTTCCAATTCCAGTTTGTTTTTCAAGCTGTAAATGTCCTCACCTTTCCTGTTTTCTACCGTAAAATGAATTTGAGCGCCCAGTAAATGGGACAGCAGTAAGTTGCCGTTATAATTCTGGGGAGCTGTTCCGCCTAACAATAAATGACATTTCAGTTTGGCAATGGCACAGGCGGCCGCAGTTTGCCGGCAATGATTGGATTGTTGCGCACCGGCTGTAATTACCGTGTCGCATCCGTTTTCCAAGGCTTCCTGAATTAAATATTCAAGTTTTCTAGTTTTGTTTCCTCCGGAAGCAAGTCCGGTTTGGTCATCTCGTTTGATGAAAATATGGTAAGGAGCGTATTTTTCCGAAAGGTTTTTTATGCGATGTAGGGGAGTGGGGAAAAATCCTAAATCAAATTTATGGTCGAGAATCATTTTTTTTTATCATTTAATGCCTTGAATATAAAATACTATTGATTTTAGCAAAAGTTGCATTTCGTAATCATTTATGCTGGTTTATTGTTCCAATCTAAAATAACAATAACCCATTCTAAATCATTGAAATCTTTATAAGTATGAATTTCTGTAAAACCATTTCTTTTATGGGAGGCTCTTGAACGTGTGTTTGCCGTAGCAATTTCGGTAATGGCAAAATCATATTTGTTTTTAAAATAGTTTTTATAGGTTTCATAACAACCGTCAAACAATCCCCGAGCACGATATTCTTTGTCAATGCAAATTTGGCCCACGGCAATATAATTATAGGAAGAAACCAATTTTTCATTATATTGTATTTGGTTGAAGGTTTCAAACATTGAAGCTAGAACGGGAATATCCAATTTTGATTTTTCAGTCAAGGCAAGCACATATCCAACTATTTTATCCTTGTGTTTTGCAATAATATGTCTTTCTTTATTTTGCATCTTTTGTAGGGTTTCCATAGAGTAAGACACCGTTAAAAAGCCTTGATTTTGTATTTCTTCAGCTGTTAAATTTTGGCGTAAGTTGCTATTCTGCAAATCTATTATTTCAGAAAGGTCTTCTGTTGTTTTCGAGGTTGTATAAGTTATCATTGCTTAATTAATTGGGTCTTGCTATTTTTTAATATTTAAAGCCTTTAACATCTATATTAATATTTTTCAATTTCTCTTTCAATGCTTCATATTCTTTTTCTGTAATCACATTTCGCTCTTTCAAAAAATTTAAGTTTTCTATTTGTTTTTCAACAGGTAAATCTATATCAATTACGGCATACTTTTCTTTCAGATAAGCAAAGGTTTTTGTTTTGAGTGTTTCCAGAAATTCATCCATAGCTTCTTCATTTGGGTTTTTATCGTAAAAATCAATTAAATACCCGCTTAATGTGGTAATGTACAGCATATATTTTCTGCTGAAAATTGTCAGCAATAAAAAAACTGCGAAAATCAATCCAGAAAAAAATACCACTACCATATAAACTGCAAAAGGAATTTTAAAAATATCCCATAAAGCAAGGCTAAATATTAAACCTGAAGTTACTGTAATCCAGAGGAAGAGCCTGCTGGTTTTGGTTTCCTTTGTAATTGCATCAGGGAGAATGTCGTCAAAAGGAATAAAAATTTCTTTGGCGTTTAAAAAATTTCCCGAATAAAAAGTGATTCCTTCACTTTCAAATTCAACTCTTTTTGAGTTAAAGAATCTTTTTTGCTTAAATTCTTCCATTTTCTGTAGTTTTAGTTACTGCTATTTTTATCCTTAAAATCAGTTTTCATAAATCTTTAACCTGTTTTTTATGGAGATTATTTCATTTTCCAATTCATCTATTTTCTGCAATAAATTAAATGCAATGTCAATTCCTTCAATATTAATATCCAAATCGCGGTGCATCCGTATCATTTTTTCAATATCGTTTATTTTATCCTGATGGATATAGTTTGATTCTTCAATAGTGGTGATTTGAATCAGGCCAATTTCATTTAAACTGCTGAAGAATGACATCTCAACCTTGTAAAGTTCACATAATTTATGAAGTGGTATGAAGTTTTCTTTGCTCATGACGGTCTTAATTTTGCAAGTTCAGTAAACAATTGTTTTTCTTTTTCCGAAAGGTTTTTGGGCGTTTTTACATGATAAGTAATGTATAAATCACCAAAAGAACCTTCTTTTTTATAAACAGGAAAACCTTTTCCTTTCAATTTTACTTTGGTGCCATTTTGGGTTTCAGGCGCAATTTTCAATTTTGCTTTTCCGTCAAAAGTCTCCACGGTAATTTCCCCACCCAAGATGGCTTTGTACAAATCCAAATCAACCGTTGTGTATAAATTGTCATTGTCCAGTTTAAAATTGGTATTGTTTTCAATGGAAAAGGTGATGTTCAAATCTCCTTTTGGACCGCCGTTGATGCCTTCGCCGCCGTGACCTTTAATTTTTATGACCTGCCCATTTTTTACGCCTGCTGGGATGGTAAGCCTAATGTTTTTTCCATTAATTGTTAAAGTTCTTTGATGGGTGGTATACACGTCTTTTAAGTTGAGGTGCAATTCAGCGTTGAGGTCTTGACCTCTATATTTTACGCTGCTGCCAGTGCTGCCTCTTGTTGAGGAACGTCCGCCAAACATAGATTCAAAAAAGTCGGAGTAATCGCCACCGCCAAAATCACCAAACGGACTTTGTTTTCCGCTTCCCTGGTACTGTCGCTGCTGTTGTTTTGCTTTTTCAAATTCCTCGGCATGTTTCCAGTCTTTTCCGTGTTCATCGTATTTTTTGCGATTCTCAGGATTGCTCAACACCTCGTTGGCTTCATTAATTTCTTTGAATTTCCGCTCGGCTTCTTTATCTGAAGGATTCAAATCGGGGTGGTATTTTCTGGCCAATTTTCGATAGGCTTTTTTAATGTCACCAGCAGAAGCACTTTTATCAATGCCCAATATTTTATAATAATCTATAAATGCCATTTTTTTTGTTTGTGGAAATCTACCTAAATTTACGAAAAATATGTTTAACTGTTTATTTGTTTAAAGTTTATTTATATATTCAATATTCAATTTTTAACAATTCAACCATTAACAATTCAACCAATAACATTTCAATTTTTAAAATTTCAACAAATAACATATAACATTTCAACATTTAACTTAAAAACAACTGTCGAATTGTCACTTAATATATTTTGGCGTGATATTCGTTAAAAAAGTAATATGAGTAAAACAAACGTATCGTATAAGTGGGCCTTTAAGGAATTTATTTGGCCGCGAAAGAAAATTATTCTTGTTGGAATCATCTTAATCATTGCTAAAAGTTTGGCCGGATTGGTGCTACCTTATGCCAGTAAAAATTTGATTGATGATGTAATACCGTCTAAGGATGTGCAAGCATTGATAATTTTATTGGCTGTGGTTTGCTTTTCTATTTTAATTCAGGCGTTAACTTCCTTTGAGTTGACGCGTTTGTTGAGTGTGGAAGCCCAGCATTTGATTTCCGTTTTAAGGGCTAAAGTACAAAGGAAACTGCTTACGCTGCCCATCAGTTTTTTCGACAATAATAAATCGGGTGCGCTTGTTTCCCGCGTTATGAACGATGTTGAAGGCGTCCGAAATTTGGTGGGAACCGGTTTGGTGCAATTGGTTGGCGGTTCCATTACTGCGGTGATCTCATTGGTGATTTTAATTAAAATTAATGCTTTAATGACCTTTTTCGTGTTGGTGCCTGTTGCCATTTTTGCAATTGTGGCTATGAAAGCATTTGGCTATATCCGCCCTATTTTTAGGGATCGCGGAAAAATTAGCGCCGAAGTTACGGGCAGGCTGACAGAAACCCTGAACGGTGTTCGGGTGATAAAAGGTTTTAATGCCGAAAATCAGGAAAATAAAACTTTTGAGGAAGGCGTTGAACGATTGTTTTTGAATGTAAAAAAGAGCTTGACGGCTACGGCTTTAATTACCAGTTCTTCCACTTTTTTGCTCGGATTGGCTTCCGCAGGCATAATGGGAATTGGCGGTTATTTTATTATGAATAACACCATGACCATTGGCGAATTTGTGTCCTTTACGTTGTTTTTGGGCTTTATGATTGCCCCAATTGTGCAAATGAGCAATATTGGCAGCCAGTTAACCGAGGCGATGGCGGGACTCGATCGTACCCAAGAATTAATGAATATGACAGAAGAAGATGATCCGGAAATTCGAAGGATTGTTTTGGACGAGATTGTTGGAGATATGGTTTTTGAGGATGTTTCTTTCAGTTATGAAAAAAGCAAGGAAGTGCTGCATCATATATCGTTTAAAGCGCCATCAGGAAGCGTAACGGCTTTGGTGGGTTCCTCAGGTTCAGGAAAAACAACGATAGCCGGATTGGCGGCATCATTTTTAAATCCGACAGAAGGAAAAGTTACGGTTGACGGGATCGACTTGTCCACCGTAAATTTGAGCAGTTTCAGAAGTCATTTGGGCGTGGTGCTTCAGGACGATTTTTTGTATGAAGGCACCATTCGAGAAAATATTTTGTTTCCAAGGCCAAATGCTACGGAAGCACAGTTATTGGCAGCCGTAAAAGGCGCTTATGTGAATGAATTTACGGACCGATTTGAAGACGGGTTGGATACCGTAATTGGCGAACGCGGCGTTAAATTATCGGGCGGACAGCGTCAGCGAATCACCATTGCAAGAGCTTTGCTGGCAGATCCTAAAATTATTATTTTAGATGAAGCCACATCAAATTTGGATACCGAAAGTGAATCTTTTATCCAAAAAAGTTTGCATATTTTGATGAAAGACCGCACCACTTTTGTAATTGCGCACCGGTTAAGCACCATTCAAAAAGCGGATCAAATTTTGGTGATTGAAAACGGAAATATTGTTGAACAGGGACGACACGAAGAATTGATTGCCAAACAAGGCAGGTATTACGATTTATATACTTACCAAAGCAGGATTTAAAAACTTCCTAAAAATAGTTTAAATAAACACTTGTACTTTTTTAAAAAGGACAAGTGTTTATTTTATTTTCACTGGTGCTTTTTTAATTTTCTAAGGTTAAAATGCAATTTCATAAAATACCCCCAATCATAAAACTGAGGGTAATTTTTCTTTTTCTTTTGATTAATTGCAATTTTCCAAAAATTACTTTTTCATAATTTTTTTCTCTTTAAGCAAACAATTAAATGTTGCTAAAAACGGTGTACATCAAATAGAGGCTTGAAATCATCACAAAAAGAATCAACAAACCAATGATTGCTATTTGGGTGGTTTTCTGCTGAATTTGGTTAATGGTAATAAGTAAAATCTTTTTCATAAATTTAAATGTTTTAAAACCAAATGAATGAGGCGAATTTATGAACATCATTTCGTTAAAATACAATCTCGCATTATAATGAGATGATTATTTTTTTCATCTCACAAACTGTATTTTGTGTATATTTGAGTTATGATGTTAAAGAACAAGATTTTAACCGCGGGTTTATTTCTAATTACAACGTTGACCTTTTCACAATCGGTTTATGTTGGTAAACATGATGAAATATCCCACACTTCATTGGACAGCGCAAATAATGCCATCTTCGTTTTTTTTAAGGATTACTACAAAAAAATAGATCTGGAAACTTTTGAAATAGACAGCGTAAAAATTGTTGTTGACCCGCAATTTGAATTCATGGGCTGCAAACCTGTGTTGGTGAATTCTAACTATTATTTTGTGCATACTCAGGGTGGAATAGTATATAAATTGCAGAATGATACGATTGTACGCGTTGACAATTCTTTTAACCATAAAATGCAAATCAATTCCAGCATCTTTGTTTATGATGATAAAATAGTAAGATATGGTGGTTATGGTTTTTGGAGCGCAAGAAATTTCTTCACCTATTTTGATACCGATTTGTTGGAATGGGAAACCATAAGTCCAGTTAATTCTAAAGAAGTACCCAAGGGAACTTTTGACGGATTGTATATTTTGGATCATGATAACGCCTATATTTTTAACGGTAAAAGCATTGACGATTTTAATAAAACGGAAATGTATTTTAACAATGAAGTATGGAAATACAATTTGAAATTGAATGAATGGCGTTATTTGGGAACAAGTGAATTAATTGATTTAACTCATTTTCCCCATCCAATTCGGTATAAAAAATCTTTATTGGTACTTTATACCAATGGAATATCAATCATAGATTTGGGCAATAACAAATACATAAAATTTAAACATGGTAAATATTCCCATAATGTGATCGCATCTTTAAATCATTATTTTTTGAATGATCGTTTTTATTTTTTCTTTTATAGTAAAGAAGATAATAATAATGAAGTCTATTTAAAAAGTGCCAGTGAAAATGAATTTATAGGCGAATTCATTTCCGATAAACCTTTTTACAGCAATTATAATTTATTAAAAGGATCTTTTTCTTTGGTCGCCGGCTTACTGTTTACTGCACTTTTGGCAAATTTTGGTTTTAAGCAATTCAAAAAAAGGAAGAAAATTGTTTTGTTGGACAATGGTTTGCGGCATCAAAATAAATTTATCGAGTTCGACCAAAAAGCGATGGAGATTTTAAGATTGTTGGCTTCGGGAACGGCGGTAAGCTCCAATAAAATATTAAGCTTGGTGGAAGAAAAGCAATACAGCGCCGCCCATAATGAGCGAATAAAAGTTCAGAAACTCGAAGAAATTAACCTAAAAATTAAAACGCTTCTCAGTTTTAACGGAGATATTATTCAGTCTAAAAAATCTGAAGAAGACAAAAGAATACGACAGTATTTCATCAATAAGAATTTGTTTTTTCTGTCTAAAAAAGACCTCTTAAAATAAATTTGTCATCATGCAAATTCCGCAATGTCATTTCATTGCAATTTTTTTGCAAATTTGCACATCGATATTTTGTAAAATGACCAAAAAAACGCTTCCCGTTTCAAACGATCCTGAGCAAGAGCATTTATTGCTGAAAGCCAAGATTACCATTTTGCAACAAGAACTTAATGATATTGAGCAAAAAACAAATGCATTTGAAGCCATTTTGCGTTCGCATTTGACCAATGAACTTATAGAGGAACAAGAGTTGACGGTACTTTACAAAAAAGTGCAATTGGCAAAAAAGGAAAAACGCTTTGCGCAAAAAAAGAAGGGGAAGAATTTTAAGGAAGTTGAAGGGTTAAAAGTGATTGCCAAAAACAACGTGAATGTTATTAGCGATGACGATCAAAAAGAAAAAAAGCGCTTGTACCGGGAAGCCATGCTTTTTGTGCATCCCGATAAATTTTCGATGCACGGCGAAAAAATTGACCTCGCAACAGAAGTGACCACTAAATTGATAGAAATTTACCAAACTGGTAATTTGGACGAACTTCAAATTTTCCATACGCACATTTTTAGCGGAAATGCAATGATGCAGTTCCCTGAATTTTCTGAAAAAACTGCCAAAGAAGATGCTTATTTGCAAAATGAGCTCCTGAAATTGGAAAAACAGCTGCAAGCTGCCAAAACCAAACACACCTATAAAGTGTTGACCGAATATGAAAATCCGCTGACGTTTATTGATGAGCTAAAGGAATATTACCACGACCGAATTTTTAAACTGAAAAAGCGGACAAGAAAAGCGAATATGTTTGATTTGTAGTTTTTCTTTACTGCTTTTTCAACAAATTTAGCATTTCAAAATTGAAAGTCTTTTTTGAATCTTTGAGAATCCAGAAAATCACCACGCTTATAAATGCGGCAAAAAAGCACCATACCGAAGTAAGGTATTGCATAAAAAACAGGGCTGAAATTAAGCATGAAAAAAACATCAATACGCCTAAATAATTCATTCTTTTAATGCTCGAAACGAAAAGCGGTGTAATCGTGGCGATGAGGTAAACTGCAAAAGCCAAGTTTCTGAAAGCTATGGGGAAATCATTGTTATACTGAATATGATAATTTACAATTTGCGGATTGACGGTGAAATTCAGTAAACAATACGCATAATAGGAGGATAGCAATATTCCCATTACAAGGAAGACTCGCAATATTCTTTTTTTGCTTTTGTTTTCTTCAATTAACAATACGGAAAGTGGAATTATCATAGGCCAGAGGACTTCTGCCATAATTAAAAAAATAGTGGATGTGAGCTTTTGAATATTGGGAAATTCCTGATTTTGCAAGGATAGCCATAAAAAGCCTTCGGTAATTTGTTGAATTCCGAAAAACATAGGGATGATGGCAAATACCAATTGCGACGGTTTATGAACGCTTTTAACGGTGGCAATTCCTATTGAAAAAATGATAATTCCACCCGTAAAACTTGCTTCTGCTGAAAAACACATAATATTTCCCTTTAATTGGTGCTTATTTTTTATCAAAAAAATATCCAAATAAATCCAATGGGATACAAGTTACACCAATATATGGAATAGTGGCTTTTTATTTTAAAACCTTTCCGTAGCGTAATTTTAACATTCTAAACTATAAAGCAGTAATTCCTCCTCATCATTGGGAATTTTTACAGTTTTGATGTATTTAAGTCCCAGTTTTTCTATGAGTTTTTGTGAAGGAATATTTTCTTTGGTGGTGATGGCGCTGATGCGTTTAATATGAAACTCTTTAATGCCAACTTCCAGCAGTTTTGCCGCACTTTCAAAACCATAACCCATATTCTCGTAAGCCGGCAACAAGGCAAAACCAATATCAATGCCTTCCAAACCTTCACGGTCATACAATCCGCAAGTGCCTATTTTAAGGTTGTCAGCTTTTCTGATGAGCGTGTAATTTCCATAGCCAAGTTTTTCCAATTGAGTGGTCATTCTATGTTCAATATACGCTTTGGCATCTTCCACCGATTTCACGTTTCTGTCGCCAATATTTGCAAGCCATTTCGGTGTATTTACCAATTCAAAAATGAATTCGGCATCTGCTGAAGAGGTTGGCTGTAAAATTAGTCGTTCAGTTTCAAAGTGTTTGTAGGTTTTCATTTTAATAGTTTCTAACAGTTTCGAACTTGAATAATAGCGCAATTTTTAATTCGAATGTTGTGTACTTTCTATTCCAAACAAGTCAGATGGCCGTTCCGTAAAAGTATCATTAAATAAAAAAACAGTTAAGAAAATGTACGCGATAAAGGCAAAAACGATTAGGATTTGTATGAAGGATGTTTTCTGAATATCTTGTCTTGATTTCACATCACACACTTCACCAGGGCAGTATTGGGCTTTTTCTTTGTAAAACAAATTATAAAATTTGCATCCTATGCAAATACCAAATGCCGATTCAAAGAATAAGAACAGGAGACAAATTAAACAGATAAGGCCTGTAATTGGGCTATAAGTATTTGCAACCACTAAAAGACCGAACATGGTAGTGGCCAAAACCACGCCAATGATCCATGCAAACTTTTTTTGGGCAGCACCAACATATTCGGGAACTTGATTTCTCACAATTAAACGTCCCATGATTAAAGTCGGCGCAAATTTAGGATTCACAAATACCCTTATTAAAATATCGGCAAGGAATATGGTAACGGCATATTTTAGCATTAAAAAATCGCCCTTTAGAATTACGACCATGATGGAGATAAACATCAGTAAAAAGAGCAGTCCGGCCGCAGCTCTTATTTCTCGTTCGTTTAAAACAGGAATATCATATCCTTTTACTTCTTCCCCAAATTTTATGACTTTGTTCATCGTTTGATTTTTTTATATTATTTGACGTTTATAAATAATTTTTGTTACAAAGATAAAATTAGTCAAAATTTGACTCAAAAAAAGGATCACGATGAATTACTGATATTGAATATAGATGGGTTTGGGCGTAAATTTCAATAACTCTTCGGGCTTATACATTTCCCATCCATTTTTATTGTCGTTTTTATAAAATAATTTAAAGCCTGTAAATTGCACAGGTTCTCTATAAATATATCTCAGGTAAGTAGATCTTTTTAAAATTTTAGAGCCAAATCCATCCATATCCATAACTACCTGAACTTCAGGAACTATTTTTATATTTTTATAATTGGTCACCATTCCTTGCGTAAACCGGTGTACGACCAAAACTTTTGGCGGCAGCTTATTTTTTCGAACCAAGTTTGCCAAAATATCAATCACATTATTGATGTCCTTGGCATCGTAAGTTCCTATTTTGGTGCCGGGAACATGACCATTTTTTAAGGAAAATTCAGGATCAATTCCCAAATGAACGTTGGGCAGTTTAAGATAGGTTTCCAGCGCGGTAACTTCGTCCTTTACATTGCTGTGCCCAACCTGAATATCTAAAAACACCAAAGCATCAATTGATTTTGCCCAATTTAAAACGGTGTCTATTTGTTTAAAAGGCATTCGCAATCGGTGCATATTTGCTTTTCCGGGCTTGCTCTGAGCCGTGACAGCGATGTAGTGCAAGGCAGGAATTGTTTTTGTCGTTGGGTCGGCTGCCTGCCATTTGGCAACTTCGCCTTGTAGTTTTTTAAGCATTTCCTCTTTAGGCAATTCACCCAAAATCCCCATTCTTTTGGAATACAGATTTCCGTAAAAGGCAATGATTCTGTTGTACGGAAATACAGCTCCAGGCAATGGATACGGAGTTTTTACGGGCCAAAATCCAGTGGTGTCGTTATTGGATAAGGCTAACATTTTATTGTTGTAATCGACCGTGTCGATTGCGGAAATTTTCTTTTCTGGGGCAGCGATGGTTTTTACAGAGTCTTTTTTGCCGTTTTCCATGGTTGGTTCCTGGGCTTTGCCTTTATTGCAACTGCTTGCAAAAATCATTATAAAAATAAGAAGTATTAAAGAAGGGAATTTTAGGAGGGATTTTGTCATATTAGCTTTATTGAATCTTTGTCGGTTTTTACCGGGTCCAATTTAAGCATAAATTTTATATGGTAATATCCTAAGCAATTTTTTCTACCTCATATTTTCTCTCGCTTCTTTAATGTCAATCTTAGCTTGATGTCCGTGTTTTTCGAGCAAGTATAGTAAGTTTGCACCATTCATAAGTGTTAAAGGTTTTCCTTTCACAAATTCATAAGCATCTGGTCCGTAGTCTGCCGTTGTAACAAGTATGCCCTTTGTTGCACCTTCATTCATGACTGTTCCATATAAATCTCTCACAGCAGAAACGCCAACTGTATTTGTATATCTTTTTGCTTGAATTACAATTTTGCCTCCTCTAATTGGGTCTGGGTCAAATGCAATTGCATCTACGCCACCATCTCTGCTGGCTTGCGTTACTTTAACTTCGCCACCATTTGAACTAAACTCTTTTCCGAAAACTTCTCTTATCAAATTTTCAAAATCTTCCCAATCCATTGATGCTAAATTTGTTGAACTGTCAATTGAATCAGCTACTTCATAATGATTTGTAAATCGCCTGTCTGTTCTGCTAATTTGTAAAATTGGTTGAATTGCAGTAAGTCCATTTAATTTACTACTACCAATACCTTTAAAATTTTTAAAACAAGTTTTAGGATCAACGTGTTTTAAATTGATTTCCATAAATTCCAATTTTTTAGCTAATATTGATAAAATACAGTTGTTTTCTCTTTTACCTGTTGCTTTATTAATAGAATTTACCCAACCATTAAAAGAAATCGCTTCAATAGCATTAGCAATATCGGCTTCAAATAGTTCGTGTAATGTTCTCAACGTAATATTATACATTGTTGCATCAAACATTTTTAAAAGTTGTGCTTCTGAAATATGATATTCTTTGAGTTCATTTTTTATAACTTTTATCTCATTTAATGTTGGCAATTCTTCAATAGAAGGAAGTGAGTATTCAACTATTAAAATTTTTGATTCTGAATTGTAATCAATTTCATAACTTTTTGGAAAACTTACTGGATATTGTGAGTTGTTAAGCACCAAATCACAATATTCAATTACAGAACTAAGATCAAGTTTTAAATACATTTGTTTCATTTCGTCCACTTTTATATTGGCTTGCTCTTGATTTGAAATAAATTCAAATTTTTCTTTTTCCCAATTTTTAATGTCAGAGATATTTTTTTGTTTTACTTTTTCAATTTCTTTCTCATAATTTGAAATTTCATTTTGAAATTTATTTTTTAAATTTTGGTTAGCATCATCAATTGTTTTACAATTTTGTACCCAATCATTTAATGCTTTTTCAAAAATCGAATTAGCTTGTTCAATTTTATTTTCTTTTTTCGACTTAATTATTTTGTCTAAAAATGAAAGTCTAGGCTGAAAGCTTATTGTTTCTGGCTTTTTAGAATAATCAAGGTTTGAAGGTTGTTTTGGTTTTGTAATTGCTGACAATAATTTATTTAATTCTTTTTCAGGTGTTGGGAAATTGAATTTAGTTTTATCCTTTAATTGCTCCCAATCAACTGTGTCATCAACTTCCAAAGTATGCAATAATATATTGTCAATTTCTTTTAGAGCATTTATTGCTCCTTTTGTCAACAAGTTTGCTTCCTTTTGAATTTCTTCTTTGCTTCTGAAAATATTTTCTTTTTCAACAATTTTGTCCCACTTTTCTTCAAGTTTAGCGATATGTGCAATAACTTTATTCTGTAAAATCCCACTATGGTCAGAAGTTAGAACTTTAAAGTCATTAAATCCTCTATGAGTAATTTCTGCAATATACTTTATCTTGTAAGTCCTAATACCTACATATTCTTGACGATAGTTAATTTGAATTAAATCTTTGGTCATTTGTATATTAGTTATTTTTGTTTTTTTTATGAAATAGCGTATAATGGTTTTGTATTATGATTTGTGCGACGTAAAAATCGGAGATTTTTCCGCCGAAGCAATATTATTATTGAATGTTTGTCGGTTTGTACTAAATCCGATTTGAGCATAAATTTTATATATTGTTACCTGTATGGCTTTCTTTATTTTATTTCTAATTTTAAATTATCAAGTAGTTTCTTAAATAATTCGGAACTTTCATTTATATTTTTTAAAAATTCGTAATTTGAAATAAATTCACCACTACCAGCAGATAAAGTATTTCGACCATTTACAACACTAGACTTGGTTCTAAAGTCTTTCTCGTTTTTAGGAAATCTATGTGTAAAACTATTTCTTTTTTCCCTAGCGTTTTCTATTGAACAATTAAATTTCAATATTATGCTTTTAATACTTTCATTTTCTATTTTTTCAATTAATTCATTATTGAATTTTACTTTATGATCCTTAAATTTTAGCTTGTGTTGCTTATTTAGTATATGTGCTAATGTTTCAAGAGCAGAAAAGAAAAAGTAATAAAATATTTCTGTAAAATAATTAAATAAAATGTTGTCAACTAATTCTCTTTGATTGCAATCCAATATTTTTTCCTTAAATCCTCTTTCATAATGTGTTAGGAGGAATAGGTGAGTTTCACTAAGTTTAAAAAGCTTCTTTGAAAAAATATAATTCCAATAATATAAATTGTCAATTCTGTTTATTTCATCAAAGTTATATTCTCTGTTCAGTGCAGAACTTATTGCGTTTATTTGATTAAAAGTTAGTCTTTCATATTTAGGGATTGCATTTGAAAGTGCCTTTCTTTCTCCTAATGATGGAAATTTAAAGTAACGTGGTTTAATTATTTTTTTATTCATTTATAGCGCCTAGTGAATTACTAACTCTATCCAACTAAAAATCCTACACATTAGACCTCTTCAGCCCAACAACAATCATTTTTATGTGAATACGTATGCAATTTTTTTAGTAGTCGATCAAATATAGGAAAAATTAGGAGATAAAAAAGGGAAGTTTTTCGAGAGTCGAAATTACGTGTTGAATGTTTTTCATTTTATGCATATAAGACTCAGATTCCAAGATTTATTATAAACCCTTTGATATCCAATCAACAGCAGCTTCCATTGTTGAGAATGGTTTAATTTTTAATTCACTTTCTTGAATTTCACCTAAAAATGGAAAAACTATTGTTTCTGGAATGTTTGAAATTACGGCTAGTTTAATTTTTTTAATGTAATCCTCTTTTTTTAGATAGGCAATCAGAGTTTTAAAACTTTCCATATCCATGATCAATTCACAGCCAGTTAAATTAGTTATTACGCCTTTAATTTTTTTATCAATTAGCTTGTTTTTATTTAGATATTCCCAAGAATCAATAATATCATTGACATCAACTTTTCCAATAAAATTTCTAATTAATATAGATTCCGGATACAAATCATGTTTTACATATTCTATACTCATAATAGGTATGTTATTTTTTTAATTTTGAAAATTAGCCAAACCAAATTCCAAACAGTTTGTTTCAACAATCCTAAATCCAAAAAACTAAATTTATAGTAAGGCTAATGCAATTTTTTTAGTAGTCCATCAAATATAGGAAAAATAATGAAATATAAACGAGGAAGTTTTGGAGGGGTTTGTATTTATAAAACAACAGATTGCCATACTTCGACTCCGCTCAGCACAAGCGCAAGAAGATTCCTTAATTACTTATGAAGTTACTATCGAAGATCACGTTCCGTGTCCAAAATTTCTTTTACAGCCGCTTGGTAATTTTTAATGCTGCCTGCTTTTTTAATTTTTTTTAACGCTTTGTGCGGATTTGAAAACAGCACGGAAAAGTATTCCCACAAATGGTACATTTTCAATAAAAGATGCGTTGAACCCGACAACGATTCACTGTAATTTTGGAAAAGCGTGTCGTGAAACGTCCTAAACATTTCAAGTTTGTTTGCAGGGTATTGTGCGGTATTGCTTTTTATCATACTCGGCAAAAAAGGATCGGCAATCAATCCCCGTCCAATCATCCAGTGGTCAATGCTTGGAAAGCGTTCTTGCATTTCGTGAAATTTCGCCACCGAAGTAATGTCGCCGTTGTAATACAGTTTCAGGCTGGTTTGGTTGACGCATTGTTGAAACGCATCTAAATGCACGCCGCCTTTATACAATTGTTTTCCAATGCGTGCGTGGATGGCAACGTTTTTTATGGGATATTTTTCCAAAACTGGCAAAACCCGCAAAATTTCTTCCGTGTTTTCGTATCCCAAACGCATTTTCATCGATACAATAATATCCGATTCAGCGTGTACTTTTTCAAGAATCTTGTCAATTCTTTCCGGGTCGCTGATGAGTCCGGAACCCATACCGCATTTGGTGACCATTGGGTACGGACAGCCTAAATTCCAGTTTAATTCTTTATAGCCAAGTTGCTGCACATAGTTGGCCACGAACAAAAATTCATCTGCATCATTGGTGATAATTTGCGGAATCACTTCCAAACCCACATTGTTTTCGGGAAGCAAGTCGCGCTCATACGCCTTTTTGATCACCAGACTTCCGTTTAAGCGAATATAAGGCGAATAAAAGGTGTCTATGCCGCCAAAAATGGTGTTAAAGGCGTTTCTAAACCGAAAATCGGTAAATCCTTGCAGGGGTGAAGAGAGCAGCGTGTAGTTCATATCATTTTTGGTTGCGCAAAGATACGGCTTTATGATTTCAGATTTACGATTTTGGATTTACGATTGCAAATTTCAGATTTACGATTTTGGATTTACGATTTTTTAACGTTTAACATATAACAGTTAACTTATAACTTTTCAACTTTCTAATCTGATAAAAATCAATTTTTTGGGTGATTAATATCACGGCATATTGTAAAATTACTTCGGCAGTTTGACCAAAATCATTGTAAGATATTCCCAATTCAAAGTATTTTGCCGAAAAACAAAGCAATGCTTATAACCTTCTCTTCAATCTTGTTTTTATTGTTGCTATTTTATTTGTCGATGATGCCAATTGTGCTGTTTATTGACACAAAAACAAATCAATATTACCTGCAAGTAAAAGGTTTGGTAAAGGCAAGTATAGAAAGTCACGAAGATGAATTGATCAGAATAAGACTGAAGCTGTTTTTTTTAAGTTTTTATTTTTATCCGCTAAGAAATATTGTATTAGGAAATAAGAAAAAGACCTTAAAAAGTACAGTAAATAAAAAGAAAATTGGCAAGGGAATTGACATTGAAAAAGGTTTGCGGTTGCTAAAATCGTTTAAGGTGAAAAGATTTCTTTTTGATATAGATACGGGTGATTGCATTTTGAACGCAAAATTGTATCCGCTATTTGCAATGTTGAATTATCACGTGGGCGGTTTTAGTGTCAATTTTGAAGGAAGAAACCGAGTGGAACTGCATATTTACAGCAGGCCAATATATTTAATTAAATCATTTATGAACCTTTAAAAAACAATATTATGGAATTACGTATGGAAGAATTGTTGGGCAAAATTACCGACTTTATCAAGTCGGAAGCCAACACGGAAACTGTGATTGGAAAACAGTTTGAATTGGGAGAATTCAAGTGTGTGCCGGTGATTAAAGTTGGCATGGGATTTGGTTCTGGCGTTGCAGCAGATACCCAAAAAAAAGATGTTAAAGGAGAAGGAGCATCTCAAGGTGGCGGGGCAGGCGCAGGCGTGGGAATTGAACCAATTGGTTTTTTGGTAAGCAGGGGAAGTGACATTTCTTTTCTTGCCGCAGGAAAATCAAGCGGACTTGCCTCTGTATTTGAAAAAATGCCTGAAATGATCGATAAGATTGCCAAAGCCAGAAGTAAGGAAAAAGAAACTGCTTAATTTTTTGTCTGAAGCTGTTTGTTAGTAGTTAGTGATAAAAAGATCGAGAAATTTTTTCTCGGTCTTTTGTTTTTTAAACTTTACACTTTCAACTTTTCAAACTTTCCAACGCCATTCCATAATCGTACTGCAAATCTTCATGCAATGCGAGCATCTTTTTTTTGATATACGCTATTTCTCTGTCGAACAGATTTTTGAGCACCGTATTTTTATTGATGGAAGGTTTAAAATCCTTCATTTTTTTGCAGAAATAGAGGAGAAGTTCCACTTCAGTTTCCTTGTTTTTTGAATAGCGGATGGCGGTTTTAACGTTGCGTAAAATTTTACGGACGCTTTTTTTTATGAAGTAATATGTTTTTGTGTTAACCAGTTCAAACTGTTCATCAATTTCCAGTTTTATACTGCTGATGTAACCTTCTTCATTGGAGGATTCAAACAAAAGATAGGTGAGCAGTTCTTTATTTTCCTTTTTAAATTTCGACAAACGTAAACACAGTTCCACCAATTCCTTCTGTGAATAATGCGACAATTCTGTTTTTATTTCTTTTACGGTGACTGCTTTCATTGAACCAATTTAGGCAAAAGAACGAATTAATACCTAATTTATGGGGAAGAATTTGTGATTGGTTGACTATTCCGTTTACCGACAATTATTTACCATTCACCGACACATAATTTAGACTTGTCGAATTACTTCATAAAAAATTGGGCAATCTTAAGATCTTTGATGATAATTTAAAAAACTACTGATGAGAAAAAGCTTAAACATATTGCTGGTTGAAGATGATATGATAGAAATTATGAAATTTAACAGAACAATTTCAAAATTGGAGTGTCCTCATAACATTGTTGAAGCTAAAAACGGGGAAGAAGCGTTGGATATTTTATATAAAAATGAATCATTGCCCGATCTTATTTTGCTCGACTTAAATATGCCTAAAATAAATGGCCTTGAATTTTTAAGCATCATCAGAAAAAATGAACATTTAAAATTTATTCCAACCGTTATATTAACCTCGTCAAATGACCATAAAGATGTATCAGATTGTCACCAACTTGGCATTGCGGGTTATTTGGTAAAACCTTTAAAATACAGCGATTATTCCGAATCCATTAAAACGGTGCTGGATTACTGGTGTTATAATGAATTTGTGCAAGCATAAAGCTTAACATGATGCATCAAAAAGAACAATTACTTCAAAAATTAAAACACCAAAATGAGCAGTTGAATGACTATGCACATTTGGTTTCGCACGATTTAAAATCATCTTTAAGAAACCTTTCGGCCTTGTTAGCCTGGGTGAAAGAGGATTGCAGCGAAAAAATTGGAGAAGAAAGTGTTGGCAATTTGAACCTTATGGAGGCGAAAATTGAAAAGATGGATCAGTTTTTGGAAGACATTATCAATTACTCGGAAATTGGAGCGACTGGACTAAAAACAAATACCATTGATTTAAATGAAATGCTGAATAAAATAATTGGCAGCATTAACATTCCCAAAAATATTAACGTAGTCGTAAAAGGTAATTTGCCTATTTTAAAGGCTGATGCAAGAAAATTACAGCAAGTTTTTCAAAATTTAATCAGCAATGCCGTTAACTTCAATGATAAAGAAAAAGGCTTGGTTGAAGTTGGGGTTGAGGAAGCGGAAGATTTTTATACTTTTTCCATAAAAGACAATGGGCAGGGAATTCCGAAGGAATACCACCAAAAAATATTTAACACTTTTACCACATTAGGCTATCAAGAAAAATCGACCGGCATGGGACTTTCCATTGTGAAAAGGGTTTTAGACCTATTTGGTGGTGAAATTTGGCTGGAGAGTGAAGTTTTAAAGGGTACCACATTTTATTTCACAATTCCTAAAAAATAAAATCAATAATGTGCTGGTATTGTTCATAAAATGAAGCAAAAAAAGGGTATCTTCGGCATTGAAAATTTCCTAAAAAAATTACCTTATGAAATGCATTGTTATTGATGATGAAGAAATTGCAAGAGTCATTATTGAAAAGTTAATTTCCAACAATAAAAACCTAAATCTGGTCGCCAGTTTCAACAACCCAATTGAGGCGCTTAAATATTTAAATCAGCATACAGTTGATCTCATCTTTTTGGATATAAACATGCCAGCCTTCACGGGTTTTGATTTATTGCAAACGTTAAAAGATGCGCCCAAGGTAATTTTAATTACCTCTAACGCAAATTTTGCTTTAGAAGCATTTGAATACAATTCTGTGGTAGATTATTTAGAGAAACCAATCGCCCAAGCGCGATTTGACAAAGCGGTTGAAAAGGCCAAGTTGTTTGCCAATTCCAAAAAAGAGCTGCCAGATTTGCCGGTGACCACAGCCGTAAATGAATCCAAAAGTGAATTGTATGTAAACATTTATAAACGTCTGGTTAAAATTAGTTTTGATGGCATCAATTTAATTGAGGCAAAAGGAGATTATATTTTGATAAAAACTGATAAGGAAAATTACACGGTTCATTCAACCCTAAAAAAAATAGAAGATAAATTGCCCGATGAGCTGTTTTTAAAAGTACACAGGTCATTTATCATCAACATTAAAAAGATTGTTGATATAGAAGACAGCAGTGTGTTGATAGGGAAAACTGTAGTTCCGGTAAGCCGGTCGAGCAAACCCGAATTAATGAAACGCCTAAATTTACTGTAAACTAAAATCGATCATAAACCCCAATTTTATTAACAAAATAAATTTCGAAAAATGAAAAAATCCCTACTATTTCTTTTATTATTTTTGAGTTTTCAGGTCTCAAATGCCGGTGTTGTCATACTTAATGGCTTAACACACGTGCATCAATCGGCTTCCGGACAATTAATCACCGGCGTTATTAGTTTAAAAAACACCGATGCAACGGAGCAACGTGTTATTATCTATTTTAATGATTTGTTTCAGGAATGTGGCAATGAAACTGTTTTAACGGCTGACATCAGTCACAAGAATTCCATAAAAAATTGGTTGTCTACAAATGTAAATGAGCACGTTTTTAAGGCAAACGAAGAATATGAACTAATTTATACCATCAATGTGCCCAATGATGTTGCAATTGACGGTTCGTATTGGGGTGTTTTAATGGTTGAAATTGAAAAACCAATTAAAGAAGATGAACTTGAATTTGGCGTAAAACTGGAATCAAAAGTAAGATATGGAATTCAAATTATTGCCGACATTAATGAAAGAACACTTTCTGAACTTGAATTTTACGACATCAAAATTGAAGAACCCGACGGGAACAAACTCATAAATGTTGATTTAAAAAATTTAGGGAACTTTTATGTGGAGCCAACCTTAATGCTTGAAGTGTTTAATGCCAATGGTGAACAAGCAAAAAAAGTGGAAGTTAAATTTAAAAAAGTGTATCCAAATTCTTGTAAATCATTTTCGCTTGATATTTCAGGCTTGCCAAAAGGCGCTTACACGGCGGTATTGATTGCCGATTATGGAAAAAATATTTATTCCATCGATTTGGAATTTGAAAATAAATAGCCCTAAAGTATCATATGACCCTAAAAATTTCTGTTTTTTTTCAGTATTAATTTGAGAAACTTTCCTGAAATAGCAACATTAAACTATTTTTTTCTTTTTATATTGATGTTTATGTCAGTGTCAAAAGTTGAAGCGCAGAATAGTGCGGTTGAAATTTCAGCAAAAAATATCCCAGAAAATTTAGTTCCCGGAAAAAACTACACCATCGCTTTCGAAATTTCAAATACCTCCGGCAATCCGCTTAATTTAAGTTGCGAATTTGCAATTTCCGACCAGTTTTATTTGACAACAAATACTAAAAATATTATTGTTGCCGCAAACAATAAAAAAATAGTGCTGTTCACATTTGACGTTAAGAACCATTGTGCAGCGGGAAATTACAACGCATTGCTAAAAATTTCAAGCGATAATGAACCAATGGCTTCTCAGGAAATAGCGCTTACCGTTTCTAAATTATACAATTTGGCTGTTGAGGTTTTAAATGCCCCTGAATATTTGCGGCTGGAAAAAGAATATTACTGTGAGTATTTGGTGACGAATAATGGGAACAGCGAAGAGAAAATAACTTTTGAATCGAGTAATGCGCTTAAGATAGTGCCTGCAAACGCCGTGCTGAAACCAGATTCTTCGATGGTTGTTGCCGTTTATCAGCAAGTTCCCGGAAATGTAAGCAGCAAAACCATGGTTTTGAACAACTTAAAAGCCTATGTGGTTTCAAAAGACTTGCTTTTTTCAAATCGCGTGGCAATCACACTTTACCCAAACAACACCAAAAAACCCGATTTGTACCATAGGTTTCCAATTACCGTTTCCACTATTTTTAACTCGTTAAAAGGTTTGGATACCTTGAATGTTTTTAAATTTAAGGTGAGCGGACAAGGTTTCTTGGATAAGGGAAATGAACATTATTTAAATTTTGAATATTCTGGTCCGAGCCAAAGCGATATTGTGAGGTTTGGCGATTATGAAAGGTACAGCCTGCTTTACAAAAATAAAAAAATGGAAGCTGTTTTAGGACATGTTAATTTTTCGCTTTCCAATATTACCGAAACATCCCGTTATGGAACGGGCGGAATTTTAAGCTATGATTTTGGTAAAACAACGGCGACACTGTTCTACGTAAAACCGCGGTTCACCAAACAAATATCCGATTCATACGGCGGTAAAATATCACAGGATTTATCGGATAAAGCGTATGTAGAAATGGGATTTATCAACAGAACCCTTTTTGAAGACAACGAAGAATTTAATTCTAAAATTTTTAACATCGCTTCCTTTTACACCCTTGACCGATTCAAAATCAACGGTGAAATTGCTTATGAAAGCAATTATAAAACAAACGGGCTTGCTTATTCTTTGGAAGCCTATTTAAATTTAAAAAAATGGGATTTTATCAATTCTGCGCAATATTCCGATAAAAATTATAAGGGTTATATAAGAAACAGCAAGCAATTGTTGTCGCTGGCAAATTACCGGTTCAACAATACAATTGATATGCAAATAGGCGTGGAGTATCGTGCCATAAATCCGGTTAAAGACACTATTAATTACAGTTCATCGCCAATAACAACAAAGTATCAAGCGTATTTTAATTACAATATCAACAGAAACAATAAGGTTAGGGTAGGAGGTTATTACAGAAATAAGGAAGATCAGTTAAGTTTGCAGACCTACAATTTTGAAGAAAAATTGGCGACGCTTTCATTTTATAGCCGAATTCCAAACAAATACAATTTAATTTGGCAAAATCGCGTTGGGAAGACCACAAATTTCTTGGCGGATAGCACAGAACCCCAAAATACGTTTTTCAGTTCCTTAAGTATTTCTGGAAATATTTTTAGAGATTTAATTGTTGGCTTAAATGGTGATTACCAGCAAAGCAACAAGCAATCCGAAGAAAATGAAATCGTTAAAACATTTTATTACGGCGGAAATTTACAATACAATTTAAAATCGTACCTAAATGTAAGTGTTTTCTACAAAAAAAATTACGATTTTGACGAATTGGATGAAGCCCAAAATTATTTGCAGGCGCAAGTAAATTACAACTATCAAAGAAAACATTTGTTGAGCGTGGCTGTTTCACAAACGAGTTTGCCTGTTTTTCCCATAAAAAAGGAACTTTTAATTACGGCATCGTATAGTTTTGTGATGAATGTGCCTGTTTCAAAAAATAAAACCGTGGGCTCTTTAACCGGGAAGATAACTTCAGCCGAAAAAGCAAATTTGGAAGGCATCCTGGTTTTATTGGATGATCATATTGCCATCACCAATGAAAAAGGCGTATTTCACTTTTATAATTTAAAACCCAAAACCTACCGTTTGTATGTTAAGCAATCGAGTTTGCCAAAAAATAAAATTATTGTGATGCAACAGCCTATTGATATAGACATTTTCCCGAATAAAGAAACGGAAGTGGTACTTGAAATGGGAAATACAGGCGCTTTATTCGGACAAATTATTTTTGAAGAAACAACGGTGATGCAATCTTCAAAATTCATCAAAAAATTGCCTAATTTGGTCGTAAAAATAACCAAGGAGGACAAAACCTATTATACGAAAACCGACAAAGACGGTAAGTTTTGGTTTAAAGAACTTACGCCTGGCGATTGGGCTGTTGAGTTGGTTGTCAGAAATTTACTGAACGACTTCATTTTTAGTGAAACGCAAAAAACAATCACTGTGGTATCCAATGAAGAAGGGAAGGCTGTTTTTAAAGCCAGCAATAAAAATAGAGAGGTTAAAAAAAGCGATAAAATATTTAAGTTATGAAACGAGCAAGACAAATTTTGACACACAAAGGAATGATTAATGGCGAACAGCATCTGTTACCGCTAAAAAATAAAATTTAAACAGATGAAACAACTAATTTTCATCATTTGCGTTTTCTGCGCAATTTCAAATTACGCTCAGAACGACTTTGGAAGCGTTACTGCGATCTTTAATTTGCAGGAAGTGGCGATGATAGATCTGGAGCCCAATAATTCAACTGTAACACTAAATTTAGCCGCATCAAATGAGGCTGGCGAAAAAGCGGCAATTGTAATGGCGAATAACAAAAAGTGGATTAATTTTTCATCGGCTGTTATTGCGGGTAACTCCAGAAGCATTTCAATTCAAATGGATGTTGGTCAAGTAGCGCCTCCGGGAATTTATTTAAAACTGAGCACTTCAAATTATATGGGTATTGGTCAAGGCGTGTTAGGTTCGCCTTCAGGTGTTGTGACCTTAAATGACACACCACAAACAATTATATCCAATATAAAGGGCGCATATACAGGAAATGGCATCAATAATGGTTACGAGCTTACCTATTATTTGGAAATTTACGATTATAAATTATTGGATTTCGACCAGTCAGCAACATTGTCTATTATTCTAACTTTAAATGAATTTTAATGAAAAACTTAATCTTTATCGCCTTTTTGGTTATTTCTAACAGTTTGTTTGGTCAAGGTTTTGACATGACTGTCACAGGCAATTGGACGAGAACTATAGATGCATCAGATATAGGCGAAGCGGGGAGTGATTACCCAGCCACTTTTACCAGTAACCTAAATCAAACTTTGTTAACAATAGACCCTAAAAATAAAAATAAAACTTTTGTCGTTTTTGTTCACAAAGAAGATATCGCTTGGATCGCAGCTTTGACCCTTAAAATAAGACGCACATCAAACGGCACAAATGGGAATAACTCCATCAATGGAGGCTTAAATTATCAAGTAATTACAAACAATGATGCTAACTTTTTTACTTGTAGTGACCTTCTTACATTTGTGCAATTACAATATGAAATTACAGGGATAAGTATTTTATTGCCGGTTCAAAGTTATTCAACTTCAATTATGTTCACCGTAATGCTTCAATAATGAGGTTAAAAATGATAATAGAAATAGCTAAAAAGACAAAAACAATTAAACACTTGAAACAATGCCCATAAAAATACTTTTTATTGAAGAAAATGACATAAAGCAAGAAGCTATTAAATTGTGCCTTCAGCAAAACACAGGCATTCCCTATGAAATAATCGCTGATTTTAAGGAATTGGATGCGGCGTTAAATGCGGGGACTTATACGCATCTGGTTGCGCAATCTTTTATTAAAAATGAGTCTATTCTGGCGTTTGGAGACTTAATTAAGCTACCTGTGTTGGTTGTGAACGATGCCGAGTTGGATTTATCGGGAACTTCTTATGCAAACACAAAATCACCTTTAAGTTATTCAACATTGTTTGCTTTTTTAGCGGAAAACACGCCTATTTCTTATGTAGCCATTGAAGAATACGCCATGGATGATGAAGAATTTTTTGAACAATTAAAAGCATTAATTGTTGATGAATTCAAACAAAATTTTGAGGAAATCCCTGCATTGATTGAAAACAAAAATTTATCGGAATTAAAAAGCAGGGCGCACCAATTGAGCAGCAAATTTTCGATGCTGGATTTGCCGCTTTCTGCACTCTTGTGCAAAGAAATTGATGTTCATATTTTAAATGATACTGAAAATCAATTGGAAAATATGAAACTGTTGTTGGTTGATTTAGAAATTGCTTTGTCGCATCTTCAATAGAAAATCAATTTTATTATAACGTTGAATCTTGTCATTATAAATCGCATTTTTTAGAAAATGCTTCTCACACCATTGTTCCAAAGTTTCTGGACGACAATAATTATATCTTTTTAAAATTCTTTCATTCCATATTCTTCATCAAAATAAAAAGTTCTGAAAACGGGCATATTTTTTCAACCTCCCACAAATTTTTCAAAATTAATCGCGTAACTTTAAGTAAAAGGAAGCAGTTTAACGCGCTTTTTACTTTTTTCAACACCTGAAAAATGATATAATAAAATATAAACGGTATATTAATTATAATGAATGGTAATTAATTTGCAATAAATGGTAAAATATATCATTTATTTCATTGTTTAATCATTTTTTGTTTGTATCTTTAGAATAAATCTAAATAGAGCAATTAACTTTTTTAGTTACACAAACATAAAAACCTATAAACGCAATACCTCTTAAGCCAAAAAAATGACCACAACCTACAAAAATATAGCCCTGTTCTTATTTTTATTAGTGATTGGCAATTTAAGCGCTCAAGAGAATCATGACAGCCACAAAATAAATTTAACAATACCGGAAGTTGCCTTAATTAATGTTTATTCTAATTCAGCCATTTCATTAGGAAACACTACGGTTATTGAAGCAGGAAAACCATTAAGCATTGAAGATACAAACAACAGCGTTTGGATCAATTATTCTTCCATTATTGGCTCACAAACACAACCAAGCAGAGATATTAGCATTCGTATTTCTGAAGGCACCATTCCTGCCGGCGTGAAGCTTTATGTTAAAGTAGAGAAAGATAATAGCGCTGGTGCAGGCACAATGGGGAAACCAATCAGCACAATGCAAGAGCTTACTGCTAATCCGCTTACGATTATTACCGATATAGGAAGTGCTTATACGGGTGCAGGCGCCAATAAAGGCAACAATGTGCAATATACCTTAAAACTTAGTGATGAACCAAACGCTTTTGCTAATTTGGATTTCGACCAAAGCAATACCTTGGTGATCAACTATACGTTATCCGACAACTAATTTACTTTTGGTTTCTATTTAGAAAAAGACACTATTCCCGAAGACATTTTTTAGGATGGTGTTTTTTTATGCCACCAAATTAACGTTGGTCTTTCACTATCAGCTATTGTTTAGGCTCATGGTGAAATCTTTCATTTTAAATCTGCAGTAAACGCCAAATTGGCCTATAATCCTTCAGTTTTTGGGCAAATATTCTCCCCACATTTCACAGCTTTCAACTGCCGTTAAGTTTATTCATCTAATGAAACCTACCGTTCACCGACACTTAACGTTTACCTGCCTATTTTTTGCATTGCAAGCTTTAATGTCAACCTATATTTGTACCATCAAAAGAAAATAACAACAAAAAAATAAATAACAAACAATTTAAAAAAACAACCCTCATGAACTTTAAAAAATTATTTTTCGCCGCTGTAATCGTTTTATCTGCCAACGCTTCTTTTGCACAAGCAACAGACGGAAAAGCAGCTTCTCATTTAGTGACTATCAGTATTCCAGAAATTGCCTTATTGGATCTTGAAGCGGCATCAACAGCTATTACTTTAGCAGGTACTGCACCAACAGAAGCTGGTGATCCAATGACTTTTGGAGCTGCAGCAACTAACTCAACCATTTGGATGAACTATTCTTCTATTGTTAAAGGTACAGCATTGTTAAGAAATGTATCTGTTGCAATTACTGGTACTGGAACTGTTCCTGCAGGATTAAAATTATCAGTGCTTGCTTCTGATGCTACTGCAGATGGTGCAGGTACAAAAGGTACGGCTGCAGCAACTGAACTTATTTTAACAACTACTGCACAAAGTATTGTTACAGGAATTGGAAGCACTTACACCGGAACCGGAGTAGATAAAGGTCGTAAGTTAACCTACAAACTTGATTATGCTACTGGTGAATCAACTGATTACGCTGCTTTAAGATTTGATATAATTGCACCATTAACAATTACTTACACACTTACAGATATTTAATCGGTAACTAACAAAATATTTAAAAAATCTTCCTTGAAAAAGGGAGGTTTTTTTATGCGTTAAAGTTTTTGGCGTTTTGGTAAAATTAAGATTGCCGTTTATGGAAAGAATGTTTATGGTTCATTTAATAGTGTCTTAATTTTTTACCAAATTGTAAAGTTTCACGTTTTTTTGTTTTAGAAAATAAGTAATCCATAACAATTTTTTTGCACAAAGGTTATGTAAAATTTAAATGTAAGGTAAACGCTTGGTGAATTTAAGCTATCTCAAAAATTTTTCCTTCCAAAGCCAAATGGGTGTTTTCAAAAACCTCCTGTGCCTCAATTTTAAAGTCTTCTTTGTTGGTATAGCGGCTGCTATAATGCCCAATAATAAGCTGTTTTACTTGCGCCAATTGCGCAATATCGGCTGCTTGTGCCGCAGTTGCATGTTTGGTGGTTAAAGCAAGCGCTTCTTTGTCTTTTAAAAAAGTGGTTTCGTGATACAAACAGGTTGCGTTTTTTATTAAAGGCACAATTTCCGGAAAATAGGCGGTATCACTGCAAAAAGCATAGCTTAAAGGAAATGGCGGATCTAAGGTCAGCGAGTCATTTTTTAGGACGGTGCCATTTTGTAGCGTAAAATCTCTGCCGTTTTTTAAGTTTTGATAATCGCAAATTTTAATTTCTGAGAATTTTGCGATGGCATTTACATTCAATTTGCGTTCCCCCAGTTTTTCCTTGAATAAAAACCCGTTTGTGTAAACTCGGTGATCTAAAGGGATCGTATGCACTTCAACGTTGGCGTCTTCAAAAATAAGCTCGCTTTCAGTTGAATTTAGCTCGTGAAAAAGCAAAGGATATTGCGTCCAGGAATTGGAAAGTTTTAATTGTAAAGTGATGATTTCCTTCAATCCTTTTGGTGCATAAATATGTAATTCCGCTTCGCGGTTCAACAGTCTGAATGTTGAAATTAACCCAACCAATCCGTAAAAATGATCGCCGTGTAAATGGGAAATGAATATGTGTTTAATTTTGGAGAATTTAACGCCGTATTTGCGCAATTGCACTTGGGTGCCTTCGCCGCAATCAATTAAAAAATGATGGTTTTTGATTTCTAAAAATTGCGCAGTCGGGTGCGCATTTACGCGTGGTGTTGCAGAATGACATCCTAAGATCGTGAGTTTCAAACTCATTTAATGATCAATCTTTTAGAGACAATCTCAACATCAGTTTGCAAAGTGTAAATGTACATGCCTTTGGATAAACTATTTCTGTTAAATGGAATGGCATTATAACCAACAGAGGCATTAAATTTTTCCTCATACACAGTTGTTCCCAGCAAATTTTTTACTGTAAATTCTACATTTTGTGCTTTGCTGGATCTAAAATTGATGCTCGTGTCTGCAATAAAAGGATTTGGATATGCAGAAACTGACAAAAGTGTAGCTGGCGGAATATTGTTGGTTGCATTCCCGTTGTTTTTCTCGGATTGTTGCGCAAAAGAATATGAGAAAAACAGTAAAAAAGTGATTAAAAGTAGTTTTTTCATCAATAAGCCAATTGGTTTTAAAATCCTAAATCTCGTTCAATGGCATCCATTTCAAGAATGTCTAAAGCTTCGTTAAACGTTGGAACAACATTTAATTCGTCTGGCACATCATCAACAGATATACCATTACAAACCAGTACAAAACTTGTACCATTTTTTCTGTGTTGCACACTTAGTTTCAAAAATAACAATATTTCTTTAATTTCTATGTTAATTTTATCAGAAAAATCAATAATTATATGTTCTCCTTTAAATTCTTTGTCGCGATCTTTAAATTCAGCAATGAACTCAGCCACTAAAATTTGAGTGGGTTTAAGGTGGGTGTATGTTTTTGTTTTGTTTACAATCATAACTAATTTCGTTCATTTTGTTGCGCCAATAAATAAATAACCGCCATACGAATGGCCACGCCATTTTCTACCTGATTTAAGATAATGGATTGGTTTGGTGAGTCGGCAACATCGCTAGTTAATTCAACACCTCTGTTGATAGGTCCGGGGTGCATAATTAATATTTTCTTGTCCAAAGAGTCCAAAAGTTGTTTGTTTATGCCGAATAGCTGTGAGTATTCTCTTGTTGAAGGAAAATAATTGATTTCCATACGCTCGTTTTGTACGCGCAGCACATTGGCAACATCGCACCATTCCAGTGCTTTTTTAATATTGAATTCAACACTTACGCCCAAACTTTCAATATATTTTGGGATGAGGGTTTTTGGACCGCAAACTTTTATTTCGGCACCCTGTAATTTTAAGGCATATATGTTTGAAAGCGCCACTCGTGAGTGTAAAACATCACCCACAATTACAATCTTTTTACCTTCAACGCTTCCCAGTTTTTCACGAATTGAAAAGGAGTCGAGCAATGCTTGTGTTGGATGTTCGTGCGTACCGTCTCCGGCGTTTACTATTTGTGCGTTTACGTGCTGCGATAAAAAATCACAGGCACCAACATCGGGATGCCGCATCACAATAATATCAACTTTCATCGACAAAATGTTGTTGGCGGTATCAATAAGGGTTTCTCCTTTTTTAACGGAAGATTGGCTTGCTGAGAAGTTAATCACGTCTGCCGATAAACGTTTTTCTGCCAGTTCAAATGAAAGCCTTGTTCGTGTGCTGTTTTCAAAAAATAGGTTGGCAATGGTAATGTCACGAAGCGAAGGCACTTTTTTAATTGGCCGGTTAATCACTTCTTTAAAATGGTCGGCTGTTTTAAAAATTAAATCAATATCAGCCTTGTTTATATGTTTTATTCCTAAAAGGTGTTTTACGCTTAACTGACTCATTGCTAAATTATTTATTTATAATATATACGGCATCTTTACCATCTTTTTCTTCCCAGTAAACAACTACTTTTTCTTCGTTAAAAACATCTACCTGGCTTCCGCTGTAATCTGGCTGAATAGGTAAATGACGGCTGAACCTTCTGTCAATTAACACTAAAAGTTCTATTTCTGAAGGTCTTCCAAAAGATTGAATGGCAGTTAAAGCAGCCCGAACACTTCTTCCTGAAAAAAGCACGTCGTCTATAAAAACCACTTTTTTATTTTCAACAATAAAATTAATATTTGTTGCATTGGCCTGCAAAGGAGTTTCACGACGCCTAAAATCATCACGATAAAAAGTGATGTCCAACAGCCCTAATTTTACGTTTGGAATGCGGTAATCATTTTCTAAAATAGTGACCAAACGCTCGGCCAAATAAGTGCCTCTTGGCTGAATTCCAATAAGCACGGTATTTTCAAAATTGGTGTGATTTTCAATTAGTTGACAGGCTAATCTGTGTAATATGATGTGAATTTCTTTTGAGCTAAGCAGTATTTTTTTACCCATGACAGTACCAAACATTGTTTGGAATACAAATATAAAGCATTTTGTTAATTAATTTGTTAAAAACATTTAGAAGTTATTTTTAATATCTTACTTTGTTCCCGTATTTTTAATGTAGCACTAATTAGGCAACTTTTATAATGGCTTTAACTCCAAAAGACAATAATATTCCGCTTTCAAAATTCGAATCGATGCTAAAAACCAATAGCGTATATTTTTTCGATTCGGTTGAATTTGAAGAAATAGTGCATTATTATTTAGACTCAGGCAAAAATTCTTTGGCGAAAAAAGCGATTAATTTGGGGCTAAAACAACATCCTAATTCTGTAATGTTAAAATTATTGCAGGCAGAATTGTTGATTTTTGATGAAGAGTATGACAAGGCTACCGCTTTGTTAAAAGAGTTGCAGGCTTTGGAGCCCGCCAATGATGAAATTTATGTTCAGCAGGCAAGTATTTTTTCGAAAAAGGACAATCATTTTAAAGCGATAACTTTGTTGAAAATTGCGCTTACCCATACTGATGATGAAGCCGATATTTTTTCGTTGCTGGGAATGGAATATTTATATTTGGATGATTTTGATGAAGCGCTCCTGAATTTTTCAAAATGTCTGGAAGCCGATTCTGAAGATTATTCCTCACTCTACAACGTCATTTATTGTTTTGATATGCAAAACAAGCATTTGGAAGCAACGGAATATTTGAACAACTATATCAATAAAGAGCCTTACAGTGAAATTGCCTGGCACCAATTGGGCCGTCAATATTTTATAGGCGAAGATTATGATCAAGCATTGCGAGCATTTGATTACGCCGTGTTGATAGATGAATATTTTGTGGGTGCATATCTCGAAAAAGCAAAAACTTTGGAACAATTAAATCGTTTTGAGGAAGCCATAGAAAATTACAAGATCACGATAAAACTAGATGACCCAACCTCATTCGTTTTTTTTAGAATAGGGGAATGCCATGAAAAATTAAAGAAAACAACATTGGCCTTAAAGTATTACAAAAAAGCGGTTCAGGAAGACCCGCTTTTGGATAAAGGCTGGATTGCCATTGCCAATCTGCACATTAAAGGAAAAAAATATGACAAGGCCTTATTTTACGTGAACAAAGCACTTGAAATTGATGATCAAAATACGCTGTATTGGAGAAAATATGCCGAAATCACTTTAAAACTAAACTATTTTGAAGAAGCTGCAAAAGCGTTTGATCAATGTCTTTTATTGCAGGATTTGGATTTGGTGATTTGGGTTGGTTTAAGCGATGTCTTATGCTTTTTGGGCGATTATGAAGATGCATTGTCGAATTTGTTAAAAGCCAAGTTGTATTTTGACGATTTTGCAGAAATAGAATACAGGCTGGCAAGTTTGTATTTTAAATTTAAGAATTATCCAAAAGGAAGCCTTCATTTAAAAGAAGCATTGTCCATAGATTTTGAATACCATACAATTATAAAAGAGTTATTTCCTGAAGTATATAAACTGCAAAAAGTAAAGGATATAATAGCCCAATTTAAATAAATTTCATTATAAAATGTTACATTTGCCTCATAACCAATAGCGACAAATGCAACAAAGAAAATTTACCGATTACCTCATTATTTTAATGAAAGGAATTGCGATGGGCGCCGCCGATGTGGTTCCTGGTGTTTCTGGCGGAACAATCGCTTTTATTTCGGGTATTTACGAGGAATTGCTATCGTCAATAAGTTCCATCAATATTGCCAATTTAAAATTGTTAAAAAAGGAAGGCTTTAAAGCCGCATGGAAAGCCGTTAACGGTAATTTTATGTTGGCCTTATTGTCGGGTATTTTTATCAGTATTGTTTCATTGGCGAAACTAATTTCCTGGTTGTTGGAAAACAAACCAATTCTAGTTTGGTCTTTCTTTTTTGGACTGGTTTTGGCAAGTATTTTATTTGTTGGCAAACAAATTGCAAAATGGAATGCTCCTATTATAATTTTGTTTATAACAGGCGCCTTAGCCGCTTATTTCATCACTACTTTACATCCTGCAATTTCAGAAAGTTCTTCGTTGTTGTTTTACTTTTTTGCGGGAGCTTTGGCCATTTGCGCTATGATTTTACCGGGTATTTCAGGCTCTTTTATTTTGGTACTCTTAGGTGCCTATAAACCTGTTTTAGACGCCATTCACAATAGAAATATTCAACTGCTCGCCGTAGTGGCTTTTGGAGCTGTTGTTGGAATATTGTCATTTTCAAAATTGTTAAGATGGCTATTTGATCATCATAAAAATTATACATTGGCGGTATTAACGGGTTTTATTTTAGGATCGTTAAATAAAATTTGGCCTTGGAAAGAAACGCTTACTTGGCGTGTAAATTCTCATGGCGTAAAGATTCCTTTTAATGAACAAAGTGTTTCGCCTTTTTCTTATCAGGGAGATCCACAATTAATGATGGCCATCATTTTGTTAATAGTCGGTTTTTTATTGATTATACTCTTAGAAAAATTGGCTAACATTTCAAATAAAGTTTAATCTATGGCAAGAAATCGCAGTTTTTTAGATAAGATTTTCCTTTTTATAAAGGGACTTTCTATGGGAGTTGCAAATAAAGTTCCCGGAGTTTCTGGAGGCATGGTTTCATTTGTGTTTGGTTTTTATGAAGAGTTAATTTATTCGTTTAGAAAAATAAATTATAAAGCGTTTTTATTGCTTTACAACAGGCGGTTTAAAAGCTTTTATTACTATGTAAACGGAACTTTTTTATTGCTTGTTATGGGCGGAAGCGTTTTTAGTTATTTTAGCGTTTCGTTGTTGTTGGATTATTTTTTAAGGCATTACGAACTGTACGTTTGGAGTTCCTTTTTTGGGATGATCATTGGTTCAATCTACTATATTTCAAAAGATTTTAACGATTGGAGGAGAAGCAATATAATTTCTATGGTTTTGGGAATTTTAATAGGTATCGCTATTAGTTTTATGAATCCGGCCAAAGAAAATGACAACTTATGGTTTGTTTTTTTCTGTGGTATAGTTGGCGTTACTGGAATGACGTTGCCCGGACTTTCAGGTTCGTTTATCTTAATATTAATGGGTAATTACGTGTTGCTTTTGGTAGATTCTGTAACCATGCTGTATAAAACTTTTGTTGATATTTTTACGGGTGATTTTAGTTTTATGGACAGTGAAGAACGCATAAGATATCTTAAAATCATTACGGTATTTACCCTCGGTTCAGGTTTTGGCTTGGTGGTTACATCCCATATTTTAGGCTATGTGTTAAAAAGATGGCATCAAATAGTTACTTCCTTAATTATTGGTTTTATAGCGGGTTCTTTGGGCATTGTTTGGCCATGGAAAATGGAAGTTTATAAAATTGTGAATGGAAAAACATTACTCGACATCAATGGTGATAAAGTGATTGAAAATTATAAAAGGTATTTTCCCGATTTTTCCCAGCAGGAAACCTGGATTGCCATTTTCTTTATTGTAATTGGAGCCGGACTGGTTTTGTTAATTGATAAATTTGGATCTGAACGCAAAGAATACAGCAATGAATAATCGTATTAAATTTGGCATTATAGGAAAAGATATTTCCTATTCTTTTTCCAGGAAATACTTTCTGGAAAAATTTAAAAAAATGGGCTTTGACAATTATCAATATTACAATTTCGACATTCCAGAAATTGAAGAATTTCCTTTTTTATTATACCATAGAGAAGATGAATTTAGGGGATTGAATGTTACCATCCCTTATAAGGAAGCCATCATCAAATATTTGGATGAGGTTGAAAGTGAGGCGCAAAAAATTGGTGCGGTAAACACCATTAAAGTAACCGAAGACAATCGATTAATAGGGTACAATACCGATGTGTACGGTTTTCAAAAATCGATTGAACCTTTACTGAAAAGTCATCATAAAAAGGCATTAATTCTTGGAACAGGTGGTGCTTCAAAGGCCATTGCCTATGTTTTTAATAAATTAAATATTGCGTATAAATTCGTTTCAAGAAGCGAGAATGAAAACATGTTGACCTATGAGATGCTAGATGCTGAAATGATGGGTGAATATTCAATAATTGTCAATTGTTCGCCTATTGGAACATATCCAAATGTTGAAGAAGCCCCTGCCATTCCTTATCAATATTTATCAGAAAAAAACTTGTTATATGATTTAATTTACAATCCTTCAGAAACAAAATTTTTACTTGAGGGCAAAAAACATGGAGCCAGTATTAAAAACGGATTGGAAATGCTTGAATTACAAGCAGAAAAGTCGTGGGAAATATGGAATTCATAAAAAGAATTCCTTAAATTTACGCAACTTTTGTTAAAAATTCACATCTCTTAAGGAAGTAGTTTTTAGGTAAAAAGGATATTTTTTAAATTATTAATGAATATAATTAAACGAACCTTAAACATTTTCATATGTTAGACGAAGACAACAGATTACCAGTCGAAGAAAGTAATTCAACGCCATTAGTTTCTGAAATTCAGGAAGAAACTCCAAAAGAATTAAAGCCTAAAAAAAAGCCTTCAGCCAGCAAAGTTGTTGATGAAATGGATAATGTACTTCCGGAAAGTGAACCAGCACCGCAAGTTTCTGAAATAAAGGAAGAAACTACAAAAGAATTAAAGCCGAAAAAAAAGACAGCAGCCAGCAAAGCAGTTGATGAAATGGACAGTGAAATTGCTGAAAGTTCAGAAAATATTGAGCATTCCACCATTGAAATGGTCAATTATGACGACTTCACTTTAGAAGATTTGGTGACTGAATTGGGTAAACTTGTTAAAGAAAATTCTGTTCAAAGTATTACAAATAACGTTAATGCCATTAAACAGGCTTTTCATATTAAATACGGGGAAGTATTAAAAGTTGAAAAGGAGAAATTTTTAGAACTAGGCGGTGATTTGGTTGATTTTCAATACAATAGTCCAATAAAATCTACTTATAACAGTATTCTTTATGATTTTAAGATCAAAAGAAATGACTTTTATGCGGGACAGGACAAACAATTAAACGATAATTTACAAGCGAAACTTGGTTTAATTGATGAGCTTAAACATTTAATTGATAACGCAGAAGGCGCTACCATGTATAAAATGTTTAAGGACATTCAAAACAGATGGGTCAAAATAGGGCTTATTCCAAGAGTAAAATACAACGATACTTGGAGAACATATCAACACCATGTTGAGCGTTTTTATGATTTATTGCATTTAAGCAATGATTTACGCGACCTTGATTTTAAACATAATTTAGAAGAAAAACTGAAGCTTGTCACAAGAGCTGAAGAGTTGGCTGAATCGGAAGATGTTAATGCCGCCTTTAAAGAACTTCAGGTTTTGCATAAACTGTGGAAAGAAGATGTAGGGCCAATAGCAACTGAACAAAGAGATGACGTTTGGGACCGATTTAGTGAAGCGACCAGAAAAGTACACGACAAACGCCATGATTTTTTCAAAGACCTGAAATCTAAATATGAAGGCAACGTTGAAAAAAAATTGGCAGTGATTTCCGAGATAGAAGCAATTGACACTTCAAAAAATTTAACACGAATTGATTGGCAAAAAAGCATCAAGGAATTGGAAGTTTTGCGCAATAAGTTTTCTGAAATTAAGCAAGTGCCAAGAGAAAAAAGTGATTTAATTTGGGCGAAGTATAAAGAGGCAACTCGAAAATTTAATGTCGATAAAAATAATTACTTTAAGCTTGTCAAACACGAACATCTAGATAATTTAAATAAAAAGAAATCGCTGATAGATCAGGCTTTAGCCTTAAAAGACAGTGAAAATTGGGATGCTTCTACTGAAATAATGAAAAAAATTCAGACAGACTGGAAAAAGATTGGCCATGTACCCCAAAAATATTCTGATAAATTGTGGAAAGAATTTAAAGATGCCTGCAATTATTATTTTGACAGATTTCACCAGCAGCAGGATGCAGGTTCTAAATTGGAACTTGATGTATTCAGCAAAAAGAAAGATCTTTTAACAGAGATTAAGGAAGCCATTGACAATAAAACTAAAATTACCATAAGCACGCTCAAAGAATATGTCAAAAAATGGCGTGACCTTGGCAGAGTGCCTCATGAAATGAAGCATATTGAAGTTAAATTCAATAAATTACTGGATAAAATTGTCGAGGAAAATGAAATTGACAAGCAAGATATTGAAATGATTAAGTTTGAAAACTTGGTGAATAGTTATATTGAGCAAAAAAATTATAGAAAATTAGATTCGGAACAGCTTTTCGTTCGAAGAAAAATTGATGAAACTTCTAAAGAAATACAACAATTGGAAAATAATATCGGATTTATATCCAATGTTTCCGAAGACAATCCTTTAGTTCAGAATGTAAGGAACCAAATCAATGTTTATAAGGAAAAATTAGATGTTTGGAAAGCCAAATTAGAGTATTTAAAACATTTGGATTATTAAATTAAAAAGCCTGCGATTTGCAGGCTTTTTTAATGGATAAAGGTGTTTAGAACCTAGCCGTTTTTTTATTCATATTTTAAAATGGCAATAACTTCAATTTTAACATCACTCCACGTTTTTGAAATGCCATCATCGCCAGTATGCAAATCTTTACAAACCACATTTAAGGCTTCTAAAGCAGCCTTAGCTTGCCAATTGTCTAATTCCATGTTTCCTATAATGGTAACTTTATTGTCTGTTACAATATAGGCTATCGGCAATTCTCTTGTGATGCCGTTCAAAGTCAAATCAACAGTGCTGGCATTATCTTTATTTATATGGACAGTACCTGTTATTACGCTTGAGTTTTTCATAGCCCCAAAAAAGTATTCTTTCAGTTTTTTGTCTCTAATGGTGTCATTTGTTATCAAACTGCTTACCGGTATTTTAAATTTTAATCCGTTTAAAGCTCCTAACGCCGTGCTGTCTTTTTTAACATTCTCAATGGTTATTTCTGCGAATTGTCCGTTTACGGGAACTTTAGCGGTTGTTTTGTATGCAGTCCAATTAATTTTAGTTGAATCTGCAATTACCGAATATGTTTTTTCTATTTGATTTACCTCTTTTTTTTCATTCTTTTTACAAGAAGAAACAAATACCATTATTAAGAGTATTAATGATAATACATAAATTTTTTTCATAATAGTCAGTGGTTTTTTAAATATTTATTTACGAGGTCAATGTAAGCTTTTTTTGCCTCATCTTCAGAAATTTGGCTTAATTGAAACCATGCATTTAATTTAAACGCATTTCTTAATTCTACATTGCCAGAAGGCTGTTGGTAATTGGTCCCTTTGGTCGCCTGTTTGTAGTAGGCGTATAATTGCAGCATCACATCGGGTGGAAGCTTTAAGGAAGTAGTTGATGAAATTTTGTAGGCTTTTTCAAATTCTATGTCGAGTTTTTTTGCCATAACAATAAGTTTTAGATAAAATTAAAGTGTGGCAATTATTTGTTCTCCGCCTTTCACTTTATCGTTTAGATTTACTTTGATAACGGCATTTAAGGGTAAAAAAACATCGACTCTGGAGCCAAATTTAATAAATCCGGCATCACTGCCCTGGATAACTTGCATTTGTGGTTCTGCGTAGTTCACAATGCGCCTTGCCAATGCACCGGCAATTTGGCGGTACAATATTTCTCCTGAAGTTTTATTGGCGATCACCACGGTGGTTCTTTCATTGTCCTCAGAGGCTTTTGGATGCCATGCAACCAAATATTTTCCGGGATGATATTTACTGAAGACAACTTCTCCGCCAATTGGATATCTTGTGACATGAACATTTAGCGGCGACATGAATATAGAAACTTGAATCCGTTTTTCTTTAAAATATTCTTTTTCGAAAACTTCTTCTATCACAACCACTTTACCATCAACAGGAGCAATAATATGCGTATCATTAATAATTGTTTGTCTTTTCGGATTTCTGAAAAATTGTAAAATCAGCACATAAAAACCAAACAATAAAACGGACAATAATTTATTAAGCCAAATTAGTTCAACCAGATAATCAATGACTATGATGCCCAAACCAACAATAAAAGTTGCAATGATTATTATTTTAAAACCTTCTTTATGGAACATAATTATTGAACTAGTTGTAAGTAAATAAATATAAAAGGCGCAGCAAAAATAACACTGTCAAACCTATCTAAAAATCCGCCGTGCCCGGGAATAAAATTACTGCTGTCTTTTACGCCCGCCTGTCTTTTAAACATAGATTCAATTAAATCGCCCAACACCCCAAATATACTTACAATTCCAGCAATGACAAGCCATTGTTTAAGGGTAAGAGAAGTAAATTGGTTCGCTAAAATAAAACTTGCCATAAAAGTAAAAACCATACCGCCAATAAAACCTTCTATCGTTTTGTTTGGTGAAATGCGTTCCAATAATTTATGTTTTCCAATATTTTTACCTACCAAAAAGGCAAAAGTATCATTCGTCCAAATTAAAAGAAATACGCCTAAAATGGTCGTGTTTATATAATTAAATGACGCATTTAAAAAGGGGATTTGCACAATTAAAGTAAACGGAACGACGATGTATATAATGGTGAGAAAAATTTTACCGAGGTGACTGATAACTTCTTCCTTTTTTGCGAATAAGATGGAAGCAAAAGTGATGAAAATAGTTAAAAATAGCGCCACACCCACATATTCAAATATAATTCTGGCAGGAACGTCATCAACATTAAGAATGTTTCCAAAAATGAATAATAGGGTTCCAATAATGTAGGGAAATATACTTCTTAACTGAATCATTTTTTTAAATTCATACAGGCAAAACAGCATGGAAATAAAAAAAATGACTATAAATGTTATTTTACTGAAAAGAATACAAAATATTAAAACACCTGCAAAAACCAGCCCTGATAAAGTACGCTTATAAATTAGTTTCATAGGTTATAGATCTTCAAATAACAGCAAATATAGGTTTTTTGAATTGGTATTGCCATAACACATAAAATCTTCTTCGATGGCTTCAATATTAAAATTGTTAATAGCACTAATATTGCTGGGAATATTTCCCTGATAGCGTGATTTTATTCCTGTTAAACTTTCGCCTTTTGTGTTTACCAGTTGACTGGTGGTGGCATAAACAATAAAGTTTTCGGACAATTCAGAAAATTTATGCTCTTTTAGTTGATTTGAAGAAAATAAAATACTTCCATTCTCTGCAATGAGATGCTCACAACTTAAAAAAAAAGGCAATGATTTATCAATTTTTTCGGTAATTTCAACTTTAATTGCTTTCAAAAGTTTGAGCAAATCGTAATCGTTACAACTTATGGTTTTCCAAGAATTCTCCTGAATTATTTTTGATAAATTTAGCGTCACTTCTTCTAAAGAGGTACAATACAAAAACTTGCCTTTATTTTTGATGAAATTTTTAACAAAAATTTGATCAATTGGCAAGTCCTGAAACTCTAAAGATTCCTCTTCTGTTTCTTTTGGATCTGGGATATTAAATAATTTCTTGAAAAAACTCATTATTTATATTGAATAAATCCAAAATTATAAAAAAGTTTGCAATTTACTCTTGTGTTTCTAATGAATTTTCATTTTTTGTTTCATCAATAATTTCCTCGTCAACCAGTTCCGTTACCAATTCCGCATACTCGTTTTCAAAAGCTCTTTTTCCAAAAATTATTTCTAAATCTGTTTTGAAGATAACTTCTTTTTCAAGCAACAGTTCAGCCAAAGTAGTTAACTTATCTTTATTTTCACTCAATATTTGAATGGCTCTTTGATATTGCTCTTCAATTATTTTTGAAATTTCTTTATCAATAATTTGAGCGGTATCTTCACTGTAAGGTTTGGTAAAATTATAATCGGATTGTCCTGAGGAATCATAATAAGTTATATTCCCAATTTTATCGTTTAAACCATAAACAGTAACCATTGCTCTTGCTTGTCTGGTCACTTTTTCAAGATCGTTTAAAGCACCGGTAGATATTCTGTCAAACATAAGTTTTTCAGCGGCTCTTCCTGCAAGGGTTGCACACATTTCATCCAACATTTGTTCAGATTGCACAATTTGACGTTCTTCTGGCAAATACCATGCAGCACCCAATGATTGTCCTCTTGGCACAATAGTTACTTTTACAAGTGGTGCAGCGTGTTCTAGCATCCAACTTGCAGTTGCATGACCAGCTTCGTGAAAAGCGATTGTTTTCTTTTCTCTTGGTGAAATAATTTTATTTTTTTTCTCCAAACCTCCAACAATTCTGTCAACTGCATCTAGAAAATCTTGATGATGTACCGCTTTTTTGCTTTTTCTGGCAGCAATTAAAGCAGCTTCATTACATAAATTTGCGATATCAGCTCCTGAAAATCCAGGTGTTTGTTGTGACAAAAATTTGATGTCCACATCTTTATGAAGTTTTAACGGTTGAATATGTACTTTAAAAATAGCTTCACGTTCTGTTAAATTTGGCAAGTCTACATAAATCTGACGGTCAAATCGCCCTGCTCTCAGTAATGCTTTATCCAGTACATCTGCACGATTGGTAGCTGCAATTACAATGACGTTTGAATCGGTTCCAAAACCATCCATTTCTGTCAATAACTGGTTCAGTGTATTTTCTCTTTCATCATTTCCTCCTGTGACATTGTTTTTTCCGCGGGATCTTCCAACGGCATCAATTTCATCAATAAATATGATGGAAGGCGCTTTTTGTTGTGCTTGTTTAAATAAATCTCGAACTCGAGATGCACCAACACCAACAAACATTTCAACGAAATCTGAACCTGAAAGTGAGAAAAATGGAACGCCCGCTTCACCGGCAACAGCTTTGGCCAATAATGTTTTACCTGTACCTGGAGGGCCAACCAATAAGGCTCCTTTTGGAATTTTTCCACCAAGTGAAGTATATTTATCCGGACTTTTTAAGAAGTCCACTATTTCTTGAATTTCTTCTTTTGCACCTTCTAATCCGGCAACATCTTTAAAAGAAGTTTTTACTTTTTGGTCTTGGTCAAATAATTTTGCTTTCGATTTTCCGATGCTAAATATTTGTCCGCCACCGCCTCCGGCACCGCCGCCAGACATTCTTCTCATAAAATAAATCCACAATCCAATTAAAAAGATAAAAGGCAAGTACATTAATATTTGCTCAAAAAAATTGGTTTTTTCAACATTTTTAACATCAAAATCCAATTGTTTTAACTCTTTTGCGGCACTTAATTCCTTCTCAAAATTCTGTAAATCCCCAAAGGAATAAGAATACATTGGCATATCGCCAGAATATAAAGAGCTTTTGTTTTTTTTGTGTTTTTCTTTGTCTTGAGCCTCTTTTTTAATATAGATATTGGCAACATTTTTGTTTACAATGTCAATTCTGGAAATATCATTTTCTGTCAGAATTGTTTTAAACTCATTCTGGCTCAAATTTTTGGAAGATAAATCTCCGGCACTAAAAAATTGATAAACAAGAAATAGAACGAAAATGCCCCCATAAATCCAATAAAAATTAAATTTAGGAGTTTTTATGCCTTTGTTATTTGGCGTATTTTTAGTATTCTGAGTCATTTATTTTCTTTTCAATTATTTGTGAAATTTAATTTGTTGAAGCTATTTTTGTGATTTTTGCATCACCCCATAAACGTTCAATATCGTAATATTCACGAATATGTTTTTGAAATACGTGAACAACAATATTAACGTAATCCAATAATATCCATTCTGCAACGCCTTCGCCTTCAACATGCCAAGGTTTTTCTTTTGTTATTTTACTCACTTGTTTTTGTATAATGCCTGAAATGGCATTTACATGGGTATTTGAAGTTCCTGTGCATGTAATAAAATAATCACAAACTGTATTATCAATTTCTCTCAAATCTAAAATTTGAACGTTTACACCTTTAACATCATCTATCGCTTTTAAAATTGCTACAATTAAGTCGTCTGCGTTATTAATTTTTTTTGCCATTAATTTTTTTTTAGTTTTGTGCAAAGTTATTATATTTTTATAACATAACGTGCGTAAAGTAACTTTGCTAAAATAATCTATACTAAATGAATATTATCAAACTTGATGCCATTGAATCTACAAATTTTTACTTGAAGGAGCTTGCAGTTAAAAATGACGTTGAGAGTTATACTGTGGTGTCTGCGAATTATCAAATTGCCGGGAGGGGACAAATGGGCGCAACATGGCACTCGGAAATAGGCAAAAACTTAACATTCAGTATATTAATTAAATTTGATTCACTTGAAATTGAGCACCAGTTTTATTTAAGTATGGCAGTTTCTTTAGGGTTATTGGCAGCTATTCGTATGCATATTTCATCGCCATTATTTATTAAATGGCCAAACGACATTTTGGCAGAGAAAGACAAACTTGCTGGAATTTTAATTGAAAATATAGTAAGCGGAAATGCCATTAAGCAAACAGTAATTGGGATTGGACTTAATGTTAACCAAGAACAGTTTCCTGCAACTATTGGAAACGTCACCTCATTAAAAAATGTTACCGGAATTTTTTTAGATACCGACTTATTGCTGGAAACCATTGTAATTTCAATTCAAAATTTTATGGGTTATGTGGAACGAAAAGAATTTGAACAATTAAAAAAAATATATTTAAAATCACTTTATAAATATAAAAAACCCGCTATGTTTGAAGATAAAAAAGGCGCTATTTTTTTAGGAAAAATAGTGGATGTTTTTGAAGACGGAAAATTGGTGGTTGAATTAGAAGATGAAAAAAACCGCAAATTTAATTTGAAGGAAATTAAATTTGCGAGTCGCAGAAGTTAAATTTTTAATTATAATTTCTCTGCATTTTCAGCCAACGTGTCAATAAATTTTTGCAACGGACTTTTTACCATCATCGCCATCATCGGATTAAAATCTCCTTCAAACAGCAATTGCAGGTCACAGGTATTTTCTGAAATAGGTTGAATTAGGGTTGTTAAAGAAAAATTTAATTTGCTGCTTGCGGCACTCAATACAACTTTGTCAAACTCCTTTTTTTCTTTAATAACAAGTCTGATTTCTGGCATTCCTTTTAAGCTGAAAAGAAAAGAATCTCCGTCAACTTCAAATTTGTCAATGTTTTCTGGCATCAATTTTTCAAAATTTTGCAGGTTGGTCAAAAATTCAAAAAATTCCTTCTGAGATTTATTTACGACTGATTTTTTACTTTCTAAGTTCATAATTTATAATTTATTGTTTCCACTCACTCGGATTTTCTCTCCATTGTTTGAGCGTTTCTAATTCTTTTTCTGTTATATAATTATTGTCAAGAGATTGTTCCAGCAAATAATCATAATTACTTAATGTATGCAATTTAACCTTGGCTTTTTCAAAATTTTCTTGGGCAATATCAAAACCATAGGTAAAAATAGCCACCATTCCTTTTACGTTTGCGCCTTCTTCCTGCAAAGCTTTTACCGCATTTAAGCTGCTATTTCCTGTGCTGATTAAATCTTCGATAACCACCACATTTTTATTTTTTTCCAAAAATCCTTCAACCTGGTTTTTTCTGCCATGGCTTTTAGGTTCAGGTCGTACATAAACAAAAGGAACGTTTAATTGTTGCGCCACTAACATTCCTATTGCGATAGCGCCAGTGGCAACACCTGCAATTACATCAGGCTTTCCGTATTCCTGTTCAATAATTTTCGCAATATTTTCTTTTATATAAGTCCGTATTTCAGGAAAAGAAAGCGTAGTTCTGTTGTCGCAATATATCGGCGATTTCCATCCTGAAGCCCAGATAAATGGGTCATTTGGCTGTAATTTAATTGCTTTTATCTGCAACAAAAGTGCAGCTGTTTTTTTTGCAGTATCTTTGTTCAAAATCATACCGCAAATGTATAAAGTTTTTGTGAATGACTGTCCAATAATTTTGACAGATACTAAGAAAAATGCAATAAATTTTAACTTGGTTCATTTTGAAAGTGTCCAGGTTGATGAAATTGTGGCGCAAATTTTTCAGAATAAATTGGCAGGAATTACGCTGTTTTGTGAAAACTTATCAGCATGTTGGGGCGAGTTTCAAACCTATTTTAAAAGGCAAGAAGCGGCAGGAGGGAAGGTTTTAAATGCCAATAATGAAGTGCTTTTTATTTACCGTTTTAACAAATGGGATTTGCCAAAAGGAAAATTGGACAATGGAGAATCTGTTTCAGAATGCGCTATTCGGGAAGTTGAAGAAGAATGCGGCATTAAAAATCTTCAAATTATACAATCTTTGGAAACCACTTATCATATTTATCAAGAAAAAGGCAAAACCATTTTAAAAACGACCTATTGGTTTTTGATGCACACCGATTTTGTTGGTGAATTAACGCCACAATCAGAAGAAGGCATTGAACAGGTTATTTTTAAAAATGAGGCTGAAGTTAAGCTGGCCCTTGAAAATACTTATGAAAACATTAAGCTGCTTTTTTAGTTTTTAGTTAAAAGTTTTTTATTGTAAATTCTATTCTTATTTCAACCAAACTTCCTTTCCTTTGGAAAGGGTTAGGGGATAGGATTTGAAATCAAAAACAAGATCACTTTTCTTCTTCATTCAAAAAGGAAATCCAGGCTGTTTTGGTATTTAAGTTTTTTAAGATTGAAGCGTCTTTTACTTTAATAATTGAAATTTCTTCAGGATTGACTTTTTTAATCTGCAGATCCAGACGCGAATTCTCCTCAGAAACATTTAAAGAAACCAGTTTTCGCCAAAAACTGGCACCCATTTTTATTGGATGGCCGTTTTTGCCTTCAAAATTTGGCATCACAATGTTGTTTTTTGCAGCAATGATTTTGTTCAATTCATCTGTATTTAAAAGTGGAACATCTATCGGACTTACAAGCACATCGCAACCGGAATTTATATTTTTTAATACCGTTTGAAGTGTAGAAAATGAGCCCAATTCAGGTGTTGGATTAACAATGGTTTTTATTTTTAAGCCTTGATAATCTTCATCATTGGTCAATGCAGTTTTAAACCAGGAAATCGCATCAAAATAGTGCAGGGAATGGTAACCCAGTCCGATGTAAACTGTTTTAACGCTTGTTTTTGAGATGCGATTCAGTTGCTCTAAAATCCAAAAAGTATGTTTGTATTTAAGCAGGCCTTTATCCACACCCATCCGATCTGATTTTCCGCCTGCGAGCAGGACAAAAACAGTCTCATTTTCCATAATATTCTTTCAGTAATTCCGAAGCAATGCTGATGGCAATTTCTTTGGGCGTAAAACCGCCGATATCCAGGCCAATCGGACAATGGACAGGAGAAATTCCCGGCTCAAAATTAAGTTCCTTTTTCAGTAAATTATTGAATTTGTTTTTTTTTGTTTTGCTGCCAATCAGTCCAATGTATTTTGTTTCGGAATGCAGGGCCAAGGCAGTTATTTCAAAATCCAATTTATGGTCGTGAGTCATAATGGCGACATAACAATTTGGCCCCCAGGTGATAAATTGCTTGTAAAAATCAAAAACAATGTCGATATACGTAATTGATTTGTCTATTTCAATGGTGTTTTTCCAATTTTCTCGGATATCCAATAAGGTAATATTGAATGGCGTGTTTTTTAAAATATGGCATAATTCAACACCGATATGTCCGGCGCCAAAAAGATACAATTCGGGAGATTGGTTCATAGGTTCAATAATTAATTCCACTTTTCCGCCGCAGCATTGCTCAAATTCCGGACCCAACGTATAGGACAACGCTGTTGTTTTATTTTTTTGAATGGCAACAACGGCTTCGTCCATCACCTGAAATTCCAATTTTCCGCCGCCAATGGTTCCGTAGATTTCTTTTTGTTTGGTGACAATCATTTTTGAAGCCAGTTTACAAGGCGCCGATCCTAAAATTTTTGTCACCGTAACCAATGCTACAGGCTGCTTTTTTCGTTTAAACTCCTGCAATAATTCAATCCAATTGTTCATTTAGTTGTTAAAGCGTTTATTTGTTTAATCGTTTATTTACTTTTTTTAAAACCTTCTAACTTTTAACTTTTCAACTTTCAACTAAAATCAGACCAATCCATAATCAGACAAGGGTAAATTGTAATATCTTTTCCCGGTTAATTTATAAATGGCGTTTACAATTGCAGGCGCAATTACAGGAACGCCTGGTTCGCCGACACCAGTTGGATTTTCGGTGCTTTCCACTATTTCCACGTGAACTTTAGGAATTTCATTCATGCGAATCATTTTATAATCGCTGTAATTGCTTTGCTCAATAGCACCATTTTTAGCGGTAATTTTACCATAAAATGCCAAGGACATTCCAAAAATGGCGGCGCCTTCCAATTGTGCTTTAACCGTATCGCGATTTACCACAGTTCCGCAATCTATGACTGTATAAACATTGTGAACTTTCACTTTATTATCAATCATTGAAATTTCAACCACAGAGGCCACATAAGAGTAAAAACTGTAATGAACCGACAAGCCATAAGCGTGACCTTCGGGAAGCGGTTTTCCCCAATTCGCATTTTTGGCAGCCAATTTTAGTACGTTTTTCAATCGTGCCGTATTGTATTTTATAGGATCTTCGGTTTCTTCAATGCGATCTTCTCCTATTAAGTTCAACCGAAATTCAAGCGGATCTTTGCCTGCGGCAACAGCCAACTCATCAGCAAAAACATTTTGTGAAAATCCGTGCGGAATGTTAATTACCGAACGCAACCAGCCAATTCTCACATGGGCAGGTGATTGTCCAACTTCAACTTTCATATTTTTTATGTCAAACGGTACATTCGCAGCGCTCGAAATTTCAAATCCGGCCGGATAATCCACTCCCGGTGAAAATGTTGAAGCAATTGAAGGAAGCGCAAATCGATTCAGCCAACCGGTAACATTTCCTTGCTTATCAAGTGACGCTTTTAAATATTGGGAACTTACGGTATGGTAATACCCATGTTTGATGTCATCTTCTCTGGTCCAAACAACCTGAATGGGCGCATTCATTGCTTTTGAAATCGCAACTGCTTCAACCACATAATCGGGTTTTGATTTCCGTCCGAATCCGCCGCCTAAAAATGTCACATTGATGGTGACTTTTTCTTCCGTAGTTCCTAAATAATCAACAACTTCTTTTCTGGCAGATTGCGGATCCTGGGTTGGTGCCCAAACTTCGCAGGAATCGCCCTGAACCCAAGCCACAGCATTCGGAACTTCCATAGGCGCATGAGCCAAATGTGGCAATTGAAAAGTGCTTTCAATGGTTTTATGGGCATTTTTAAAAGCCTTATTTACATTGCCGACATCTTTACCGACTTTTCCTTGTTTGTGGACATTCCCAGTAATTTGTTTCATATACTTTTCTGAATCGTATGCCACATTATCGCCAAAATTCCATTCAATTTTTAAGGCCTCTTTTCCTTTGAAAGCCGCCCAGGTATTTGAGGCAATCACTGCGATACCGCCCAATGTTCCAAAAGGTTTTTCAATTCTTGGAATTTCAATCACATCAATAACTCCCGCTACCTTCATAGCAGCGGTTTTATCAAAAGATTTTACGGTTCCGAAAGTTACCGGGCAGCGTTGCATAGCCGCAAACTTCATATTTGGTAACCGCTTGTCCAATCCAAAAATGGCGCTTCCGTTTACATATTCTTCAACATCAACGCCTCTTAATTTTTTGCCGATATACTTGAAATCTTTCGGATTTTTATAGGTTATTTCGGTTGGAACTTCCAAATTTTTTGCTATTTCCACCAAATCGCCATAGGCTATTTTTTTTCCGCTTGAATGCAATACAACATGGTTTTCGGCGGTACATTCAGTCATAGGAACTTTCCAGGTTTGCGCTGCTGCCGAAATTAACATGGCTCTCGCCATCGCGCCAATTTTCCGCATCGGTTCGTATAAATAACGAACACTTCTTGAGCCATCGGTATTTTGATCGCCATATTTTGCGTCGCCAACTGCCTGTTGTACGATAACTTTCGTCCAGTCAGCATCCATTTCATCAGCAATAACCGAGGTTAAAGAAGTTCTTACGCCATTTCCCATTTCTGAACGTGATGCAATTAAGATTAAGCTTCCGTCGGAGTTTAACTGAACAAATAAATTTGGGTTAAAATTGGCTAGATCTTTATTTTCTGCTGTTTCTTTATCTGAAAAAACAGAAGTATTGCAGGCCAATATCAATCCGCCAGATGCCAAACCAACACTTTTTACAAAAGTTCTACGACTTATATTTCTAATTGGATTCATAACTAACCTTGTTTTTTAAGTTCAACAGTTCGGTGAATGGCACTTTTTATGCGCTGATAAGTGCCGCATCGGCATATATTTCCAATCATGGCCTCATTAATTTCTTCATCGGTCGGCTCGCTAATTTTGTCGAGCAAAGCAGTCGCCGCAATCAATTGTCCTGGCTGGCAAAATCCGCATTGAGGCACATTTAAGGCTGTCCAAGAGGCTTGCAAGAGTTGCAAATTTTCTGAAACACCTTCAATAGTTATTACATTTTTACCTTCAGCAGCCGAAACTGGAATCATACACGATTGCACCGGCGAATTGTCCAGCAATACTTTACATGAGCCGCATACGCCGATTCCGCAGCCATATTTTGTTCCTGTAAGTCCAACAATATCTCTAATTGCCCAAAGCAAAGGCATTTCGGGAGCAACATCAATTTGGTGTTTTTTCCCGTTTATTTGAAGTGTAATCATCGTATTGGTTAGTTTTCGTTTGAGAATTACAAGGTAATGATTTTTTTTAAAGTGAAAAGTTGAAAAAAAAAAGATAATAGAGAAAAGAAAAAAGATTAATAATATCTAAAATTTGTGAATCGTAAATCTAAAATCGTAAATCGAAATTCCTGATTTCCTCCACATCACCTGCTTTCATATCGTTTATATGAATGGTTCCAACGCGAACTCTCACCAATCTTAAAGTTGGAAAACCTGTAGCGGCAGTCATTTTTCGAACTTGCCTAAATTTTCCTTCAATTAAAGTGATGGAAACCCAATTTGTTGGACCGTGCCGATTATCCCTTAATTTTTTTCCTCTTTCGGGCAGATTTGGAATTTCATTTAATTTATAAACTTCGCAAGGTTTTGTGGTATATTTTATCCCGCCAAAACCAATTTCTACGCCATTTTTTAGGGCTTCAATGGCTTCTGAAGTAATGTCACCGTCAACTTCGGCAAAATATTCTTTTTCTACGTTGTTGCTTCTTACCAATTCGCTCATATTTCCATCGGTGGTAAGCAATAAAAGACCTTCCGACTTTTCATCCAACCTTCCAATTGCCATTATTTTTTCCGGAAATGGGTAAAATTCACCCAATAATTTTTTCTTGTGTTTGCTGATGTCATGGTTCGCAAACTGACTCAAATAACCATAAGGTTTGTAAATTTTAAAATGCCGATGCGGTTGATTTTCGTTAGGATTTTCCATTCAAAATAGCGTAAACCAATGCTGCGGAAAGTGGTTGTCCTGCTGCTTTTTT
>MGWK01000055.1:82136-153440 GCA_001800975.1 Flavobacteria bacterium RIFCSPLOWO2_12_FULL_35_11 | reverse complement strand
ATCTTTAGCACCTACACACCCGCTAAACAAAACCATCCCCGCCATAACGGCTAAAACTACTCTTCTCATTTTCTATCTCCAATTTTTAAATTTAAAACACATTCAGTCCTCCCAAAAGAGAGGCTAGAATCTATCTTTTTTCCTTATTGTTTGAAACATTAAAGAAACACTCTTCTCATTTTCTACTCCCACTCGCAAGGAATGGATTTCCCAACTTCCTTGTATCTTTCCAAACCTAAAACTCTTTCAGCTTGCGAAATAAACACTTGCCCTCTATCTACCATTCTTACTATCTCTTTTTCCCCATCTTCACCATAAACCTCTATAATGGCTTTAAGAACTTCATCATCTATTACGATCGACAACTTTCCTTCGCTAATAAATTTCACAAAAGGCAATCCCACAAACGGATTATTTCTGTCTCTAGGATTAAAATCATTTAAGGTTATCAGCTTTGGTTGAACACTCATCTTAAAGCAGCTCAGCCCTCTTCGCCTCAAACTGCTCTTTCGTAATAGCACCCTTCTCAAAAAGCCCATGCCAATACCCGATATCACCTTTGTCAACCACAGCCTCTTTAACCAAACCGTTATTAACAAACGCCTTATGCTCTTTAGCAACCCTCTGATCAACTTCCATCTGTAAAAGCTCCTCAGTAATATTCTTCCAAATGCTCAACCCATGTTTTCTTCTAAATTTTCTTACACTTCTCTCCCAGAGGATAAAAGGAATTGCAAAAAGAAACATCCCCCATAGTATATCAAGGGTAGGAATACCAAAAAGTGGGTTTTTTGTCCATTTGGCATCCGACATTGTTATAAGCCACGCACCAATAAGATAAAATGGCACATAAAAAAAAGCATACGCAAATAATCTCGCTATAAACCCACCCTCTCTTATTGTCTGCCCTGCTGCCGCTGAATTTGAATTATTGTTAGTGCTCATCTTAAATCCTTTTGTTAATTGATATATAACATTATATGCTTATAATGCTTAATTATTACTTAATCAATTATATTTTTATTATACTTTTCAGAGAGGATTTAAATCCTACTCCCCCATCCGCCTGCTTCATTCTTCATACTCTCAATAGAGTTATCAAGAGACTGACTTCCTTGAATCTCCAATACCTCAAAAAGAGTATTGTGAAGAGTAATAATAAGTTTATAGATGATGATAACAGAAAAAACGGCAATCGCAATCTCCATAACCCCGTCAAAAACATAAATCTTCAATTTAGCCAGCCACGCTCCATTATATCCAACATAATTTGTAGCCACCCCCGCATACTGCGCCTCATTATTCTCAAGCATCCCAATAATAATCTTCTTGCTAAAGACATCGCCGACCGAATGGATCAGCGAGTTTGCGGTAATGGCAAGCCATACCGCTAAAACAAAAATCGGAAGCTCCATCATAGTCGCAAAAATCTTCATAGTAAAATTACTCAGAGCCTTAATATTTTCACGCGCAAACATTATCGGCATCAAGAAAAGACTCGCAAAATGAAACGAGAATATCTTTATCATTATAACAATAAACCTCACAAGCCCGATAATAACAATCCCCACTATTGGGGAGAGTTCAAGCATAGTTTTTGCCACTTGATATCCAATAGCCATACCCCCCGCAGTAGCAGCTATGCTAGTCGCTACACCGGCGCCAAGCTTTCCACCAAGCCAACCGGGCAAAGAAGAATCAACCCCGTTTCTAATCCCGTTCGCTGCGTCTAAACTTGTCTTAAAAACCGTCCCCGCCCCCGGAACGAACATATACGGAATAGAGCTCATAATGGTGTGCATTATACTGCCGTCCGCACCGGGAATACCAAGGTCCCCCTCCGTCATCTGTTTTTCAAGCTTCTCTTTAACTTCGTCATTCCGCGTATTATAAAGCCCGCCGATATACTCCGTTTGCATCTTCGTAACCGGCAGGCCTAAAATCGCGAGAAAACCCCAATCTCTATAAAGCTCATACTGAAAATCAACAATAGTCTTAATCATGTTGATTTTCCCCGAATTACCGTCTGGGTTCGTCAGCTTAGAGATATTTGAAACAAAATTCTTCTTTTGCTCCTCAACATTGCTTAACTCCGCGTTCACCTTCCCACATGACGAAAACGCGACAATAGGATAAATCCCCGCTCCGCCACCCGCGGGATAACCCGACGGCAAAACCAAACCGCCGGGAGTCGGATCATAATAATCCTTCCCACCGAGCGCCCCCCAGCTAGAAGCATACGCCCAATTCTCCGAAAGAGGAAATAGCGCGTTCTGCGTTCCCGAGTATATAGTTTTACTATCAACATTTACCAACTCTTGTATATTATAAACATTCATAACACAAGCCGTCTGATACGCGCGATAAAACGCATCAAGCTTCGTGTTCTGAGATATTAAAGCCGCCGAGGATATAATCTGCTCCTTCGTCCCAACTCCGCTCTTATCAACTATTGCGTCCACTTCCGCATCAATTATCGCCTTAGCAGAAGCATTAGCCCACTCCGAAAACAAGTAATACCCCGCTTTCTCAAAATCTTGATATCTCGTTTTCATAATCTCGTACTGCCCAACCGTCTCGCCGGCGCCATCCTGAATAGAATCATGGTCGTTAACCGGGAAAAAGAGCAGAACACCAAGCACAATACCGAAGATATACGGTATATGCTTATCGGAGCTCTGCTTCCCTTCACCCTTCTCTGCCAGCGGATTTAAAACCGCTCGCCCAATTCCCCATACACCAAAAAATACGATAAGCAAAAGAAGATAAGTCATACTCACTGCACTCAACTTACCGTAAACATCAAAAATAGTTTCAGCATCAGTAAGGATATAATCCATATTATCAACGACCGTACCGCCTTCAGAGTCGGTAACTTTAGAAGTGTAGCTATTTTTAAGCTGCAACTTCCCACTCGCCGCCGTCGCTGTTATATCAATAATATCGGCATCCGTCAAAATACTCGCCATAATAATCTGCGTAATAGATAATCGCCCGCCCTCTGACGCCGCGGTAGCGCTCGCCTGCGAAGCAACCGTCTTCGCCGTGAGCAAAGGTCTAAATTGCGCGTCTGCGACGGAAATTATCTCAGCATTATCCACCGCCGCCGTTTTTTTATCAAGGGCATAATGATTTTTTATCTCAGGGTAAAAAACCTTAAAGAGACCAATCGGATTATATAAATCATTTTTAAGCGCGAACATACATACGACTTCACCCGATAACGGGTTGATTGAATATATCGTTCCTGTATATATAGGGCCAATCTCTTGGCATGTTCTAGCCGCGACAATACTCTCAAACATAAAACCACTGCCCGCGTAGCTACGCTCCAGCGCCTGGCTTTGATTAAAAACTTGTTTTTGAACAAGCTCTTTCTGTGTAAAGAGCGGGAGAGTATCTCTTTTATATTTTTCAACATCTTGTTTTTCAAAATCCGAGATTATTGTCTCTTTTGAAAAAGTATATTGATAATTTGCAAGGAGGGATGAAACAAGAAAAAGCGACGGAAGGAGGAATTTAAACATAGCATATCCGATTTATATTAATTTTTACTTATTATAAGAACTTTATAATAAAATTAGGCTTAAGAAAGCCTAATCAATTTACAAAAAAAGAAACATCTTCATAAATCTCGCACGCTAAGGCGTAGCTCATATTATTGAGGGCAGAACGAAACTCTTTTTGATTAATTTTTGGATATTTTTTTCCCTCTTCTAGCAGAAGAGGTTTAATCTCTTCATATCTGGCAATATCGAGGTTATGTAAAAAGATATATTTTGTTATCTCCAAAAGCGAGGCTAATCCAACCTCATATTTAATTTCGTGAGTTTTACCACCTAAATAATTAATAGAGCCTATATAGTCTTTAAGACTTCTTATGAGAATCTCTCCACGCATCTGAGGCATCTCTATGGATTCAACGCCACCTTGTGTAGCCTCTCTCTTTTTATCTGAAATAAACTTGCTTAAATCTTTTTTGTCAATCAAGATAACTTTTTTCTCTTCACTTATCATAGCGCCGATATCTTTCATCTTGATTTCATCGCCGTTTACTATGCAGACCAGCGCTAAAATACAATATATTTTTTTCATCTTAATCCCACCCCCTAATTATTTAACAGACATCATTTGCGCAATCTGTGCTCTCGCGGCACTCTCATCGAAAACCTCACTCGCATACATACTTTTTAGCATTTTCGTTTTAATTTCATCGGCCTTCTCGTCCGCGAACATGCGCCAGCGAAGCATAACCTGCTCTTCCATGTGTGCTTGTTTTACAATATCATTATTCATTTTAGCAATAGCCCCTGGCTTAGAACCCTCTCTACTCTTTCTATCTGTTTCAAAGAAAACTTTATACTTTCCACCGAGCTTATCCGGAAGCTCATACATAACTTCGGATTCAGTTACATTTTCCGCCCAGATACGATACTGCTTGCGCAAACCCGTATCTTTATCTTCAACATACTGCTCAATAAACTCTCTTTTATCCTTAAGACCTTTTTTCTGCTGATTCATCGAGGAGAACTGCGCACTCACGATATCCAAATGTCTATGAGGATCAAATAGCTGCCGATAAATAGCGGAATCGGAATTCGCTTTCATGTTTAAATCATCTCTATACTCGGTTATATTGTCAAAAACAGGTTTATCCGCAAGTCTTTGAAGTTCCACCATTGTGACATCGGGATTATTTTTAGCAAGTCTCTTTATCTCATTCGCGTAAACATGCTCATTCCCGCTCTCTTTAAGAGCGTTTATTTTTGCTGCTTGGGGGTCATTAACCGCGTTTTTTGAAAAAACATGCTTACCCGCGTTAGCTATAAAATTATCTACGGTAGAGGCGAACTTGGAATTCTCGTCCGAATTAAATTTTGCCCCTTTTGCCTCAGCCTTAGTTTTACCGCTGAGCCCCATCATTTTAGACGCCTCATCAGTGGCGACCTTTTTTACTTTGCCGGTGTATTCTCTACACCACTCCTCAAACGGGAGGGCTATTTTATCCTTCTCTTTTTTTGGAGTTTTTTTATAGTCCCCCACTGTGTTTGGCAACAATGAACACGGGTCAGCACTTGTGTCTTTTAGGAGGGAGCAAATATCCCCGTTAACAGGGTTTTTCTTTCTTGGTGAATATGTATAACATAATTCCATAGTCCCTGTCGCGAATGAGGTATTATTGCTCCAAAACGCAGAAAAACCTGAGTCGCTGAATATATAATCGCTTACGCCCGAGGCACCCTTTTCTATGCCGTACTCTTTATACTTATCTACCATCCCACTTATATTATCGGGCGTGAATTTCGATGCCGCACTAGATTTAGCCTTATCCACTATACCTTCTATAAATCCGCCTTGCAAAGACGCTTGCAGAACAAAAGCCATAACAAAGCTTGTTTTTAAAGTTGTTGACATTTCGGACCTTTCACTCTAGTATGTATAAACTGTTTTTAGGAACAAAACGATTTTCACCAAAAATTTTATAATAGACAGCTCCATCTTTATCTTTGACAATATGAGAGTATTTGAATTTGGTGTAGGTGTTTTTCATAACCTTCTCTATTTTAAAATCTTCCACAAGATATGTGTCTGTCTTTGCTTTAAAGTTCGGCAATAAATACAAAATTACATCATCATCAGAAATAGTAAACTCACCGAGTGATTTTTCTTTAGGTTCCTTTGACTCCTTGGGCTCTTCTCTCACAACAAGCTTTTCAACTTTTTTCATCTTATTTTTATATGTTAAAAAATCTTTTTCGCCGGTGATATGAGTTTGGTGAGAAGGGATATATTCTCCCCTATCCTTAATCTTATACCACCCTAGACTATTTTCGGCTTCGATCTCATAAACTTCGCCCGTTCCGCCATTGCGAACTTTGTTTTTAGAATCAAAAACAGTATTTCTGAAAACAAAAACCTCACTGCCCGCTTTCGCTTTAACATATTTTTCAATTTTTTTGAATATATGCTTCTCTTCGGCGATTTTCGTCTCCTCAACCTTTTTTTCAGAGTTAATGGCCGATTTCACTTCATCAACAGTGGGAGTTGGGACATTTGTGCTTACTTTATATTTTGCCCCGTCTTTTAAAATCGCTCCAGTAGCTGAATCGACATAGACAATCGCGACCTTTTGGTTATCTTCAAGATCTTTCTGCTTCTCTTCAATTTTCTGCTTCTCAACAACTTTAAACAACTCCTCAAGCTCTTTAAGTTGAGAAGAAAAAAGCGCCTTGTCATTTAAAAATACTCTATTATCTTTATTTTCATATACTTGAAGCTTATATTTTTTAGAGTTCTTAAAAATTCTCTCATTCATAATCACCGTCTCTTGCAGAGCTGTGGCTTTATTGTCGTAGCTGTTAAATATAATCCAGTTATCAACAGTTCTTACCGGCTTATGAACGCTTGAGCTATAGCCAAACATCTGCACCATAAGACGATCCCAATCTGCGATGTCCTCTCCGTTTGCGTCAAAATAAATTATATACTTTTTAGTATCTATTTTTTTGCTCTCAAGACCCTGCATAGAGACATCAACCTCCATCGCCTTGTACGCGGTAATGAAGCCATCGCGCCAAGAATCCATCTTGTCGTCTTTGTACTCCATAGCTGTAGAAAAAGTAGCCGTAAGAAATAATGCCACGGATAGTAATATTTTTTTCATCTTAATCCCTCAAACTTTTTAACTCTTTGATTGTGGTGAGAATTTGGGCTTCAATTTTTTTTAACTCTTTTTCAGGAAGAGCTTTTATATGCTCTTTTTGATTAGAGAATATAATAAAATCTACACAGAATATGAGTGCGTCACCATGCTGATACAGTTTATATTTTGCGCAGTTTTTAAACGACGCCAACTCATCTTTAAGTATGTTTAATCTATTTTCTATTGTTTTTAACATCTCTCTCCCCTATTTACAAATTGAATATTTTTTACAAAAACCGGTTGCTTCGGTTTCATCTTTAAATTCAATTATCATGAAATTTTCATCATTAATCGTTGCTGCACTGTAGCTAAATTTTGAATCTCTCAAAATCTGCCTGTTAGTCAGAGTATCTTCAACTCTGATTTTCTTAGGTTCTTGAACCGCAATAATAGGCTCTACAAAATAATTCTTTTTATCTGTGCCGGCAATTGAAACATTACTTATCGGCAAGCCGCTAATACTGCCACTGCTCGTCAAATTCTCGCTTGATTTACTCTTTGGCAAGCCTGGTATTCCACTCTTAACCGAGCTTAACACATTCTCAACCGTGAAGTTTTCACAAACATGAGCCTCACCTAAAACAATAGCTACACTAGAGCCGCTACTTTTATCAAGAAACAGCGGCGGCATACAAAGCCCACCGCTATCTTTTAACTCTGCCGAAGCTCTAATGGCTTCAATATAAGGAAGAATTTTCTCAAATTCTACCTTTGCAGCATTGTAACCATCACCTCTTCCTCGCTCATAAGCCTTCGCTACCTGCTCATTTACCTCTTTTTTTGAAGCAAACAACTTCTCCTCAGCCGAGAGCTCATAGTCGCCACCGTCCGGGGAAACACGGCTTTTTCCGCTGCATCCAACCAGTGTAAACCCAATTAAACCTACTAACAAAAATGTAATAATTTTTTTGAAGCTACTCATATCTACTTTTCCACCTTTACCACAATTTCCGCGTCTATAACACTATCCTTTGGGATATAAAAAATATACCCTAAGTCAAGATAGAGCTGATCGACACCAGCTTTAATTCCATTACCAAGAACATCAACCAACAAAGAAATTCCATAATCCGATGCTTCGGGCTTTGGGTTAACTGTCTGCTGTGTTGTTGTAGTTGTCAATCCATTATTGTTTTGAACAACTTCTGTATCTGCTTTATTTTTTTGCTCTATATAATCTTTTGTCAACTCAGGACCACTCGTTGCAAAAGTCCCTGCCATAGCTTTATTGACCTGTTCAATCGCTCTTTTATCCACAAAAGTTGCTAAGTTAGAGCTTCCCGTTATGGCATTAAACAGCTTGCTTTTTGCCTCAACTATTGTAAAAACTTTCCCTTTGTCATTTTCTATCATATAGGGGATAGATACCAACTTTCGTTCTACAACAGCCAAATTTGCACCAAGTTTATAAGAAACTGTTTTATCATTTATTTTATGGCAAATCATTTTTATGTTTGTATTATCGTTAATCTTGTAATCTTTAAAAGTTTTGCACTGTAATAACATCAACTCTTCAATACCGCCGGCGGGAGCCACTACTGCCACCGCCGCCTTTTCCGCCAGAGCTGCAAAATGTTGGTTCATCTCTTTTTCAAATTTCGTGGGTAACGCAATAAAATCACCTTTTTTTTGAGTTTGGATGGCGCTCTTTTTAGATTTTTGAATCTGTTTCAGAATTATTGCATTTGTCAAATCAATACTCTCTCCCACCTCTACCGGAGCAGCCTCTTTTACTTGAGGAACCGGCGGGAGCTTGTCTATTTTCTCTTTTTCATCATCGCCACTTACAACGGACTTATCGCCCAAACCGACATAAACGCTATAATCCCTCTCTGGTATTGTGCCCTTGTCGGCAAAAAGAGGCGTTAGGGACATAAAAAAAAGCAGGATTATTTTAAGCGTTTTCATTATTTCATCTCAACCCACATAGGTTCGTTATCACTCTTTATGAATAATATTTTCCCGGCACTTGTAGCTTTAATAAATTTATAACCATTAATAACTTCACCGCTGACAAAATCTTTTTTGTTCATACGGATTTTGCTAAAATCTTCCATATATATATCAAAAGCCTGTTTTTTAAACTCATCTTCACTTATCGGTGTCGTGAAATCAAAAACATTCTCATATACACCATCAGGTGCTTTTGGAGTGACAACTGCTCCCTCTTGTTGTGCAACCACTGGTGTCACAGCGCTATTGGCAGGTTCCACTGCCACTTCGCCGGGAGCATAAGCAACGGGAGCGGGAGGTTTTTCACCCATAAACATGTCACCTATTAAAAACACAGCCAATAATGCAAATAAAATTCCGCCTATAATAATGCCGGCTTTTTTCGCTTTACTAGAGCTTTCTTTATTTTCCGTCTCTTCTGCCTCGCTATCTTCCTCATCCTCACCTTCTTGTGACGGCTGAGAAGGACTCACGGCGTTAGCCGCATGAATCTCTTCGATAGTCCTATTTAAAGATTCAACCTTTTCTGAAAGCGAGCTATTCTCATCTTTTAAGCGGGCACCATCCTCTTTGAGTTCTAAAATCTCATCCTCAAGCAATTTGACTTTCTCAATTTCAAAATCGAGATCATCTTGAACGGAGGAATCAACCCCGCCCTCTTTTCTATTTAGCTCTTCAGTTATTTTTGCAATGATAATATCCTCATCATCATCTTCATCATCAATAAAATCAAACAGCTTGAGTTCCGCCATAAAAGCTTCTCTTTTTTGTTCTAAAAGTCTATTGCTTTCTGAAATAGAATCTATTGCCTTTTTAGACATCATACTTTTTTCTTCAAAAGCTTTTTTATACCCTTCGGTTTCTGCTTGTGCATTTTTAAGCTCTTCTTTCAGCAGAGCCTCACTCTCCGCGAAACGCGCCTGCGCCATAACATCTACAGCCTGCTTTTGAGGGTACTCTTTTTGCACCGTCGCAGCCAGTGTTTTAGTGACAGATTCTCTTACGCTCTCTTCATATTCGCCGATAAGTGTTTTTAAATTCTTTTTAAAATCAACAAGCTTATCGTTAAAACTTGAAAACTGCAAAGAGTCATCTATTAAATCTTCAAGGTCTCTCAATTTATATAATTTCCTGAGGAAATCTTTTTTATTTTTCAAATTTGTGTTAAACATAAGCTTTTTAACAGTCTCTTTTATTTCATCGTAAGAACCTCCCTCAATCCCTTTGAAAAGTGGGGAGGTAAGCAAATCTTCTATAGTGACATCTCTAAAATCACTCTCTTCTATATATTCGCACAAAGCCGCCTTTAGATTAGCGGAGTTATAAACATCTTTTATTTTCTTTGCAACATAAATTGGGTCTTCGTTATCCATATCAAGATGAACAGTCCCCTCTCTATCTGCTTCAATTTTTTCAGTTTTATCCAGAAATTCACCTAATGATTTTACCGCCGGCAAATCAAAAAAGTTAGGAATCTCTACAACAAACGGGGTAATCCTCGATTTTCTTTCATTCTGAGCAAGCGTAGACGACTCTTGACTAACGACTTCTCTGCTCTCCTCAACGACTTTTTCTTCCTCTTCGTCGTGGTAAGTCTCTTCCGGTAAATCAGTGCTGTTTAAATCGCCAAAGCTCAAGCTCTCATCCATGCCAATATTGTTTAATTCATTTATTCCATTCATTTACTTGCTCCTGTCATTAAAAAATTTATATCCATACTCGTATATCTCTTTTTCAGCTTTTTGCTCTTTGTGAAATTTAAGCTTCTTATTAAAAGAGTCAAATATTTCATTCGCTGCTATCGGCTCAGCCACCTTTTCAACTGAATGTTGAATTGGAGGCTTTGGGGGATGCTCTGAGCACCCAATAAAAACAACTGCCAGCACAAAAAATAATATCTTTCTCATCTCTACCCTTTAAAAGTTAATTATAATAAATTTATAATAAAACTAAACTTAATATATAGATTACTCTACATAAAAGTTATATGTTTTATTATTATATACAAGTCCACTATTGATATATCGTGGCTCTTTATATTGTTTTATAATCTTTTTATCCTCTACTATATTGACAAGATGAATATTATAGGTCACGCCCATATATTTTATTTGTGTATATTCAAGCTCATACTCCTGTGGCCTTAAAGCCGACAGAATTTCATTATTGCTCATTTTTTTAGGCTGAAAATACTGGACCTGGGTGTATAACCTGCCGTCTTCCACTTCCGACTGGGCAAGTGGAAGATATTTATCAAGCTTAACTGAAAAATATCTCGCCTCTTTAGTGTTAAAATCTGTAATATAAACGATGTCGAGCAAGCCACTCACAAAATCCTCTTCACATTCTATTTTTACGACATTTTGGGAGATTGTAGGCTCTGATGTGCTGTTGCTTAAAATCGCACTTGTGACCGTTGCACCGGCAGGTAAAAATATTTTTAGCGGGTATGCGTAATGAATTTTTAATTCGTCAAACGGTTTGATTGGAGAGACCATAGGCTTCATAGCAAAGTTTATATTATTTAAACGATTAAGCGTCCGCGTACTATTATCATACATGCCGTGAACGCTATATGTATTCAAAAAGTTTTTTGATATCTCTAACATATCATGATTTTCAATTAAAACATTGTCCTTTTCACCATCGGCTGCAAAAGCGAACTGTAATAATATAAAAATAAACACTATAAACTTCATCCCTATTCCTCTTACTTTAATTTAAAAATCGCTTCTTTTTCTAAGTCCAACTTTCCGTTTATATAAACAACAGGCGTCCCGTTTATATTCAGCTCATTCGCCTTGCCGATATCATATTCCACACTACTTTTAATCTTAGTGATAGACTCTTTTTCTATATCAACATTAAACACCTTTTTCATTAAGCCGACAATATTGCCATCTTTAGCCATTTGTAAAAACTCTTTTTTTGTTGAGAGAGCTTGATAAAGCCTCCACTCTAAAGTTGAATCTTTTTTAACAAATTTTACAATTTCCATAGCTTTGATAATATCTTTAGATGTTGGGTGAAGGCTCTCTAGTGGAAGTGGATAATAATAAACGGCAACATCTTTTTTGTTTTTAATGTTGTCATATATTTTTGGAAGCAGCTTTAAACAGAATTCACAAAGTGGGTCTGAAAAAATTACAATTTTATTCACGCCGCTTTGAGTTCCGAAAATTAAATTGTTTTTGTTATAAAAAGAGGCATCGTGTGTCTCAGACGCCGTATTACTCTCAGCAGCGATAGTTGTAGCACGATAATTTTTAGTACCCTCAAGTTCAAGTAAATTATTTGTTACAAATTTTCCATTTGTTAAAAATAAATCCTTTACTTGCTCAACCTCTCCTTCTTGATTTTTTATTTTCAAATCAACAACCACTCCATACCATCCGTCATCGAGGGGAACTATTTTTTTAACTAACATCTCTTTCACATTGCCGTCAGATGTTTTTTTAATAAATTTTACTACTTTTTCTCCGAGTGAGTCACTCTGAGCCTGCGTCATAGCTTTGCTTTGTTCGGCTTGCAAAAGAGAAAAAACGCCAAACGCCAATGTGCATGAAAGTATTTTTAGAATCGGTGTCATATTTATATTGCCTTTTTTGATTTATGATTTAGTATTCTAATAAATATATAATAAAATATAGCTTAAATGATTATGGTTTAGCCAGCTCATCGTTTAGATAGTTATACCAAATCACTTCAACCGCGAAATATGCGAAATAAATCGCTGATTCATTAAAAAGCTCAAAGTGAATAAATAAGAGGGCTAGAAGATATGCCACAAATATTTTTAAGATAAAAATATACCATTTTGTTGAGAGTAAAAAATCAATAAAAGGCTTTTTACTCTCCTGTTGCATATCTAACAGTTCTAAATCGTTAATCTCTTTTTTATTGTTGAAAATCAATTGAACCCCATTCATTATTAGCAAAATAATTTTTTATTAAATTTTTTTGATATTTTAAATTATATTCCGTAGTTTTAGAGTGGTAGCTCGCTATCGCGTACCAATTGTAGCCATGCTTTGCAACCATATCTTCAATATATCCACATGCTATTTTGTAGCTTTGGGTGTTATCAAAATAGCTTTTTGTATCATATTTATGCCAATAAGAGTTTATTTGGAAACTCCCTAGGTCTAAATTTTTAATCCCTATACTAAAAAGCTTATTGGCAAGAGCAACACATTTCTCTCTGTTTTGGCAATCAATGGTTCTGTTATCTAAAAATATCTCAGGCAGATATTTTTTAACATGTCTTGCCTCTCTTGAATTATTAAAAGATATTAAATAGCTGTATCCTATTTTTTTTGACGGGTGAGACTCATTTTTCAAAACGCTCCATATCACCCTATCCTCTATTTTGCACCCTTCTTTTGCAAAAGCACTAAAAAATAGAAGAAAAAAAACAGGCATTATCTTATACATAAAACAATATCCTCTTTTCACAGATACAGTAAAGCGGCTTAGTAGAGTTGTCAACAAAATCAATTATTGATTTAAAAAGCAGCCAGAAAAAGATACTGTTTTGGGCAGAAAATGCCAAAGCCTTTACGGCAAAGTACAGATCATTCACAAAATATGCAACAAGGCAAATAGCAGCAATTATTCCGATAGCAACAAAAGAGACAGTTAGTTGGTTAATTTTTAAGAACGGAATTTTTAAAAAGAAAAAAGGAATAAAAATCCCTATAAGCAATGAAAACTCAAAAAGCCAGTTCTCTTTTTGTTTTTCAGGAAAAAGAAACAGCAAAAGTAAAAAAACAAAACTATACCGCACTATCATAGTAATATGCTTGTTTATTTTTTTGGCGGTACCAGAGTGATTATCACTTTTAAATGTAGCACCGTTTCCTGTGAAGACCAACTCAACACTCTTCTCTTTACACTGCCTAGGCAAAAACCAAATCAGATAAGAGAAAAAGCTGCTGTATTTAATTATATATTTATCCATTATAAACCTTCTCATAATTTGTATGCTCTTGAGGCTTACTAAAATAGTAGCCCTGTAAAAATTCCACACCCATATGGTGCAAAGTTAAGGCAATTTCTTCAGTTTCAACATATTCAGCAATTATTTTAATATTTTGGTTGTTGCAAAAAAGAATAATTGATTCTAAAATATCAAGATTTTTCTGGTTGTTTTTTATCTCTTTTATCAGTTCACCCGCAATTTTTAAATAGTCAAATTCAATATTTAAAAGATGACTATAATTAGAAAAACCGGTTCCAAAATCATCTATTGCAATTTTGCAGCCTTGTAAACGAATTGCAGAGATAAAATTTTTAAGAACTAAATAGTCTTTAACATTATATGTTTCCAATAGCTCAAATGTAAGCCTTGAACAAACATTAACCCCTGCTGCAAGTAAGAGGTTTTTTATTTTAGATTGAATCTCTTTTTTTACTAAATGGCTGAAACAAATATTTACAGAAATATTTATATTTGGCTCTGATAATAATTTTTGTAAGGCCTTTTCTAAAACTATAATATTTAGAAAGTCATATAAATCGTACTCTTTTATTATTGGTAAAAATTCATCCGGGCAATGAATCTCATGATTCTCACCTTTTAGCCTAACAAGAGCTTCATATTTATAGACATCATTAAAATTATTGCTATAAACTATCGGTTGATAAAATAGTAATATTTTTGTTGAGATATCTATATTGTAAATATATTTTTTCATCACACCAACTTTTGATTAATCTTTAAAACCACAAAAGTATAATAAAATAAAGCTTAAATTATATTAAAGTGTCAAAAATGTTTATTCGGCGTAAAAAAAATAAAATAAAAACTTTTTTTGTCCCCTTTAGGGGGATGAAATAAAAAAAGTCCATATCTTTTTGGTAGCGAAGCAATAAAAAGGATATGTAAATTAAGAGAGCAAAGCTCTTACTAGATAGTGACATATTAAAGCGTCAAAAGAGTTCCTATTAATATAATATAGAAGCTCTTCCGAAAAATCACGAGCAAACCCCAAAATATATGGCTTTGTAGAGGTTTGTGAAGTGGTCAAAATAGCCACTTTAGTGGTCATTACATCCACTTTAGTGGCTAAGTGAGCCACATTTTCGGATGAGATTATCCACATTTAAAAAATAAAGTGTATCAAAATCGGATAATCTCATCCGATTAAGGAGCGATTAATAATTCAAATTGTATGATTTGAGCCTTTAAAGAAGATATAATTATCCGATTTTAAAAAGAAAAAAATTTCAAACGCGGATAGAAATATCCGAAAAAGGGAGAAAATGGCAAGCCAACCAAATAAAAGAAACATTCTGTACCAAGAGGTCCTTAGTACAAAAGACAATGTTACGGGTGAGGTTCTTAACACTCATAACCGGAAAATAATAAAAGTCGAGAGAACCCCCGATTTTATTATGCTCTTTACAGAGCATGTAGCTTTTATCGAGAAACTGCAATCAAACGAAAAAGCTGTTTTATCCCAAATTTTACAACATTATGTAGGCGTTGAAAATGTTGTTTTTCTTTCGGCTGACACAAAAAAAGACATGTCGTCGGAGCTAAATGTAGGTATCAGTTACATTCACAAGGCCCTAAAAGCACTCCTTGATCGCAGAGTGCTTATCAAAGGAATTGTAAAAGAGAACCAAACTTATCTCAACCCGCACCTCTTTGGAAAAGGAAATTGGGAAAATATCTATAAAATGAGACAGGTAGTAGCTTATGACTTCGACTTTCAAACTCTTGAGATGCAAGAGACAAGACAGCTTACAGCCCAGTATGAGGGTGAAATTGGAATGGATGAACATGAGATTGTAGATGCGAAAGAGTACACGGATAAAAGAGGAACTGTACACCAAGATATTACAATATCTAAGCTACCGGAACAGGAGCAGAACAAAGCTAAGAATGGTGAGAGCGCCGCAATTTCAAGGGAAACGGAACCCGACCAAATAGAAGTTCTAAAAGAGCAAAACAGGGCAAAAGAGTTGAGCATCCAAGAGATGCAATTAAAGCTTGAGCTAAAGAGAGAGGGGATTGAGTTTTAATCTCCCCCCCTGCTCTTCCCAAAAAATTTCCTGAGGAAATTTATTAAACCCAAACTCGTCCGAAAAAAATCATTAGATTGCCTACAAGCTCATTTTATCTAAAAACGAATCTATGCTCATCCAAACGCTCTATCGAGCCAATATGGTCATTATAATGGGTTTTAAAGGCTTATTTTAATACTCATCCTTCATAGCCAAAACATATATGTTTATTAAAAGTAGCACATCAAGGGTTAAAAAGCAGAGTGAAATATTAGTGTATAGTAGTTAAAAATAGAGTAGCTGATTAATGGAGTGTATATTAAACTATTAGAGCTGTTATTTTATTGGGTGCTAATTAATATGGGCAATTGAGTTTATGTTGAAAAGTTTATTGAGGCAAAAAGATATTCAATAATCTTCGAAACCAAAAAAACACTTTGTTATAACACTGCCAGGTAAGAAACCTATCGTGTTATAACCAGCGCTATCTTTTATTTACGCGCTGAGCTTTTGCACTTGCTCGTTTTGCCGCGGCGTTACTTTTTTCTGCCTTAACACTCTTGCTAGAAATATTTGGTTTTGAGTAAGAACTAGCAGATACCGAAGTTGCTGCAACTAAAACACCTATAACACTTGTGATTAAAATTCTTTTCATTTTATTCCTTTTAGAAAAGTACCTTACTACACATATAATCATATAGTGAAGGATTGATAAATTATAATAGGTTTATAATAAATTATAGCTTAAATAAAGCCAAGCACCCTACCGCTCCTTCGCCGCTTCCGCCTCAACAACGCTTTTAACTTCATTAAACTCAAACGCCCGTAAAAAAAGATAAAGATTATGCTTAGGATTATCCCTCTTTTTCCAATCGCTAAAAGTCGCTTTAGCCACACCAAGTAAAGATTTCATCTCTTCTTGCGACATCTTAACCTCTCTAGGTCTTCCGACACTCTTTTTCCTCACTTCAGCCCCTCTACCGACTTAATATACATCTTAACCGCATCCGAATTTTTAGCCAAAAACTCAAGTTCAACAGAGCTGTAATCTTTAGAGACATACTCCATTTTAGAAATAGACCCAGCATCTAAAAACTCTTCAAGATCTTCTTTAGAAAAATATTTTTCAAGCAGGGCGATAATCGGGCGCCCTTGTTTTTTCCAAGTATAAAATGTACTAGGATAAAAGTCAAATATTTTACCCATAAGTTCTTTATAGTTCATGAGACAACTCCCCCGCCCTCACTTCAACCGCTTTTTAAGCTCATCAATCTGAGCCAAAACAGCCTCGTTGTGTTTATTTCTAAAACACTCCTCAATCTCATCTACTGTTTTATCTTTTATTAATTCAAGTTTCTTAATTTTTCCAGTTTCCAAAAACTCCTCAAGATCTTCTTTTATAAAATACTTATATAAAAGGGAAATTATAGGTCTATTTTCTTTTTTCCAATTCGAGATACTTTTGGGTGAATTACCCAAAAGTTTAGACAAAGTATTAATCATTTCAAACCCTTACTGCCAACGGCTTTTTTATAACCTATTTTAAATTCTTCTTCTATTATGCCTAGCATTTTTAATGCTGCGTGATAGTGTTCCTCTCGGCATGCTATATTTATCATCATTAAACCTCCTGTTTCAGTAGTTTTTCTATTTGATTTTTAATTTTTTTCAGCTCTTTAATAATGTGCCTTTTCATTCCATCGGTGTCAACGCTCTGTTTTGTAAAATCAATTGTGTTTTCAAAGGGGCTGTCTGCTTCACACAAGTGAACTAACAGCTTACCCTTTCCAAACGGAGCATTCACATCTTCATCTGCATAAACAAAAAAAGTAAAGTCTCCAACCTCTAAAGGGGAACAGTTTCTAAAGCCGGCTCCGCCCGCCAATTCTTTTAATTCACTTGCTTTGATATTCATCTTAGCTCCTTATTTCTTTAATTATTCCACCATTATATCCGATAGTCGGATTAATGTCAAGAGGAAAAGAGTAAATAAATAAATTTCCTCAGGAAATTAAGTAAGCACTTCCCTTTTGTAGTATATGCAGATACTCATAAGTTAAATTTGCCTTATGATTTCTATTTTCTGTTTTATCTGCTTTAAACCTTTGGTATTCTTTCGTTTTCAAATCATATTTTCCATATTTTGACATGATATTTTTTACATCATCTTCACTCATAATGCCTTCATTGTTGTAGCTTAAGAAAATGTATTTGAAGTTTGCATTTTTTATGAGATCTTCAAAACTTTTATGAACCTCTTGTTTTTTGCAATAAGCGGAACGGTTATACTCACGCATACCTGTCTTTCCATTTGGAACAAACTCATCATATAATGCTATCGTATTTAAAAGATGATAATTCGCGCCGTACTGTCTTTGGTTATAAGGTGGGTCAAGATACAAAATATCACCTTTTATTTTTTTGATTAGCTCATTGCTATCTTCTTTATGTACCTCATGCAAACCTTGACTCAACCCAAAATGCGCACTTTCCAAAACCAACTTCTTTTGGGCAGATTTTTTTAGATGTTTCAGATACGCACCATAAACGGAAGCAGTATTTGCAACTTTATCGGCACTCTCCAAAAGTGAAGCCAATAAAAAATAGTACATGCTATCGTCTATCTTTTTGATTTTATACCAAATTCCTATCTTCAATCTAATAGTGTCGATTTTTTTACCGTTTTCATCACTAAAGTATTGCCTCTCGCTTCCGCTTCCCATGCAATAATTTTGATAAATAAAGCCATTTTCGCATAAAGGCAGCGCATCTAACTCTTTAATATATCTCTCTTTATCTTCCATACATGTAGAGTTTACGATGTAATTTTTATTTAAAACAAAACTGTAATCTTCCAAATCATTGCTTATAACTTTTTTGACATGCGGCTTAAAAGTTCGCCCGATTATGCCGGTTCCTGCAAAAATATCACAGAAAATCTTATCTGATAAATCCGGAGATACTACTTTTTCAACTTCTTCTTTTATCCAAGAAGAGAGTTTGAGCTTTGAACCTATATAATTCATATCAAATGTCCATAACTAAAGGGTTTCCGCTCGCCGCGGCTTTCATTTCAGCAGCATTCGCCGCCTCCCCGCTAATATCGTCAACCTCTCTATCTTTTATTTCATCATCACTACAGTTTAAAACTTCAATATTAAATTTTTTATATAATTCTTCATTTGAATACACTTTTTGCTCACTAAAACAATAAAAGTTATCTTCATCTTGATATTCTATCTTTGATATATCTTCACCATTTTCTTTTAAAATAGCAACGGTCGTAAAATCATCCATAAAACCGAATTCAAATATATTATCGGTATTTGGTGTAAAAGTCAGCTTACTCATTTTGTTTATCCTTTTTGTTTTTAATATCCACAAGTATATCCGATAGTCGGATTAATGTCAAGAGAAAAACACTAATTAAATAAATTTCCTGAGGAAATTTCTATACAAGCACCTCTCTCGAAACAATTCCACTTACAATAGCATTTTCAGCGAGCTTACCATCATAAACGGCTACCTTCTTCTCTCTATACAAGAATGTAGTATAATCCCCCTTCTCTTTATCAGAGCCGGACTTAAGTATCTCAACCCCCATATTCGTACAAACGGCATTAAAAAGATGTGCGTCGTTTTTATTCATATCTGAAATAATTCTTCTAAACTCAGCGACACCTGCTTTGCTGTTCATATCTAAAGCATCAAGGGAGCGGATAATCGCCAAAACGCCGCCCGCTCCACCAACTTCATTAAGAGCATCTTTAAATTCGGTCTCAACACTTCTCACTGTCTCTACCGCCGCTGCTCTCTGCGCTTTTGCGCTCTTCTCTGGAGAGCTATTGTCAAAAATCATAGATGTTCCATAGAGATAATTATTATTACTATCCCAAAGAGTGAGATTATAATCCATCTCTTTGGTTCTAGCAATAAAACCTTTTAATAAATCCCCATCAAACTTCTCACCGTCAACATAGATGTCAATCTCACCGCGCAGATGATACATGTCGGCAAGATTCTTGCCTGTTTGAAACTTATTAAGACTCTTTTTCACTTCCAAGGACCCATTTTTATAATCATTAACAATCTCGTAGTTGTTTACTGCATGCTGCTTATATTCAAGCAGCTCACGGCTATAAATAAAGCCGTTGCTCTGAATAAAGCCATCCCCAAGCTCAGGAACATTTAAAAGCCTGTAATCGTTCACACAGTTCACGAATTTTTTGGACTCTTTGTCAACAACATCTAAATAGACACTTTTAACATAAGAACTAAGAGTGTTTTTTAGCAAACTCTTAGCAATCTCCAAATCCCTTTCACTTTTATAAATAATTTCCTCAGGAAATTTTTCTTTAGCACTTAATGAATAAAAAAAATCATTATAAAGACTTACTTTGCCGGATTTATTTCCAATAGTAAGATAACCGCCTTTTTTTTCATCAACCCCGGCTCTCAGAATAGACAGGCCATATTTAGCTAAAATAGCCTCGAGCTCTTTTTTGTTTAAAACTTTCGTTTCATACAAAAGCTTTTCAAGGAGAAGACGGATCTTAGCCTTGTTTTTATTTGATTTAATCTGCAACAAAAGAGCTAAAAACTCTTTCTCATCAAAATCGTTTATCTCATAATCTTTTGAAAAGGGTTCGGAACCGGATAAATTTCCTGAGGAAATTTTTTCCTCTTGCCGAAGCGGCAGCACCTCTTTGTAATATTGAACCAATTTTTCATTATATATCTCAAAAAAGTTATTCTCTTTAAAATATCTAACAGAATCTTTTTTTACCTCATATTCAAAAGGAATCTCCTCAACAAACTTCTTTAGAAATGTTCCGTTGCAATTATCAAGATAGCGCTCAACACTCGCCTCTACAACATCTCGTGTTGTTCTTTTAATATCAATATTTATTATTGCCTGTAAATTATCATTCAAAATGGAGTTTAGATTTTTAGAAACAAATTTATCACCAACATTTCGCTCAAACAGGTGCTCTGCATGCTTTTTAGTAGTCTCATCATACATTTTGTTATATTGCGCGAGGCTCTTCTTAGAAGTCGCAAACTTAATATTTTCAAGTGTTGTTCTCTCAAGAGCACTCTGAATTTTTGCTAAATTTTTTGTAAACCATGTTTTATCAAAAAGTTTAGAGGTGAAGATAAATTTTCCGCCACTCTCCATAATCTTATCATCAAGAACAAGAGTGCACTCTTTTAAAAGCGTATTCTTGCCAAACCCGCCATTATTAAATTTATTTGCATTAAAAACAGAGACTTTACCAAGTTTTTTTTCAAGAGACTCCAAAAACCCACTAAAACTCTTCGCCTCTTTTATAGATTTCTCGACCTCTCTAAAAACAGTATCGTCATAGACGGGAAAATAACTATTCCCTTTTTTAACCAACCAATCCCTTCGCTTCTGCTCTTTAGTCAAAGAGAGAAGATTATAATTATCAAACGGGCTAGACAAGTTGTTTTCGTAGTTTATCTTCTCTTGAACCGCCTCAATGCGTGGGAAATCAGCATATCCACGATAAAGTCTCAAATCTCTTTCGCTATCAAGCTGAGAGCCGTTTATAACAGTGCAGTGAATGTGTGGTTTATTATCATCCCAATGGATAACACTTAACATCTCCAACTCATTAGAGTTATAGTTTTTAAACATCATCTCTCTGAATTGGAAATAATAATCCATTATCTCATCTTTGGTGAGATTTTTTTCCTTAAACGAAAGAACATAAGAGTAGTGTGATATCTTTTTCTTTGGATTAGCTAGAAGCATAGCTTCGGCGATAGAGTCAATCCGCTGTGCATTTCCCTCAATAATAGTGAAAGCACTTTGTTCACGGTCGGTCAAATATTTCCCAAAATCAACACTAGAACTTGCTCTTACATTTATTATCATTTTAACACTCCGTGCTAAGAGCCGCTTTTATCTTTTTTCTAACAGAAAACTCCATGCCAGCAACTAATATAATAAAAGCAACACCATACCAAATATTCCATGTTACAAGTGTATCATTAAAAAATCTAGTAAATTGTTCCTGCTCCGCGGCATCAGTAAACACAAAAGAGATGTGGTCATTACTATATATAATGTTTTTCATATCAGAGATAAAAAAACTTAAAAACATATGATAAAGAATTTGCAGCCCTATAAACCAAGAAGTAATATAAATTACCCCGCGTACGGCAAAGCCCATATTTCTTAAGCGCCAACGCTCTTTTTTAGCCGCTTTATATTTTAAAAGCTCTTTTCTTAAGTTTGTCATATCACTATTATAAAGAGATTCATACAACACTAAAAAGAGGGTAGGGAGCAGAGCCACGCCTATAAAAAAATTTCCTGAGGAAATTAAAATAGTAGAGGATGCCATATTTGGATAAAGAGATTTGATTGCCAAGAAAAGCGAAAAAAGAAAAGCGAAAAAAAAGAGGGGGAACGAGATATAGAACAAAAATCTAAAAGGTTTACCTATATCTTTTAGCATATTAAAAAGAAAACCTGAAGAGTCAAAAACCCTGTACCAAAAAAATGCTATCTTCTGAGAAATTGTTAAATTACCCATTAATTACCTCAATTATATTAATATTAATACAATTATAGCATAATATAATAAATTTATAATGGATTAAGCTGAAATTAAGTGAGGTTAACGCATAATGACGATAAGAAATTAATCAACTCACAAAGTCGATAAACTTCTTAATTTGAGGGTGCCCTCTTTTAATAAAGACAAATCCTACGAATAAAACAAAAATAAGTACATAAATATCAAAGTGTAATTCCATACGGGAATTATATCATAAAAAGGAAAAAAGATGGCTAGTTTATTTTCTTTACTACCAAGTTTAGGGTTTCTTGCAACAGCAAATATTATTGCTGCATATTATTTTAAAGAGGCTAGGGGGCAAAACGCCAGCCTCTATGTGACGCTATATGCGACAACAATAGCTATCGCTGCTGGAGCTCTTGTTTATGGTGCTGTATCAAAAATTAACATTGTGGTTATTTCAAGTATCACACAGGAGATAAAATAATGTATTCAATAATTAAAAAAGAGTTTGGAATAGACGAAAACACATTCTCAACAGCAGAGAAAAAAGCGGCTTTAAATGCAGTAGTAATCCCTGTAATATTAACAGCAGCTACCCAAAACATACTTATGGGGCTCCTTTGGATATTTTTTATTTCAATTCTCTATGTCACAAAGCTAAGTGACAAAGTTGAGAACGCAGATAAGTTTTTTCTATTTTGTCGCTACTTGAGCGCTTTTCTGGGTACAACGGCTCTAGTCGTAATGATTTTAATTACAGGGTAGGGTAAGTGGAACATGAGCACAAAAATACCTTATAAAAATATGAAAAACATCAATCTTAACCCACGGCTAGAAAAAAAATTGGGCGAAATCAAGGAAATGGGAGTATGTGAAGCCGAAACATTTCTCGCAACTATTATCTGCTCCCAATTAGACGCCGCCACAAAACACTACGCGGCAGAACTAACTAAAGGTAGAATAAGAGAGCTCAATAGACGAGAGGCAATGGCGGATCATACGAGTGAGCCGGTAACATTAGATTGAGAGGGCTTGAAATGTGGATCTTAATAACAAAAACTAAAGGGTTTATGGCGGAAGATATATTTTCACTCCAAGTAATGTTAACTCAAATTCGCCGAGAGGGAAATGACGGTTTTATATTCAAGATAAAAACCACCCCTTTGCAAAACGCGATTATCATCGCGTCAATAATAGGAAGCATCCTCTCTATGTATGACCACCAAATCGCAAAAGAGAGGACAGAGGCAATCAATACATTGCGCGCAAGAATAAAAAAATTTATGTATGCACGCAGTCGTAGCAACAAAAGAGAGTTTCTGAAAGCCGTTTCATATGCAGACAAAGCATGGCAAATTTCAATAGGCCATTTTGTTAAACACAAACTTACAATAGAGGCAGTAGCAACAACTATAAATATCTACTCTCTCTACAGTGAAGTTGTTAGTAAATACGCTAATGTAAGGGAAAAGCAAGTAACGGCATTTGCCAGAGGAATGGAAGAGGATATTCCCCTTGAAATCGAGCAAAACAGCTACTTAGTCACTGATTTTTTACTCGATGAAATAGCAAAATTTACTGGGGTGCAGAGAAGAAAATTAAATTTCATAAAAAAGGAGTCAACACTTGACGCGACAAGAAGCGCTTAATGATTGGGCAAAAAGTATAAGAGGTTCTGATGGGTTTCTAATAGATATTAGAACAGTGTGTGAAAAATATATTAATCAAACTGAAAAGGAGAAAGAAAATGAGTAAAGCAAAAGTATTAATAACCGCAGATGAAATCGCGGAACATCTAGGAATAAGCCGCACAATTGCAACTGAATTGGCGGCCGTGCTTCCCGTGTTTACAATAAAGGGGAGTAAAAAACACACCTATGTAACCGGAACCAACTATTTGGATTTTGTAAACAGCAGAATTGCAAAATTAACTAACGGAGATTTTGATTCAATCAAAAGTCTCGTTCAATCAAACAAAAAAGATGAGCTAAAAACCTTACCAATCTATAAAAAGGCATCAAATAAATGCTTAACAATAGCGTTTAACAACCTAAAAGGAGGAGTAAGCAAAACAACGACAGTTGCCAACCTTGGTGCAATCCTAGCCGCGCTTAATCAAAAAGTTCTTTTAGTTGATATGGATATGCAAAACCAACTCTCAACCTATTTTGACACGGATGTGGAGTTTGAAGTAAAAGAGGATATTGATCTCTTAAGTGATGAAGAGATAGACACGATACTAGATATGATATCAAAAGAAAAATCAGCAGGAAAATCAATATTGACGATAATGCAGGATTACTCTGAAAATAAACGCGAAGTTGATTTTGCATTAGTAAAAAAAGTAACACAAACGATAAACTTCGGTCTTGAAGGCAAAACACTTGATATTCTTCCGTCTGAATGGAAGTTGGGAAGAGGGCTTGAAACGGCGAGAAGTATCCCGAATGTCTCTATTTTGCTAAAGAAAATATTAAAGCAGGCAAAAGAGGAGTATGATTTTATTCTCATAGATACTTCACCGTCGAACATGCTTTCAATAGAACTCTCATTTTTTGCAAGCGACTACATCTCTTTAGTCTCAACACCACACAAAAAGAGCTTACAGTCGTTAAAGCATATTATTGATGAGATTAACTATTTTCAAGGTGACGCGATAGAGTGGGGGTTGGATATAAAGATAGATTCACTTATACTCTCAAGAACATCGGCGGACAAGAGTTCAAACTCAAAAAAAGCTTGGAAAAAATTTCACAAGCGTCTAAAAACAAAGACGGACCTGAATGTCTATTCAATTCCAGAAAACGAGCTCTTCGGCGCTGCTGAAACAGAGTGCAAACCACTCATCAGCTACCCGAAAAAAAGAACGGCGGCGCTAGATACAATAAGTGAGCTTGGCGACTACGCAATTGATTTAATCACAAGAGAAGGATAATACAATGACAAAACAAGAACAAATTCAAGCTCTTGAATCACAAGAGAGATTAACACTTAAAGAAAAGGCGATATTATCCAAATTAAAGGATGATGTTTCCACGGAGGAAAAAATTTCCTCAGGAAATTCTGAGCCGGAAAAGAGAGGAATGTTCACCATTCAAAAAAACAAAAATCTCTTAGAGTACATAAATATTCATGATATCAAGCCAAATCCATTTCAGCCGAGAAAACATTTTAGAAAGGGCGAGATCGAAGATTTTTCAAAGAGTATCGAAAAAGAGGGGATATTAACACCAATTGCCGTTACCAAGCAGGAAGAGGGCTATGTTTTGATTGCGGGGCAAAAGCGCCTCGAAGCGTTTAAGATTCTAAATAAAATTGAAAAAACAAAAGAGCTAGAGACTCTTGAGATGCAATATCTAAAAATCCCATGCTTTATGCAGACGGTAAATAATATTTCCGATATAGCGGGGATGAGCATCGCCGAGAACATGGCACGAGAAAACCCGTTTGTCCTTGATACTGCGATCGCCATCAAACAGCATTTTGATCTCTTAAAAAAAGAGGATCCCTCACTAAAACAAAACCAATACGCAGAGATAGCAAAAGAGCACTTTGGCATACACTCCAGCGGGACGGTGACGAAATATTTCAAAATTGCGACACTAGAGCCCGAAGTGCAAGAGGAGGTATTTAAAAAAGAGTATAACTCTCTAAGTGCACTCTATTACATAGCAAAAAGTGACCTAAGTGTTAAAGAAAAAATCACAAGCCTAAAAGAGCAGACACCTAGCGAGATAGTAGAAAAAACAAAAAAACAAACGGAGGCCCCGCAAGAGGCGGAGGTGAGGGAGCCCGCATCTATACCCCCTAAAAAAGTAAAATCCTTTGATGAGGAAGAAGAGGGTGCAGAAGAGAACGAGGCAGGGGACGATGATGGAGGGCAAAGCCCATGGGGGGAAAGCACAGAGACAAATAATGAGCAAGCCCCATCAACGCCGGGGAGCCAAGCAAAAAAACCAAAGTCAAAAATCGACCTTGTTTATCTAATAGATACTATTAAAAATTTGGCACAGACAGCGGAAGAAGATAAGGAGAGAATTAAAGAGGAGCTGATAGAATATCTATCGGATTTTCAATAGAAGAGGGCAAGAAGCATGGCATATTTACAGTTAAAAGCAGATGACTCATGGTACTACAAAACCATAGAGGAGGGGGATATAGAAGCCGTTAAAAAGCAGCTAGGATATCCAAAATATTTAGATAAAATTACCCAAATTATAGCATTTCCGAATATTGAAGTTATCAAAAAGAATCTTGCGAATGAAACAGTAGCGTTTATCTCGCCGGAACGCCTCTTTTCGAATAACTCTCTGTTAGTTGTTAAAGAGCTGCCAAAGACGAGAATGGGAGGAGTTAAAACAACACAGCAAGAGCTATTTAATGAAGACATAAACTCAGAACTATATAACAAGTTCGGACTTATAGTCTCCGAGCCTAAAGTTAAATTTAAAGATTTAGGCGGTTTTGAAATCCCAAAATCAGATATGTTAAGAACCAAAGAGTATATTAAAGAGGGACTTATCCAAAAAAATCTCTCAATGTTTTTAGGGGTATCCCGTTCGGGGAAATCCTATTTTGCCGAATGTCTCGCCGGGGAATTAGAATATAAATTAATATTGCTAGATCTAGGCGTTATCATGTGTGACGCGAACCCATCCAAGAAACTAGATGATTTTTTCTACTATCTTACATCACTTGATGATTATGTTCTACTCATAGATGAGATAGAAAAAGTTGCAGATCCAAGCAGCGGTGCCGCGATGGCGCGTGTTATGATTGGAAAACTGCTGACTATTTTCAACAACTTTAATAGTGACAGCGGATTTAATATAAAAAGCAACTTTGTTATAGCTACAGCCAATAATATAACAGACCTGCTTAATAAAAACCCGGAATTTATCAATAGATTTGGACTGAAATATTTTGTTAATTACCCGCTGAAACAGAATTTCATAAATGTGTGCGATTACTATATAAAAAAGATGAAAGTAAAAGGCATAACCGGTGAGGATGTCTTTAATCACTCAAACTCAATCTATGTTATGGATGAGATACCAAAGCTCGACAACTCCATTATGGAAAAATACGGCAAGTACGCCAGCGGAGAGGTCAAAGAGTTTATGGGTAATCTTTTACTTTTTTGTGAAAAAATCGACGGGGAGCTCTACTGCAACGAAGAGACTTTAAAAAAGGTATTATTGCTGCAAAAACCACAAATTCAATTCGCAAAGCAGGGAGTTACAAACACAATTGAGGCGGCTAGACAAGCCAATTTTAGAGAAGTACATTAAAGGATTAAGAATGCACGCAAAGAACATAAAGAAAATAGAAGAGATGTTTGAACTTCAACAAAAATTAAACGATGAGACAAACGGTCCGGAGTGGATACACGGAACCACAAAACACGGGAAGAAAATCAATTGGAAAAGATGTATCCATCTTGAGGGAGCAGAATTCATCGGGAGCTTCCCATGGAAGCATTGGAAGAATATCGAGGGAGAGACTGATTGGGATAATGCAAAAATCGAACTTGTAGATATCTGGCATTTCTTAATGAGCGAGATAATAAGGACAGAGAGTTACAGCGGTATCGAGAGTTTCTATAAACATATCGTCTTCAACACATACGCCCAAACTCAAGAGACCAAAGAGCAGGAAAAAATTCTTGCGGTGATGGAGAAAATCATAAATGAGGCTACCGCACCATTGGCAAACCTAAATGTTCTAAGTCGCCTCTTTTTTGAAACATGCGCCCTTACAGGACTAAGCCTAGATGAGCTACACGCTCAATATATCGGCAAAAACGCCCTTAATAAATTTAGACAGGACAACGGATATAAAGAGGGAACATATATTAAAATTTGGAACGGCAAAGAAGATAATGTCGTAATGCAATTAATTATAGCCGCCGAACCATTTTTATCATTTGATCAACTACTGTCCGAACTAAGTAAATCCTACAAAGCCGCAAAGGGGGAGTAAAATCCCTCTTTGATAATTCTACCCTGCGCTACAAACCTTCTCTTTTTCAGCGCCAACAAGCCTTTTAATCTCATCACCCCGCTCCTCATCACTCATCTTGCCAATATCAGGAAATATTTCTATAGATGAAATTGCGGAATCATAGGATTTTAAAAGCTGCTTTTTAATGTGTGCGTTTTCAATTAATGCTGCCAAGTCTATATTGTTATTTAAAGAGAAAACCGCTATTTTTTCATAGCTGTCTAAATGTCTAATAGCCCGATTGACAAATTTTTCATACAAAAGAGCTTCTTGAAATTCCGTGCTAACATGATAAGTTGCAATGAATTTTTTTAAATCATCTGGAGCTTTTTTTGACACCTTGAGTGCCTTTTTAAAAAGATCATAGTTCTGCACTTCAACCAGATAATGAAAAGCGCTCTTATCAGAGAGGTTTTTTTCTTCGCAGCTTGCATCAACCCCGATGCTTAAAAGCTTATCAAGGGCGCCAAACTCTGATGTTTTTGCCAGATGAACTGCTAGAGGAGACAAATCAAGCCCAAAGCGGTGATTTAAAACACCCCAAAAATTACTTGATGCGTCGTTTTTTTCAAACTCCTCTAGCATGGCAGAATCTTGTTTGGTAATATTAATAATGATATTTTTAAAAAAAGTTCTTAATTGCTTAAAGTCGGTAACATCCTCTTTAACAACACTGTCTAGCCCCTCATCGTTAGCGTTCAGGGGTGCTTTTAAAAAACGCATTTCAATGTTTTTTTCAGAAAAAGTTTCTTTTGAGTAATATTTTTTCATATTCAAGAGTAGTGACGCAAAAGAATAGCAGTTTGTTTGCATCAACTTATAAACATCATAAAAATCTCTGCTCTTGATTCTATGTTTTATAATTGTTTGCATTTTCATGGCTGCCAAAACCTCCTGCGCCGCAATATTAATTGAGCCGTGTTCATATTTATTTTTACACAATGGAATATTTAAGTTGATAAGAGATGTTGTATGAAAAGTAACTTTTACACCATTTATTATATAGTCTCGCTGCTGCTCATCATTTTGCATCAACTCAACAAAACCACCCGCTTCTTTAATATCTGTAATGATTTTATCAATGTTTTTTTCTATCTTGCTGTTGATATTTTGCGCATTTGTAAAAAAATCAAGATCTTCCGAGATTCTATGGTTTAGATAAAGAGCCAAGGCAGTCCCGCCGACCAAAACCCAATCAGAAATTTCTTTAACAGAATTAAGCTTTAAAAAAAGCTCTTTAGTAGATGGCCGCATAACATTAGTAAGATTAAAACTATACATAGAAAAACTCCTCAAAAAGCTCTTTTAATTTCCCTTTTGATTTAAAATTTTTTAGATAAATGTCAATAACCTTTCTGTCTCCAAATTTTTTTTGCAAAAAGCCAAAATAACATATAGCATCTTCATCAATAATCCTAGAAATAAAATTATCAAGAGGAATTTCTTGATGTTTGTTACTCCAAAATAGATTTGCAACTATTGGATAATTTATCGCCTTGACTTTTCCTCTTCTTAGTTCGTATTTTCCGGAGGGCATATTCTTTCGCTCCAGAACAACCCTCCCACCAAAACATGGCATATCATTCTTATGTCTTCTGTAAAAACTTCCTTTGCCAATTTTAATAATAAGCCCTTTCTTTTCCGCTCTATTTAAAAGCACAGAAAAAGAACCCCGCTCTAAATCATTAAAATCCGAATATTTATAAACTCTATAAGGTTTTAATTGTAAAATTTTTTTATCAAACTCACTTTGCTTCATAACAATAACCTTGCATTTTATTTTAAATATTGTACTCTCTTTGCAATGTTTTTGTCAAGTGGATAACATTTTAACATTTCAAACGCCCAGAGTAAGCACCCTTGGGGTGTACTAGACATCCCCGTTAGAGGGTGTCGTTAGGGCACAGCATCGGCTTACGCCGTGCGGAGACAAGTATAAAACAGTCAATGAGTGCTGCTAATCTCTATTCTACTATCTTTTAACATTTCAAATACTAGACAGACCTTAGTCTGTCGTCAGGGCACAGCATAGCGAAGGCTATGCGGAGACAAGTATAAAACTAACTTAAAACAAATCGAGCTTTTACAAAAAACACTCTTTTAACATCTCAAATAAAGTATAAAACGATTTTTTTGTTAACAGACAAAAAAAAGAACTTATCTTTTAACATCTCAAATAAAGTATAAAACTCAAATTTGACCTACAACGCACGAAAGAGTTAAAACCTTTTAACATCTCAAATACTAGACAGACCTTAGTCTGTCGTCAGGGCACAGCATAGCGAAGGCTATGCGGAGACAAGTATAAAACGCTACATAAGAGTAAGTACAGACAAACAAAACCTCTTTTAACATCTCAAATAAAGTATAAAACCTGGGAGCTGACAGAGATAAAAATAAAGATGTAAGTCTTTTAACATCTCAAATAAAGTATAAAACATTTCGTCTTGCCGATTCGTTATCAGTTCCGATTCTTTTAACATCTCAAATAAAGTATAAAACAATTAAGAAGAATATACAATAATTACACACAAAAGGGAACCTCTCTAAAAGAAAAAATAGAAACAGCAAAAATTGAAGAAGATATAAAAGAGTACCTTCTTGCTAAAACAGAGGACATAATAAAATATAATATGTTCCCTGCACCAGATCCAAGAAAGGGAGAATTTTCTCGTGATTTTATGAGAAGATATAGCACTTTTAAAAAAACTATCGGGGTGAATATGCTTAAGGCAACAAGTTAATAGAAAAACCGAAAGCCGTCTTTTCTTAAGCGGCGGCTTCCTTCCCAATATCAATACTAAATCGAGCCCGCGTCACAGCAACATAAAAGAGATTAATCTCTTGAATAATATTGCTAGCAACCAAATCGTTTTTATTGGCCCTGTTCATCAATTCAACACTGTTTTTAATTTTAGCATCTTTAATAAGCTTCATGATATCAGGAAAATCATTTAAGAGCTCAACTTTATCCCACTCAAGCCCCTTAGAACTATGAGCAGTCGATAAAACAATTTTAACAGGATCTTTAGACCTATAATGCTCTTTTGCAACTTTAAGCAAGATATAGAGTCGCTTGCCATACATTTTTTGCATCTTGAGCGCAGTCTTTAGCTCGTTATCATTAGTCTCTTCAATATACTCCTCAGCCTGTTCAAAGTCTTGAAACCTTTTTAAATATTGAAAATTTTGATTTGTTACTTTTTTCTCTGTTCGATATTCCAATAGGGCAATTGCTGCCTCAAAAAGCTCTTTCGGATCCTTGGCTGTTTTAAATGCAATATTTTTTTTCATCAAATCATCAATCAAGCTTATCATGCTTGAATTGTTTCTGCTCAAATAAGCCGTAATCCCATCAACGCTGGCTTTTTCTTTTGCAAGCGAGACAATCGGCACCTTTTCATTTTTATAAGTTGATAAAATAGTGTTCGCATAGGCTGCGATTTTAGGGATATATCTAAAAGTAGTAGATAAATAAAAAACTTTATCCGCATAGTTCATAGCGCTTATCGTTCCACGAAAGGCGAATATACCTTGGTGATCGTCACCGACATAAATGTTTTTAGTAGGAAGTTGAGTTGCTATGCTCATGGTGACGGCGTTACTATCCTGCGCTTCATCAAGCTCTAATATATCAAACTCAGTAATCCTTTCAGCAAATCTCTTAACCTCAAAATATTTCAAATAGAAATCAAAAGTAGGGGCTATCTCACTTTTTTCAAACTTTTCCCAAAGCCTAATTGCGTATTTGCATGCAGCACCTAAATACGCATCATTTATAGATATAATTTTTTCATTTTTCTGCGATTTACCCGCCTTGCGAATTCCTTCTGGCGTTATCTCTTTAAGAGATGATTGTGAATATACTTTAAAAACTTCGCTGATAGATTCAGCTAGTATATAATCTCCGCTATCTTTAATATTTAAAATTTCAATTAATTCCAGTGCTTTATAAGAACTTCTTTGGTTGGCGAAATCAAAATTAACACCAAACTTTTGAAGATAAGTTCTTGCAAAAACATGGACCGTAAACCACTTTGAATTCCGCTTCGGAAACGCCGCTCTATTTTCAGCAACTATTTTATTTCCAAAAGCAAGCCCTAAAAAACGCTTATCTTTATAGAAAATCGCTATATGCTTAAGAATAAAACTTTTTCCACATCCCGCAAATGCCTTAATCGCCATGGATGAAATACTTGGTGACATAAGCATAACAAGAACAAAATCTGATATAGCCTGCTGCTCATCCGTAAGAGTATAATTCACTTCTCACCATCATCTTTATGTTCATCATTTTTTGCTGCCAAGTCTCGCTCAATGGCCTCATTGACCTGTATATTTAAATACATAAGCTCACGAACAATCTCTTTGGCTAATTTATCATTAACCTTGTTAGCAATATTCGCCTTGTTTATAACATAGGCGAGCTGATTTAAGTTATTACCTATTCGACTCAAGTGCCAACTCACGCCGTTTTGAAGAATTCCTGATGATTGTTGACATTTATTATCAAATACCCCAGCCCCCGCAAAATGATTCACGGCACGCCTGATAAACTCACTTACCCCACCAAAATTCTCCCCTAAACGGGAGAGCCTTATCTTTTCTGCCGCAGTTATCCTTAACTTTACAATACTGCTGGCTTTTGGAGACGACGGCTTCATTGGTGGAACAACAATCTCTTCCATTATTTTTTCTTAGGAATATAATATTCTTTGTTTTCTATTTTAAAATAGTAGTTGTCGGCATCTTCATTGTACATCTCAAACTCCGCCGGTATGTTAATTTTTTGTTCGACCTTCTTGCCAACTTCATAAAAAATTTCGCCTGCGTTAATTTTAATCATAGGTGAAGTGCTGAACATAAAATAAACAGCGCCAATAAGAAAGGCGGCAATCGCAAGAAAAATAGTAAAATAGGGATGTTTTTTGCCTGTTTTCTTACTGTTTTTCTTATCAACATAATCATTTATCTTGTCTTTGTTGTGATTATAAGTCGCTATGTTTTCAAGTATTTTTGTAAATGTTTCAAGAAGTCCTTTGTCCTCAAGAAGAACTTTTTTAACAAGTAATTCAATATCCTCTTGATTAACAACAGCACCACCCCCCCCGCTACCGCCGCCGCTTTTTCCTAGCTCAGCAAGACCCGTGATAAGCGATTCAACATCTTTGTTTTGTTTCTTTAAAAACTCTTCTGCGTCCTGATTTTTAGCTTTAACTTCTTTAATAGCGGTAGATAAGCTAAGAAGTGCGCGCTCGTGCATATTGAATTTTTCTCCTATATCTTTTTCTGACAAATTAAATCCTTTTTTATAAAGAAATATTTTAGTAAATTTATAATAAAATATAGCTTAAATAAAACGAGGACACTAAAAAATGGGCAACAAAAGCGGCATAAAAACACCAAATAGAAGTGGCGCAGGAAAGAGAACGGGTGCGATTTCTGATCGCGGGATATCACAAATAACAGGAATACCGCCGGCAACCATCCTTGCCTGGGAAAAATCCAAACCGGATGATTGGAGATATAAAATTTATTGGCTGCTGAAGAGCTTCACAAAGGAAGAGTTGATAAAACAGCGCTCAAAAGCACTTCTGCAAGAGATAAAGGCAGCTCCACATATAAATGAAGAGACTGTGAAATGAAGATAAAGGCCTTAATATCTCTATTTATAGCACTATCTTTAGGTGCCGACAACACATTTCTGCACCAATTTTTTAATGACAAGGTATGTGATCAAATTCTCAGTAATGATGGCTATTTTAAGACATGCTATGACTACAAAACAAAAGGTGCCAAGTATGTAGCATACACCCTTGATGGCTCTCTCGTAAACAGCGGTGATATAAAAGAGCGACCTCGCTTCTATGAAGACTTAAATATACCAGTCCAACATAGAAGCAAACATTCAGACTACACAAACAACCGTTATTCAATGGATAGAGGGCACTTAGCCGAAGACGCATCGCTCGACTATTCTCAGCGAAGTCTGAAAGCTGCTTATGTAATGAGCAATATAATTCCTCAGCACTCCATGGTAAATAGAGATAAAAAAGCTTGGGCGGGAGTGGAGAGGTTTGGAAGAGCTTTAGCTACCAAAATGGGCAAAATTGGCGTTCTAAATGGCGTAATTTACTCAAACAATCCAAAGCGAATAGGACATGGCCAAATCGCCGTGCCAGATGCTTTTTGGAAGATGTATTACAGCGCAGACATGAAGTATCAACGATGTTTTTACTTTAAAAATGAAGAGATTAGTGACAAAAACAAAAGTATAAAAGATTATGAAATCAATTGCGAAAAATTGTAGCAAATAAATAAATACAACTATTTCAGTACATTTAAAAAGTCAAAAATCCTCTCCATTCAGTAAAATAAATATATAGCTCATTAGGTATCTCTAGGGGCTATAATTATCATAAACCATTAATCTAATTGTATATTTTACGATTTACAACTAGATTACTGCTATTTACTTGACAATACAATTAGATTACTGTAAAATAGCGGATAAGAAACATTAATTTAGGGGTTTAAGATGAGAGCAGAGAAGTATAAAAAGAAAGAGTTAAAAGCTTTAGCAAAAAAGCTAATAGATGCCGAGATGTTTGAATCTCTTTCAATTGTTACTTCAATCATTAGCGACCTTGATGAGAATCAAAGCATTAAAGAGCATATCACTAAGTACGGTGGTCATATTCACCTAGGATTAGAGGGTGTGTTAGAAGAATTAAATAAAAAAGTTTTAAAATGTGCCAACAACAACTAGCTCTTTATGATGTTAAAAAAACAGTATTAAAAATTGCATTTTTGCGTGCAATGGTAAATATTAAAAAAATATATCTACTTGATGATAGACCGATTTATATTGGATATAGTGGTGGAAAAGATAGCAGTGTCGTTGTTGATTTAGTATTAAAGGTTCTTATGGTTTTAAAAGCCAAAGGCATACCTTTTAACAATAAAGTGTATATCTTCACTTCTGATACCTTAGTAGAAATGCCACATGTATTAAGAATGATGCACACAAATCTTGATAAATTGGAATTATTTTGTAAGGATAATTCTTTACCTGTGGAAATTCATAGAATATTTCCTGATTACCAAAATAGGTTTTTTGCACAGATTTTAGGGGCTGGAATTCCTTTACCTCGACAAGATAACCGTTGGTGTACTGCAAAAATGAAGATAATGCCAACCGAAAAGATTATGAGTTCTTTATTAGGAATAGATAATGCAAGAAAAACTTTAAAAGAGGATGAGAAAGGTGAATTTTTTTTAAATAAATTAAAAGAGAAAACATATTTATCTGAATGTGAAGTTGTTAACGGTAAGTATGTTGATGAAGAACACAATAAATATGTTTTAAATTATAATGAAAAATTTACTTGTCAAAAAATTAAAAGAGCAATATTAAAAGATGATTCGAGAGATTATTTTTTAAATAAATCTAAAAATAAAATCTATATTGATGAATGCGTTGAAAGAAATGGCTATCTAATAGATAGCAATAATGAATATTGGAAGAATGAAAAAAGCTTTGTAAAATATTGTAAAAGAATGGTAAGAAAAAGTATAACTTGTGTTAATGGTTTTATTGCAATAACGGGGAGTAGAAAAGATGAAAGTGGGGCAAGAAAAAAAAGGATAAATGAATCAACACAAGAAGGGAGTTTTTTAAAAGTAAACCAAACTTATACAAATTCAAACAATCTCTTGCCTATCGAAGAATGGAGTACAAAAGATGTATGGAATTATTTAATGCAATATTCTTTGGAATGGCTAGACGAGCTATCATTATGGAATTTATACTCTGATGCTAGTGGTAAAGGTGATGAATGTGCATTTATTGGTGGTGGAGAGAAAGAAGTTGTTGAAGATGGTAAAGTAGGATGTGCAAAAAGTAGGTTTGGTTGTTGGATATGTAGCTTGTTTGGTACAGATACTTCTATGGATGGGTTATATAAAGCTCATGGTGATGAATATAAACACTACATAGATTTTAGAGAATATATGATGAAATATCAAGGTACTTTTTCAAAAAAAACTTCTTGGGCATTACATAGAGATGTTTATAAACACGACACTTTAGGCAAAAAGTATTATAAAAAAGATAATGATATTTATAACCCTCGCTATGGTATGGTTATGGCAGGCGGATATAAATTATCCGTGAGATTAAAATTACTCATTAAATTACTTAGAGCCGAGCAAAAAACAGGGGAAAAACTTATTACAGATGAAGAAATATTATTTATCCAATATAGATGGCTTTTAGAGGGTGATATAAATTTAACTGCTTTTAAAGCCATTATAAAATATAGAGGCTATGGATTAAATTATCTTAATTTAGATATTTATAATAAAAATATAGATAAATGGATAAAAACGATAGAATTTTCAAAAGGTGTTAAATTACCAATAGAAAATGATGATAACTATTCTAAGATGAATCAACAAAGATTTGTTGTACAGAGTTTTTTAAATCCAAGCAAAATTGATAAAATGTTTTTTCCTACAATCGAAGAAGAGAAAAAAATTAGAAGAAATTGGGAACTTGATATAGTTGATGTTGAAGATATAAAAGACATGGTGATATTGAATTTAATTAATATCCCTAGAGTTAATACACTTTTTGGTGAAAATGAAATTGATAGAAGTGTTTTATCAGAGAGCCTTTATCATCTATTAGTACAAGGGGAAAATTAAAATGCTAAAATTATTACAATCTGAGAATTACAATCTCTACTTAACACAAAAATCTTCACTTTTACTAAAGAAGTGAAAAGATGAAAGAACACATTAATGATAGTAAAAAAATATAAAGGAAGAGAAGATGAGCGATTTATCAAAAAATGAATTACAAAGCGAGGTGAATAGCTTTATTTGTGATATTGCAAGTGAAAATTTTGAAGGGTTTTTTGACTCGAATACCGACATTAGTGATAATTTTGAGTTGCTAGCCATCCTTCAATATAGACTAGAAGAAGCGTATAAGGATGTCATAATTGATGATAAAAGATTATATGAGGACATCAAAACAATTAATGATTTAGTTGATATAGTGATGGAATATTTGGTTTAAAAGAGATAATATGAGCAAAACAGAACAACCCATAACCCTAATGAAACAGACCCTACAAGAATTTGGCATGACCTACAAAGAGTTTGCCGAGTTCTCCACAATCCCACAAGGCACTTTAGAAGGTTGGCACAAAAAACTTCCTCATCTAGGTGAAGTGACTTTGAACAAGTTTTTAGAGTGCAAACAGCTTGAAGATAAACTCAAAGACTTTGATGCTCTCATGTCAATCATTGGCAAATATTCAAAACCATTAAATTAGTGGTTTTGTAACTCCAAAAACAAAAAACTATTTCAGTATATTTTAGCCATAAATTATGGGCTTTTATTTAGGGCTTTTTTTTCATTTTCTAAATACGGTTAATTATACTTAATTAACTTGACTTATTTACTATTTAAAAGTATGATAATGATAGCAAAATAATATTGGAGATAAATATGTCAGCCTTGCCAAGTAAAAATATCCTAAAAATATATGAAGCAAAAGTAGGTTTATACAAAGGTGAAACTCCGCGCATCACTTTGGAAACGAAGAGGCTTCAAGACACTTGTTTTACTGCCGGACAAAAGATAACCATTAAATATATAAAAGATAAGATAACGGTTATTTTAGATGTGGAGGGGGTAAGGCAAATTACATCAAGACACGGCAGACAAGTGCTTGATATTAAATCCAAAGATATTCAAAAAGCGTTTAACGATATCAGCCTTGTTAAGATTATTGTAGGCAGTAGCAGTATTGAGATAACTCCGCTTAAAGAAGCTCTTGAGCAAAAGAGGGCTAGAGATAAAATTCAAACCGATAAAGACAGCTACGATGTTGTTGACATGTTTTGTTCAGGGGGTACTCTTGCTAAATGTTTCTATGATAATAAAAAATTCAATATCCTCGCAGGCATTGACTATGATGATAAAAAACTCGCGAACTATCAAGCTAATTTCCCCGATGCTGAAATTTGGTGTGGTGATATTTCCAATGTTGATTGGGATAGATATAAAGATGCCGAGATAGTCGACTTAACACCCAGTTGTAGACCTTTTACAGAGATTAACAAAACAGGTAAAAAAAACGAACACGCAAAAGAGGGTGACAATACCGCCCACGCTCTTATAGGAATAGAAAAAATAAGACCGGCAGTGATACTTTTAGAAGAAGTGCCCGCTTATCAAAATTCATATTCGTATTTGATATTAAAAAATGTCTTACAAAAGATGGGATATTGTATCGCAGAGAAGATCTTAAACGCTAAAGATTTTGGTTCCTTGTCTTACAGAAAACGATTTTGCATGGTAGCTTCTATAAAGGAGGGCTTTAGCTTTTTGCCTATCAAGCCCTTTTCTGCTAAAACTGTAAAAGATATTTTAGAGATTCCTTATGAAGAAAGAGAATGGAAACAGCTAAGTAAGCATGAAGCTTGGGAAAAAACTCAGGTTGGGAAAGGTCGTAATTTTAAAATGGATTTGATAGATGAAAATTCTATTTCTGTTAGACATCCAACAACTAGATACTATGATAGACAGACAAGCTCATTTTTAATTAATAAAAATGGGAGAAAAGATTTCTTAACCCCGAGAGAGCTTGCTAGGGTAGCAGATTTACCGGACGATTTCATCTTGCCTGAAAATAAAAAAGATGCCGTTGCAATTATCGGCGATGGTGTTGTATACAGCGTTTTTAGTTATGTAGTTGAATGTATAAAGATACACCTAGAAGCTCAAATAAGCAAAGACAAAAAGGACAAGAATGATTACGGTCGTGAATAAACACAAAGAGCCAAAGCATATCTACTGCGGCAGAGGCTCGGCTCTTGGTAATCCTTTTAAAATGAGCGGCGAAAGCGAAAGGGATTCCGTCTGTGAAAAGTATGAGGCGTACTTTCACGAGCAAGTTGAAGTCGTTAAAAACGAAACCATGCTCAAAGAGCTTAGAATTATTTACAAACAAGCCATACAAGGCAATATTAATCTAGGATGCTACTGCTCTCCTAAAAGATGCCATTGTGACACTATAAAGAAGTTTATAGAGTGTAAAATAGAAAATAAACTAGGAGCAGAAAAATGACACTTATTGAATTTGACAACCAGAGATGGGCGGGCGGAATGAAAGCTGAGTTTGAAGGCAAAATATATGATGTAATTAATTGTGATTTTGAAGAGAAAACAGTTGGTTTAGATATCAAAGGTCTTCTAGTAGAAATTCCACACACACTCTGCACTATTGTGGATGAATTAAAAATTGTAAATGAGCCAGTGTTTGATGGAGATGGCGACATTACTGATAACACTTTTTACACTATTAAAGAATGGAATCATCTAAAAGGTTGGGGTGTTTTTATTGAATTTGTCAAAGAGTGCTATGACTTAAACTATGGCAAGATAAACACCACTGATGATGAGATAATTTTTATAACAGGCGGTTGGAGTTGTAATGAGAGAGTAATCCAAGCAATTCAAAAAAATCATTTATTCATGGGCTTATTTTGGGAAGCGAGCTATAAAGGTGGGAAGATGGTTTTTCGGTTGCCTAAATGTGAAAATAAACAAGGAGTAGGATTATGATAAATGGGGGTTTAACTTTTTGGAGATGTGGGAGAAAAGTGGCAGGGAGATTACTTAGTGGTGAAATTTGTCAAGAGTTTCCAAATAAAAAAGCAGTATAAAATGAATCAACATTTATTAGAAGATTTATTAGATAAAGATATAATTCAAAAAAATCTATGGAGCAAATAATCATGAAATTTATTTTAAATTTATTTTTAGTGTTCTCTCTTCTCTTTAGCACACAGCTTAACGCTGGATGGCTAAAAGATGCCGCCAAAGTTGCCGTAGTCGCTGGTGCTGTTAAAGCCTATAAGGTTACAAAAGAGAAAAAAAATCTCAAAAAAACCAAAAAAAGTATGAATGGGACTTTCGAGAAAGTTACTACAAAAAATAAACATGCCCCAAATGGTGAGAGGACTGTTTATCAAAGAGAGATAAATCCTGATTTAGTAATTGAGAGAGAAACGAAGAAACTTGGTAAAATTCCTGAGACTAATCTCGAACGGATGAAGCAAGGCTTGTCTCCAAAAATCGAGAAAAATGGTAAGCTTGAAACAGTAGAACTACATCATTCGAGACAAAACAACAATGGCTCAATCTTTGAATTAAGTAAGTCCACTCATTCAATTAAAAATGAATTAAAAGGACAAAAAGCTGTTCATCCATATACGCCTGATAAACATCCAGAAAATCCCGTGTCGGTAGATAGAACAATTTTTAATAATGAAAAAAGTACACATTGGAAGCAGAGAGCAGAAGATGTTGAGAAAGCCAAAGGAGGTGTGGGTGATGTTAGATAATAAAATAATATTAGAAAAACTAAACATTAAAAAGGAATCAAAATTTTATGAATATTTTTCTAAATATAGTGGATTTGACAATGAGCAAGAGGGCTACGATGAAGTTTATAGTCTTGATGAGATATTAGCAGATAATGATTCTGATTGCTATTGGTGTGATGAGTTTCCAGATATTCAAAAGAAGTATTTAAAAATTTCTTCAATCGAGGGTGAGGGAAGCTATTTTTATTCAATAAGTGATGATGCAGTTTATGATGTTAGTTGGAATGAAATGGATGATTTAATGAGTGGAAACTTAAAACCAAGATGGGAAAGCTTTTCTTCTTTTGAGAGAGAACTTAATGGTGAGAGTTAAATGAAAGAGGCAATATATGGTTTTTTAGATGGTAGTTTTGCTGGTGCAATAATAGGTGCTTTATTTAGTGGATATATTATCTATAAAATGAGTGAAAAAGATAGAAGAGCATCTTATAATCAATTGTATATTTCTTTAGAGGCTAATAATAAGTTGCTCTTCAAAGAAATAGACTTGAACTCAACTTCTCGGTACAATTCATTAAGAATAGAACAGTTATTATTAGTTCATAATCTGATACAAAAGAATTTATTTTACATAAAAAGGTTTTTTGATAGAAGAGAAATTGAAGGGGAAGAGAGAAATATTGATGTAGATTTTCAAAATCTAAGAAAATTTGGATTAGAACTTCATTATCAAATAACACAAGTTAGACCTTTTTTAGAATGGACAGATTTTAATATCATAAAAGATATATCCATAGACTTTGAGGCAGAAGATTTAGTTACTGCTCATTCTTATTTAGAAAAATTTAATAACTTTAAAGGAAAAGAGCCATTTGAGTTAAGATGGGAGAAAAATATACTTAACACAATAAAAGAAAAAGAATCTAAGATAAATGGTATTTTTGAAAAACTATTCAGGAAATATACAGGGGGTTTTGATGAAAAAAACAAATCTAAACCAATCTAACAACATTAAAGATGACTTATTCTTTTGGATAAAAGAATTTATAGCTACAAAAGCCTATACCGTCAAAGTAAAAGAAGTCCTACAAAAAAAGAGACTAAGAGTTGGAGAACTAGATAAAGAAGTCATACACCAACAAATTTTAAATTCAAGCAATATGGATGAGCTACGAGAGCATGTGAGAGTTGCAAGAACAAAAGGGTTATATAATCTACCAGATTACCTAAATCCTCTCTTTAAGCTCTATATGTATGTTTTAAAAGACAAAAATATATCAGACATTAAAAATTTAAACACAAATTATATAAATAGCTATATAGAAATTGGTTTATCGGAAAATACAGCAAAAACTCAAACACTTCATTACGACCAGATGAGAAGTCTTTTTAAATTCATAGAGAGCAATATTTTAGATGATTTCAAATTCAATATTGGCTTCCTAAGAAGTGGCAAGAGAGCAACTAATCCTATTGATAAAACAAAATCGCCAAAGCAGACATTCCTAGAACCTGACGAGCTTGTAACTTTTCTGAAAAAAGTACAAACATTAAAATTTAATCATCCAAATATTAAACAAACAATCGTGATGTTAAAATTTCTTTCCTATGGTGGACTTAGAAAAGAAGAATTAGTAAATCTAACTCTAAAAAGTGTTTATACTGAAAAAAGAGATGGCAAGAAGTATCTCAAAATTGATGTTATAGGAAAAGGGAGCAAAGAGAGAGTAGCTTATATAAATTATGCACTCATCAAAGAAGATTTTGAAGCGTTTTTAGAAATAAGACAAAGTTCCACTGTAAAATGTGATGCTCTTTTTATTACAAGAGATGGTGAAAAATACTCGCACAGAACAGTAGAAGATATTGTATTTAGAGCGTTAAAAGGATGTGGATTTGGAAAAAGAGGGCTTACCCCTCATTCGCTCAGAAGAAGCTATGCCACTTATTTATATGCCAAAGGTGTTAGAATTGAAGAAATAAGTAAGCTTTTAGGGCATAATAAAGTAGAAATGTCAGAGATTTACATCTTCTTAACAGAACAAAAGAAGTATGAAGTTGTTGATTTATTGGAAAATATATAATATGTGTAATAAAGACTTAATTAACTTGACATTTGTAACCCTATTTATGCTACAATACAAAATACAGTTAATTAAGTAGATACTGAAATAAGCGTTTAAAAACTAAATTTAAGGAATGGCTCATGAGTGAAGTAATGGAGTTTAAGACATATTTTGGAAAGATTTACAAAATTGGGGATACTGTTTTTTTGAGCAGAACAGAACGCATAGATGCGTTTGCTCATAAAAGATATACTGAACCAAGTGTTGAAAAATATAAAAAAGTTCTATTTGGCGGTAAAATAGTGGGGATAAATGAAGTTGAAAAAGAATTTTCCATGACACTATTTGACAATAATAATTTTGAGAAAGATGGTCAAACCTATGTTTTCTCTTTTGGGAATATCATTGACAATGAAATACCAAAAGAACAAAGGGGCATTTATACATACTCGAATGGACTCGGTGAAAAACTTGAATTTAAAGACGGCTCTTTAATAAAAGTTGATGAATAGATACTGAAATAAGCGTTTAAAAACTAAGGAATTAAAATGACATTTAGAAGCGAAATAAATAGGATTGCTACAGTTGAAAATAGAGATGAAATATCCAATGAAGTAATTAACAAACTTAAAAGTTTTTCTCTGGTGAATGATATAAGCGAATCCACTTTTATTGATAGTCTTGAATTGGAAAGCTCACCAAGAGAACCAATAGAGGGAAGATTTGGACTTATTATTATGAATAATGAGTGGGAGCAGATAAAAACAGTTAAAGACATTATTGATACTGTTGAAATCATAATGAGTAAGAATGGTTTGATTGTACCAAACAGATTTTAAGGAAAAAAGATGAAATTAACAATACAAAAAGTGCTGAATAATGTAAAGTTATTGAGTAAAACAACAAAGTGTCGTGCTAAAGAAGGGGGAACACATGAGTTACATTTCTTTATATAAAGTTTTTGAATATTCAAAGCTTATATTTGTATTGTTTATGTTTTTTTTTGTTTCATCCCTGATACTAGAATATGGCACTGTGATAGATGATTTAATAAGAACAAACTACTCGATAATCCATGAAGATTGGATAGGAATAATAAGGCTTTCACTTTTCGTAGTTTTAGTAGTATCGCATCTCGTAGCAATCTATTTCTTTTTGAAAATAGTTGTTTCAGATTATAATCCTTTTTCGGCTAAAGCCGAAGATGAATATAACTGTGTTTTAAAGGAATAAGGGAAAAATAATAGAATCATAAATAGTTGAATAGTAAAAATTAACTATTGATGATTTCCTGTATAAAGTCACTATTCAATAGTAAAGTAAATAGTTAATACTTAGTAAAATAAAATACAAATTGCCATCAAACCAATCTTTATGGCTCCTACAAAATTTGACTTCCAACCAATTTAATAGTTTACCACAAATACATCTGTAAGTGCTGCTACTCATGCTGCCCATCCTCAATTTGATTATTTTTTAAAGTTATATTTTTTATAACAATTGACTCGTGGGGAGCAGCATGATTATTAAGCAAGAAAGCAGATTTTTATGGAGCTCACTATGCTGGAAACATATACAAAGAGAGATATATTTGATTGTTTTGAAAATATATTAACAGACACATCAATCCAATCACAAATTTTAAATACAAAAACCTCAATAAAAAGAGCGTGTTTCACATTATCCTCGCTCAAAGAATAGGGGCATTATTTTTTCCCCAATTTCTCTTCATCACACTTTCTTTTATAAGCCAAAAGCTCTTTCATGAACTCCCCAAAATCCGCAGTAATATTGTTCTCATACCAATGTCTAGTAGCTCTTGTTAGCGTTGCACTAACCTTTGGTAGCACTAAATTTTCAATAAAATAGATTTTACCCTTGTAGTATCTATATAACAAATAGCCAATCTTACCCTCATCATATGCAGTTGCGGTGATGAAAAGCAATCTATCCACAAGACCATAGGTATTAGGATTTGCATATTGAACAAAATCTATATGATTAAAATAGATATAGTCTTCATCAAATCCCTGCGTTTTTCGATTGTATTTTCCATATAAAAATGAGAAGTCGTCCTGAATCTCCCTAGGGAACTCATTGCGATCCGTTACTATCTCCCAAAGCTTAGGGAGCTCTTCAACTGTAGAGTCAGGCATTAAATCTATATAGTAGCCACCATCTGTATATTTTAAGGCGTATCTGTCCTCATTTTTTTCATAGACTTTCCATTGCCCAACTTTAGAATAATTTCCTGAGGAAATTTTTTCAGCCGGCTTCTGAATTTCCGGCATTATGGCAACAACCTCTTTTTTAATATCGCTCACAACGCTCGCGATATTGTCCGCAGGCTCCTCAACCGTCACATTAAGATATGTTTCGCCGCCATCATTAGGGTTAGGAACAACCCCCTTAATGATTGTCGGCTGCAACTTAAGTGCTCTTTTATTAAAAAAAGCTTCCGCCTGCGGAGAGTAGTAGTGATTAATAAAATGTAAATAATCTGCAAAAGTGATGCTCTCTTTTGTATTCAAAGAGAGATGACTATATTGCAGCTCATATTGATTAGGAAACATCCCAATCAAGCGCTTAATCTCAATCGTTTTCGCTGCGAAAAATCTATTTTTTCTATGTAACTCATAGCTATTAAAAAGGTGTTCTTTTAAAAATCTATAATAAGTAGTGTCACTAATGCTAAAACTTTTGTCAATATTATTAATCAACTGTATCTGCTCTGAAAGCGGGTAAAGATGTTCAAGAAGTAAAACAATTGCCTCTGAAATAGAGACTAAAAAATCAATCTTCGGCCTTTTTATTCCGCCTACTTCAAGATCAGTCCTTACCTCATGCGCGACAAAAGCAGCAATTCTCTTAATAAATTTGTCATTAGAATACAACATCACAAATCCTTTTGATTAATATTTAGTCGATCGCGCATGAACAAAGCAAAATCTTCCGCCGTAATCCCAAGCTCCAAAGCAATATTTTCAATTTCAAAAAGAAAAATTTTAAATAGCTGCTCAGACTCAGCATTAGGGTGTTCATTAATAATTTTTACGAATGAATCAATATGCAAGGCTAAATAGTGAACCTTTAAATATGAAGAGTAGCTATCAGCAAATATCTTAGCCATGTCCGCATAATCCTGTAAGCTATAATTAGCATGAAATAGTTCATTACATCTTAGCATAATGCGCTCAAGCGGTAGACAGCCTCTTACTCCACTTTCAATCTCTCTTAAAAAAGCGTCCTTCGAGTGATGTCCGCTTGCTATTTGCTCAAACGACCTTTTGTCATTTTCCAAGAAAGAGATTATGTTTTTTTTAAATTTTTCAACCAACCCACCCCATCCCAATTCAAGCGGGATAAAAAATTTATCCTCTTTAATGGTGTTGGTTTCTCTCATTTCATTCAAGAACCAAGCTTTTGATAATCCAGCAGAGGTGAGCTCCATAAATTTCCCTTTTCTAAAGTTTATAAAGAAAGTTTAGCAGAAAAAAACATCTTTTGTCAAGTAGAAATTTTAAAGGCAAAAAAAAATGCTCCAAAAACAAGACATTTTAAATTACACAGATTCCGCTGTATTTTGAAATGAGCGAGTTTGCCAAATGTGGACACAAATATCTACGCTATTTGTACCAATTTGACACCTCGTTCATAAAACACTATGCTAATTTTCAAAAGAAAATATAAGCAAACTGTTTTAGAAATGCTCACAACTCACATACAAAATCTATAAAAACAGTTAACACAATTTTTATAGATTTTTCCTGCGTGCCGTTCACATCTCAATCATAACGACCTAAATTATTTTTATGAATTTCAAAATTCAAAAAAAATTCTTAACGGCCGTTTTCTTTCGTCAAGTCGTTCATCTTTCGCAAAGCTCATTCTTCAACTCTTTATCGTTCATCTTTCGCAAAGCTCATTCTTCAACTCTTTATCGTTCATCTTTCGCAAAGCTCATTCTTCAACTCTTTATCGTTCATCTTTCGCAAAGCTCATTCTTCAACTCTTTATCGTTCATCTTTCGCAAAAGCCAAAATTGCCAAAAACCACTTTTCCAAAGTTAAGAAACAAAAACATCCTTATTAAAAAAATGCGATATAATTCTTTTTGCGAAAAGTAACTATCTGTTGTAGTTTTGGAGCACCAAAAGGCTAGGGGAGTAATTAACCCCTAACCAATTTTCAAATTTTCTATTTCCGGCAGCTGGACTATGATTAACCAATAGGTTTCTCTTTCGAGCCGTTGCCAATCTACAATTCTCCTTCGGGAACACCCACTAAAAAGTGGGGATAAAAATCCAATCCAAATTTTTAAAATCCAAGTCTTGCTCACAAAATATCGCCAAAGCATTAATCTTCAAAGTCTCACTCTTTAAAAAAACCATACAGCCATTTTTTCAAAGTTAATTTCACTCCATTTCTCTCTCAAACTTTATAATAAAATTAAACTTAAGCGTTTTTTTATTATAAAGTTATTAGAATACTAATTAACAAAAAAACAAAGGTCCAAGATGAGCAAAGAGACAAAGAATAGCAATCTAGCATCTGCCAAGAAGAATAAAAACGATGAATTCTATACGCAGCTCTCCGATATAGAAAAAGAGCTGATACACTATAAAAACCATTTTGAAAACAAAATAGTTTTTTGTAACTGCGATGATCCAAAAGAGAGCAACTTCTTTCAATACTTTGCTCTCAACTTCACCCATTTAGGATTAAAGAAACTAATCACAACTCATTACGAAAAAGATAGCCAATCATATAAATTAGTAGTTGAACACGATATCAACAAAGACGGGGTTATAAATTTAGATGATGCCATAAGAACCGACCTAAAAGGTGACGGTGATTTTAGAAGTCAAGAGAGTATAGAGATACTAAAAGAGGCAGATATCATAGTAACCAATCCGCCCTTTTCACTTTTTAGAGAATATATAGCACAGCTTATGGAGCATGATAAGAAGTTTTTGGTAATAGGCAATATTAATGCCATTTCATACAAAGAGACATTTAAATATATCAAAGAGAATAAGTTATGGCTAGGATATAAAACAGTTAGATTTTTTAACCAGCCAGATGGTTCCTTGTTTGAAACCGCTAGAACATTTTGGTTTACCAACCTAGACCACAAAAAACGCCACGAAAACCTACTTCTCTATAAAACCTACAAAGGCAACGAATCAGATTATCCAAAGTATGATAATTACGATGCCATTGAGGTAAGCAAAACAAAAGATATACCGATGGATTATGAGGGGGCAATGGGAGTGCCTATAACTTTCCTTGACAAATTTAATCCTGAGCAGTTTGAAATAATTGGGATGGCAGAGGATAATGGAAAAGGGTTTTCAGGCGGGATTTGGGATGGTGATAACCCACACTGTGTCATAAAAGGGCAAAACAAATTTAAAAGACTCTTCATCCAACACAAAAAGGCTAAAAAATGAAAATCAAGCTCAAGCCGGTAACAATCCGCGAACTCACTAACGGCTATACCGATAACGAAAACGACGGCGTTTTCGGATTTGGCGGCAAACTAGATATAAGACCGCCATATCAAAGAGAGTTCGTCTATAAAGACAAACAAAGAGAAGCGGTAATTGACACGGTGTTTAACAACTTCCCGCTCAATGTACAATATTGGGCAATCAAAGAGGATGGAAACTTTGAAGTCATAGACGGACAGCAAAGAACCATATCTATATCCCAATATGTAAACGGAGAGTTCTCATACCTTATGAGATATTTCCATAACCTGCACGAAGACGAGCAGAAGAAAATCCTAGATTACGAACTCATGGTATATTTTTGCGAAGGCGAACCGAGTGAAAAACTCAAATGGTTTAAAACAATAAATATCGCCGGCGAAAAATTAACCGAGCAGGAATTAAGAAACGCGGTTTATAGCGGAAGTTGGGTAACGGACGCAAAAAGATATTTCAGTAAAAACGGATGCGTAGCATATAACAAAGCAAGCAAATATCTAAGCGGAACGGTAAACAGACAAGATTACCTTGAAACGGCGATAAAATGGATCGCCTTAAGTAAAAGAACCGATTTGGAAAATTATATGGCTCTTCATCAACACGATGAAAACGCAAGCGAAGTATGGGTTTATTTTCAAAAAGTTATCAACTGGATCGAAGTCCTCTTCCCGGATTATCACAAAGAGATGAAAGGAATAGAGTGGGGTGAACTCTATTTCAACTACAAAGACCAAAACTATGACATTATCAAACTCAAAAGTGAAGTCATAAGACTAAGAAAAGATGAGGATGTCACAAACAAAAAAGGAATTTACGAATACCTGCTAAGCGCAAAAGAGAAACATCTAAGTATCCGCCCATTCACCGAAAACCAAAAAATAGAGGCTTATGAAAACCAAAAAGGCATTTGCCCTAAATGCACCCCACCAAACAACCATTACGAATTAAACGAAATGGAAGCGGACCATATTACACCATGGAGCAAAGGCGGCAAAACCACAGCTCAAAATTGCCAAATGCTTTGCCGCGACTGCAATAGAAAAAAATCCAACATCTAAGGACCAATAATGGCAAAAGTAATAATTTTTACAGGCGCGGGGATAAGCGCCGAATCGGGAATAGCAACATTCAGGGATTCGGACGGACTTTGGGAAAATCACAAAGTCGAAGAAGTATGCAATTTTGACAGCTTGCAAAAAAATAAAGAAAAAACAATCTCTTTCTATGATGCACGCCGAAAAGAGCTTGAAGACAAAAAGCCAAACCATGCTCATGAAGTTATCGCAAAGTTAAAAGCAAAATATCCAACCGCTATAGCTCTTATAACTCAAAACATAGACGACCTGTTTGAAAAAGCCGGAGTTCAAGACCAAGATATAATTCATCTTCACGGCTTTTTAAAACATCTACGATGCACAAACGAAAAATGTAGCCTCTTGTTTGACATAGGATATACAGCTCAAGGCAATTCAAAAAACTCAAAATGCCTAGACTGCCAAAGTGAGCTAAGACCAAATATCGTCTTTTTCGGAGAAAACGCTCCACAATATCACTTTTTAAACAAAGAAATCGAAAATTGTGCATTGCTAGTAGTAATCGGAACGAGCGGAAAGGTAATCCCGCTCAATAACCTAACTAAAAAAATTCGATACTCTGTCCTAAACAATCTCACCACATCGCCATATATAAAAGAGCGAAGATTTACCAAAGTGTTTTTCAAACCGGCAACAGAGGCAATAGATGACATATCAAAAGTTATAGAATCATTTTTAACCCAAAATTAAAAATTCATCCAACCAAAGTTATAATAATTATAACTACCACTTAAACATGTTTTAAAGACATTTGTAATAGTATTTAAACAATAAACACCGGCAAGCTTATTAAATAACAAAGTCCAATTCATTTTCTTAAGCTTGTATTTATTATAAACCTATTATAATTTGCATTTATAGGGTGTTAAGTAAAAGGATTGATATGAACAAAGTTCTTACATTTATAATCGCAAAAGACGAAAATAGACAAAATATTATAATGGATATTGAAGTTGAGGAAAATCTTACCCCTTCTCTAATAAATATTGCGGGCAAAGTAATTCCAAAAAACAGCCTAGGTGATACTCTTATTATAATAAGCAGAGAACTATTCCAAACAATGTCAAACAATAAACCGATGGACTTGACTTCAAAATATTCTGGACTATCACAAGCTGAAATATTGAAGCAAGTCGAAAATAAAATAAAGGACGGAAAAATATGAGATACTCTAATCATTTAACAAAAGAAGCCGAAAATCTTGTTTTTAGAGAAATCTTCCCTTCACTTAATTTGGATAATCTTTTTATCAAAGATGTAAGCCCAGCAATAAGAAGTGATATTGCATTGGCGATAGGAACTAACCCACAAGACAACCTTGAAGTTAGAAATTTTTTAGACAATCTTAAAAATGAACTCTCATTTTTAAATACCACATCACAAAACCCTATCGCCGAAATGGGTAAAGGCTTTGTCGTCAAACCTGGAGACTTTGAAAAAGAGTTCCCGATTCCAACAGTCTCACAAGACTACAATTAAAACCACGCCGCATCTCAAAGAGCGGCGTATCCACTAAAAAGACCTCCCATGAATTCAAAAATTTTTAAAAGACTACTCTTAAGTGTAAAAGAAGCGAAAGAGATTAAACTCTCTCAGAAACCCCCAAGCAGAAAATTTTTCATCAAAACAAAAACAACCAAAAAAAAGATTATCCATTCCAGTGATTAAGCTTTGTTTTATTATACTTTTATTATAATTTGTAACTAAAAGTGTGAATGAGGGAATAATGTCAAAAACAGTTGAAAAAAAGAAATTTGTTAAAAACCCCGCCGACAGAGAGGCGTTTAAAAATAAGATAAAAAAGAATATACAATTCTTTGTGAGTCGCAGATACGACTTCGTACTCTTAATCATGGCAATCGGCTATTATAATATATCATCTTCACTTGATGACACCACACACCTCCTTAAACAAAAAGATAAGCAGATACAGTCCATGGCGTCACTTACAACCTACATCACAGACTCCGGAGTAATAAAGCAGTATGAAAAAGAACATTTTGATGTTCACGCTGAAAAATTCAATGTAGCACATGTGCTCTCAAGATATTTGGTAAAATCGGCGTTTAATATAACCGACGGATACAAAAAAACATTCTTTGAAAACGAAGAAAAACTTTTCAAAGAGACACCCGATTTTATAGAGTTTTATACAAACTATATAGATATAAACCCAAAAATCTCAACAGAGAAAAATATTGCCGCTTCTGAAAAAGCTAAAAACGATTGGAAACAAATTCTAAGATGGTTTAGAGCCGCGGTCAATGAAAACGACCTCCCGCATGTTATGGATAAAAAAGAGAGTGATATAAAAATAGAGAATTGGCAGACTGATGACAACCAATTCTCTATTTATTTCTCAATTCCGGCATATGCAAAATCTTTAAATAAAAACAATGTTGAAGATGAAGGTTTATCAATAGTTTATGTAAGAGCAACAGGGTATTATGATTTATTGCAAAAAAATACTATTAACTCATACGGAATGAAAATAACAAGCCTAGAGTTAATCCATCCAAAAATCAACCACCAGCTTATCGCTCAAAAGAAGTAGTAAATGAATCCTTTTAAAGTTGCAAAATCATTCTTTTGGGAGCCGATAGTTTACTACTCAAATGTTTTTAAGAGCTCAGGCGCCCTAATGATTGAGGATATAGGTGATGAGGATGAAAACCTCGTTTATGTAAACGATTTTTTTCAAGAACTCTACTGTGTAGAACTTGCGGGAGCCGGCGAGAATATCTCATTCCTTCCGCAAACACTCATAAACTCTTTAGCGGCTGATTTTGCAGAAGACGAGACGGGCGAAATCACATGGGTTTTACTAAAAGACGGCCTCTTGAAAAAGAATCTTATTTTCACAAGAAACAAAAATATCGCCGTTCAAATTCAAAACGCAATTAACTCTAAAATCTTAAATTTTAAAGAAGTTTTTGACCGCATTCTATCCCTGTTTTATTCTAACGAATATGAGATAGATTGGTATGCAAAAATCCTTAAACAAAAATATTCAATAGATATATATGATGAGTACAAAAACCCTCTTAATCTATTAAACGCCCTCATAAGAGAACGCGCATTTATCAATTATGATAAATGCAAATACTACCAAGCGGTGAGTTACACAAATAAATTCGAGGAAGATGAAATAAAATTTGATATTGAAGAGTTCTTCAAAATAAATTTCAAAGGTGCACTCTATACAAAAATAGTATTTGATAAAAAAAGAATGAAGGCTGAGCTTGAGTCACAAAAGCTAAACACGACCGGGCAGTTTAATAATAGAGACAAAAATAAATATAAAGCTCTTATCAAAAGTATCGACACACATAACCGTGTCCTAATAAATACAACACTTCAAGTCTTTGATGATTATGGAAAGACGGTTTCAACACAAGTTGAAAAAGTGGCTAATTGTAAATTAGACATAATCAACAGAAGCACAAGAGAGCTCTCAAACAAAACCCCAATATTTTGTACTAATAAATATTTCTCAAGAATAGCAAATAGAGAATTTTTATACAAATATATCTCATTCAACTCTAAACTTGATTCTGATAAACCGCACCTAGTAGGAACAAACAAGGATCAAACCTTTGTAAACTTCGGTTTTGTAAAAGGAACGGAAAAAAATTCCATCCCAAAAGCACACACTATTTTACTAGGAACATCTGGAGCAGGTAAAACCCAAGCAGCAAACGATATTCTAAAACAGCTTTTAGGGTATGACTATGAAGCCAAAAAAATTCATAATATAGGTGATACAAATCACATTATATTTGATATTAAAGATAGTTTCTATAATCAAATTAAAAAAATCCATAGTGATTTTCCACATTTAGTTGATATAAATACATTTGATAAAAATAAATTTATGTACAACATAATAGACTGTGATGTCGTTGAATTAAACGGACGAAGGAATGTCTTAGAGAGCGACCTTGATTTTGCATCTACCCTTGTCTCACTCGTTTTAAACAGCGGAGGAGGGGATGAGGCGTTAACTTCATCAGAGAGCGAAGAGTTTAAACAAGCCATAAGAGAGATGTACACACACGACTCCTATGAAAAATTAACTCTAGTCTCAATAAGACATACAAATGAGAACGAGTATAGAAAATTAAGAGAACTAGGATACAAAGAGCACACCCCTTTCGATGAAGTAAAAGAGCCTCAGTATGAGAAGTTCAAAAAACCTCTTTTACACAATGTTATTAACTTCCTAAAACAAAAAGAGTCACAATATGGAACAACAAACCAGCAAATAAGAAAAAAACTTGTTGAATCCTTGGTCCATAAGTTGACAACAATCCAATCAATGCAGATTTTTTCTTCATACTCAAGACTTGATTTTGAAGATAAAGCGATAATCTATTTCAGAACAGACGATATCGCCGGAGGTAACGATTACGGATACCTAGTTTTCGCGATGCAGGCAATTTTAGCTAAAAAAATCAAAGCCGAACAGCATGCAAAAAGATTAAAAGGGCAAAAAAGACCGCTTGTCTTCTTTTGGTTTGAAGAGGCAAGAAATATTTTTGCAAACAAACTCTTTAGAGAAAAAGAAGTGTTTGAAAGAATCATCAATGAGTGGAGAAGTTACGATATGGTTTTCTTCCCAATCACCCAAGAGCCGGAACACATCCCAGATTCAATCCTAAACGGCTTTGAGATAAAGATGATCCTCACAAGCGGGGATGATGAAGAGGAAAAAGAGAACCTAATCAACAACCTATCAAAAAGATTGGCAATCGGGGATAACAGAAAGAATATTTTAAAAACACTTCCAAAATATACGATGTTTGTCATGTATGGTGACGGTGCATTTACAATGAAATTTAAAGACGACGAAGCATTTAGAAAAATCGTAAATACATAGGGATTTAAAATGAAAAAAACAGTAATAGCTTTAGCAGCACTTATCATAAACCTTCAAGCGGCATGTGTCCGTATCGACTGCGAACCATCAGTCAATATGGCTGTAATTAATTTCCAAACAACACTGCAACAAAGCACTCAAGAGATTAACTCAAAACTCAACACTCTTGATAAGAATTACGAAGCGTATAACACTGCACTCATAAATAACAACAAACTCTATGACGAAAACATCAAACTCAAAGCCGAGTACCTTTTAATCCTAAAACAGATAAATCACACCATGGCTATGAATAAAAACGAAATAAAAGAGTAATTATTTTCTCATCATCTTAAAAATATTACAAATCAAGGGAAAACCCTTGACGAAGAAAAAGAATAAGAGTATAATTTGTACAGATTTAAAGAGGAATTCATATGAAAATATTTACCAGAGTCACTTCAATAGAAGAAATATCATCCCTCGAAAATTTAGTTTTAAAAGATGGTTTAAAACTAAATTTTGCCATATTTTTTAAAAGTAAAAACGCACAGCGCAAAAGCATGATAGAGAAGGGAGACTTAGCTTTATATGTCCATGGTAGCCTTATAAATACAGGGGATAGTATTAATTGTGAATATCAAGGTTATGAAGAAATGGGAATGAATGAATTTGTTTTAGCTATAAAAAAACAGACGGGTAATGATATCCGATATCCTACATGCAGTATGAAAGATTTTAGAAATGTCTCGTCGGAGACGGGGCGAAATATTTTAGACAACTGTAATTTATCCGTTGTATTAAAAATAAAGGGGTGAATATGGATTCAAAAAAACAAAAACTACAGGTATTTGTAGCATTTCTCGTAGCCTTTGGCGTATCAACAATAACACTCCAGTATCTATGGAATTGGTTTATTGCTCCAATAGGAGTTATGGAACTTTCCTTTGCTCATAGCGTTGGGCTTGTAATCATTCTGATTTGGCTCGGAAATTCTAAAGAAGAACCGACATATCAATTCTTTGTGGCCCATATCATAGCGTCTGCAATTGTATTAGCTATGGGCTTTGTAGCAAAAAGCTTTATGTAATAAGGAAAAAAATGTTAGCACAAATTATTTCAACACTCGATGGATTAAAATTACAATCAAAAGTTGTGTTTGAAAGCATGGGTGATAATAAAAAAATTGATAGGTGTGCGCTAAAAAAAGCGCACGCTAAAATAAATTCAAAGGTGCTTCAAAATGAGATATTGAAAGCATATATGCAAGAGCACAATATCGTAAGTTATGTCGACATTGATGTGGATAGCTTCTCTCAATATTACAACCAAAAATATAGTCGTGAAAAAATGCAGGTTTTAGACAACAGCAACTTGTCTATTACATTAAAAATACTGAAAGAAGAGGAAAAATCATGCTAGAAATTGTTTTGTTATTATCCGTAGCAACAGTATTGCTCGCCGGGGCTTATATTTTAGGCGTAAAAAGAGGAATAAACACCCCTTTCGCTTTAGCAAGTAATAATAATGATATTTCATACTCTTTTGAAAGCGGCACAACGCACCATCAAACGCTTAATAAGATAGAGAGTGTTGTAAGAGAAAATGCCCTTTTAAAAAAAGAGATGGAAGCGCTTAAGAGGCTAAAAGAAGTAAGCTTTTTTATTTTTGATGCACTCCACAATCTTCACTCCAAACAAGAAGCTGAAAATAAAGGGATAAAAGACGAGGGATTGGATCAAATAAGAGAGTTTTTATGCGTGGCAAGATGGTGCACGGACGAGACCTATTTAAGGAGCGCGGAGGACTATAAGCGGTTTTTAAATTTTATAAAAAATGATCTAGTTGAGCTTGGTTTTAATAGAAAGCTCTATGAAAAAGAGAAGCTTAATGAAATCTTGCTTGCAACATTAAACACCGGTATTTAAGAGAAAATGAGCAAAAGAATAGACATCACGGGAAAGATTTTTAGCGACATTTATGTATTAGAATTTATTAGAAGCGAAAACACCCATGCTAAATATAAATGCCTATGTATGTCTTGCAACACAGTTACCCATACTACGCGAGCAAACCTTGTGAGTGGAAACACCAAGAGCTGCCAAAAATGCGGCAACAAAAAGATTAATTACATACAGGAGCACGAAATTTTCACCCGCCTAAAAAATGGGGACAATAAGTCGCAAATCGCGCGGGAGATGAATCTATCAAGAAAGGCTATCTATCGAGTAGCAAGAGAATGGGCGGACCAATGACACCAAAAACGGCAAAAGAGATTATAAAATCCCTCAACCTCTCATACGGGGAGTTTTCAGAGTTAATGGGGAAAAACAAAAACTATGTCACGGACTTTAACCGCTATGGAGTCCCGCAGAATATCCAAATAATCCTCACTCTCTCTCAAGAGCTCTTATCTAAAGGCGGAAATCCAACAGCCATCATAAAAAAGATTACAAATCAAGGGAAAACCCTTGACAAAGAAAAAGAATAAGAGTATAATTTACATACCTAAAAAATTTGAGGTGTAGTATGATAAGAGAAGAACTCAGAGAAGCTAAAAAACTCTTAACGAAAATGAAGAATAAAATTGAGAAGAGCAAAGGACAAAAAATCTATGCTCTCTCGAAAGATATGAGTGAAACTTACTACGCATCCAAAAAGCAAGACGAGCATCTTAAAAAAGCTTTTTGGAATTTACAAAGCAATTTGAAATCAATACTTATGTTCAAAGAGTTAGCCGATTCAATAGAATCTAAATATCCACAATTCGCAGAGAGAATAATGGATATTTACGGCGCAACAATAGAAGAGGCAACGAAAGCCATGAATCTTCAAAGAGAGATTGAAGAGGCAGAAAAACTCTTAGAAGCAAACCAAGCTCAAAACGCTGTAAGAGAGCTTATAAAAACAGAAAAGAGAGAAGTTGAATTAAAAAAATTCAACGATTTTCTTCATACACTACGAACATGGACGGAACCAAAAATCAAAAATGGAAGCGTCTATATTAACGGCAAAAAAATCCAAGAAGATAATGAAGTAGGTGTAATTATCGGCAATGGGAAAAAAATCCACAATATGCACGCATACATAGAAACAGACTCAAAAACCGGAGAGAAGTTTATAGCGCTTACAAATTATACACAGTGGAAAAAATCCCGCCTCTGTATAATTGATGAAGTTAAAAACATTCCGCCTGAAATCATGGCATACCAAAAAGAGGAGTAACAAATGGCAAAGATAAGAGAATTTAGCGAAGCGTTCAAAAACGCCGTTATAGAGACTGATTTTACCAATTTCGGCGGAGAAGAGATTGATGACTTCGACATTAAACATAAAAAAGAGCTCTATTGGGCTTTAGGAATGAATGTAAACGAGAGATCCCAAATGTCCAAAAGAGAGTGGGTTGAAGCTCTTATAGACCTACAATATTTTTTCATACACGGAGAAGAGAAGTGCCAAAACCCTTTATAAAATGGGTAGGAGGCAAACGCCAGCTTATCAAAAAAATAAAAGAGAACATGCCAAAGAGCTACAACAGCTACTTTGAGCCTTTTATCGGCGGCGGCGCACTCTATTTTGAGCTGAAACCCCAGAAAGCATTTATAAACGACTACAACAGCGAGCTTACAAATCTCTATTCAGTAGTAAAACACAGGCCAGAAGAGCTTATTGAAGATTTAAAGCTGCACGAAAACACGGCGGAATACTACTACGCACTCCGCCGGCTAGACAGAGAACCAAATTACAAAGAGCTGTCAGAGCACAAAAGAGCAAGCCGCTTTATCTACCTAAACAAAACCGGCTTTAACGGACTCTACCGAGTAAATAGAGCGGGGGAGAATAATGTTCCATTCGGAAGATATAAAAACCCGGATATTATAAACCAAGATAATATCTTAAAGTGCAGTTTGCTTTTAAAAAACACAACAATCACGACAGGTGATTTTACTCTTATCAAAAAACATATAAAAAAGGGTGATTTCGTATATTTCGATCCACCCTATGTTCCGGTAAGCCCGACCTCAAGATTTACAGCTTATACAAAAGCTGGATTTACACAAGGGGACCAATATAGACTAAAAGAGCTATGTGATTTTATAGACAGTGGGGGGGGGTACTTCTTATTATCCAATTCCTATACAGAATTTATAATAGAACTCTACCGCGATTATAAAATCACCACGATAGAGGCAAATAGAGCCATTAATTGTAAAGGCGAGGGGAGAGGAAAAGTAAAAGAAGTTTTAATAAAAAACTATTAAAACTTCTTTTTAAACCAAATCCCTCTTTTTAAAATTTAACAAATCATTCATAGTATGAACCTTCTCTAAAGGGCTCATCTTATCAGACCCCGCCGCCAAACTCTCTAATTCCTGCGATGTCCTTGCTATCTCCGCAACCTTTTGAAAGCTGCGGAGAGTCCTAGAAAATTCCGCTTCTACTAAAGATTGAATATTATTCAGCTTCTCTTCCTCCAGCGGTTCCCATATATCTATATCCGCCCCATTTAGGGTCTCAAGTTTCAAAAACTCATCATACTCTGACGCATCAACAACAGGGGATGAGAGATATGTCCCAAGGGCAAAAACTTTAGCCATATCTATAAGCTTAGCATTTGTTTTCTCTTCACTTGTCAAAATTGCCAAATCCAAAGAAAGCCGATCAACAATTTTTTTAGCAACATCATCGTCAAGAACATTAAACACCTCTTGAATAGAACCTGCTATCAACCGCTCTCTATACTCAACGGGAGCTTTACTAAAATCCAAAGATTTATCTTCGTTAAATTCATCGAGAGGGTTATAAACACCCCATCCCGAAACCATATCTATAATCTCTTCATGCTTAGGGCTAACGCCCGCCAACTCTAAATTATTTTTTTCAAATAACTCTTTAATAATTTCCGCCGCCGCAGAAGGAAGCAGATCCCGCAAAAAATGTCTATACTCAACATTCCAAAAATAACTCATACTAAATCCTTATGTGTTGATTTATTTTCACTTAGCTCATGCAAATTTTTTGCAACTGCATCCGGAGAAACATTTGCTTTGGATGCTGCTGCCAAATCTTCCACGCCATAGCTTATGGCCTTTTCCCACGCGAGAGGAACAAAATTCTCCCATTCGGTATTGGCATAAGATGGTGGAGTGATATCAAAATTCAACTCAAATACGGAAATATTTTTATTAGGCATAGCCTCATCCAGCATTAAATAGTTGCACACTTCAGTGTCATACTCTAAATATTTATATGAGACATCATTAAGTCTATCAACATAGCCATCTCCCATTAGATTTTCTAAAATAGCCACCTGTTCTTCCCATTCAAGTGGCTCGCCTTCATTATCTGAAGTAGCAACATAGGCATTTTTATACATCAAACATTCCGAATATTCTCCACCGCCTTCATAGCCGTGAATCATCCCGGTAAAAAGATTTTTATTATCAATTTCCCCAATAGCAAAATATCTTATTGCATTTTCACTAGCATTTTCTAATAGAATAAAAATACTAGGGTTGTTTTTTATGTTTAGTAATATATTACTCATACAAAATCCTTATGTGTTGATTTGTTTTCACTTAGCTCATTTAAACACGCTTCAACCGCGGCTTTATCTGCGCCGGCAAACTCCCCTACTATCGCGGTGAGAGAATTTTTCTTCACTACATTTTCTGAAATAGCAAGCAATTCCGGCTCGCTTAAGTCATCATATGTCAAACTGCCTAATTCATCAATTGGCACACCTGAAAATAAATCAAAAATTTCTACGGAAACACCTTCTTCATCTTTTGAGATATATATTTTTCTCTGACCAAACTCAATTTCAAAATCATCATCCATGTCCAAATAGCCATTTCCATAAGCGGCAAGGTTTTCAAGATTAAAATCGTAATAACCATTTTTCACCTTTGCCAGCTCATATAAAGCATTTCCTGTGGGCATCTCCTCTTGATGAGTTTTATTTTCAATGCACACAATATTAAGAGAATTGCTTTCTTTTGTATTAGACAAATAGAGTGAAGCGTTATTTTCAAAAACTTCGGTTACTAACTTTTTCACGCCTTCGAGAGCATTTTTCATATTTGAGTATGATGATTCATCATTAACCACCGGGTTTCTAAATACATCAAACAAATCTACATGTACAGAAGAACCCATATCGTTTTTAATTTCAAAATTTTTATCATAATGCTCTTTAGCAAAGCCCTCTAATTCGAGAGTATTAAAACTTTCTAATTTTTTTTGAAGAAGAAGAAAAAGCTTCTCTGCCATCTCTCCACTATCAGAAGAGATGTTGTCAAGGACTTGTTCTCTTGAATACAGCCCCATCAATCGTATCTCCATACCTGCTGTGTTCTCATCGTAAACAAAGTCCACTATGTCCTCATGATGAGTATGTCTAAAATAAGATTCTGCTATTTTTAGCAGCACTTCATTATAATCATCAATATTCTCAACAGTTTTGCCGTTGATACTTATTCTATTTTCACCAAACAGATTAAATTCCATTATTAAGTGAGCTCCGTTGTCATCATATACATTCGCCAAGGCAATCATGTCATCATCTCGACCACCATATTCAAGCGACAACTGCCAATCTTGCTTATTGATATTTTTTTCAACATCTTCATCAAGAAGAATTGAATATTTATCATTAATTTCCAAAAAGTTATAATTTTCTTCTTTTGTGAATTCTAAAAACTCGTTGCCCCTTAAAGAGCTGATTTTGTGTTTTAAAAAATCCATCGCGGTCTTTTTATCAAAATCCGCATTTCTGTCTAAAAACATACTTTTAGCCATTTGAATTCTATCAAGATTATCAGCAAGTCTAAAAAACTCTTTTTTATTCCCAGTAAGATCAAACTTACTTAAAATCTCTTTTTCCCAATATATTCTACTCATACTAAATCCTTCTTTTCAGTTTTTCCCACAATTCCCTCTATCGTCTCCGTAGTTCCCACGGAAGACGAAGACAGAAAACTATCAATCTTTACAAAATCATTTTGAGCCATATAGTCAAAATAATCTAAAAAATCTCTATAATTCTCAGAGTCCGCAATCTCTGACTGCCCAGAAGCCTTTAAATAGAGATTAATACATCCTACGGCATTTTCTATCTCATCATTATCTTCTGTCTCCTTTGAGGAGTCAATCTTATTATAAATAGCGCTCTCAACACTCCAATGATCACCGCTATCATCATCCGTGTAGTTATCCCAATTAATTGACTGCATTAAAATCGTATATGCACCATCATTAACTACAACTATTTTATCCTCTGTATTTATTAAAACAGCAACTTTAATCTCAGTACCCACACATATATCAGTGATTTGCTCTTGTGAATAACCCAACGATTCTAAAAATTCAGCCATTTTTTTATTTTCATAAGCAAGATTTTCAATCTGCTCTGACAAATCATTGACATCTAAAACTTTATTCTCAGATAAATTTTTAGAACTTAAAAACATGTTAATAAACTTCTCATTTTCTGCCCAATCATGTATCATATTAAAGTTAATACCATTTTCAAAATCTATACTATTTTGATTACAAGTTACTTTAAAATATTGGCCAAGCGTAATCCCGTAAGCATCACAAACCTCTTTACATTTTTCAATAAACAGATTGTACCTTGCACTTTCTCCTGTGTTACTCTTCTCTTCGGCGGCAGTTTCCAAAGCAATTAAATTCCTCATCATCACATGAGAATCAGGAATTGTATTCATAACTGCCAAAATATTATTTATAGGAATTTTGCTCTCAAACGACACATTATAAAATTCATATCCATCAAAATCAAATTTAAAATCTGAACAATCATCACCGAGTTTTTCTTGTAGTCTTAGAGCATCTATTTGTAGCTCGGCCTGAGTTTTAAATTTTGCTAACTCAGAATCATTGTTAAAAAAAGCTTTTGTTTTTTCTAAATCTTTTTCGGAGATAAAATAACTATCCCCGCGGACAACCAAATCATATACAACAGTCATCCCGCCCATTTTTAAAATAATAGAGTTTGAGTCCAACTCTTGAGCGCCTTCCGGCTCACTCCAATCTTCTATATGGACTAGTTTCCCAGTTTCTAAATCTAAAACAGCAGGTGAAATAACCTCTAACCCACCATCCCAGATGGATTGAAAATCAACATCTATTTTTTTTGAACCAGCCATATAAAACCCTTTAAATCCATATTTTAAATAAATTATAATAGGTTTATAATAAAATATAACTTAATTATAAAACAAAAAATAGAGGGATTATTTTATAATTAATTTTCTGGATAAATATTACTCTTGTAAATTGAAAACAGTTGTTTTTTCTTATTTAAAATCTATATTTGCGCTAGTCCCGCCAAGCTTGCTCATCTCAGCAGCTTTGTCGGACGGACTCATACTATCTATCTCTGGAGAGATGATAGCGCTGATATCCAAGCCTAATACTTTCGTTCCATTATAAAAATCTTGTGTATGTCCGTCGATAACCTGAGGACTATCATGAACATCAAACCCGATTTTTCTCCAAAAGCCCAAAGATTTTTTATACGCATCAATTTTAATTTGAAAAATAGCATGCTCATTGCACTTTTTTTCAAAAAGGGCTACAAGTTCACTATCATAACCCTTTTTTTGGGAATTTTTTTTAATTTCAAGAGAATTAATTTTTGCAAAGTTATCTTTGAAATAAAAACTACCATAAAGTGTTCCTCTGTCGTTTTTTATTACAATCGTTTCCGTTTGAACACTAGACACAAAATTCATTGTAAGTTTACTATCAATCTCAAATAAATCTCAAACTACTACCCCTGTGAAAGGGAAGTAGATTGAGTGCTAGAGTCCGCTAATTTACGCACATTCTCTGCAACTTCATCAGCGCTTGCACTGTGAGCCCCAGTCGCTAAACTCTCTAATTCAACCGCTGATTTTACAATCTCTGCAACCTTCATATAGCTATGAAGAGTTGCGGAAAACTCTTGTTCGACAAGCTCTTGAATCTCCTCTAAAGAGTGATTCTCAAACGGCTCCCATATATCTATATCAGTCCCGTTTAAAGTCTCAAATTTCATAAACTTTTCATAATCATCTGAATTGTTAATATCAGACGAGAGATATGTCCCAAGAGCGGAAATCTTTGCCATATCTCTTAGTTGAGCATTTATTTTTTCATCACCGGAGCCGATTTGCTTTTCCGCTTCCGCACATTCAACATCTCTCCAGACACTCCAAGCATAATGCTCGCACTGCTCATCAAGCCTTGGATTATCATAATGGAAGCCAACACAGAAACTATACTTATGTGAAACATTTTCACCATTAAACAAAAAGCGATAAGCATCCTCTTTGTTTTTAAACATATATTGGGAAAAACCTTTTGAATCAAAAAAAACTGTGCCGTCATCATTAACACACCCAGTTTTGTTCTCAGAGAAAGCAAATTCTCCGTTGATTTTCTCCCAATTATCTTCTGTAGCTATAGTAGAGCCAGACATATTTGTAGTTAGTTTATTATCTACCTCTTTTGCCATTTTAAATCCTTTTGTTAAACATATTTTCAATAAATTATAATAGGTTTATAATAAAAGATACCTTAAGCAAGCAACGCCTTTTATAAAGTAAAACGCGGGGAAATATCTTTTTCAAAAGATTTCCTGCTTGTTTATGCCCTTTGGGTGCTTATGCCGAAAGCACCACCTATATAATGTGATGTGTCGGCGTCACAACAGCCCCGCAGGGAACTATCTCTAAGAATTAGAGAGAAACATCACAAGAACTTACCGGCTTACCATCCGCCATCTCTCTCACCGCCGCCGCCAGCTCATCACAACTCACGGCCGGCGCACTATTAGCAAGTGTGACAATTGATTCACACTCGCTGCGATATATCGCCTCAATTTCGCGGCTCTCTCGCTCACCACCGGCATTATAATATGCCGTCGCCTCAATCCCGCCTTTTGAATTAATATCCAAAAGAGAGACAAATCTCTCCCCGGATAAAACATCATGATATTTCGTTTCAGCCAAGAGGGCAGGGGAGAGCCCATTAAACTCCAAATATTCTTTTGCATCTTTCATATCCATCCCATAGGGAATAATAGAGATAATCTTCTCTATTTGATTTAACCCAAAATCATTTTTCTCTAAAATATTTGAACTCTCAGAATTAAAAGTCCCTCTATTGTGAATTGATTTTATTTGAGAAGACTCAAAAACGGAGTAGAAAACACCACTATCTTCATCCCAATGTTTATAAATAATTCCATCATAATTATCTTTTTTTAATACCTTCGAAATATCAAACTCATCCCAATCGGGGTTATCACCCCCGTATATCTCTTTTATCTCAGAAAAAAGACCAGAAGGATCATTTGCTTTAGCAATATATGGATTATTCATAGTCAAATAAACAAAAAGAGTTTTTTTGCCAAACTCTTTTGCTTTAATCTTATTGTCCGTAAAATAGAAACCCTTGCCAAGCCAAGCTCCATTTTTTACTCTATCTATATCAAATACATCAAAAACTTTTTTTGTCCCATGATAAACCACCAACGGCTCACCACTCTTATCAACAACTTTACTATCGCCGAACCACTCTTTAAAGTGCTTTTCTCTACTCTTTTTATCAATTCTCTTGACATCAATATCTTTTCTTGATATAATGTCATCACTTGCACGCGTTTTTCCTGAGTCGGCAACGACTGCTGGAGTTACACGCTCTAAGCGTGAACCAGCGTGCTTAAAATAGAGTAAATCTTCCTCTCTGCTTTTTATATATCTTTCTAGCTTATACTCCGCTACGGGAAAAAATGTAGTATTTACTAAACGACCTTTATCATCCAAGACAAATCCTGTTAAATTTACAACTTTATCTCTATTTTTTTCTTTCATAGGCTTATAAAAGACCTTCTGAATTTGCCCTTCGTATCTCTCTTGAACTATAAACAGAGGATCTTCCAGGGCGGATATTAATCCACCGCTCCATCTCATCCTATCTTCATTATGGGTATTGTCTTTAAAGTGCTTAAAAGCACCAAACATATTAATTTTTACTTCACCTAAAGGAGTTGATAAAACCGCCTCATCTCTATTAATTTTATTTTTAAAAAGTGTTTGAAATTTACTATAGGAAGTAAAATATCTAGGAACCCTCTCTAACCCTTCGGCTTTAAACGCCTCATAATTAACTTTCCCGCTCTCATTTAAATATCTCATCTCTAATTCAACAGCTTCCGCAATCCCACCATTTTCAAATTTTATAATCGGTTCTTTATATTCACCTTCAACCCGCTCAAGTGTTTTTGCCCAATCCTCACCCGCTCTTTGTTCAAGCGTCATATTCATTCTGTACTGCGTTGCTCTTGCCTGCTGTTCACCCCACAAAGATAAATATTGTCTATCTTTAGATAAAACATCGTATTCATAATCTGTTTTTTCTATTTCTGCTAAATCACGATACGCCATAAGGTAATCAGCATATTGGGCTTTATAAATAGGATTATTTTGGAGAATATCCGAACCTTTTTTGGTATCAGAACCGCTATTAATCATTCTAATAGCTTGTCGATAATTATCATCCATGCTGTTAAAATTAAAATCAATATAATCTCTTATCTCTTTAATAAGAGAATCTTTTTTTATTTTTGCTAAATCAATATCTTTAAAATTTTTAGGACTTCCGCCAAGCGCCCACCCCTCTTCAAATTGTACAACATGCTGTAGTTCATGAAGAAGCAAAGTCTTTATATCTTCAACACTCTCATAAGAATTTAATGTAATTAGATCTCTATGGTAGTTATAAGTAGCCTTGCCTTTTTGTATCTCATATGAAAATTCAACATTAATGTCTTTGAGCTGTGGGTAGCTTATAAAAAGCTCATTGTGCTGAAAAATCCTATCAAGTTGATACACTCCATACAGCCCTGATTTCATATCATTTAATAGCCGATTTTCAGAGCTATTGTAGTCTTCATAATCAATTTCGCCTCTCTCATAACTCTCATAAAGAGATTCTAATCTATCCTCTATTTTTTTATTAAGCCGATTTATTAAGAGAGATACAGGAGATAAATCTATAATAATATCCTTATCATCAATCTCAACCATACTCTTTTGAGTTGCTATATCAGAAAAGCTCCCATCTTGATATCTCCCATCTAGGTCCGCTACAGAACCTACAAACATATCAAAAACCCCATCTCCGCCATAATAACTAGCTCCAAGGGCAAAGCCCTCTCTTACTTGAATAGCGTGTTGAAGTTCATGCAGCAGAACGAGCATAGCATCTCTATTAGAATCTGCAAAAACCTCAATACGGTTATTCGCCACATCAAAACTTCCGCTCTTCATCCCACGACCGGCAGAAGAGATATTTACTGAAATATCAATATCTTTAAATTCAGGATAATTCTCAAAAAGAGCAGGGGAGTCAACCGCATCATACAAACGACAAGAAGCAGATAAGATCTCCCCGCCAAAACTCATAAAGTTTTGCAATTTAAAAGATGTTACATCTTTTAGAAGAAATCTCTCTTTTGAGTCAATCTCCGAGATAAAACCAAGTGATTTATCATAACCAAGAGCATTGACACCGCCATAGAGAGTAGTATAGGGAGAGTAGGGGGAAGATTCAAGCCAAGAGACAAGAGAACCTTTAGATGAAAAATCATCAGGGATAAGAGATATTAAATAGTCATTAATAACCGCTAACCGCTCAACTCTTTTCACGACCGGCTCCAACCAAAGGCTTAAAAACCTTAATTATCTTTTCAAAAGTTTCTAAAAGCACATCACTAGGAGTTATCCCTTTTTCAATAAACTCATTACATATCAAAATATATTTTTCAAAAATATTTTTCTCTTCTTCACTTATCTTACCGGAATCAAGAATCTCTTGAAGTTGATTTACAATGTTTCGCATATATTCGCCTTTACCGCTCCAAGAGACTCAACTTCTCTCTTAATAGTTTCAGAATCCACATCTTTAGTCTCAAAAGCAGCTAAATATTCAGCCACAGAGGAATAAGCAGAAGCACTAGAATCCACTACAATATATTGATCAGGAGAGTATATATTCGTTTGAGTAAAACCGGCAGGGAGTGTTTTGATTACATCAAAAACATCATTTTGGCTAAGAGTGGTAACTTGACTTAAATCACTAACAACTTTAATTCCGGATTGAGCAAGCAAAGTTTCCAAGTTTTTAAACAAAGGTCCATTCTCCCTCTTGTCAGAGAGATACGCTACTTGATTTTGGATAACCCATGGAACGCCTGCATTATCTAAATTTTCCGCCCAAAAAGCGTTATCTTTATGATAATCTCTATGGGGTTCAGGATTATGTTCTTTATGCCAACAGTAGGAGAAAAAACCTTGAAGCTTATCAAATTGAAAATTATCCACATTCTCTTTCAAAAGCCCAATCCGCTTCTCAATCAGAGCAAGCTCAATTTTTCTACCGGGTAAGAATTCATCATCGTGGCTCTTCTCAATAAATTTTATATCTGCCTCACAAGCAATGTGCATTTTTTTCAGCCAACCATAAGAGAGGGTGTTTATATGTTTAACAGCTACCATTAAAAACCTTTTAAATCCATATTTTCAATAAATTATAATAGGTTTATAATAAAAACTAGCTTAGTGATATTAAAATACAGGCTTTTACTTCAAATCCAACCGAGCCTCACCCGCAGCTATTTCTTCTACTTTTTGGGTAACTTCATCTTGAGACATTCTCTTGACTTCACCACTCACTAATTCAGTTTTTATAAGCTCATGCAATGGCTGTTTAAGGCTCTCCAAACTATAATAATAGGCGATTGTTGAAGTTCTAACTTTTTTTGGGTATCAAAAAAAGCAACAACGCCATCCATCTCATACATATCTTTAAATCGGCACTCAAAATGAGTGCTCCCTCTAAAACCAAGCAAATCTCTATCGCCCGATTTATAGTTATACTCAGGGCTAAGAGTGTAGCCACCGCCTTTACAGGCAGGAATTTTTTTCAACTCCGCTATCGCAGGATGTAAAATCTCTTTTACCTCTTTGGCACTCTTTGCTTTTGCAGTAAGCCAAAAACTTAACTGCATCCTATCAGGTTCAAGCCTCTCTTGAAAAGTCCTATCTGTTTTTATTTCATACGCTCCACAGGAAACAACAACAAAAGCAATAAAAATTATTTTCTTAAAAAACATAAATCTTCTCCATCAATATCAATCATTATGAATTTTACACTTATTTTTTTCAGGAGTCAACACACCCAAAATATTCAAGAGAATGTTGATTATGTTAACCAATACATAAAAATCAATTTCTAAATATAGTTTAAGCATATTTTTAATATATTTTTATTATACTTTTTCTAATCAACAAAAAGAGGAACTATATTGAAAAAACCAACTCTTATTATAATCACATCACTTCTATTGCTATCGACTGCTAACGCTAACACCGCCACCACACCAACGGCAAGCGTTCACGCAAAAGATTCCGTCAAAAAACTTGACGAAACCCATAAGAAAACAGGAACATCTATAACAGGCGAAAAAACAAAACTAAACGAACTTCTTATTGTTTATTCCGAAGAGCTCGTAACGCTAAAGAAAATCGCGTATGACTCCTATAAAATACCAAACATAAAGGCCGCAGAATGAAAAAAAGAGCCCTAACATCAATCTTACTACTTTTCACAACAAACCTATACCCTTGTGGAGGATGTGTTGACGCCCCTTTTGCATATAGAGGAGCAGAGCTTATCAAAAAGACATTTGACTCATCTGATGCAACACTAGCCATGTCATTCGACAAACAAGTTACTCTCGTTAATGAAATGCTCAAGAGTGAAATCCAAACCCAAAAGATTTACTCAAATATCGTAAACATACAAATAGATTCAACCGTGGAGCTTAAAAGCTTAGGCTTTAAACAAAACCAACACATCTTTATTGAGGCACAATAAAAATGCCGGAATTATCCACACTCAACGCCTATCGAATTTTTTTAATATTTTTTACTATCGCAGCATCTTTTTCTGCCGGCTTTATAGTCTCATTTTTTAGTTTATTTCAAACAATCGCAGCGGCGGGAATTATAACCACTATGCTCACGCTAAAACAAATTTGGCTCCCGAAAAAAAACTCAAATATCAAAAAGATATTCGGATATTTTTTATGGGTAACCACAACCGTAATTTTTATCACAATCGCTACATCATCTATTATAGCACCATTCTTACATTGGGGGACAAAATGAAAAAAAGAGCCATAACAACACTTTTACTTATACTCACAACAGCCGACTTATCGGCCGTCGTATGGAGTAAAACAAGTATGGAAATCGCGATCACCCAAATCCCGTCTATGATAGCGCCGGAAATGGAGAAAATAACAGCCAAAACTGAACAAATCAACACGAAATTCAAAAGCAGCATCACAAAGAGTATCGCCACAAAAGATGAGAAAACATTCATTATTCAAAACCTAGAGGGAGAAATCCTTTTAGAACTTAAAAGAATGAAAGAAACACAAAATCTAATTAACAAAATAGAGGTACACAATGATTAAAAATATCATATTATTATCAACTACCGTCATCACACTATTTGCGGCTGAACCCACAACAAATATTATACAAAACATAGACATAAAAGCTGATGTTCAGAACAAAGTAGATGAAGTAACAAAAAACTTTCAAGACAGCTTCAAAAAAGAGGTATTGAAACAGGCAGACACCCTGAAAGATTCTGCTTTAAAAAGCGATATGATTAAAGAGATCCAAAATCTCAAAGATGTTACCACTATAAATGATACGCTGGAGAAATTCGGAAACCTTGGCGTCCCCGGAACGGCAGATATCGCTTCAAAAGGAATCACCTCCGCATCTGCCTCAATGGGAACACAGGACACCTTTGCATGCGTATGCGCAGCAGATTTAGGAAAAGCATTTCAAGATATCAGGAAACATGTCTTCGCCGACAACCTAAATAAAGTCAGCGAAAACCTCGATGTCCTTAACGGAACCATAGAAGCAAACACAAAAACCCTAGAAGCTCAAGTTGCTCTTCTCAACACGAGTAATAAAGTTTATGTAGAAAAAATTATAGAAGCGAAGCGATACCTTTACAATCTCCAAAAACAAAAGCAAATTATAAAGGAAGATTAAACGCCGTCGCATAACCTCATTAATATTTAATTAATATTGCAGTTATATGGAATGTGCTCTTTGTTTGAATGTCGCCAGAGCCATTGCGCACACTTCTGGAGCTGACATCATTAGTAACACTAATATCATTTATCATAATAGAATCGGCACCAAACTTATATGCTTCCATATACACATCAAACATGGTTGTATCTTTAGAAAAATTGCTTTTATTGATTATTTCGGAGCAGGCGAAACTATTAGGAGAAGAGGTAACTATTTTAAATCTTTTTTTAAAATAGTTATTAATTTCCTTTACCTTACTTAATTTTTTTTTATATTTTGGTAAAAACACGCTTGGGAAAAATAGGGATAAGAATAAAAGAACTGCTACTAATCCCAAAAGTTGTTCTTTAAAGTGTAGGGAAAGAAAAAGAAATAAAATAGCCAACAAACCTATAGTAAAAAATTCCGACCAAACATAAGATGGTGCCAACATCTCATTTCCACGAATTTCTACACTACAAGCTCCAAAATTGCTTCTGTCCAAGTGAAGTGTATTATTTATTGTTGGGCAACCACACACAGGGCAGCTTTCTGCCTTGTTGCTGTATTGGTTGCCACATTCTTCACAAAATATTAATGCCATATAAATCCCTATTTTGTTTTTTTACACTTCTTTGTTTTGGTAGTGCTAACCCCTGTTAAAAGGTATCTCATCCTCATCTATCTCTATAGAAGGAATCAAACTCGCTGCCGGCATCTCTCTTTTCTCTTGAGCCGAAGCATTTTTATAATCAACATGATTGCTATGAGGCGCAGCCCCCGCATCATAACCGCTATCATGCTCATGCGCAGCAGGCTCATTGCTTCCGCTTGAACCGCCGCCGCTATTTTTTGAGTCTAGCATTTGCATAGTCTCAACAACAACAGAGTGTTTAGAGCGCTTCTGCCCGTTTTGATCCACCCATTGATCAAAGTTAAGTCTACCTTCGACTAGGATTTTACTCCCTTTTCTAAGGTATTGGTTGGCAAT
>MGWK01000055.1:0-82126 GCA_001800975.1 Flavobacteria bacterium RIFCSPLOWO2_12_FULL_35_11 | reverse complement strand
CTCCCTTTTCTAAGGTATTGGTTGGCAATCTCCGCACTTCTTGCAAAGAATGTAATATCTATAAAGCAAACTTCCTCTTTTTTTTCACCATTGCTAGTGAATTTACGGCTTGTAGCAATAGAGCTGTTTGCTATTCCCATTCCGCCTTGAGAATATCTAAGGTCGATATCTCGAGTTAAGTTTCCAACCAAAATAACTTTATTGTACATAAAAATCCTTTTTATACAAAAAAAGAGCTGCTCCGAAGCGCTCATAATCAATGACGCATTCGCGTCAACAGAAGAATCAGGCGTTAAATCCTGCTTCTTCACTCACCACAGATTTATAACACTCTAAATCATCACAACTACACTTCATTAACAGTAATCCCATATTTAGAAATTTCGTCTATATAATAATTTAAAATCTCCCCTGTAAATTCTTGTTCATCATCTTTAAATAATACAACACTAGATATCTCACCAGTAGTAATTTGTCGGTTATAATCCAAATCAGAGCTATATACCTCGTAATCACTTAGCCCGTCGTAATCATAGACGCTTCTTTTGTGGTTTAAGTAATCTTTTGCTTCGGTTGTAAGTGTAACACTTAATACGACAGCCCGTTTTATACAAAATCCCTATCTGTTGATTTATCTCCGCTTAGCTCATTCAAACAAACCACAACAGTTGCCTTATCAGCATTTACCGCCATATCCGCAATCGCCTCAACAGAGCTGCTCTTTATCGTCTCAATCGCCTCTACAAAATCCCTAGGCGTCTTTTGCATCTCCCATTGAATAAACTTTTTTCCATAGTTGGAATGCTCTTTATTGTCAACACGGTCAATCACATAGGTTTTCCCGTGACAAAAATCCATATTGGATTCACTGTAACCCAAATCCTTTAGTTTCTCTTCAACCTCTTTTATGTCACACGAATCAAATCTAAGCGTTCCAAAAGAGTTGACAGGACAGCCCTTGCCGGCAAGTCCGGCAGAATCCAAAAACAGACTCTCCCTTAAAGATTGTGCAAAAATTTCCGCTTGATGAATCCCGTTCTTTAAAGAAGAAGCATTCCCCAAATAGATAGGCTCACCGCCCTGCTCTATGGAGAGTTTCCATGAAGGCAAATCCCCAGATTTTGATATTAAATAATTTATACCAGAATCACCGTCAGTAACCGCAAATTTTTCAGAACTCGCGGAGATATCTCTAAAACTAAGAGAACCTATTTGCCCTTGCGGACCTTTAATCGCAAGAAGATTTTCCCACTCTTTTATTTTATTAAAAAAATTCTCTTTGGATAAGTCCATTATGTCTTTAACCCTACTATTCATCTCTTTATCCTTTAGTTAAATTATTTCTATTTTGAGTACCCAAAATCTCCTCAAGAGAAGCGCCATCTTCAACTTTACTATACACCGAGAGCTGCTCCATCTTTAAAGAGTTTATTTTCTCTTCAATGTTTCCATTCTCATATTCATTCGCCATATCAACATTTATGGTTTCCCCAAACACCTCAATTTTTTTTACCCCAAGCTCATCATAAAGATTTCGCATCAAAGCAAAACGGGATCTCTCAAAGCTCTCATCCGAGACAACACTCCCTCTGCTTCCGCAGCCAAAAACATAATGCGCTATATCTTTATGCTTTGACTGCGCGAAATCCGCCGCGCTGTCACACTTAGCCAGTTCCCGCGCGCAATTTTGCGGATTTAATCCGGCAAAATCTATTTTTTTAACTCCGGCAGTCATAGATAAACTGATAGGAGGAAAATCTCTATTTTTACGCTCATCATTATCAGGAAGCGCGTCAATAAAACCTTGAAGCATAACACTGTTGTTTACAACAGTTTCCATACTAAGTTGAAAAGACATAGCCTTTGTTATTGCAGAAACCGGGGCGATAATAATAAATTCATCTCCACCCCTTCTGCTTATTATCCCGCTATCACCGATTGAATCTTTGAGTTGATTTGAGAGCTCTATTATAACCTTATCACCTATGTCATGTCCCATTTCATCATTAATGTTCTTAAATATATTTATATCAAAAAAACACATGGCGAGGTCTTCGCCCGGTGTTTTTTCATGAAGTGTTTTAATAATCTCATAAGCCTCTTTATTGTCGGCTTCCCTGCTCCCAAGCAGATGTTGATTGTAGAATTTTTGGCTGTATATACTACTAGAGAGACAGTCCATAAGATTTACATTATCAAGAGATAAAATCGCTTGCGCGAAAATCTCATAGATATTTTCATTATCTATTTTATTGTTCTTTAAACTCTCACCGATAATGTCAAGTTTGTTTTTAATCGTAATTTTCGCTATTTCATTATTTATACCATTTAATAAATTTTCAATAACGCGATTAATTTCTTCAATCCTTCCAATCTCTTCTAGCTTTGATAGATATGCGATATCCACATTCGCCCACTCTTTAACAAGCTCAGGAGTAACATAATTTTTACTCTCAAGCTTATCAACATCAAAATTGACATTTATCTCCAACTTTTCGGGAGCTTGATAAGCAACGACAAGCTGATTAACGCCGGTTAAAAAATCATACTTATAGCCGGCTATGCGAAACGAATTCGCCTCTACCCCTAGCTTCTTTAAAAGAGAATCAATCTCTTTGGCTATCGCCACAATCTCACGGGAGTGCGCCTTAAAAGCCTCACTTTTCTCCGCTTCAACCAAACCGCCATCCGCCCTTTGATTAAGCTCTTTTAAGAGCTCAACCATTGCGTTGCTCTTCACTTCATCTTTTAAGTTTTTAAGCCCAAGCCCCTTCTCATAAGAGATGGCATAAATTTGGCAAGTTTTATAGGCATTGTGCTCCGCAACTGATAAAAAATCAAACTCTTTGTTTGTGACTTTATCATCCAAAGCCTTTACACTCTCAATAATAAAATTCTTTACGCTATTGTTCTCTGAGTTCATTTTCTAATCTCAGTATCTCTTTTTCAAACGCCTCTTTAACAGAGTCATTACGCTTGCGCTTGCCCGACTTAACTTCATCAAGATAAAGACCTAAAGAAACCTTCAAATCTGCCAATGTCTCTCTTAAATCATTTTTTTGTAATTTCCCCATTAAATCCTCTTTTTGTTAAGTTAAGTTTTTTAATACGCAATGAAAGCGCATTAACCGTTCGTGAAGAGTGCTCACTCTCCCCGTTCGCTAAACATCCGTGACATCGCCCAAGCTCACTCTCTAGGCGGCTTATATCCCAAATTTTATAAAATCCCCGACGATTACTATTACACTGCGCTGTAGGACAAAATGGGACACCTGATTCTATTTTATTCATATTTTTTCCTAATTATAAAACAGATAAATTATAATAGGTTTATAATAAAAGATAGCTTAATGAAGTTGAATTTAAAATGAAGAAGTTACATTGCGCAAAACAAAATTTGCGCAAGATTTAATAACTGCAAGGAGGGCAATATTAAATGATAATCCATCCCGAAAACGAGATAGATTCTTTATCCGTAGCATAATTGCCGTGTATCTCACGGTCAAATATGATGTATAAATTAGCTCCCGGTATGAGCAGGAATACTAAACGAACACCCTGAACTTATTATCACAAAAGTCAAGAAAAAAAATGTTTTGCTTTAGTTTCCGAAGATAAGTCGGATACAAGAAAGCAACAAGACAATTATAATAACTTTATAATAAAATATAGCTTAAGTAAGCAACGCTTCTTAAAAAGAAGCGGAGGAATATCTTTTTAAAAAGATTCCTTGCTTACTTATGCCGGAAAAACCACTTATTATGTGGTGTGTACGGCGCTACATTAACCCCGTAGGGAAGAGAGAAACAGACTTAATGCTGTTTGTTTGTTTATGCCCTTTGGGTACTTATACCCTCAAGGGGTACCCGGTGCCCGGAAACATCACTTATAATGTGATGCGGACGGCGCTGCCTTAACCCCACAGGGAAATACCTTTTTACAAAGTTAAGTTTTTGATAGAGTTCCGATTGCCATAAAGCTATTATAGTAAAAAACAAAAAAATAATAACAACAGGCAGCCAAGAAAAAATGGATAGAAGAATAGTAGGAGCCAACCCAATTTTTACAGAGCCCCCCTTAATAAAGCTCTTGACTATGAGTCAAATCGCCTGAGAGTTTTTTTATCTCATCTTCCATTTCTTTGTCGGACACATGCCCGACACTATTCGCTAATTCTTTAACACTGCCGGCAAACGCACCATTTTCTTCAAGCCAATCAGCGATGTTATACATCTCTTTAAAGTCGCTAACGAATTTCTCACTGTTTGGTGTCTTGCTATGCCACTCAATTTGAATATCGCGGCTATCACCTGTTTCTGAAAATTCGAGATCTATTAAACCTTTCCCCCCGTCAACACATTCAAATGTTATCGTGTAGCTATCTTCGTTGTGTTTTTGCGCGGTTAAATCTACAAGTAGATTATGCCCTACTTTACGGATAAAATTATTATTCGTAAGTGGTTTAAAAGCCATGTCCTTTGTGAGCACTTCATATTTATATTTACCATAAAGTAATTTGTCGGCAATAAGGGTAAGTTGACCACTATCTACACCATCTGTGACAATATCACCAATTTTAAATTTTTTACCAACTATATCAATAGCCGTTAACGGCTCTTTGTTTTCACTTTCGCTAAGAGCCATTTTGTGAACCGTTAACTCCATCAACGGAACAAAATCTTCCACTTTCTGATTTTGCATTTTATCAATAATATGACGAAGGACATCTGCCTCTGAAACATCACGCTCCCAGATATCTCTATTATAATTGAGTTTTAAATCAAAAATATACACCGCCTCAGAGTAGTCAGTCTCAGGAACATCTTCTGAGTTTAAGAAATTCTTATAAGCGGTAAAAGTATAAGTATCATCTGAGAACTCACCGTTATCAAGCTCTTTTGATTCAACCTGAATAAAAAGCCCATCTTTGTAAGAATCTGACTCTATACTAACCCATGTATCCCCACAAAACAGCTCCACTCCCGCCGTATCTAAAAGCTTACTCAAAACCGGAGCAAGCTCTTTCGCATAATTACTCATACCAAATCCTTATGTGTTGATTTATCTTCGCTAAGCTCATTCATCTCTTTTTCTAAATCCGTGGCACTTACATCACCGGCACCAGCCGCTAATTCAGCGACACTCTCTACGGACACAGCCCGCTCTGCCGCTCTTAAGACCATATCTTTAATCTCTTCAGGTTTATTCAAATCTAAATCAGGAACTATCTTTTTGAGTTCAGTCAAAGCCTCACCATATAAATCAGCTAAATCTTCAATTTGCCCCGCAAAACCTCTTAGGTTGTTGCTCTCATAGTCACAACTTAGATTATATCTATTAGGCATATTTGAGAGATCATTGCTGTTGTATTTTTCAGGCTCAGCCACCGAGTACAAAACCTTGACAACATCGTCTTTTGGAAAGCCAAGATAAATATCACGAACCTCTTTTTTAGAGAATTCAGTGATATTACTCATATAGAACATATTTTTAACCCCGCCTGACAAATCACTATTTGTCGCATGCGGAGTACCACTAACAACGAATTCTAAAAAGTTTTTAACAGCCAACATAGCGTCCGTTTTTTCGGTAAACTCTTCAATTTTCTCACGAACAGCCTCATTAACGGGCTCTTTAGATTCAGCTTCAACTACACTATTAAGTTTTTTCAAAACAGAGTTCAGTGAATAATCATTCATATTTAACCCATCTGATATTGCTAAATCTTTTTTTATTTTTGAAAGCACTTGCAGTGCATCTTTAATTTGAGCGCCATGTGCCAATAGAATCGAGGTAAGCTCCGAAGAGCTATAGATTCTATCAAAATCCTCTGAATCCGGCTTGTCTCTATCAACAAGATATAAAAAATATCCATCATAATTAAATTCAAGCGAATAATCGCTTATTCCAAGACGAAAATCACTTTTTTCTCCATTAAGAAAAAAATCTTTCAGTTCTTCAAGATTAATATATCTTATTTTATTAGTCTCATAATCTTTTAAATAAAAATTACAGTTTTTATTATCTACAACCATTTTTTCTCTCTTTGTGATTCTTTGAGTAAGATTTTTAATAAGCCTTGAGATCTCTTTTTGAGCCTCAAGGTTCTCCGCTTCTTTATCTATAAGTTTATACATTTTGTTTTCTAAAGCAGTCGTTGATTTGCCTTCAAGACGATAATCAGTCGTAAGTTCTTCAACCTCATTTTGCTTAGAAACAATCTCCTCATTTTTTTTAAGAATCATCTCTTGCTTTATCTTAAGAGCTTCAAGCTCTTTGGCCAATGTATCTATTTTTTTCATATTAAACCCTTTGTAGGTAATAAAATTGCACTTATTGATAAATTATAATAGCTTTATAATAAAATAAACCTTAAGCGAGTCGCTTGATTGTTTACACCCTCGAGGGGTGCCTTGTGCGAAGCGGAATTGATAACCGCTTGCCCTTACGAAAGAGAAATAGTTTGAGCATCGGGACCCGCTAATTTACGCACATTCTCTGCAACTTCACCAGCGCTTGCACCGTGAGCACCGGCCGCTATCTCCGCAACACTCCCGCTAAACTCCTTAACCCACGCAGCTTCTTCAACTTTTTCACCAAAAACCTGCTCATAGCACCCTCTAAGCTCCGCGATATTCATATCTTTATAAATTTGAGTCTCCCCGGATAAAATGGAGTGCAGTAATTCAGTATCGCCACTATTAACAGCATCACTGATATTTGTGACATCCTCTTCTACTAACATCTCACACATCTTCGCTCTAATCGCCGGCGTTATCTCTAAAACCCCGTCATCTACATCAAACTCTACACCATCGCTATAGTCATCGGCGTCTAAACTATTTTTTTCAACCTGCTCTTGAAGCTCTCTTGGCAAGTCCTCCAAAATCCCGCTCTCTTTTATATTATCGCCATAAAAACCCCCGCAAGAAGAAATCACGGATTTATCCCCATCTTCATCAAACTCTTCCAATGTATATTCATACACATTACCCTCTAAATAGTTGGTGTATGTTTCCACTTCACCCTCTAAATATTCTTTCGCCATATCAGACATAACTTCACTAATTAAAGACTTTTCAACCGTTACTTTATTGTCCGGATTTTTATATGCCTCTGATTTATTATAATCAAAATCAATAGCAACACTATTGCCATCCATCGAGACAATCTTGCCGAAATTTTCATTTCCGGCAATTTTAACATGCTCGCCAACAACAGGCTCTCTGTTTTTATCAGAGCTAAAAAGCTCATCTTCTGAGTAGCCGCTCTCTTTTCTAAAACGCTCTTTAGTGGCGTAAATAAAACCAACTTGCCCACTATCCCATCCTTTCTTAATACCCACGGACATAGAAATCCCGCTATGATCGTAAAGTGATAACAGAAGAATAACTGCATTTTTTACTTACATTTTTCAAAGTTAATTACATGGTAGTAGCTTAGAAGATGTATATAAATCCTCTTCTCCCATATCGCCGTTATTAAACGGCTCGGTATCAATCCCGACATCATCGGCAATGCGGACGAGGATATTAGAAGGGCTTAATCTCTTTTCATCCCCAAGTTCATAACGGGGATGAGAACACAACATAGTACCGACATTATCCCAATCTCTAGGCGATATAGAATACTCTTCACGACTTATCTTTAAATTATACTTTTTCATCATTAATCCTTTATTTCATATCCATTATTTGACGCATGCCGTTATTAACAAACTCACCTACTCTACGAGAAACCTCTTCTGTCGGAACATCCGCGCTCTCTTGCGCTATATCAGCTACGCTCGCGTCCTCTTCCTCATCGGGAAACTTACTATCCAAAAACGCTCTCATCTCTGCATCATGTTCTTCTCTACTCATCTCAGGCGCACTATTAGCCAAGGCAGTAATTGAATCATCACCCAAACCTAAAGAATACTCTTTAGCATAGGTAATAAGAGTATTTTCATTAAGCCCGTCAACTAATCTTTGAATTGATTCAACAACATCACCCTCTTCATAAATTCGAGAAATCAATCTCTCGGCAACGACTGAAAGCGTTTCGTTTTTATACTCATTAAATTCAAGATATTTTTCACATAAATAAAAAACATTATCTTTATTAGACAAAGCGAGTAAATCTCTCAAAGAGCTATCAGGCTCACCGGCTTTAAAAATTTTATCAACCAGAGATTTTTTTAAGTCATCTAATCCTATATTCGCCATAAGTCTCAACCTTTTATATAAAATCTATCTAAATTATAATAGGTTTATAATAAAAACAATCTTAAAACTTCGGTTTATTTCTTCGCTTCGATACACAATATCGTCGCTTCATCTCTCGAACAATAAAGAAAGCAGGATAAACTTCAAGCAAAAGTTTTTCCCGCTCAGGCAAAATATTTTTATTTCGATAATTTAATCTTTGGGTACCAACCCAATTAGCAAGAATAAGCTCCTCTTTATTGTCTTTATTGATCGAATATTTAGACGGCAAGCGGTTATTTAATTCAAAAAACTTTTTAAATTCACCAAAATTCTCTGCCCATTCGTCATCACTATATCCATGACCACGATTCTCCTGAAAAAAAGTCGGCAAAAACTCCAATAAAAGCTTTTCCCGCTCTAAATTCATCTTACCGTCTTTCTTGACGAGCTTTTGAGTTTGTACCCAACCCGCAAGTTTTTTTTCAAGAGAATCTTTGGATAGTGTAGTTGGCAAAACTCCATTCTCTTGAAAAAACACCTTAAGCGTTCTAAAAGTATTATCCCATAAAGAAGTGCGTCTGTCTTTAAGAATCTCAGAAGAGATACCAAGAAGCATCTGAACTCTATCGGCGGAGAGTTTATTATCTTTAAAAAGTTGCTTTTGATTATTGCACCAAATTTGCAACCTTTTTTCATGTGTATCAGTGAGATCTTTTGCAGGTAAGCAGCCATTAAGCTCGTAGAACTCTTTTACTTCAGTAAAAAATTCTAACCATGTTAATTTAGATCTAGTTCTTTTTTGATTTTCAATTTTCATAATAAATTATACCAAGTAAATTGCAAAAATATCAACAGTCCTATTAAATATTATGACAATAATCTAATTTTAAACGAGCCATGTTGTTTCCTCTTTCAATTAAAATCTATCTAAATTATAATAGGTTTATAATAAAAACAATCTTAAAACTTCGGTTTATTTCTTCGCTTTGCGGTATTATGTAGCAAATGTTCTTTATCGGATTTTGGCTTAAAATCAGAGAAAAGAGCTTTTATAGCAAGTGCGTAGTGGTTGAAAGAACTTTATTAATTCACTTTTTTAGTGATAATCTGTCCGATAATCTTCTCAATCTTTGTTCTTTTATCAAACTTTCTTGTAAGCTCTAATACTCCCCCGTTTGGAGGGCAATTCATATCATTAAAGAGTTTTTCAATTACTAGATCCACTACATGTGAAGTAATATCAATCTCTTGCTTGAAAAACCCCTCATCGTAAGTTTCAAGGCAGATTTTCCCTGAAATACTGTTATAGGTAAATTTAAGTTCGTTTAGCTCTGCTTGCATCAACTTTCCTTCCGTTTTTTATATTCGGTTAAATTGTTTTCATAAGTATATTTGTCTAATATATCTTGGTTTAATTTTTTATTTTCAAATAATTTATCAAGTATGTATTTTATATTATCTAGTTCCCAATATGGAATCCTAATAAGTTGATATTTTGATTGTTTTACTAGCTCATTTTTAACTTTGTCTCTTATTTTTGTTTGTTCTAAACCTTTTTCTCCACCAAAATATTTCACTATTTTAAAATGTTGCTCACCATCATATTCGACAAAAAGTTTTTGTTTTTTAAGAAGAAAATCATATTTAGTTTTTTCAAAATCAACCAAAAATAATGAATTATCAAATATTTTTTTACTATATACTTCTCTTTCATATTTAATTTTTTTATAAATGAAATAAGCTTGTATTTCTTCTTCTCCTTTAGAATGATTGCAATTATGACAACCTTTCCCAGCTAAATGAGCATTGGCAGTTTGTTTTATTTCTCCATGCTTAACACATGAATAATTAATTTTTGAGCGTTGATTAAAATAACTGGTTTTAGAATAATCATATTTATCTCTATGTGTCAAACGAACTCTAAAATTGGGCAGTTAAATTTAAAAAAAGTTACATTTTGAAACTTAAACCACCTCTTGTTTTTCTACTGTTTTATTTGAAGATTTAGTTCCAAACTTATAAATATCTGAATTGATTATTCCTGATTCTTTTTTCTCTTTTAATCTATAACTTTCTCCTTGTATATTGATGACATGTGAATGATGAAGTATCCTGTCAAGAATGGCAGTTGTAACAACTTTATCTCCTCCGAACACTTGTGACCATTGGCTAAATACTAAGTTTGAAGTAAATATGGTTGCACTTTTTTCATATCTTACAGAGATGATTTGAAAGAAATGGTTTGCATCCTCTTTGGACATATTGAAATATCCAATTTCATCAATAATAAGAACAGATGGCGTGGCTATGTTTTTTAAAAATGCATCATATCTTTTCTCTCTTTTTGCTTTATTAGCATCTGAGATAAGTTCTGTTATAGAGGTAAATCTTACTTTGTACCTATGAAGAACAGCTTTATATGCCAGAGCAATCGCAAGATGTGTTTTTCCAACACCTGGTTGTCCTAAAAATATGATATTTTCATGTTTTTTTACAAATGTAAGTGATGCAAGTTCTTCAATTTGTTTAGAATTAACACCTATTGTAAAACTATAATCAAACTGCTCTATAGTCTTAATAGCAGGAAATCCTGCTAACTTTGTGAGCGTGTGTTTAGAGCGACTCATTTTGTTATTAAATTCAAGCTCTAGAAGTTCATGGAGATACTGCGAATAGTTCCAGCTCTCTTTTGCTGCCAAGAGTGATATCTCACTGTATTGCTCTAGTATTGTTGGAAGTTTTAACTCTTCACACAACTCTTCAACATGTGTATTTAGTTCCATAATACACCTCCATGTACTGAAGATGAAAAATATTGAGTACCATGCATCGCAGCAATAACTACAACTGATGGAATAAAGGCATCATAGCTTTGCATGTCACGATTTGGGATATACACTCCCTTTATTTTTGCAGTAGTTTTAAAAATCTCTTGATTTTTTGCTAAAATAACATTCATAGCCTTTGGATGGATACCCAAATAAGGTTTAGGTAGAGGCAACAGGTGGTAGCGTTCCTCTGCTAAAAGTGCAAATGGTATTTGAAGTGTTGTCTGATGAATTCGTTTGTTTGCAACATCATCAAGCCATTTGCGTACTTCAGAATTTGCATTATCTATGTTCATAACATATCTCTTCATAGAGAGTCTAACGCTGAGGCTATTGTGAAAACTGTATCTTAGATAGTGATTGAACCTTTCAACTTTCCCCTTGGTTTTAGCACGGTATGGTTTACAAACTCTTATCTTAAATCCGCAATGTTTGGCGAAATCTTCAAACATAGAATTTAATTGATGTTTAGCGTATCCATAAGCATTTCTCTTTGTTATAACCGTACGCATATTGTCATAGAGTGCCTCTTTGGGAACTCCGCCGAAATAACTAAACGCATTAAGATGGCATAGGATAAGTGTCTCAAGCGTTTCATCTTCAACATACTCCACATAAGATGCTCTGCTGAAGCCCATAGTTGCGACAAACGCAGAAAGATTATCTTTTGGAAATTCAATCCAATCCACTTGCATCTGCTGTGCTGGATCTGTCTCAAATCTTATGAGTTTTTCTTCCTCTTTCGCTCTTTTTCGAAGATCATATCTTTGCATAACACTCTGAAGCCATCTTAGGCTTCCAAGATATCCAAGCTTTACTATCTCATCATAGATTACAGTTGTTGGAATCTCTATTTTCTTCTCTTTCGCTACCTCTAACATATGTGCGACATGTGGTAAATACTCATTCACTAAATTCTCGATAGGAGCTTTTGAGATTACAGGAATATAACCTTCTGGCTTGTTAGCATATTTACGAACTGTCTCTCTACTAATTCCAAGTATTTTTGCTATTGCAGACTTACTCATACCCTCTTTAAGCCATTTATGTATCATCTTTATATCTCTCCTTTTTAACACCAAACCTCCTATTCCAAAAATGAAATTAAAGTTTAGCAAAACTAATTTATTAGTTTAAGGTTCAAAAATCAAAATATAACTTTTTATGATTTATTGACTGCCTAGTTTAGCAGTTCGTTTGACATTTGTACAAGATATTTAAAATTATAACATCAAGAGGTTTGAAAATCGGCTATTTTTGGGCTTTTTGAGTTGGAACATTTGCTACATAATATCGTCGCTTAGTCTCTCGAACAATAAAGAAAGCAGGATAAACTTCAAGCAGAAGTTTTTCCCGTTCAGGCAAAAGTTTTTTATTCCGATAATTTAATCTTTGGGTACCAACCCAATTAGCAAGAATAGATTCTTCTTTATCAATCGAATATTTAGACGGCAAGCGGTTATTTAATTCAAAAAACTTTTTAAATTCATCTAAATTCTCCACCCATGTGCCATCACTAAATCCATGACCACGATTCTCTTGAAAAAAAATCGGCAAAAACTCCAATAAAAGCTTTTCACGCTCTAAATCCATCTTACCGTCTTTCTTGACGAGCTTTTGAGTTTGTACCCACCCCGCAAGCTTTTTTTCAAGAGAATCCTCGGATAATATGGTCGGCAAACAGCCATTCTCTTGAAAAAAGACCTTAAACGCCTTAAAAGTATTATCCCATGAAGAAGTGTGGCTGTCTTCAAGAATTTCAGAAGAAACATTAAGAAGCATCTGAACTCTATCGGGAGAGAGTTTATTATTTTTAAAAAGCTGCTTCTGATTTTTACACCAATTATAGAGCTTTTTTCCATGTATGTCAGTGAGGTTTTTTGCAGGCAAACAGCCATTAAGCTCGTAGAACTCTTTAACTTCAGTAAAAAATTCTAACCATGTTAATTTAGATCTAGTTCTTTTTTGATTTTCAGTTTTCATAATAAATTATACCAAGTAAATTGCAAAAATATCAACAGTCCTATTAAATACTATGACATTGATAGCATAATTCACTATTTTTATTTGAATAACGAAGAAAATTAACTTCATTATTAATTTTTTTCTTATGTGGATTATGACAACTTGTACATTCTACCATATCATTATTGGAGCCTTTTAATAAATTTTTATCTGTAATGTTTTTTAATCTTTTGTTAGAAACATTATATTGGATAGATACTGGATGATTACCTGAAGTTTCTCCAAAATTATAACCTTGAAGAACCTTGTGTGTTCCGTTTAAAGATATATTCGCAGAAACCCCATCATGACAACTTAAACACAATAATGTTGGTTCATCTATCTTCATATTTTCTGAATTATGACAATAAATACATAAATTATTATCATTTTCAGTTGAAGAAAAGTCATGTGGTGTATTTGTTAAATTATTATCTGCACTTAACCAAACTGCAAATATTATGAAAATATATTTCAAATTTTATATCCCACCTAACGCTATAATTCCTTTAAGCTGCTCGGAAGAGACACAAACTATACGCTCTTCCTTTGTTCCACATAAAAAACCATGTTCATCATTTTTTAAAGCATTATCCGCCGGCGATATCGTCTGCCCTGAAACAGAACATCCACAAAAAACCAAAGACAGAGCTAAATAAGCCGAAAATTTCCACATAAACATGTCCTTATTTTTCATCTCCAAAAGAATAACAATTTTATAATAAAACAAAACTTAAGCAATATTTTATTATAAAGTTATTAAAATACTAAAGTATAAAAAGAAAGAGGTTGCAAATGAAAAATCCTGTAAATAAAAAGCTCAACGAATTTCATAAGTTGCTTGTTGAAAAAGGTGTGTCTTCGGTAATAATCGACTCATTTAATGACTTAAGAAACTTTATAGCCGACAACCTCAGAGAAGCCTCTGATTTTGTCGCCACAAAAGAGGTTATTGATGAAGTTCAAAAAGAGTGCCTCGTCCAAAGCACATTCGGCGAACTTGTAAATCCGTTTAAACCGGATTTAATGCACCTCCAGCCAGAACAAATCGCTCTCTCTCTAGGAAGAGAGTACCGCTTTTGGAACCAAACCGAGCTTACAGTAGCCGAACACTGCGTTAATATGGCAAACTACTGCCAAGAGATATTCCCAAACAAACCAGAGCTCGCCATGTGGAGCATGTTTCATGAGCTAGGTGAAGTTACAATGGGTGACACCGCCACGCCTATAAAAGACATCGTGCCCGGAATCCGAAAAAACGAAAACATCCTTCTTGCCAACTATGCAAGAGAATTGGGGCTGGAGGAGAAAATGCCTCATGAAGTTCATTTTTTAGATAAAAGAATGATGATAACGGAGGCTCTTATGTATATGCCTGATAATAAATATTGGCTAGGAGTCGCAAAAGAGATGAGCAAAGATTTTAATGTCAAGCTCACTCCAGTTCAATCTTCATACATAAAAGAAAACCCTCTCTCTCCAAACGAAGCAATAGAGCTTTTCGCAAAAAAATGGATAGAGTTAGGACTCCCGACAACGGTAGCCCTAGAACTTATGGCAGAAGGAAAAATTAAAGAGGCAATAGCAGGAAGAAGAGAGAAGGAGACAACCTTAAACCAGCTAGTCTCTAAAGATTCTATGAAGTTAACAGAAAAAGAACTAGCCGTGCTAGTTCAAGAAGAGTTCGTTAAGAACATTAACGCACTTAAAGTCCACCCTCCGGATATTAATTAATAAGCTTTGCCTCACCGGCAAAACCAACTTCTATCTCGATATTTTACAAATCAAACTCGCCGCTGGTTTCCCAATATAAAACCCTTGTGAATAATCAATCCCCATAGAGCAAACTTTTTTTTGAATCTCTTCCGTTTCAACATGTTCAGCTACTATTTTAACATCGTGCTCACGACAATAATGCAAAATAGAGTTAACAATAGTTTCGCTCTTTGGCAGGCTTATATTTTTAATAATCCCGCCGTCAATTTTCAAATAATCAAAATCAGCTTGCATAAGGCTATCAAAATTTGAATAGCCGGTCCCAAAATCATCTATCGAGATTTTGACGCCAAGTTTTTTCATTTCACTTAAAAAACAGAGAGCTTTTTCAAAATCCATCTTGTCGGTTTCGATAAATTCAACCGTCACCCTAGTTGGATTTTTAATGCTCCTTATTTGATTAAATAAAAGTTTACAAAACGAAAAATTAATGATATTTAACATACTCACATTAATGCTGACTTGCAGAAGAGAAAACCTTCGCAAATCTTCAAAAACTTTCTTAACCATCTTCTCTGAGAGCTTAGAGTACGCTCCAAAATCTTTGGAGCGCTGCATAAACTCATCGGGAAGAAAAATCTTCCCGTTATATTTGAGCCTCATGAGAGCCTCATATTTAAACAGTTGCTTCGTTTTATTGCACAAAATCGGCTGATAATAAATCGCTACATTATCACAGCTCAAAATTTTAGGAATCATTATTTTGCTCATTTAACCCATCCTCTTTTTAAAGTGAAATACTATTTTTTCTAGCTACGACATCCGTCATATACTCATCAATCGGAGTATTAAACCTGCTGCTTATCTCAATACCGTCTCGCAGTAAATCATTAATATCTTTTTTTATTTCAACTTCCTCATCGGTGTACCAAACATGCGCATGTTTAGTTATCTCTGTTCCAAAAACAAGAGAGCTCATCGCCTGTTGGTTTGGACCATCCGCTTGAGTTAAAATAACTAGCCCAGAGTAGTACCCTTTATGTTCATTTATAAATTGCTTTGCCATATCGGACTGCGCCGTCCCGTTTAGAATAATCACAACACTGTTATCATAAACGGCACGCCCTTTGGCATCGTTATAAAACGCTACCAAATCCCATTGACTCTCTGCAATAATAAAGTTAGGATTCTCTTTTTTGAGATTATGCGGATTTAAAACCGTTATAGATTTTTCTCCAAAACTTCTCGCTCTTCCGACTATCCCGCCGGAATAATATTTTCCGTCGGATCCGTTTTTTTGGTTAATAAAACCAACAAGCGAGTGAGTGGAAACCTTTCCGTCATCATCCGTGTGTCTTCCGTTAAAAACCCTCAGCTCAGGAGGAATGTTTTTAAACCCTCTAGTCTCTCTTAAATATTTTAACGCCGCGTTATTCTCAGTCGCGGGAACGCTGTTTAAAACAAAACTGCTTAATGCGGGCGAAGATTCAGAAAAAACCTTCTTTTCTTTTACATCATAAACTATCTTTTTTTCAATCTCATCTTTTTTCTTATACTCATACGCCTTGAGACCATGAACATCAAGCTTTAAAAGGTATTCGTACTCTTCTTCGTTAATATCTTCTTTATACCTAGCCAAAATCGAGCTTACAAGCCTCTCTTTACTCGAATTATTATCAAATATCTCTTCTATCGCATCATACCCGGTATGGATATTGTATGACTCAGCAAGCAAATCAACACTCTCTCTCCATGAGATGTTTTTTAGCTGCATCACAACATTAAAAACATCCCCACCAAACCCACAACTAAAACAGCGGCAAGTTCCCTTTGAATGATTTAATTTCATAGAAGGTTTAGAGTCATCATGATCCGGAGATATACACAAAATATTTGCATTATGCTTTAAAATCTCCGCACCGCCGAAATCTTGAACGACATCAGCAATCGTTACTCTGTCTTTTATTAAGCCGGCAACTCTGCCTCTCTCTTCATGAATGGCCTGATTCTTCTCTGAATAATTAGTGCTATTTGAAGATTTAATATAAGAGTTGAGCATCGCCTCTTCTTGTGCGATAAAACTCTTTTGAAAACTTGCTTCCAAATCTGTAATATGAAGCACTTTGGCAATTACGGAAGATAACCCGCTTACGCTGTTAAAAACATCTTCTAAGTTTTTCCCCCAGACATATTTTTTTTGGTAATCTGCATCAATGCTGCTTTTTTTTACCTCTAACCCTACCGTGCTAAAAATTGCATTAGTCACTAAAACGACTTGAAGCTTTAAAAGCTTTCTTAATCTCATGTCGCCTAATATTTGATTAAAACGATCTTGATTTTTTACGGTCTCTGCAATAACAATCGCCCTTATCATCGTTCCAAACTCACGATAAATATCAACTGCATCATTCTCTTTTTTCACTCTACCAGAATAAAAAACAGTTTTATTCGGGAAGTCGGGAGCGGATTCAAGCTCATTCCACTCAACCAAAGCGAGCCCTGTACTTTTTTTATAATTTTCTTTAATTAAATTTAAAAAATTTCTATCTATTTTGAATTTTTCAATCGCGTAACCTCTGCTTAATCGACGAGGCAAAGTCGTGTTAGTGATGTCAAAAATAACTTCATCTTTATAGCTTTTATCAAAAAGCGAATACTCTTTAATTCTTACGCCGGAATCGGCGAGATTTTTACTTACCTTAAATCCCTGCGATTCCACGGAGCTTAAACGGACTAAATCCAAAACCCTGCGCTCTTTTTTAGATTCAAAAAAACCATAAAGCGCAATACAGTCGTCAGTGCTCACTTTGGGAAATGAGGCTTTAATATCAAACACTCTCATCATTCCGCTAAAACCTACGAACCCCTTAGGCTCTTTATGCGGAAAAAGCATCCTCAGTTTACTTGCGGAATTCTCATTCATCCTCAAACCTTCACTTTTGTTTTGCTATATAGAATAAATAGATCAATAACTTCATCTATAATAAGCTCTTCAACTTTTTTATACCAAAGCTTCCTTGATAAAACCGAGAAATGTTCAATTTTATCCAAATCAACATCCACTTCAACCGCCGCTAAATACTCTCTCAGCCTCTTAGACAAGCTATCGGGAGTTTCGTAATCAAAAGAAGACTGAGAAGGAAGCTTTGACATCTCATCTCTCTTACTGTTTAAGATTTTGAGATGAATTTGAACCTGCTAAAGAAGCAAGCTCAGCCGCAACTTCTTTAGCAGGAACATCCGCGCAACCGCGGGCCAAAGAAGCAACACTATCCGCCTCTTCCGACAACACTTTATTATATGTAGCCTCAAGCGTTACAACACTACTCCCCTCTTGAGAGTCAATCTGCCCTATTGAGGTTAAATTATGAGCGATACCCGCTCCCTTTAGAATATATTCTAAATTTTCAAACAGTGATTTTTGGCCATCAAGCTTAATCCACAAATCAAACCCGATATCCAAACCGAGCTTGCCGGAAATAAAATGCACCGTCTGTTCGTCGGTATTATGAAAAAGTCTAATCTTTTCTCTATTTCCATTAATAATAAGATTTTCTTTATCAGCATCACATTTCGCAGCTAATTCTTCTAAATGATTTAAAGGTACATTTTCACCAAATTTACTTGCCCCAGACAATAGAGTGTAATTATCAGACTCTTCAATTTTGGTGTTAAATAATTCAGAAGCAATTCCCAATATCGTTTCTATGCTATCCTTTACAAAGGCAACACCGCCTGAAAAATTTTTTGGTGTGTGATATGAAACTCCACGCTCAAATCCATGAAAGAAAGATGCGAAGGCAGATTCACGCAATTTACTTTTGCAATTAGATTTAATCATCTCAACAGAAGATTTGCCAAACTGATTTTCTAATATAGACATAAACAACTTAGAATTTATTGTTGTTATATTGCTTACAGATCCTATTGTGACACCATTAAATGATATGTCAAGCCATCTCCAATCAGAGCTGCCTTGTCTAATACTATTAATAGAATATTTAAAAATGTCTTGATTGCCATTACTTTCTATATCGTCTTTCAAGCTCATACCAAATCCTTTTTCATTTAGCTAAATTATAATAGATTTATAATAAAATAAAGCTTAAGTAAGCTACACCGCCAACTCTCTCTAAAAATCAGAGAGCGCAAACTAAATCACTTTACCCATCTTGCCAAAACGGCGCTCTGATCTTCTGCAAACCACTTATAGTGGATTCTATAATATGTATAATAATACCCCATTCCGCTTGGACTCACCGATGTCGAATTAATATTCGCAAAATCTGCCGGTAACGAGCTAAATGCCCCGATAAAATTTTTGTCTTTTTTAGTTACGACATATTTAGCCAAATCCCCTACAGGAAAGTTAATATATTGTCTAACCATTAAAATAATACTCACAAGACAAAGCTCCAAACAGTGATAATTGTCGCTATAAATATTTTGCCAATTCATCTGAATTTTTATAGAGGGGTTATTCATATCTTTTTCAAGAAATTTAAAAATTTTATAGCAAAGAAGAGACTCTTTTTTAAGGGCTTCTTCAAATCTTTTAATATCTTTCAAACCCTTAACAATGGTTAAATTATACCCATACATCTTAAGCATCTTTTCCGAATCTTTACACCCCTCGCAAAAGTCATTAAACATATCAAAAACGACTTTTTCGTAATAAAACTTCATCCTATCACGGCCATCAATCGCTTCCATCTCTAAATCTAAAACACTCAGCTCCGCCGGAACCCAATCCTCAATCTTAGGATGCAGCTCATCAGGGGCATGAAGTTTTCTCTTAGAGTCACGAAAACTAACAGTTCTGTAAAGATAAGAATCCCCAAGCATTTTATAAGAGTAATCCTCATACATAGTTTCCTGCACAAGCCTATCGTCATCTCCCAAAAAAGATATAGGAATACTTCTTTTGGAGAACCAATTTAAGAAAAGAGAAAAAAACACCAACACAACAGCGAATGTCACATAACTATCTTGATTAAAAACAAAATAAGTAAAATCGCTGTCGAGGAAATAGTAGAAGGCTAGAACTAAAAAACCCGATACAGCGATAGTAAGCAGAAGGTTTTTCTTCGCCTTAAAATAGGCATCTCTTAGTGTAGTTCCACTAAAGAGCACTATTAAAAGATAAAGTGAAAAAGGGATTATTAAAACAAGTAAAAATGGATCAGTAATTATAAAATATAAAAAGAGGAAAAACCCAAAAAGCATCCCAATGTAAATATCCATAGAGCCTTCATTTTTCATCTTTTCTTCCTCTTTTTCTTATATTTTTTAATTCCGTTTGCAACAAGCATCCGAGGAGTATAGCTAACGCTCTTTTGGTAAGTAGCGTTTGCCACATCTAAAGTCTCTTTATTAAGCCTTATAAGTCTATTATTTTCAGTTTTTTCCTTCGCTATCGCCGCAATCTCTCTAGTTTCATCGCCATAAAAAGCCTCTTCATTAGGAACAAGGTCTTTACTGATATAACCATTGTCTTGAAAGTTTTTCTTTACATCGTCAAAACCGATTTCCGTAAGTTTAACAACCAACCTCTGCAACGCAAATTCAATACCGGTCATATTCCTATTCCAAGCTCATTTTTACAGAGTTATCACGGAGTAAATCATTAATTGATTCTAATTCTTCATCAGAAATTGTAGGCACAACCAAAGCCCAATTCTCTTTTTCAGGGTGCAAAGAGAGTGCTTCAACTTTAGCTATAGAGTTGTTAAATAAATCAATTTTAACAACATACTCTTCTTCACTAGAGACCATATCGGTCACAAGGGTATCTCTTAAAAACTTACAGGTAACAGAGATACTCTCCACACTAAGATTATTTTTAATTGCATTTAAAAAACCATCAGGATTTTTTATTTGCCTTAAAAATTTATCTTTATCTATATTCGCATTTTCAAAAAACTTATCAACAACGATACTCTGCGCGGCGTTAACATTATAGTTAATCATCGCGACATTAATATCAAGCTCACGGCACTTTTCCGCCAAAACCATAACCTCTTTATCAATACCGAGATTATGTGGCTTTATCATGCTCCCTTGCTCTCTAAAGTCAAGAGTAAGCAGATGTGCCGCTCGCTCCAAACCGTTCGACATATTTTTTAAGTTAACAAGGGAAACAAGCTCCCTATCTACAAGAGCTAACGCCTGCTTCTGTACATCAGTAAAGGTATTGTTGTTTTTACCTCTATATATATTAAGCTCCATACTACTAGAGAGCTTATCTTTTATATAAGAGTTAACCGATGTACGCCCCCACGATTTAAAATTTTCCAAATTAAAATTTTTATCATTATAAAATGAATTTTCCAACTTAAAAACAATCGTATCAAGAGCTACTTGATTTGATATTTTCAAACTTGAATCAAGTGAATCTCGAATCATCCCCGCATTCTTTTCCCCAAAAATCACAACAAGATTTTCGTGCAGCTCCTCTTCGTTTCCTATGGATGCCGCAATAATCTTGATATCATCTTCGCTTACACTAATGTTCTTATGAAGAGGATGTTCACTTTTGTCAAAAAATTCTAAGGTATCACGAATTAAGAAGACATCAAACATCGCGATGACCTCTTCTCTAACTTCTAAAGGTATTTCTCTAAGCTTAGCTTCAAGCTCACTCATAGAGAGAGAGCTTTTATAAGCTTCAATCAATTTATTATATTCAGTAGTTGCATCCATGGTAATCACCTTATTATTGAGATAAATTATTTAATTATAATAGGTTTATAATAAAACCTAACTTAAGCAAATAACAGATTATCTCAAAGAGAGAATCTAGGATTCAATCGCTGATGAATCTATTTGCTTATGCCGGCAACATCCTTAAATAGGATGTGAACGGCGCTGCCTTAACCCCGTAGGGAAATACCTTTTTACAAAGTAAAATGCGGGGGAGTATCTTTAATAAAGACTCCCTGTTTACACTCTCGACACTGAGTGTTTGTTTATGCCCTTTGGGTACTTACACCCTCAAGGGGTGCCCGGTGCCCGAGAGAGATTATTGTCTCGTCGGCGTTACCACCGCCCCGCAGAGAACTATCTCTAAGAATAAGTGGATAGCCCGCCAACTCACATATACGCTGATTTTTGCACTGACGCATGCAGCTCTAATATCTCATTCTCGTTAAAATTTGCCTCTAAATCTTCTAATGACGGATAACCGGAGAGATACCATCCAACAAGGATTTGATCGCCAAACTGAGTCGTTTCACAATTTTTATATTTCTCTTCACCGTAAACCGACTTAACGAATTTAACTTTTTGTTCATCACTATTCGTTCCCGCCATAAAATTCCTTATTGATAGTTTTTATAATTGTAATAAATATATAATAAAATGTAGCTTAAGCAAATAGATTCAATCTTTGATGAATCTATTTGCTTATGCCGGCAACATCCTCTAATGAGATGTGAACGGCGGTACCATGACCTCGTAGAGAAATTACCTTTTTACAAAGTGAAATGCGGGGGAGTATCTTTGAAAAAGACTCCCTGTTTACACTCTTGACACTGAGTGTTTGTTTATACCACAAGGGTACAAGTGCCCTTTGGGTACTTATGCCGGCAACATCCTTTAATAGGATATATACGGCGTCACAACAGCCACACAGGGAAGTATCTCTAATTCTTAGAGAGACGGCTTGCAAGAACTTATCAAAGCATGACAAGCCATTAAAGGCTAACTACCCGCTCACTAAAAGTCTCACTAATAAAACCAAGTGAGCTCTTTGCATCTCTAATATCATCTTCACTCATGGAGACATTGATGATATCGACAATCGAACCGCTATATTTTTCAATATCCGCCGACTTCTCATCTCTATTTTTTAAAGCCAAAACATCTTTCATTCTACGCAATCCATCGTCACTAAAGACAACTGCATCGACTTTTCTATCCCATTTTCCGCCAAAAAGCTCAAAGATTTTTTCAAATTTTAAATAATCACTGCGATCCAATTGATTATTTAAAACAAAACACTTTCCGACGATTGAAAAGTCAATCTTTTCAATGACACTTAAATCAATCCTCTTTTTCTCTAAGATATCTCTAGTATCTACGCCACTATCTGTATCAACCCAATCATTAATGATATTAGTTTTTACAGCCGTGAAACCCTCTATATTTTGTGCCTTATCCACACTCTTATTTTTATCCGTACTCTTTAATTCGCTTACTACAATCTTGTAGCGCGATTTTAAGAGTTGAAGCTCATCCTCTTTTGGAAAAATCTTACCCATACCTTCAAGAACGGGCAGCTCTTTTAAAATCAATTTATTTTGATTTAAAAATTTTTCATAATCAATAAACACTTCTTCAAGCCTATTGGATAACTTAATACAAAGCCCGCCGGGGCTTTGATCCTTGATTGCAAAGCTCACGATATATTCATTACTAGCAGTGGATATAACCACTTGCATTAATCTATCGTTGTAAGCCGAATAGTTCTGAATGCTTAAATCAAAACCTGCGAAACTTCCAACTTTCACAAATTTATCACCGCTCTTAAGTAGCTCTTTAGCAACAGAAAGAAGGGCTCCCCCTGCCTCCTCTCTGCTATCATACTCATCACTGTTTATATGAATTTTAAAGCCTGTAAAGTTCTTTAAATTCTTATTGGATATGCCCTTAGACTTATTATCCGATTTTAATTTTTCAAGCTCCAGTCTATCCAATTCAAGCTCTTTTTTATACGCATCACAATTCCCAATATCAGCCTTATAATGGGCATCCATCTCATTAAAAGAGACTAGCTGTTTCTTATAGTAATCAATTCTCGTCTCTCTATCATAGAGACCTCTATTGAAGTTTTTCTTTACGGCTTCAAGTTTACTTATATCTCTTTTTAGCTTCACCTCTTCCATAACTAAAGGGTTTCCGCTCGCAGCCGCTTTCATTTCAGCAGCATTCGCCGCCTCCCCGCTAATATCGTCAACCTCTCTATCTTTTATTTCACCGGACCTAATCTGAGCAATAAATTTAGCTTTAGCTTCTATCTTTTCCCATAGGCCGCTATCAAGCGTGTTTTTAGTGGCATATCTATTTATTTCAACCTCAAAATCGCCACCATGCTCTTTAGCGTCGGCAATTATCTTATTAAGGCTAACACCCTTAATCCCAAGTTCATCAGCGACGGCTTTAAACTTTTCATTATCTTTGAGAGTGGCAGAGGAGTACCCGTTCTCTTTTATCACCTTATAAAGTGAAAAGAGTAGATTTCCCTGCCTAATAATCCGCCCTTCTCTCTGTTCAAGATCCGAAGGCCTCCATGGAACATCAAGGTGATGCTCCCCAACAAGTCTTTTTTGAACATTCATCCCAGAACCCATCTTTGATGTACTGCCAAGCAAAAATCTTATTCTTCCCCCATTAACTTTTGCAAAAAGTTCCTCTTTTTGCAAAGGAGTTTTAGCATCATGAATAAATGCAATCTCATCATGAGGGATTCCATTTAAAATAAGTTTTGATTTAATATCATCATAGACGCTAAATTTACTATTTAAAGCCTCTAAATCATCTGGAGAAATCTCGTCAAGCTCTTTAATCGCACTCTCGTCTCCTGCATCCGCCGCTTCAATAAGCTCTTTAATTCTTGCTTTTTCACCTGCAACCGCTCCCTTAGGAGTAGAGAGATCACAAAAAATAAGTTGAGCCCCATTAAGCCCATCCCATTTTTTATATATATCAAGCATATCAACAACAGATTTATTTATCTTTGAGCCTTCAAAATCACCATAAGACTCATCAATGAGCCTCATATCAAGAGAGGCTTTTTTAGCATGACCCATGATAACAAGCATATTATCATCACCTTTTTGAGGTTTGCCTTTTGGCAAATTCTCACTTCGATAAACTAAGCTGTTTTTATCATAAATCCCAAGCTCATCGGCAACCCCGATAAACCGCGCTTGTTCTTCACTTCTCTCAACAATTACATTATTAGGCTTTCCGCCTTTAACTGCCGGCAAATCTAAAGTTTTACCCTCTTTTGCGAGCTGTTTTTGAACCATATCAATAGTTACCACATCCGCAAAAGTAGAGTAAGCCCCAATAAGCTCAGGCATATTTTTAAATTTAGACAATCTAGTTGTCAATTTATATTGTGTACTTGCTGTCAACTCCCAATCAGTCGTAATATCGGCGTACTGCTTTACCCAAGCGTCAAAGTGCCCCAGCCCTTGTGCCTTTAACTCACCACCTAATAAATATCTCTTAAGCGTAAACATCTCCGTAATACTATTACTGATAGGTGTTCCCGTTAAAACAATTAAATTTTTATTCCCTGTCTTCTCTAAAAGACTTTGCGTTTTAATATACATATCAAACGCTTTTTGACTTCCAATAGGGTTCCCTAAACCTTTTGCCAATCTCTGCAAAGAAGTATGAAATCCTAAATTTTTAAACTCATGGAACTCATCAATAATCATAGCGTCAATTCCAAGCTCTAAAAAGCTTATATTGTCATCTTTTGATTTATTGATTAAGTTTTCAAGCTTATGCTCAAGCTTTTGTTGTGTCAACTGCCACTGTTTAGCAGTCATGCCATGTTTGCCATCTTCAAGTCTTAAAGCATTAAGAGCATCTCGTATTTCATCAATCTGATTTTGGATAAATCGTATCTCAAAATCCCTATCATTTTCTATCTTTCCTAAATGAGAATGGGAGATAATAATCCCATCATATTCTCCTGTAGCAATTCTCGACATAAGAAGCTTTCTCCTAGAAGGAGTAAAATCTTTTTCTGTCGGAACTAACAAATTAGCATTCGGGTACAACTCTAGCCACTCTTTTGCCCATTGTGACACGAGATGTTTAGGAACAACAACAAGCGGTTTATCAGCTTTTCCTACTCTCTTAAGCTCCATGGCGCTCGCAACTCCCGTAAAAGTCTTACCACTCCCCACGGTATGGTCAAATAACACGGTCCCGCTCTGCAAAGCCCTCCAAACACCATTTTTTTGATGCGGGCGAAATTCAATAACACTATCATCGACTTTGCCTGGCAATTTCAAATGCGCGCCGTCAAACTCTCTTTTTGCATAGACATTAAATTTATCATTATACATCTTGCCTAAGCGCTCTCGCCGCTCAGGGCTCTCCCAAATCCATTCGTTCCATCTCTCTTTAACTAGATCTACTTTATCATTTGCGGCAGTAGTCTCATCTTGATTTACCTCTTTTCTTGCGTCGCTACCGCTTCCTATCGTATCATAAACTGTAAGCTGTCTATTATTTAGTGCAGCCAAAAGAATATCATTTACATCTTTCCTTTTGGTGCCGTACTCCTCAGCATTTTTACTACTAATACGCAAATCACCAAGATTCCATGCTGCATTAAGCGGAGTATAGAAACAGCTAAAGTCTCCATCATACCCAGAAATCTCTCTAATGAAATCTTTTAAATCCCTAGCTGGAATCCACCCCGCGCCACAAGTAACACTTATGTCGATAGCGGGGATATCTGCGGGAATTACATCCTCTAAAGCCTCTAAATTTCTCTGAATTTGAGTTTGAGAATATTTCTCTTTTACATTCCCGCTCAGATAGCTCTCTCTCGTCACCCATCCTTCGTTTGGATCATCAAAGATAAAGCCATTATCACTTAAATAAGTCTCAATTTCCAGCTCATCTTTTTTAAGAAGAATAGACATATAATGAATATTAACATATGTCTTTTCTCCCAAACAAATACTAAGCGCATCTTCATACGATTTTGCACTCTCAGGTGCACGATAAGGAGTTTGTGTTCTTTTAAAGAAGATATCTGCTTTCGAGGCAACCTCTCTTACAGGATTAATGCCATTTTTTTTGGCAACTGCCGTGCTAATACCCTTGTCATACTTTTTCTCTAAAGCCAAGAGAAAAGGTGCATTAACATCATCTTCAAAAAGTCGAGCATTGGTACTTCTGCTCAAATAGCCAAACTCTTTAACAAAACGGTCATACTCTACATTAAGTGAAGACCTAAGATTTTCAATTTCTAAATCTGTCGCGGAATCATCAAGCTGTTTGCCTCTTAATTTAGAGCCAACTTCCGCGATTTTTATCATTCCTTTTATTTTTTCAATTTCGTTTTCGCTAAGCGCAACCTCACTCCCTTTAGAATCAGTTCGAGTTGTTACCTCTTTGACAACAGCCTCCCCGTTTATATCCGGCAACCTTTTATAAATTTTTTCATCATTTATAAAATATGAGTTAATACGAGCGTCACTGCTCATCTTCTCACCGCTCTTTTGAGCCAAATTTGCCGCCAGAGCGTTATATCCTCTCCACATAATAGAGTTAGAAGAGCTTATCGAAGACTCTTTTGCAGCCACCTTAGAATAAGAGTATTTTCCTGCGTAGTAGTTAATAAATCGCGGCAAACCATCAACAGCCTCATTTAAGAGCCTTTGAGTGTTTTGCCCCTCTCTTGCAATAAGCCCCGGCTCATCGCCACGGTACATGGAGCTAAATTTGCCCCATATTCCTAGAAGATTCTCTTGATTTTTTTCATAATATTGATTAATAGGAGTTTCATTAACCTCGCCGATATTAAGCCAATCTGTGATATTGCTCTCCATCCCAAGATCTCGTTTTTGTAAAAAAACTATATCCGTCACAACTTCCGTATTCGCATTTCCAAAACTCCCCTTTGGAAGTCTTATCGCGCCGATAAGGTTTGCGCTCTTGCCTATATAAGCTCTCGTTGACATATCTGCCGAGTCCAAAAAGCTAGAAGAGACAACCATCGCCATAACACCACCCTCATCTAGCGAATCAATCCCTTTGCCCATAAAATAGTTATGAATATTCTTGCCATCAAGCTCCACATTCGTTTTATCACTAATTTTATGTGCCCCATAAGGTGGATTACCAATTACCAGAGAAGCCTTCTGCCCGCCAAGCAACTGAAAATTTTCAAAACCAACATTATAAATTTTAGCTTTTGGATAGAGTATCTGTGCCACCTTAGCAGTAGTTTTATCCAACTCAACCCCTAAAAGTTGCGTGCTAGGCTTTAAATTTTTCGGCATATAGCCAAAAAAATTCCCGACACCAACAGAGGGTTCCAAAACACTTCCACCCTTAAAGCCGAATCGCTCAATCCCGCTCCACATAGCTTTTATAATATTTTCATCTGTATAATAGGCATCAAGAGTAGCTCTTTGCGCCTGCTTATACTCCGCATCGCTCAAAGTCTCTTTAAGCTCTACCGCTTCATTCTCCCACCCTTTGGTAACACTTCCGTCACTTCGTGGAAACGCCTGCGCAATAGTGCCAACACCCGGCATTTTAGATAAAATAATTTTATCCTCTCTGCTTATCTCCTCACCCGCTTCGATTTTTCTTAAAATCTCAATGCCGGCGATATAGTTTTTAAATTTAGTCTTAGCTCCGCCCGAAGAGATATCTCCTTCGACCGTAAAATTTTCATCTTCAACGATATTTAAATCATCTGCATCCTTATCCAAAGAGACAGCAATCGCCTCTTCATCTATCAGCAAATCAAACTTTGCTTCAATTATCTTTTTTAAATCTAAATAATCTTTCTCTAAAATTTTATAATCCGAGAAACCGACACTGTTAATTTCATAATTAATCTCAGTCAGCTCTTTTTTGCTTCTTGTTTTTGCAATTTTTTCAACAAAAACTGCAAACTGCTCATGAGCTTGGTTTTCAATTTCGCTCGCTAATTCGTATAGACTATCTCGCGACTCACTATCTCCCACGCTTCGTTCTCTCTGAACCCCTGCTCCATCAAGTTGTTGAGCATATCCATTGCTCTCTCTGCTTTGAGCTGCTGAAATTTCAGCAGAGTTCCTTCCGTCTCCATCGCCCGATAATTCCGAGGATTCTCTTTTATCATGTAGTTGTCCAATATCGTCCGTATGCTTCCCGTCGAATAATTCTCTGTTTCTTTTAAGTTCATCACCAATCCTTTTAATATTAAGTCTATTTTTCAACATATCTTTTTCTACTAATTTTGACAAAAACTCTTTTGCAACAACTGTTTTAAGCTCGTTGTCATCAAGAGAATCTTCAAGCACAAAGCTTTTTCCTGCAAAATTACCACTATTTATGGTTAATTTTTTTGTAACCAAAAATAGATTTTTATAATCAGTGCTAATAGAAACATCTTCTTTTTCTAAAATCTCTTTCGCAATATCAACACTTCCCCTCAACTTAACTTTAGAAATATCAATGCCAAGCCCATATTGAACCCTATCATCACCCATAAGGGCAGATATTTTCTTTTCAATTAAACTACTATTTAAAACTTCGGCATCTTTTTTACCGAGTTTAAAATAGAGATCTTCGGTCAAAGTATTTTTAGCATATATATCTGCCAAAAAAAGCTCATTATTTACAAGGTTAAGTGTACTAAGAACATTTTTTAGTTTCACTTTTATATTGTGCATCCCAATATTTTCCAAATCGGAATCCAAACCTAACGATTTAGAAAATGCAAACAAAAACATTGCACGCTCATCCCCATCTATAAGGTAGTGACTGCCAAGCTCCCTACCCAAAACAGCGACGGCGCTGGAGAGAGACTTTTGAGAATCCAAAACCCCACCTCCAACCACAGAACTAATAGCCTCCGAGGACAAAAGACTAGCTTTTAATCTCTGCAAAATTATATCTTCGGGAATAGCTGTAAGAAAAAATCTCTCTTGCCCTAAAGTTGTTTGAGAGATATCATAGAGATTTATAGGGGAATAACCGACAATATGGTTGTCAAAAACAACGGGGTTAAGAGCAACAAATGGCTTTGCGCCTGTAAGAATTGCTATACCATCCTCATTATAGGAGGTATTTCTCCATTCCTCTTCTGATTTAATTAAGCTTATATTTATTCCTGCATCAACGCTGTCTAAATATGTAGTGATACTGTTGCTAAAATTATTAACATTAAATTTAGTGGAGTGTGTAAGAAAGTTGGCAATGCCGGTTTTTGAGGTAAGAACCTCTCGTTCAAACCGCTCCTCTTTATCAACAGCAAGAGAAGAAAACAAAAAATTATCTTTTGTATGACTAAGAAGCTTTATAAGTGTTGCATTTTTTTCAATAAATTTAACTTGATAATCATAAAGCTTATCTTTATCCTCTTGACTAAAGAATTTAAAAATTTCACCGTCATCACTATAAAGAATATTTGTCGCCATAAGATACTCTACATCGTTATTGGCAAGTTCAAAAAAACTTAAATCCTGATTCTCAATACACCAATTTTTTAATTTAGTCATATTGTACGAGTTATTTTTGAGAAGAAGTGCACGAAAGTAATCTAGTCTAGTTTGCAAAACAATCTCCACATCAAGCCCACTTGTGCGACTTAACTCATAATTTTGCTTACTTAAGCTTAACAGATTTTGAAAATCTCTCATTACAAACCTTTTAAATTATATTTTCAATAAATTATAATAGGTTTATAATAAAATAATCCTTAACCAAAACTATTTCCGAGTTTTCCACCCTCTTCAAGCCAGACCGTAACCTTATACTCTTTTTCGGCTTTTGAAACCCTCTTGAGAGTAACCTCTTCGTCTTTCAAAAGTTTTGTAGCCTCAGCTTTGGAGAGCTTCTTCCCAAAAGCTTCTTTAAAACAAAACTTATTTCCCAAACGGTAAGTCTTCTCAGTCTCAACCAGCTCACCGCTATCTCCGCCGGCGCAACTCTCACCGCCGCCATACCCCGCTGCATAAATAATTTTAGTAAAAAAGCTGTTTTCCAAATCCAATTGAACGCTATTTCCATTAGGACCGGTCAAAACCTCGCCGTTTAATAATCGCCCGATAAGCTTAGTATTAAAACGGGCACCCAAAAGTTTCTGATTTTTTAAAATCATAAACTTACACCCTTTTTGTTTGCCATCTTTAAATAGATTCTTTTCACACTTGAAAACCTCACCGGAATCAACTACCTCACTGGAACAAACAGGACATACAAGCCCGGTTTTAATAATCTCAACAGGTTTAAAAACTTTTATTTTTGATTTATCGGCGTTCTCGATAATAAATCGAACCGATTTTTTGACATGCGTATCAATCTTATCTACGACTTCATCATAAGAGAGCTCTCCTCTTCTGATTTTCTCAAAATCCTCTTCCCATACGGCAGTAAAAAGAACACTTCTTAACTCTTCGGGCAGAGAATTATACAGCGTCCAACCGTCAGCAGTAAGAGATATCTCTTTTTTAGAGACTTTTAAAAGCGTTTCTGAGAGCTGCTTTAAAATAGTCTCTCTAGTTCTATCCGTACCAATACCCTCAACATCTTTTAGAATGTTCTTCGCTTTTTTTAATTGAAGTTTTTTTTCGGGATCAGCCTCTTCATCAATTTGTGAATTTAGAACCTTACTCACATTCATAAGAGTTTCAAGAATCTCCTGCTCGTTATAAAGCTTTGGCTTTGTTGTCTCTTTAGCGATGACATTATATTTATCAAGAGTGACGGAAGCCCCCTCTTTAAGCTCCACCTCAAAAAAACTATTTGCTTTTTTATCGCCGATAAACTCTCTCCAACCCTGCTTAAGAGGTTTAACGCCGATCGCATCAAATTTATGGCCGGCAATCACAACCTCAAGCCTTACCGCATCAAAAATATCTTTTTCTAAAAAGTGAACCAAAATCCTCTTTGCAATAAGTTCATACCCCTCTTTTACCTTTGGGAGCTTAGAGGAAGCCCATTTTTCATAATCAGATTCCGAAGGAACCTTATCCGTCAAATGCAGCGGCGGGTGATTCTGCTTTTTAGCTTTCGCATCATCAAACAACCCCGCCTCTAACGAAAAAACAGAGGGTTTAGAACTCTCATTTTTTGCAAAAACGGCAACAGCCGTATTGTATGCAATCTTAACAATCGCCTCTTCATCTTTAGAGAAAAAACGGCCGTTAGTTCCCTGATAAGTTGTAAAACCCTCATCACGGAGATATTGTAAAATATTCCCCGCATCTTCAAGCGAGAGCCCATACTCTTTGGCCATAATGGATTTAAAATCATCACCGCTAAGCGGTAGAGGCCTCGCCTTAGTAGAAGACCTCTTTGTCTCATACTTACTCACAACGCCTCTTAGACCGGCTTGTTCAATATCACGAACTACACCATTTTTCTTTTCAACATCAAAATAGTGTGTAGTTCTCTCTTTTTTCGTAACAATCTCACCGGCCGCCGAGACATCATCCACATCTTCATAGAAGAAGTGATTCAGCGTAACCCCACCCATTGAGCCATTAATGACATAATAACTCTTCGGCTTAAAATTTTTAATTTCAAGCTCTCTATCTCCAATAAGCCCTACAATAGTATTTTTTACACGCCCGCTATACAGCTTCGCACCATAGACATCAACCAAAACCTTCGTTGATTTCATGCCTTGAATGTAATCCCCGCTTGAGCGCGCCCTTTGAGAATCCAAAAGCCACTTATATTTATTGTCATCATAAGGCTTTGCATCATTCAACTGCTGCTCAACAACCTTCGCGGTGTTAAAAGCTCCCGTAACCCACATTCTGCGGACATCACTCTTTTTAGAGAGCCCGCCGAACTCAAAGAGTGCATCATGGGCGATACGCTCCCCCTCTGCATCCCCATCGGTGCAGATATAAATCTTATCAAAGCTATTTTTAGCGATTATCTCTTTAATCTGCTTTGCAATAGCCCTCTTTTCCGCCTTAACGGCTCTCTTCATATCACTAAGAAGAGAGGGCATAGTGTAATCAAAAGTTGAATCAAAAGAGAAGTTTAAAGCATACCCCTCCTTAAGCTCACCCGCTTTTAAATCTTCCCCTAAATGCCCGTTCGTCCAGACAATAGTGTACTCCCCGCCGACAAGATACCCTTTTTTACCGCTTTTACTCTTAATCGAAGGCGCTTTATCACTAAAATCACCCTCTTTTACTCCAAGATGCCAAAGAGCTTCCGCAACTTGACACCCCGCGTCTATTTTTTCAGTAAGAATAAGTTTTTTCATAGCAACTCTTTTTATTTAATGGTTTCGTTTTAATCAAACTCTACAAAAACTTTATCACCACTCCTAAAAGGCTTTCTTTTTGGATCGAAAGAAAAATAAGGCTTTTTAGTATCTTCAAAGATACCAAAATCCTCTTTATCCCCAAGATTATACCTTTTCTTAAAGTCTAAATAAGCTCTTGAACCGGACTTAAGCGTCTCATATTTATCACTCCACTCCGCGCCTACCTTTAAGCTCTGCGCTGCAAGTTTTCTCTCATAGCTGCTTGACATAACATAAAAAGAGTACACAAAAACAAGAGAACCCCCTAGTAAAAAAGCGGTAATAATACCAAAAGTATTTAACCCTTTTTTCATACTCTTATATTTATTCTCTATATCTAAAATTTCATCATTTAATTTTTCAAGCAACCCTTCTTTCCCATCTTTGCCGGCAAGCATTTCAATATTAGCAGCAATATCAAAATAGGATTTATCAAAGTTTTCAAAAATTTTAGAGATTTTTTCTAAAGCAGATTTTTTTGCAATAGCGCCCATCTCTTTTTCAATTTTTTGAATAAGAGGCTCAATGTTTATATTTTTAGAAAGTTCACTCAACGCTACCGAGAGAGATTTGGTTGATTCATCAATTCTCCCGACATATTTATCCTGAGCCAAAAGAATATTTTTATTTAATGAATCAAACTCTTCAACAAGCTCATTTTTCATAGATGAAATCTCATCGGCTATATGCTTAACAGCTTCAAAGGATTTTGGGCTCTCTTCGAGAACCTTTTGAATTTTAAGAAAAGCCGCCTGATACTCTTTTGCCACAACACCTATATCAACGGCTTTTTTATCACCTATTTCAATAACTTTTTTTACTTCACTAAGCACGGCATTAACCATGGTAGCAAGCTCAGTAGATGCTTCATAGATGCTATTGAATGTAGACATCATTCTAATAGCCTCATTCTCTGCGGGAGGCTTTTTGAACTCTACTTTTTCCTCTTTTGGAAAATCCTTATCAACCTCTCCGGGAGCTTCTAAGTCGCCGGTGAAATCAGTCCCCTCACCATCTTCCTCAAGAACCTCTTCGGTATTTTCGTCTTCTAAGTCATCCCAATCGTTATCTTTAGACATTTTTTCAGCCGTTTAGTTGATTTTTCTTATCTGAATATAAAGGAGAGGGAGCTTCTCTATTATGATATCGACTTGCGCATCATCACTCTCTTCTACCTCCAAGAAAGACTTAATCTTAATAAGAGTCGCTAACAGCTCCTCTGCACACTTCATACCAAAAGTAGAAAGATTGCCCACTGACATTTTCCCAGCAACAACATCAATGTTTTCTGACAAGACAAGAAGCTCTTCTTGAGCGTGTTTTTTCATATCGGTTCCCTTTTGTAAACATAGTTAAACATTATAATAAAAATATAATAAAAATATTCTTAAACCAAATCATTATAATATATTTGTGATTATTATATCATTTTTTTTAATAGATGTACGAAAAAACAGTGCCATATTTGTGACGAATCAGCCAAAAAAAGCTTCTTTAACATCATTCATCCGCTCCACACCTATAAATTTAAACTAGAAATCAAACAAATCTATTTAACGAAACCCCATATTATAGGCTTTTATATTTCATCTTTCAGCTATATATAAGCTGATAATCAAACAACGGTCAAGCAAATCCGCTATACCCTATGTGCTCTTTTTTGAAAAGTAAAATATTATTTTCTCTTCCACGAATCAAGAGATTTTTTAACAAAAACAACCGTTTTTTTCACATCATCTATGTACCGGCCAACAAAGTTGCTAGATTCAATTTTTTTCTTTAAAATGTGTATCATTTTAATTTCCTGAGGAAATTTATCATTAACACTCTCACAAAAAAGCTCTCCAATCTCAAAGAGGAGCTTATCCAATACCGTTAATTGCGCTGCTTTTGTCATTAAAAATCCTTTATTGTATATTCAAACTTAAATTTTCTTGCCCGAACTCTTTTTGAAAACGACTGCTCACCGCAGCAGTTTCACCGGCGCATCCCCGTGCTATCTCGGCAACACTTCCCTCGCTAAGCGCCTTAAGGGTATAAATCTCTTTAATAATCGCCTCTTTTGCCCTATCATCGTATATCGCAAAGAGATCACCGACAAAAGCACGATAACTCCCTCTAAGATGCAAAATCTCTTTTGCCTGCAAATCCCCGCTAAAAGAAGAAACAGTCTCTTTAAAAAAACTATCTATTTCAGATATAGTCGAAGAAGAAGTAAGAACAGCCATGCCGCCAATAGTGTCATCTTGGTTCTCATTACTATGCTCTTCTTTTGTGGAGGCTTTCGCATACTTAGGATTTCCAATGCTCAACTCTTTATCAATAGCCAAATCTATATCACCTACTCTCTCCAAAACAGGCTCAACCACAACTTCTGCCTCCCTGCTCTCTCCTAAAAGCCCGATTTTGTCTCTATTAATAACAAAACCTTTGGCAATATTAGAGTAGTATCCAATCCCCTCTTTTTTCAAATAGGCAACAAAATCCTTAAATTGCTCTTTACTCAATTTATCAATTATAGTAAAAATCTTAATACTCTCTCCGGTATCCGTTCGAGTAAAATCTTTAAGCTCAGCAGATTTTAAAAGTGAAGAAAAATCTAAGCCGCCCGAAACATCACCACTCTTACTCTTAATGTTCAACTCTTTATTTTTGCCCTTTTTCTCACTAACCGACAAATCCGCTCTCTTGCCGACCACAGCGCCAACAGCCGAATCGTCAATCACACTCTTTTCCAAAGTAGTCTCTCTATCGACACCTTTATCGCTGGAACGCTCTTTTTTACTCTCTCCGGTAACTACATCAGGCTTCTTGCCCTTAAGACTATTCTCAATACCCTTCACGCTCTCCAAAAACTCTTTTGAAGGCTTAAAATCGTTAATGCGGCGACGGCTAATAGAGTAATCAGAGTATGCTACTTTTTTCAAATACTCATCATCATATTTTAATGATAAATCTTCATTATACTTTTCAATCTTAGAGGATAAAACCTCACTATCACAATCCTTAAGAATAACGGCTAAATCTTTTTTAGAAAAAAGAGGTTTTCTAAGATTTGTCAAATTCGCGACGACAGCTATATCCTCTTTGAATTCACCGTTAAGTTCAACCCCGCTGTTTTTAGCAAACTTTATCAACTCTAGCTTAAAAATCGCCTCCGTTGCTCTATCGTAAAAAGCCTCTGCAATTCCATACCATTTATTTAAGACAGCCATATTAGCAAGAGAAGAAGCCTCGCTTTTAGCATTAGAATCAATTCCTAAAAGCTTAAGCCCATACTCATGAGCGGACTTATCCCCTCTTATATATGAAAGAGCAAGCCCGCAAATAGTGCTCTCAAACTTTTTCGGCTCAATCACCTCAAAAACAGCTTTGGCTTTAGTATAGACATCGGGCGCGATATCCGCATATTGCGGGAGCATATGTCTAAAAAACCAATCTTTCGTAAAAACTTTTACATTAGATTCTGAACTTTCATTCAAAAGAGCCGCAAAATCCGCACTCTCCATAGAGAGAGCGATTCTTGCACGGCTTGCGCTATCAAAAATATTTCCAAGAAGAGAGTGTTCCCCACTTTTTCTAGCTAAAACTTCAAAAAACTCACCCTCTTCTTTACTTACAATAGCATCTTTGCCTATCGTAGGATAAAGGCAGTAGCCATTTACCTTGTCCCCTTTTGCGTAAAGCTCTTTATAGGTATCAATAGCTAAAAAACCATGTCTTAATCTCTGATCCTTATTCGCGATTGTTCCCATAACCCAACCAAGCTTTACGCCACGCTTTGAATTCTCAAGCGCGGCGTAATCATCAATAAGCTCATCGAGAGAGATGTTCGTCACACGCCCATCTCTTATCGCTCTTGAAACTGCGAAAAAATCTTCCGCGGTATATTTTTCAAGACCTTCTCTTTTTATATAAGAAACCGAGCGTGATAAATTCTCTCTTGAAAATTCACCAAGAGTGGTTTTTTCCGCAATAAAATCAATCTTATCTTCAAAGTTTAGAAGATTTTGAAAAGTGGAGTACATATGCCCAAGCTCTTCAATAGTCCTATTTTTTAAATCAAAATATATCCCTCTGTTTTCTACATAAAAATCAAGAGACTTTGAAAGCCCTGATGTTTTAGAATTCACAGCCATTATCTCAAAAAAATTCTCTTCCGTGGCATCAAACTCCACTCCAAGCTCTTTTTTGAGACTAGAAACGGTTTCGCTATCACCATCTCTCTGCGCCTTTAAAAGCTCTAAAACCTCTTTGAATTTTGATTGATAAAGAGTGTAGCTAACTTCCCCTGCTCTAGCAATAAGCTCCGCATCATTGGAGTAGTATGCAATCTTACTGCTAGGAACCCCATCATAACTATTATAACCACCAAGCAGATATGTCAGCTCATCTCTGTTCTCAATTTGACCTGTTAAATCAATATGATGTGTAAGCTCATGAATAAAACTAAAAGGGTATCGTATATCAACGATAACCTGATTCATATTTTCAACAACGCCGTCTAGGTTTCTTCCTTCTTTGAAATAGATACCGTAGGCATTATGCCTTCCCAAGTAACGAACTTTAAAAGTATATGCCTCATTAGTCGCAATATTTGCGCCCTCAATCTCTCTTAAAAGAGCAGTAACTTTCTCTAAATCACTGTTAGAGTCAAGCTCAACATGCTTTATACTGCGAATATTGCCAAGTGTGCTCATAAATTCCGGAGGAATTGCGACTCTCTGTGGGTTCTGCAAAATAGCAGCCCCGCTATTTTCATCTAAATTAGAGATTACTAAGGAGTCTCTTTTGATATCATTTGCTCTAGCATTTGCTCTGCCCGCTATCTCTTCTAAAATTGTTTTCATCTCAGTATCGGACTCAACAACAGAAATCTCTCTTTTTACCTTCACGAGAGTAAATGAAATTACATCCGCAATTCTCCCCCTCTGCTCAAACAATCTAGCATAATCATATTTATTGTTTTTATCATACGCACGATCCATCGCATATGTTAAATCTTTTAAGTTGTTTTCCGCAGAGTCAAAAATCTCATCCTTCATGTTGCCGGCGTACAACCCCGTAGTTGTTTTAGACAAAAGCTCTTTAGATGCCTTAAGAATCTCTGCACGAGAAGAGGAAGAGAACGGTCCGCCATTATAACCCGCCCAAAACCTATGCCCTTCTTTTCTAAAAGAGAACCTACCTAGTGTAATCTCTCTTTTTGCACCATCCGTAGTGATAATTTTCTCTAACGGGTGATTCTTCTCTGAAAGCGTAATAGCAATACTCTCAAAAAGCGCTGCCGAATCATTGATATCCGACTTTATCGCATCTATGATATTAACAGGGGAATCAATTTCTGAGAGGGAATCTATGTTTGAATAAAGAGGCAAATCGGGCAAATCCGCTGCCAAAAGATAGTCCCGATACTTATTAATCTCATCCAAATGCGGTTTTAAATCCTCAAGAGTATCAATCTCTTGAGGTGATAAGTTTGAATCTTCAAGTGTGTCAATCATGGCAAAATCCTGATTATAATTTCATTAATTATAAGAATATTATAATAAAACCCTGCTTAATAATGATGTCATAAAACCAAAAACCCTTTAAACAACAGTCAAAAAAACCGCTATTGAAAAGATTTTAATATATCGGCGGTAAAAAACCGCCGAAAACTAAACCCCTAGCTCTGTGACATACCAGGAGTGCGTGTTAGACTGGCGTCAAGCTCTTTCATCGCAGAATGAACTTCCCCGACCGTCATATCTTTTACCTCTTTGTTTATAAGCTCACTTACGGGATCGACTGCTGCTTTTTTTTTACCGGCATTCGCCGCCGCATCATCTTTTACCAAAGAGTAGCCGCCATATTTAAGCATGTTCTCTTTGCCTAAAACCTCATTTAGGAATTTTGAAGCTTTTTTGCCCTCAGGGACCAATAGCCCGCCCGTTTTAGTAACGGTACAACCAGCCTCGACAAGCTGCTTATACCATTTGCTGTCGGCTTTAATGTCGTTGATATAGGCTTTATCCCCCTTCTCAACAACCTCGAACGCATGCTCTTTTTTCTCGCTCTTGCTCTCCTCGACCGGAGCAGTCGTCACCATCGTCGCCAATATATTTGCTTTTAAAATATTCGCCGTAACCTTTGGATTAACAATCTCCCAGTGGGGATTTGTTTCGGCGTCTTTAAAACGACCGCCAGCCTCTTTAATAATTTTATGAGCTGCGGAATCTTCTTTGTGAAGACCCACAATAACCATAGTTGGCTCTTTTTTGTCTTTATCCATAAAAACTTGTACGCTTCCGTTCTCAGCAGAAGCCGGCTGTTCCGCTTTTTTACTTGCCTCAGCATCATCTTTTACCAAAGAGTAACCGCCATATTTAAGCATGTTCTCTTTGCCTAAAACCTCATTTAAGAATTTTGATGCTTTTTTGCCCTCAGGGACTAATAACCCGCCTGTTTTAGTGACGGTACAACCGGCCTCGATAAGTTGCTTATGCCACTTACTGTCTTCTTTAATGTCGTTAATATAGGCTTTTTCACCCTTCTCTACGACCTCGAACGCATGCTCTTTTTTCTCGCCCTTGCTCTCAGCAGGAGCCGATTTTCCAGCTTCTTTACTTGCAGCAGGATTACTTAAATCATTATATGTTACATCACCATATTTTTTTAAATTTTCAGCACCTAAAGTCTTTACTAAAAACTCTTTCGGATTTTTTCCATCCGGGATTTTTAAATCTCCAGTTTTTGTCGCGGTACACCCCGCCTTAAGAAGCTGATCTTCCCATTTTGTTTTAGGGAGAATCCCATTAATATAGGCTTTACCACCTTTTGTATTTACAGTCAACATTTTTGTACCTCTATGTTAAATTTGCATATCAACAAATTATAATAGGTTTATAATAAATTTTAACTTAAAACAAATCATAAAAATTTTAAAATAAGATATAATTATAATAAATTATTAATAGCGGGTATTTAAAAATTTGAAGAAAGATTACTAAATGTTATCGGTAACAATCCCTTCTATAACTGATAATATGTCAAATATTTTAGATTTCTATTTAAAAACTGTTTCCATTCATAAAAAAAGCTACTCAACAGAAGTCTATCGCATTCGTTCTTTAAATAATGGGCTAGGCACCTTCTTATTCAATGAGATACTCCCTATACATATTATATCTTACAGGGATAATAGATTAACAACCCCACACCCTCATGATTCAACAAGAACGCTATCCGGGGCAACCGTAAAACTTGAACTTATGCTGCTATCCCATATCTTTAACACCGCTATTTCTGAGTGGGGAATGGATATATTAAAAAATCCAGTTCTTAAGATTAGAAAACCAAAAGTTAACCCAGGAAGAGCTAGGAGGCTCACGCAACAAGAAGAGAAAGCGTTGCTTCGCGCAGCATTTAAACACCAAAATATTGAATTTTATGCCATTATTACACTTGCATTAGAAACGGCAATGAGACAAGGTGAAATTCTTGCTTTATTATGGGAAAATATTAATTGGGATAAACGAACAGTTTTTTTACCAATAACAAAAAACGGCGACCACAGGGAAGTGCCCTTAAGTCGTGCAGCTTTTACAATTTTAAGAACTTATCTTACCCCCAGACAAACAGGAAAAATATTTAACTATACCTCTGCGGGGATAAAAAGCACATGGAGAGACTTCATCAACTCATTAGGGATTGAAAATTTTCATTTTCATGATTTGCGCCACTGCGCAATCAGTTCGCTTCTCGAAAGAGGGTTGAATAGTATTGAAGTAGCAACAATTTCTGGGCATAAAAGTATGTCCATGTTAAAGCGTTATGCCCATATTCAAAGCTACAAACTTGTTGATAAATTAGACCCAAAGCCAAAAGGAAGAAAAACGCGGGCCCTTTTAAAAGAACATTTCCAACCATATCCTGCTATAATTACCCGCTTATCTAAAAAAATAACTATTGATTTTCCAGATTTTATAGACATAAGCACAACAGGGAGGGATGAAAATAAAGTTATAAAGGAAGCCCAAGCGTTTTTATTAAAAAAGATTGTAAATATGCTTTGTGAGGGTCATACACCACCACTACCAAGCCCAATAAATTTACTAAATGTAAGAAACAGAAAAAAAACTGAGATAAAATATATTTCACCTATTTAGTAAATTTTTCGCGACTATATTTTTACACATATTTAAAGATAGTATTGCCAATCCGGTAGCTGGGTAGCGGTTGGCGGGGGCGGAGCGGTTACTATGAGATTACTCGGCATTCCAACAATCGGAGCCACTCCATCATTATGCCCAAGTGGCTGGACAGAAGTAGACTACAAGCCAGTCGACTACGCATACGGAACCGCAATGTATATCTATGCTAGAACATGCAATATATCAAGCGGAAAATCTCCAATTTATATCCAAGGAATTCCTTTTTCTGGGTATACACCAGTTTTATGTCCAGCTGGGTACATCCAAGCAGACTATAAAATAACCAACTACGCATACGGAACCAGTACCCCTATATATACACGAACCTGCTATTAAGCCGATTGCCAATCCGGGGTTTGGAGTTCGGCTTCGGGTGGAGATGGAATAGGCTATGGCCAAACATGGCAAGATGTAACAGCTTCAAGGGCTTATAATGATATATACACGAATGGTACAGGTAAACCGATCACAATCAGTTTAACATTTACTGGTGGCTATGGAGGAAATACTATCTACATTAATGGTACAGCTATTTATACAGGCATATGGGGAAGTAATGGCTTGGCACAGTCAGACCAAATTATTATTCCTGTAGGTGCAAACTACTCCGTAACGAAAGGTTCTAGTTGTTCAATAAACAAATGGCTTGAATTGCGTTGATTGCCAATCCGGTGCGTGGGTGAAGGTCACTGGTGGAATTACCTGTGCAGCTAATGAAACCCCAATAGTAATTGCCGGAGCAACAACAGGATGTTATAAAACAACCTGCGAACCAGGGCTATACGCTTATACCGCAGCAGTAGACCGTTGTTCAGCCCAAGGGTATCATCTTCCGGACTGGGGTGACTTTGGTATTTCTATTTATGATCGGATAATGATCGCGCCCACACCCATCCCGGACTGTGGTAGCTTTACGAGAATGGGAGACGACACCCATACTGTTTGGAATGGTTCGTCATCCACCTATGGAACTTATTCTGGTTTTTTTGATAATTCTGATTTTGCTGTACGCTGTGTCAGGTAGCCGATTGCCAATCCGGTGCGTGGGAAGAGGCGGGAGGGGGAAATAATACTTGTTGGAAATTTAGAAGCACTTTCTTTGCATTTAATATGGATATGAATTGTTTCGGAAAGAGCGTAGCTCAAGTTATCACAAATTCTGTGTGCTTTGGTCAAACAGACACTTTAATAAGAGCCATCGGAAAAATAACAAATGGGAATTTGAATTATCGTTGGGATAATGGTGGAGCTACACAGAGTGCAAATGAAAGTGTTGTTGCTGTACAGTTTACTCCTTGCACTCAATAGTGTGGTAATTACCAATTCAGTTTTTGTTGGTAATCGTTTTCCTGAATTTAAGCAGTATTTTTCTGCATATGGGTATGATAGTGATGCAGCACAAATGGTATCATAGTTTAAATTATTACCGGAAATGACCTTCACCCACGCACCGGATTGGCAATCACTACTCCCCCCATGGGTAAAGGCAGTGCCATTGTACACCGCCACCCTCACCACTCATATTTAACCCTGCCGGGGTTGCAACAAAATGTTGCACATTAGATCCGGTATAAAAATCATTATTAGCAGATAATGCCAAATCACTCCAACCACTCCAACGCCATGCGTTAACCCACCAATATCGAGCTTGTTGTTGAAGCTTATAGTTTGCACCAACTTTTACAATTCGATATTGGTATACTATCCAATTTTTTTGACCGGAGGTACAATCTATATTATTACAATCATTAACACAAAACCCATAGGGAGCTAGATTACTTTCATCGGCAGGGTAAGTTCGGCGGTTTACATAACTATCCAAATTTTCCTGCACAACTTTAGCAGTAACAGACGGCTTTGCCCAGCTACCGGATTGGCAAACAAGTTGCGAAGAATTGTCAGAAGTAACAGCAAAAAGTTCTGTGGTGCCATTACAGGCATCCCCAAGTACGGCTGTTGGGAGAGTGCTTAATAATAGCTGCCCAGCCAATACCTCATTTGAATAAACAGTAGGTGCTGGATTCTTAGCGGGATCATTAATTCCGTCAGCACACACACACACAGCAAAACCAGCGCCCATTAAAATAACTTTAAATAAATTCATCTTTTTTCCTTCTTATTTACATATTTGCTGATAACTAACAGCCATATAAGACCCAGCAGGGGTAACTGCACTGTTTGTAAAATAATTTTGTACTAATTTTACGGAATTCGGCGTATATACAACCGTATTTCCATCCATTTCTAGTGTATCTGAAAGTAAGCCTCCTACTGCGGCGCCACAAACCCGCCAAAATGAGCCGCCGTCTTCAGTGCGAAGGTCTGTTCCAAAATTATGAACAATCCCGCCAAGAGAGTGTAATAAAATTACCTCAGACACATTCGCATAAATAACATTTGTAGCGGAACGACAAGAGATTTTTGGGATATCCGCAAGACACTGATATTGGGCGCTTACACCATTTATAGTGTAATTTGTTGAACCAACTCCGGAAGCCGGAGTAATGACACCATACCCTTGAGATTTTACGCTTTGCAACATATTATCATATTCGTATGGGACTAGATAGTCGGCAGCATCTAAAATACAGCTCCAAAAAAACAGCATAAAAAATAAAATATTTTGTTTTAACATATTTTTTTCTCCTTATTTTAGTTACAAATATAATCATCAATATTTGTATAAATATCACGCATAGAGGGAGAAGGGTTTAAATCGCCGTTCATCTCTGCTAAATAAATATTCTTAATTGTCACATAAATTTCTTTTTCCTCTTTAGAGGAATTTATAAATTTTACTGTGCGCAGCGCATGTTCAATATCTCTATTGTTTGTTTTTTCATGCAGTAATTTTAGCCAACCGTATATAATGCTCATAGGGATTTCATACCCATTTTTAATGTGTTTTACATTCTTATCATTGTCCATCATACATCCTTATTTGTTATATTGCCGAGTGTCATTTTTCTAATGCGACCAACTTCATGAGAAGTAATTTTGTCAGATTCAACAAGATTTTGAAGAGAAGCTTCAAATGAAACATATTGTTCCCCAAGATTCTCATTTACAGCTCTTTTGAGGTCATCAAGCCCACCTTTGCTTAACGACTCTGTTCGCACGGCATCTGGCATAAATATTTCAAACAGCGGAACTACTTCCCCTTTTAAATTTGTTGCTAAACGATGAGCCACAGCAGCTTTTAAAGAGTTTGAAAGAATGTAAGGCTCATCTTTAAAAATTGCCATTAACGCGCTAATGGCTTCAACAACAGTATTGCCGTGCATAGAAGCAAACACCCAATGCCCGCGATTAGCAAGTTCTACCACTGTGCGCATCTGTTCCAGTGTCCGCATTTCACCAAACATAATAACAGCCGGATTTTTTCTTAAGGAGTGACGCTGAACCATTTCTGCTAATGTAAAGTCGTCATTTTCCTTAATATCTCTACCAAGCTCAAATGATTCGACTGGAGATTGTGTGCCAATATGTAAAAATTCAACAGGGTCTTCATAAGTTAAAATAAGACCGGCAGTGTTATCCGCAATATGGCGAATTTCTGACGCAAGTGCGGTAGTCTTGCCGGAACCTGTAGGCCCAATATGTAAAATAAGCCCCCCGCCGGCTCTCGGAACAGATGTTGAAATCAAACTTATCTCAGGTGTTTGATTTTTAGAACACATTTCCGCATCACCATTAATTTGTATAAAAAAACTTTCTTGCATAACAGGGGGGCTTTTAACAGACACATCTTCTATAATAGTATCTATAAACTTTCTATAAATAGGAGGATACCCAACTTCTTCAAGCTTTGGGACATCATATGGTAAATAGCGGATTGAAAGACAACCGCCGTCATTACTATAGCTAAAATTGACACGAAATGTCCCAAGCCCAAATACTTGAATTGCGAAATCAATAGATTCTCCAATCATGTCCGAATCTTTATATTTTTGAATAGTGGTTGGAATAAAGCGTTGCACTACACCAATAATTTGGTTTTTAGTAGGCAAAAATTCTTGTTCACCATGTTTAACATAACAAGGTAAATATGCCTTTAAAACTGATACGGCTGTCGGCTGCATTTCTCGTATTAAAATCTCAGTAATCCCACATCCATTTTGCAGCCAACCATATTTAATGCCATATAAAAGATGGCCAAACCATGCCTCTCTTTCATCTAAAAACTTCATAAAAACTTCTTTTGTTTTTTCGCCGTTACCTTCTTTAAACTGTCTATGATTTGATTGTCTCATTTTTAATTCCTTTTTTTATTTTTAATAAACAACAAGATATCTACATCCAGCAGGGGCCGAGAGTGATGTATCAGCACAATCAACCCCTCCACTTGAAACATTGCTATAAATCAAAGTGCTATATGGTGGTGTTTGTATGGCGCTCGTAGTATAGGGTTCCGCAGGAAGAGATGGCGGCGTTGGAGAGCAAAGAGATAGGTTTGAAGCCGCGCATTGCGCAATAATAGGAATTATACGCAACGCATTTCCAAAACCATCAACACTATATTTAAAATCTCCGGACAGTTGGCCAATAACTAAGTTATACCACAATAACGAATCCCCTGCATTAGACCTCCATATATTATTAGTGTTTAAATTATCACAAACACCTGTTATGCTATTTTTAGAGCATATAGCTGTTGATGCTATAGCACTATCATCTGAAAACGATTCCCAAAACCAAGGGATTAATTCATCATCAATAGAGTTAAGCCCATCCGGCGATTTATTAGCAGTTTCTAATGCTAATTTTGTATTATAAATAGTTTTTAATGTTCGGCCTATGTTTTCAAACTTTGTTGTAGTATATGCGGCTCTTTGTTGAAGAACATCTACTATATTAAGTCTGTACACTTTTGATTCTTGGAGAGCCCCTTCGCTATATCTGCGTTTAAGAGTGAGGACAGGGACTGGAGTATCTATTATGTTGAAGTTTCCACCAGGTGTGTGGTATTCATTTACTAAGCCACTTTCTGTGTCATATTGTAGATTTTCAAAACTCCCTCCACAATATAAAGTAAGGCTTGTCGCCGTTGAAGAGCTTATCGAACACATTGGCGCGTATGCAGAACTGATACGGTTTTTTAATCCTGTGGCGTCAGAGGCACTAAGAGAACCAAGATTTATATTATAAACAATATCACTACCGGATACAACCGGTAAAGGTGAAGTGTTTTGGCAAGATGGTGAGCCATAGCCCCACGCAAAAGAAGCAGTAGCCACAGATGGGATATTTCCACAAACACCCTCAAAAGTATCAAGTATGGCAAGAAAACTATTCTTGATACCTGTTTCAAATTGAAATGCTTTTAGATACTCATCTTTAACCATTGTATCATCCGCTGTTTTAGCAACCCATTTCGAGATATTCAAACTCAAAATCCCCATGATAACAAGAACAAGTGAGATTTCAAGAAGTGTAAACCCGTGGCGAGATCTATTTCTCATTTTAAATCCTCTATATAAACAGTGGTTGACAGTTGAAGGTTCCCGGAAGTTATCCCAACGGCTTCTACTACTATAGGGCAGCTTGCAATAACTTCTTTTAATTTTGTAACAAAGGTTGTTGGACGCATGTTTTCATATTTAATTTTTATAAATAATGGGCTGCGCTCAACAACAGTTTGGGTGCCACCAGCTATTAAAATAGACTGTTGTACACACTCAATGTTTGGGGATATTTTTTGACTATTCAACAAATCAATTCTATTCTTAGAAAGAGAAAATTGGCTCGACTTTGCGTATGTACTTTTGCCAGATAAAATACTTTTATTCACTGGATAATCATATTCATATCCTATCGTACCTCTAATTTTAACCGCATCGTGATTTGTTTCATAAACAATAGAAATTGATTTGATGATGGCTTTATCATTTAATTTTGGGTCTTTAGAAATAGTAATAGCCTCATTATGAATATAATTTATAAGATCAACAGAGAGCATCTGTTTTAAAGAAACCACCTCTGATTGCGTTAAAGGAGGGGGCGGAACTTCATTAGGTGCTGGTGCTATCTCTACGGTTTCTATTTTATTATTAGGTATTAAATAAAAAAGGCTCCCCCCTATCAGTGCAATAATTATACTGACAACAAAAATTAAAGTAGCCTTATTACTGCTTTGCGCATAAAGCTTTGCTATCGTTTCCGAAGAATCACTAATTTCACGACGATAGTCTCCCTCGAAAAAGTTCATCAGGATGCTTTCTTCCACTGCATCTGTTTCGTAATCTTCAATCGCCATAACGAAGGAGTCTTCCGTCTTTGGAACTTTCGAGATTGTAAGAAGTTTACCTTTCTCTAAGATTTTATACGCTTTCCCTATGTTTGTGTCAAAACACAAAATCGCAAACGGATAAAGCTCATCAAAAAAATGATTTTTATCTTCAGACCCAATAAATTTAACAGAAATGATTTTTTTTCCTAGCTTTGCCTTAATAGTTGTAGTGGATGCTAGGGATGGTTCCCCGATAATAAATTTTCCAATATACATGGTTTGGCCTTCTTTAGTAGTTTATAAAGCGTTTATCGGTTTTTATGCCGTGCATAGTAATGGCCTCTATATGCTCAAGAATAAATTTCCCACCACCAATTATGCCGCCGTCAACAACATTTCCTTGTGAAGTGTTAGCTTTGCACATATTATTATTACAAGTAATTCCACTTATTGTAATAACCTGAAAAATCAAAGGGGGAGACGCTGGCGCCACAACATTTGATACAGAGGGAGGTATTTGAAAATTTGGTGGTAATGATGGACTTCTCAATTCGGGTAATTTTGCTTTAGGGCATGGTTCTTGGATGGCAGGAATAGCCGGGATGGATTTTGGATCCAGTTTGGAAATAAAGAACATATCAATATTTTCATTTAGCTCAGAAGAGCTTAAATTCTGCTCCAACAAAGCAACCTTGTTTATAGCTATATGGCTATCCACCACAGAGACAGCCTCTTTCTTTAGAGGTGGTGCAACCTTTATGGTTTTAGTTGTTTTAATTGGCTGCTCGCTCTCATTATTTGTAAAAAAAGTGGCGTAAGTCATACTAAGCAACACTATAATCCCAACAACAAGTGCCGCTATTTGTTTTTTGTTTGTCATTATATTAGAATGAATTTTCATGATTTACCCCTATAACTTGATTCGATCGACTTTTAAAACGATCAAAATTTCACTATACTCATCAGTATCTTCTTGATACCCAAAAAGTGCACCTGCCCACGGTATTTGAGAAGCAAAAGGGACACCTTTTTTCCCAAGTTTGTCCCTTTTGACTTTAAATCCAGTCAGCACAATTGTCTCACCAAGTTTTGCTTGAACAGCGAAGCGTCCTTTGTCTTTTGAAATAACAGGAAGAGTATATATACCTTGCTCCCCTAAATCAAAACTTTTATCCCCTGTATATTCGGCAACAGTTACATCAATTCCTAAATTAACAAGATTTTGTTCAATATTTAAACTCGGAAGTATATTGAGGGACACACCTTCTTGTTCAAAAATAGGGGTTGTAGATGACTGAGCAAATCCAGTTGTACCACCGGTAATTGTTGACCCTGTTGTAATATATGGAACGGGTTTTATAGCATCATAACTAGCTAAGAAGCCACTCTTCGCTCGGATAGATGAGCTGCGTTCAATTTTAGTATTTCCATAATCTTGAAGCATTGTTAAAACCTGCTCCGCACCTTTAAAATTTCCTTTGAGTGCAAATCCACCATTTACAAGGCCTGCCATTGAACCAGAAACAGATATATCTTTAAACCCACCAACACTACCTAAAACAGCATTCCAATCTACCCCTGCTTTGAAATTATTATTAAGATCCACACGAACGATATTTACGCTGATATTCAAAGGAGCTTCCATAGCGCTCTCTTTTGAAATAATTGATTTTATTCTTTTAACATACGACGGGCTATCCTCTATAACTATATATCCGCGCATTGAAAAATCTAGTTTTCCATTGCTTGACAAATAGCGTCGGAGTACATTTTCCGTATCCGCGCGAGGATTTTCAGAAATAGAAACAGTGCTGCTAGTATTCGCGGCAGTGCCGCCGCTTGTGCTAGGTTGTGCAGAAGCGGCACCGGGAGCACTAGCTGTTGGCTGGGTCTGAGAACCTCCTGAGCCGCTGCTGCCGGCCCCAAGAGAATAATTATAATAAACAGATTTGTCAATCATCGCAACATCATAATCACGAATTTTAAATTCCTTATCTCTAGCTTCAACCATCATATAATCCAGTGAGCTTAAAAAAGATTGAAGTGCTTCCCTAGGGTCGCAGCCATTATAATAAAAAGTAATACTACCGTGTGGCAGTTTTTGCAATTGTTCAGCGCCGTTTTTAAAATTCATTGGCATAGATTCTATTGCTTGCGGAGCAGCCGCAGGTGATTTAGTGACCGCAGAATGTCGCAAATCAAAATTGAATGAAAAACCGAATTCATCATAAAAATATTTAAAAGCATCATTCACAGCCATATTTTTAAAAGAAATAGAAATATCTTTACTGCATGATGATTTTTTGAGAGGATCTTCATAAATTGTAATTTCATCTTTATTTTGGATAGATAACACACCATCTAAAAATGAGTATTCAACACCTGTTTGGCGCTTAATAATTGGCAAAATTCCTTCAGCTAACCCATTGTAAGTAAATGTAGCAACATATTTATCTGATGGTTGTATAGATAAATCGCATGATAGACTATTTGTTTCACAAACTGTTTTTATTAGCTTGCGCACCGGCATGTCAACAACAGAAACCGAAATATTCTCTGTTTTGTTGTTAATTTCATTTAGGGATGCAATATTTGGTAAAATCTTACTTTTCTCTGCACACCCGACAAGCAATAAAGCTGCAACAGACGAAATGATAATTGAGTATGATATATTTTTTTTCATTTTTTTTCCTTACATAAGTTTTTCAATGGTTTTAGAATCTGCTTCAAATATCCCGGCTTCTAATTTACGCAAAAATATTTGAAGCTTATTAACGCCAAGACGATTATTCCCAGAGCAGACTCTTTTTTCAATTTCATAACGATCTGGCTCTTCATCAAGAAGCCATTTTATAAAATCTACATCCGGGTAAAAATATTCATAAACCGGCGTTCTGCCTTTAAACCCAGAGGCGCCACACTCTGCGCAGCCGGCTGGATTTTTCAAATATGTTTTAAATGGATTTTCTAAATAATCATTTAACTCATCTTTAACAAAATATGGTAATTCATCTCTATATTTTAAAAGAGATGAATGATTAGATTTTTTTGTATCTTCTACACGACAGTTTTGACAAAGGCTCTTCAAGAGCAATTGGTTGTGAGAGAAAATAATTAGAGATGAAGTTGTGAAATATTCAATTTTAAATATCTCACTCATCGCACGGTATATTTCAAATGCACTTCTAATGTGCACTGTTGAAACGACCAGCTGCCCAGCATTTGCGGCCTCAATAATAGCAAGAAGAAGCGTCGGGTTTCTTCTAATCTCGGCAATCAGAAGTCCATCCGGGTCCGCACGCTTAAATCCTGTCACTAGCTCATTGAAACCCAGTGTAGCACCATCTTTCGGTGTGTTTATTTGATGCTGACAAATATTTTTATTTGGAATAATATATTCTATAGGATCCTCAATAGTTTCCCATTTTCTTTGAGTGTCACCCATAAGTAGCTGCATTGCAAGAGTTGTTTTTCCCGAGCCGGTTACTCCGCTAAGTAAAAACAATCCATTACTCCGCCTAAATGCCCGTTCTATAACCTTAACATCTTCTTTAAAATACCCTTGTTCTTCGAGAGGTATTCTTTCCAGTTTTTTTGTTTTAAAAATTCTAGCAACTAACTCTTCATCACCCATGCGTTGCCCATCTGGGTTTAAAACAATACGAGCGTCAACACCACCACAAGTTTCACCAAGTGTTACCCTTGCATCCTTCACTTCTCTTGTATCGTCCGCCCTAAAGGAGCCGCCTGAACCAAGTTTTTTAAATGCAAACACAAGAGAACGACCGCGCTCAGCGTCCAGTGTGTATTTTGGTTGTAACACAAACTCCCCATCAATCCTAAAAAATATATAATAATCAGTTGTCTTTGGAATTATATGAATATCAGAACAATTTTGTGCACATGCGTCAGCAACGATAGAATGCACAGAATAAGGCAATTCCCCATTAAAGGTGCCTTTACTATCATGCTCAAGCACCTCTTTTACAGAAGAATTTAAAATAATGTTATATTCATCTTTTGATAAAATTATTTGTCGTAAGCCTAGATTTAGCTTAGGGATAAAATCAATATGTACTTTTTTCCCATCATAAAAATATATAGGATTTCCATTTTCATGGAGTCGTGTAAATTTTTCTAAGACACCTACTTCTAAATCTTCAATAAACGGCTTCATTAACCCAGTAATATATATTTTTTGTGATTTAAATGTCATATACCCAAGCTTATCAAAGATTTCAAACAGGTGCATTTCATTAGTTTTTTGAAATGATATGGATTGTAAATACCCATCCCCTAAACTAAAAGCGATACATCTCATTACATAAGCCGTTACAGCTTCTCTACCGGATAAAATATCAGGTGCAAGTTCGCGAACGGCTGAATATAAATCTTGTTTCTCAATAGCCCCCTTTTCGAGAAGTATATCCCCGAGTAAAACAATATTACCGAGAGCTTTTCTTTTTTTCTGGATTTCAAGCGCTGAGTCTATTTGTGACTTAGAAACAAGATTTTTTAAAATTAAAATTTCACCAAGTTTACTCACGACATTCCTTTAATAAACAATTTCATTATACCCACACGGATCGGGCTTATCAGCACTAAGAGCATTTAAATTATAAGTTACATTTTTTCCCAATATCAACCCTTTAGGTAAAGACCGCGAAAAAATGTACCTACCATATTGCTCCACAGTTGCACACACTAATGTTGGGCTAGATGTCGATACATAAAGGGTATCAACATACCCTGAAGTTCCAGATGCACCCAAAAACCCAAACAAAACAGCCGGCGTATTATAAGATGCACAGGAAATATCCCCAGCTAAAAACTTTTCTTTCATTTCATAAGATAGTTGGCGACAAACACGGATTGCCGCAATGTCAGCATTTCGTGCAATACTGTGATTCCCATCTTCTGAATAATTACCAACTTCTTTGATCTCATACTCGTTCACTAAAGAGGAAGAATTAGGTGAATACCCACCTGTTATCCTCCCACTGACATCAATCTTGGGCAATGAGACTAGCTGTAATGAAGCAAAAGCCCCTAATGCCAAAGAGAAAAAAACAAGTAAGAGACCCATTATTTACACGCAATACCTGATAGTGTAAAAGTTACCGAGGAAGTGCCGGACGCATCCGCAACCCACTGAGGAAAAGCACTTGCTGTTTTTGTTCTAACAAGATCGGCAACAGTTGAAGTTGAAAAAGCAGCTGTTGTCAATGTTACTGTAGACGAAGTGCCGGCCGCACACCCATATGTCCATCCTAAGAGATCTGTAGCACTAGCAATTCCACCCATTTGGTTTGAAATCGGATTGGCAGTTGCAGCAACATCTGTCGCCGCAGCTAAGGCTGGGTACGCCCCCATATTATCCCCACGCGCTCTCTCAATAGCACCAATAAGTTGTGTCACTCTTCCAAATTCACTATTTGCCACAGTTGGGGCATATAATTTATTAAATGCGAATAAACCACTAACAAACACCACGCCAACAATAACAAGAGATAAACTCAACTCCATCAAAGTAAGACCATTCCTCATTGAATGGCAAGTTTTTATTTTTTTTTGTCTCATTTTTAGTTCCTTTTTTTATTTTTTTCCGCCTAGCAAAGATTTAAATTTCTTTTTTATGGAGGTTTTTCAACAATAAGTGTTTTCATTGTGCCGCCATTGATGTTGATTTTTGAATTAAATCTAAAATAATTATAAGAAATTGAAATATTGGCATAGCCATTACAAATAAAGCAAAATTTTTAACTATATCACCTATAAGGGTTCCAAAGCGATTAGCATCTGCTAATTTGTCATTTTTCTTCTCTTCAAGTGCTGATTCAAATTTTGAATACTCCATAGCAAGCTCTATATCTGCACTTTCAAGTAGGGAGAAAAAATTCTCCTCTTCAAAGAGCTGGGCAAGCTCTGCTATGTCACCCCGCCCATCTTGATGTTTGGTAATATTAAATTGTTTCCTAATGATTGGGATAACAGCTTTCGCAGCAAGACCAATATTAAACATTGTAGAAGCAAGAGATATTGCAAGTAAAGCATCAAGCTTTTTATACATCCTTGAAAGAATAGGCACTTTTTTTGGAATATAAAAAAATGAGGCCATAAGCCCAGTAATGAAAACTAAATTAATTACAGCGAAATTGTGCATTAAAAAAACAGATATTGGGGAAAATTGTATAACACTTTCAGCAGCAGAAAGCTTACTAATAACAGCAGCTAAAATTAAAACAACAAAGACAGAAAGCAACAATGGAAGTGTTAATGCTGTTTTAATTGTTTTTGCATTCTCAATTACGATTTTCCTAATCGGGGCATATTCTTGTAGAATAGGCCCCGAAGCTAGTTTTTGTGCATTCGCAATAGACAGCAGTGTTATAACATCTTCTCCTAAATAACCTTGGTAAACTATATGTTTTTTTTGTGTTGATTTAAGACTTTTACAGATTGAGATTAACTCATTAGCAACAAAAGGGTTCGCCGCTGCCAGCTTTTTTGCATATTTTGTCATAATTAAAGCAACATCCACTTGTGATGTGTCCGCCATGAGCTCGGAGGTAAATATAACATCTTCTATTATGCTTTTATTTTTCCAAAGCAAAAAGCTAGAGATAAGAGTTGAATATTTCACTTTTCACTCTTCACTATTTGGTTTATCGAGAGCACTTTTATAACTTTAGGAATTGAAGGATCTTCACTATCTCTGGATATTACCAGTCCATATTCTGAAACTTGTCGAAGATATTGATCAAGATGTTCGAGCCCAATTATTTTGACATTTGAAGATGGGATATTGATTTCATCTTCACAATAATAAGATTCCCTTGTAATTTTTGATAATTTTTTTAAAACTGTAGTAAGAGTATTTGGCATTGAAATATCAATGCCTTCCATCTGTGTCGTTGTTAGCCCATTGTTATTTTGAATAACCTCTTTTAAACTAGAGTGGTGTCCGGGTAGGCTGTTTTTAACGGCATCCTTATTAAAAACCTTAACAACCTTCATATCATCTTGGATGAATCTGTTTTTAACGATTTCAATAGTGTAGCTTGTAGTGTTTTCGATATAACGCTTAAGCGCAGGAAAACTATCTATCTTAAGCAAATCCGAAGAGCTCTTATCAAGAGCATGTACTTGAAAATCATCTGATTTTAAAAAATAGACACTTCCCTCGATTGATCCAAGCTCCGTCAAAACAGTTGAAAGCTTTTTAGCAACCGTCAAATCTATCGCCTTTGGTGCCAAAGTAGCACCAACCACTGAATTAGCTCTAACACTACCGCCCATATCATAAGAAACGCTCTTGCTTTTTGCACCACACCCCAAGAAGAGGAGAGCCGCTGCGAAACTAATTGTAACCGATTTAAATATCTGCCCCATAATCATCCTTTTTCTAAATTATAATAAAAGTATAATAAAATATAGCTTAAAGAAGAGTATTTCAAAAAAGGAATTTTTGAATAAAAACACACAAAAAGAGGGGTGGAACCTTGTATAAATATCACGCAAAATCCTTATTTGCAATCTCTTTAGTATCTGATAATTTTTTAATCTCATCAGCCAAACACTTTAAATCAACATTAGCAATAGAGAGAAGAGGAACATCCGTAAGAGAAAACTCTTGTTCAAAAATTGCCATATTTATATCCTATTTAAAAAATTTAAAATCTTGATAAATTATAATAGGTTTATAATAAAAGATGGCTTAAGCAAGCAACGCCTTTTTACAAAGTAAAACGCAGGGAAACTACCTTTTTACTACTCTGCGGCAGCAATCTGGGCATTAATTTTTTTGACTATAGTCTCTGAAAAAGCTAATGCGGAATCAAGGGGGCTGAAAAAATTGCAATACTTATATTTTCCAACCAAAATATACTCCTCTTTGCTCCATTCTGAGTGATTAGCAAAAAAGAGACGAAGGTTTATTTCGTCTCTTTTAGAGGCAATGAGAAGATAAATATCATCTCGTATGCCAAAGCCACAGAGCGGCAAGGCTTGAAACAATATTTTATGCAACTCCTCTTTTACAAGAGGGTTGCTTAGCGTAACTTTTCTAAGAAAAAGAGTGCGGAGATTTTTGTTCATTTTCATTTTCCTTATTTATGTCCCGCTTGTGGTGAAACATTACGCCTTCGGAAATAATCCATCTAAAATTTTCGCAAAATCCCTAAATATAGGAGAGAGATGAGTAGTAGAATATTTGGCACACTTCTTATAAAAAACAAGCTTCGTGCGACAAATTTCAATCTCTGAATTTAACCCGTCAATCGTTTTTTGACTAGGCTTCTCTTTAGCAAGCTCCGCCGAAATCTTCTCTCTTATCACATCAATTTCTAACTCTAGTGGATGGCGAACACCGTCACCCTTATGAATTGTCTTGCCAATTTCCCCCGCTTCGTAAATCGTAGTTAAAAAAGTAACGCCCGCCTCTATAAAGAGAGAACTCTTCTTTATGGAAACAAAATTTTCACCGATTTTAAAATCATCAAAAATCGTTTGCATAAACTTATTTGTTCTCGTGTTGATATATTTACCAAAAAGAATACCAAACTCTTCACGCAAATCATCCTCTTGCCCATAATCATACATTGCATCTGAACAGATAACTACAATCTTCGCTAAAGGATTATACTCTAGAATTTTTCCAATCGTTGTTTTGCTGTTAATCGCATCATCAGGCGATTGTTTCGCAGGAACGATAAAAACGACTCTCTCGTCCAAGAGGACATTGCTTAGCGTTTCAAGAGCCTGCTCAAAATACCCGACACCTATATCAAAAATTATAGGGTACTCTCTCCCGGCCATTGAAAACTCTTTAAGGCAAATCTTCTCAAGCTCTTTTCCTGCATCGGCTATTAAAACGGAGTCCGTCAACTTCGATTCCGCATAAGCCGCGCGGGAGTTGTTGTTATCATCAATTTCAATAAGCTTTACTTTTTTACCGCCGGATTTAAGATTTTCCGCCAAAAATGGCGCAATAAACTGATTTGCAGCCGTTGACTTACCGGCCCCGCCTTTTTTATTACAAACTATAAATATCATCTCACGCATAAGCGTCGAATTTGTCATTTTGGTTCCCCTTTCTCAAGTAATTTGTGGAATAGTTTAAGAACATCCCCAAACTCTCCGTTTGATTCTGCTCCCTTGAAATAATCCTGCGACCAAAAGTCTAAGTCCAATCTTGCTAAGGCCACTTTATTTTCAATATAGTAATGAAGTAAGATAAGATTATAAAACCCAGTTTTTGTAAACTTAAAGCCAAAAACTCTATTGCAATCAACTCTAAAGTCTTCAAGCTTTTTTGAAAAAGCCGTGGAGAGCTTTAGTGGGTATGATTTTAAACTTATATCCAATTTTGCAAGAAGGCGTTTTTGACTCACGGAATCAAAATTATCTATTGACAAAACTTTTACAATAACATCAGCCACCGCCTCTATGTTTTTTTTATGCTTTTCGATAAAATCTTCAATTATATAACTCATATTTCTGTTAATAGTTGCCCTCTCTTCAACCCCGCGGTATTTAAAGTGGATAACCTCTTTTTCAATCGCGTATTTAAGTTTTTCATTAAGGTAACAACTTACTTGTTTTAATTCTGACATTTTTTTCTTCTTTTTAAGTTATAAAATCAAACATATAGCCGCTTCTTAAAAAAGAAGCGGCATGTCGGCAAACTATTGCAGACAAGACACCTCGCCAATTTTTGTGCCAAATGTATGGCTTCCTGGATTTAAGCCCTTAGCTATGCTATCTTGTAGATACGCAGTAACAATAGCCTTGCCACAAGCGTCTTTTTGCATTACCCCGTCGACGATTTTTAACACTCCGGCGTAAACCATAACACCAACAACAATTCCTAGAACAATTGAACCGAGCGTCTTATATAAGCCGTCCTCTTTTTGTTTAAATTGTTTAAAATAAAACCCTATAACGGCACCCGCTGCAATAATAAATCCTAAAATAGGCACCCAGAAGACAGCGTGAACAAAACCTATTCCAAGCGCTCCTCCGGCAAGACCGCCGCTCTCATTTAACCCGGTTAAAACACTCACATCTTCCGCCGCCAACAAACCCGCAGACAACGCAACTACACTTACTATAATCTTTTTCATCTTTTAAATCCTTTTTTATTAAAACTCCAAATGGGGCTATAAAATCTCATAGCTCTCACCAACGCAAAGCGAAAAACAAATTATATATCCTGCGTTAAGCTTTATTTAAGCGTTATAAACATATAATTATACTTAGTAATCAACCAGCATAAAGCTAGGTTCTAAAATTTAACACTTGTGAGAACCATGAACAACTAAATGTGAACTAAACTTCACTTCACACTGAAACCAAATCATACACAGTATGAAAAACTCTCGTAAAAAAAAGATTTACACTATTTGTAAATCTCCAACACTTCTAACAAACTAATCTTAATAAAAGTATAATAAAAACTAGCTTAATCTAAGAAGTTTTTAGACCTTTTTCCACCCAAATTTTTATAGCACTCGTAAATCCTTGATTTATCGAGCGCACTTCTCCAACACTTTCAATAACAGGATTTTTTGAAAACATTACACGAGAAACATTCGCGTTATACATTCCAATAATCACAAGAGAGATTACCGCGGTAAAAACACCTGCTAATATTTTTTTAAATATAGAGGCATCCGCATTCCCGGATTCAATAAAAACAGAAAGAAACACACCAAAAACAAATACATAGAGAAATATAAAAATAGCAACTATGCTCCAAAACGCGAATTTAGACAGCAAATCTAAAATCGTTAAAACCGTTTTTGTAGATTTCAGCATAACCCCCGTAGTGGTTAAATTATCCACCAAAGAGTCATATCTCGCTTCAAAAAAGAATTTTATTCGACTCCCTATATCAATATTATACCATCCTTCAAGAAATATCTTAAAAGTCGCAAAAATTACCGCTCCGACAACAAACCAAAGCAGCGGCTTTAACGCTAACCGCACAAAATTCATACCGGCAAGATTATCCCCGCCACCACCGGCTGCTTTAAAAAAATAGCCGCCGACACCAACAAGCCCAATAATAAAAAAAACTACCGTGGTTAAATATGCTATAATCCCAATAAAAATAGCACCTACTAAATCTCCAAGACTCAAATTACTAGCTGTAGTAACATTTCCGCCGGAAAAAAGCCCAAGCGAAATATCCTCTATCTTTTGTGATAAATCCGCCGCGCTTAAAACCCCGCTAAAGAGAGCCAAAGCAAAAACCAAAATCAAAACTCTTTTAAAATTCATATCAATCTCTTTTCGTAACCCTAGGTTCTTTGAAAAATCTCTCCATAAGCCTAATATCGTTACTGTCAATCATATTTTTCTCTTTAGCTTCATTATAATCAAAATAGAGCTCCTCCAGCCCCATCGCATAACCTAAAAGCTCATGCAGAGTTTTATAGAATATTTTAGGGTGCCCATGATCTTCTGTGAGCTTATATACGATATGATGCGCAAGCTCATGGACCGCAGTTGCGATTAAATGCTCCCTGCTCTTATTGGTAACATTGTATATATTAATATTATGAGTAGAGTATGTATAATCCCCATGCGCTTTAGGATTATTCTTTGCAAGAAGCTTTAATGTAAAATCCCCCGCACCCTTAAGCGCAGGATAAGCCGTATTCGCCAAAAGCTGCAACGCACTAAACACCTCTTGCTCAAAACTCAGGCTCAAGCCATCATCTTTTATAAGGGAGTCATCAAACTCCTCTTCAATCCGCTCTTTAAGCGAAGCGAGAAACTCTTCTGACTGGGATAAACTACGAAAGTGGTTTATCAGCTTGCTAGAGCTTATATTTCTATTTATAAACAAATCACAAACTGGAGCCTCGCTATACCATGAGACAAGTTTCTCTTCATTAATATAACCCTTTACAGATACAATACTCTCCCCCGTCTGCGGTCTTAAGCTGTTTTCAAAAAAGTTTTCTTCATACTTTTTCTCTTTTTCTCTTTTATATTCACGGTAATTAGCATCTTCGTTCCCGCCCTTAACCCCGTCATAATTATTTTCACGGACAGCGTAACCCTCCCCCGTCTTTTTAACCATAACATCCTTCCATCCCTGATCTTGAATGTTTAGGCACTGTGTAAAGCCGAGGTTCGCCAAAAGCTGCTCTGAGGCAATCTTTTTATTATCATCAATTTTGTCCATATCGGTCCTTGACTGTCCCGTCCAAATAATCGCCATACCGCCGCCGTCACTTCCGATAGAGCGGACCATACTCGACATCTGCGAAATATCTTCGTTCGCGTAATTCGACGGCTCATCAAAAATATACCCATAAGGCAATTTTCGAGGACGATATCTCTTATCTCTGCTCTTCTCTTTTCTTTGCCCTACAATAGAACCCTGCTCAAGCATATAACCGATGCTTGATTTGGCAACGGCAGTAATCATCTTCCCCATCTTTGCATTTTGATCGGGAGAAGCTGACATAGAGGGTAAAATAGAAATAATAATTTTACCCGTCTGAATCGCCGTTAGCGCTTCAAAATCTGCTTCGTCTTTATTAAAAATATTTCCGTAAAATTTTTCCCCGCCGAATATCTCAAGCGCGTTAATCCAATCCTCGGTTGCCTTCGGGTGATTTCTCTTAATATCAGGGGACATACTTGCGTAAACAGGCTCTTTAAGAGCCGTCACATCAATATTATGCCCCGTAAGATTTCTCAATAATCGCCCGATTATATTCTCTGATAAATCTTTTTTTAAACTTCCATACTCCTGCGTAGCGTTAACTCTCTCTAAAAATTTTGGATCTTTAAACATTCTTTGCATCATATAAAGCAAATCAATAGCGGATTGAAAATTCAAATAGTTCAACAAAGTAGTAATATTGAACTGTTTTTTATCAAATTTCGCAAAATCGTCATAAGACTGAATACTTTGCAGATGCTTCGGATCTATAACTAAATTTATATCTCTAAGAAGAACAAGAGGGAGCAAAATCGCCTCCAAAAAGGCAATGGCCATATCTGAAACCCATTTATTATCACCCTTCATAACATCAATAAGAGATTTTAAAAGCTCACCCACAGTCTTAGAACTCCCGATAGCAAGAGGATTAAGCCCGTTCGTAAATCCGCCGTTCGCAGCCGCTCCGAAGTCAAGAATAAAAACATCATTCTCGCGGCCGTATTGATAAATAAACCCCATTATCCCCTCGGTAATAGGTCTATCACCCTTACCTTCAAGATAAAAGAAACCGTTGCCGGATTTAATAGCAGGTAAAAAAACAGTAGTATTAAGAGTAACCGTTTTACCGCTACCCGTAGAACCCGGCAAAAGATACCCCATCGTATAAGTCTTTTTATCAATGAGCATATCATAAACTCTATTAGAGGGAGCGAGATTTTTTTGAACGGCCTCGTTAGCATCTTTGCCTAAAAAATTCATAACAACACTTCCAACATTCGCGTAATATTTAATTTTTTCTTGTTTCATCCCAAAGACATACTTAAGCTGTGAATCACGAGCTTCATTGATAACACCAATACAAGCGACATTCGCCCGCTGATCAACCATCATATATAAAAAAAGATACCCGACAAACAACAAAAGCAGCGCATTAAAGAAAAAAAGCTCTGCCCCAACCGCAACACCCGTCGCGCTGAAAATCAAAAATAAAAAAGAGGTAAAAATCGCCAATTTTGGAATAAAGAGGTAAAACCCTTTTAAGATATCATTTAAATATTCGCCGGTATATTTCCTTTGAATATCATTAAACTCAAACTTATCAGTTCCACTTACATTTCTAGCCATATAAAAAACCTTCCGCTACGCCGAATAATCGGAAGCATTACTTACTGTTAAATTTTTTGAAATATCTTCAATAGATGAGTCAGACTCTTCACTCATCTGTTCAAAAATATCATTATAAAAAGCATTTCTTACCCCTGTTGAATCTTCCCTTTTGAGCATATCATGAACAAAAGTTTTAAAATGCTCATCAGTCGCATAAGCCTCTTTAAATTTTATAGTCAAATCAAATTCAACCGCACCCATCATGCGCTTATATTTCTCATCCCCGGATAACGACCATGCGTAATTAAAATCCGCAAGAGCCGCCGTAAGCTCTCTATTGCTCTGTAAAACTCCAACGGAGGTATCTACCGTATTAACCGGCGACATAACAGGCTTACTCACTTTGACGCCCTTATTTAGCTCTTGCAAGCCCGCAAGACTCTCTTTATAATTTTTATACAAAATCTCTTTTGAAAAACCATCTAAAAATTTATAATCCTTTCCGGCTTTTACCATAAGCCCGGCAAGAACCAGAGCCTCACCTCTTGAAAGGGAAGCCTCTACGAAACCATCCGCCTCATCTTTGCTAAGTGACTTTGCCGCAATAACACTCTCTTTCCAATTATTGAGCGACTTAACGCTTATTCCGTCAAACTTCACGGCGGAGATATTGATAAAATCATTTTGCGAGATTTCATTCTTGTTATTCCTATTATGCTGTTGAGCACCACTCCACTCTTTACTTATGGCATCAACAACCCGCTTATCGCTAAAATTAAGAGAAGGAGTTCTTATAAAATCAAACTCTCTTTTGTCAAAAAAATCACTAAGAACGGCATCAAAACCCGCCCCTCTTTGAAGCTCAGGATAAAAATCCCTCATTCTTTGCCTCTCTTGCGACTCATCAACCAAAGCATCCGTTCTAAACGCATCAATGCCTAAACCTTGCGGGACATAATAGCTCTTAAACTGCGCATCAAGGAACCCCTCAAAATCCGCCTTCTCAGAATCGAAGAGCTCCTTATTGATAGGTTTTTCAACCCCCGCAAAAGTAATCTCATGCTCTTTAATCATAATATCCGCGAGCTCATTATATGTTGCCGCAGGGTTTTCTAGTAAAATCTCCCGCGCTCGTGGAGTAGTAAAGCTGTAATTTTTATTATCTGAGCTTTGCAAAATCCCGCATTCAACTAGCTTATTACACTGCTTTAAGCCGGTAATAGCAACCCCCATCGCTTTTTGCGGGTTAATAATATCATTATCACCACTATAAAGCGCCCAATCTTTCATCTTATCGAAACTAAAGCCGTTATTTTTGATAAGTTGTAGATTTATCATACCAAGACTATTGTTGGTATCCATATTTAAAATTTTTATCTGAGTCTTGATGTTATCAGAAAGAAGACTTTTAACTTTCGGTGAAATATCACCATTAGACATAAAAGCATCACTTTTATAGCCTACCTGATTTTTAGTAAAATCAAATTGACGAATCATCTTCACCTTTTGCGGATTAATCGTCTCATCGTTAATCTTATCACTAGGGGAGACAAATCTAGGGAGGTCAATAGGAACCCCGTAACCGGATTCAACAGCATCTTTTATAACCTGCGCTTGCAGATCCATAAACTCTTTTTTTGCCACGGAAATAACCGCGTAATCTTTTGTTCCAATTACAAAAACGCTATCTATGCTGTCGTTATATATCGACAGAACCTCTTTGGTATCACTAATCCCAAAGTCTTGAAGCGTTTCGCTAAAAAAAGTAAAGTCATTAAGCTTTTTCTTTTTAAAGTTCTCAACAAAAACAGCGATTTTATCTCTCTCAACGCTCAAATCACCCTTGACGGCGCTATGGAACCCAAAAATACTTCTATTTTCAGGATTTTGCTTTTTATACCTATCATAAGATGCTTCGGCATTCCCTAAACCCATCCCAAAAGCGATATTGTTAATGTTTTTTGAGACGCGCTTTATGCGCTCATAATCATCTTCGAGAAACCCGAAATCTTTTAGCCTGTTTAATGCAACAACATCCTCATCTCTCTTCTTATCAAGATGAGAATATATCGTATTAAGAGTGCGGTTAATCTTCTCTTTTAATCTTTTGGGGATGTCATCATAATTAATGGAGTATTTTGAATCGGCAAACACCACTAATTTATCTTCAATGTTTTTAAGATGCTGATTTTTATCATCATGATATGTTTTTCCTGCGAATATGAACGAACCATCATTATTCACCTCAATAGCTACGCCGTTATTTTTAATAAACATAAATCATCCTTTATTGAAGCTCTTGAGAAGAAGCTTTTTTCAAACCCTCTTCCGCTAAATCAGCAAAGAGATTGCTAATTTCACCATCAACAACACCCTCTATAACACCCTTGACAAATTCACGGGTATAATCCTCATCTTTAAAAAGAAGATCTATATCAACCTTCTCTTTAAAAGTTGCTTGAATATCTTCAAGAGACATCCCTCTTAGTTTGCTGATAAACTCAGCACCGTCACCATACCAAAGACTTTCCGCTTTTTCTAATGATTTAACATATTCGCCTTCATTCACTTTGCCGTAGAATTCAACAATTTTATCTATCTCTTTACCTATTTTTTTCAATTCAGCAAGCATGCTCTTCTTCTCAGCCGCCGGAGTATTATCTTGACTAGATTTTTTCTCTAAAGCCGCCTGTTCCATCTTCAAACGAGTATAGCGGTTGCTTCTCTCCGCAGACTCTTGAAACTTTTTAAGACTATCAAGTTTCTCTTGAAGAATATTTTTAGAGCGCTCACCATCCTCAAGCTGCTTCTCGTAGGATATCTTTTTATACTCTTGAAACGCCTTAGTAATATCACTAAAAAGCGCGGCACAAAAAGATATCATAACAGCCTCATCAACTCTGCCGTCATCTCCAAGCTGCATAGCTATCGCATTTTGCATATTTCTAGCGGAGGATTCCATCTTCTTCCGCATAACGGAATTTTTCGTTGCCCGCTCTTTAATCTCTTCTGAGTACCCATTGCCAATCTGTTCTAGTGTAGATGCCATATTGCAATCCTGATTATTATTTACTAAATTGTAATAGATTTATAATAAAACATAGCTTAAGCAAATAGATTCATCAGAGATTGAATCTATTTGCTTACACCCTCAAGGGGTGCCCGGTGCCCGAAAGAGCTTATTGTCTCGTCGGCGTTAAAATAGCCCCGCAAGGAACTATTTCTATGAATTAAATAGCACTTTCATCAGCTAACTTAAATCCGTCGATTAAGATAACTGCTTAGAGGTTGTTGCATAACATTCCCTCTGCTAACCGTTGCCCACACACCAGCTTGACAATTATCTCATAGGTTTAGGCGGGTTTGAAGCTTCTGGGGCATTCTTATACCAAGTCGAAATATCTGGTGATGGATACTTTCGTTTATCTACTAAATCATGCTCTTTAAGCATTTGATATTCTTTTATCATTCCTTTTGCTTTAAATGAAACCAAATAACTATTTTTATAATCTTGAAGATTACTTTGTTGAGCCATCGCCACATTAATCCCAAAAATCAAAACAAGTGTTAAGATGCGAGACATTTAGACTCCTTTCCTTTAATGGGTGTGATATGAAATTTTTACACTTAAATTAATCATTTTTGATTTTAAATTATGCAGATTCGCCAAAAGCTTGTTCATCCGCTCATTTTAGGTGTCAAAAAATATTGACCCTTAGTATAAATTTATATATCAACAAATTATAATAGGTTTATAATAAATTTTAACTTAAATATTTTTAACTTTCTTAACAATCAAATCCAAATACTTCGCCGGTGTTTTCCTCATCATCTCCTGAGCCAACCATCGTATCTGAAAATACGCCGCACCACTGTCTCGAAGCGTAAAGTAGTTCTTTAAACTTCTAAGATTAAAAGTAACTACCATATCAACTTTTACATTATCGGTTATGATATGCTTAAAAGCATCCCCGACATTACGCTTCTTTTTTCCTGCTTCAAGCGCCGCAAACAGAGCCTCGCTATCGCCCTTATGAAGTGCTAAAAGCTCTAGCGAACTCTTTGCAACCGCTATCTCATAGAAATCTTCTACCTGCTTGAATTGATAATTCAATTTCTCATACATACCATTAATCTCAATCCTGTTGTACTCCTCATCCGAAGCTACAAACATATTAAAACCCAAAACTTTATCTATGAAAAATTCTCTATCTCCGCTTGTCTGCGCCGCTACAAACGCATTTATAACAGAACTCATAGTGTAGCGGGTACTTCTAACACTTATCGCCTGTATGCGATGCCTCGCATGCTCTTGAAGAACACCCCTGCTCGTCCCTCTTATGAGAAAACTAAGATTTGCATGTTCCAAAATAGAGTGATGAAAATGCGTCCAAGCCAAGTCGTGCAACAAATTTGAACTCTCAACAGAGTTTATAGAAAGAAGCATCTCCTCATCAGGAAATGAGCAGGAAATATCTCTAATAGCCTCATTCTCACTATTGGAAAATGAGTCATAACATGTCCTAGCGGCAACTTCTGAGACACCTATCCCCGTATTTTGAAGTAAAAAAACTTCGGGTTTTGTATATTTAATTCCAAAAACAGTCTCAAACATCAAATTTCCTTATCAATAAGATTATCACTTGTTGAGGCACGGCCTCTTTTAAAAGAAGAATTTAAAAAATTAAATATCCATTTGGTATAGAAATATAGCCCGACAACAAGAAGCAAAAGCAGCGGTAAATTTTGAAGAGTGTGAATAATAAGCCAAAAAAAATCTTCTATGATAGTTATTCGGAGCAGCGAATAAAGCCAATACAGAAACAGCATGCTTATAGAATATACAAAAACAAAAGCAAACCAAAAAAACATCTCAAATCCTTTTTATCCTAACTCTTCCCCAAAGTATAATAAATTTATAATAAAATATAGCTTAAGCAAATAACAGATTGTCTCAGAAGGAGAATCTGAGATTCAATCTTTGATGAATCTATTTGCTTATGCCGAAAGAGCTTATTGTCTCGTCGGCGCTGCCATAGCCCCGCAGGGAAGATACCTTTTTACAAAGTAAAACACCCTCAAGGGGTACCCGGTGCCCGGTAACATCCTCAGATAGGATGAGAACGGCGCTGCCATAGCCCCGTAGGGAACTATGTGAAAAATCACAAAGAAACCTCACAAGAACTTTCCAAACCACCATCCGCCATCTCTCGAACCGCCGCCGCCAGCTCATCACAACTCACGACCGGCGCACTATCGGCAAGAGCGGCTATGGCTGAAACTACTTTGTTATCACAATCATTCCCGCAATTCTTTTTTTGAGACTTAAAAAAATCCTTATCAAACTCCAAGAGTTTTGCAACCTTATCAGCGGATAGAGCCCCATTTTTAAAAGTTCTTTTTTGAGACTTAATCGCCCAACTCCCAATATTCTCACCCTCAAAAACAGTTTTTACAGCCAACACTTCACCCGTCTCTCTATGTCTATACAAGAGAGCGAGGTTATTATCCCAAGTTTCATTATCAATCTCTTGATGAGATTTAAAAAAGTCCTTATCAAACTCCAAGAGTTTAGCAACTCTATCAGGAGACAAAGTTCCATTTTTAAAAGTTTTTCTTTGAGAACTAATCGCCCAACTCCCAATATTCTCACCCTCAAAAACAGTTTTTACAGTCAACACTTCACCCGTCTCTCTATGTCTATACAAGAGAGCGAGGTTATTATCCCAAGTTTCATTATCAATCTCTTGATGAGATTTAAAAAAATCCTTATCAAACTCCAAGAGTTTTGCAACCTTATCAGCGGATAAAGTCCCATTTTTAAAAGTTTTTCTTTGAGAAGTAATCGCCCAAATCCCGATATGCTTTCCCTCAAAAACAGTTTTTACAGCCAACACTTCACCCGTCTCTCTATGTCTATACAAGAGAGCGAGGTTATTATCCCAAGTTTCATTATCAATCTCTTGTTGAGACTTAAAAAAATCCTTATCAAACTCCAAAAGCTTAGCAACTCTATCAGCGGATAAAGTCCCATTTTTAAAAGTTTTTCTTTGAGAACTAATCGCCCAACTCCCAATATTCTCACCCTCAAAAACAGTTTCTACAGTCAACACTTCACCCGTCTCTCTATGTTTATACAAGAGAGCGAGGTTATTATCCCACGCCGCTTCAAGTTGCCACCTCTCACCAACGAGAGTGGCTTCAACTTTATCTTCCCATTTCTCAATCATCTCTTGATATTTTAAATCAATATCTTTTTCACTCGCCCGATGCTCAGAAGAGACACGGGCGGTATCATTTTTCACCCCACCTTTTTTTTCAAAAGTGATTCTATCTTCATCATCACTTCCAAAACTTTCGTTTTGTCTCCTAATCTCTCTAGCTTCAGCAATCTCTGCCTGAAGCTGATAAGAGCTTGTAAAGACAATTTTATCGTCAGAACTAAAAAGTGCTTTACCGCTATCTTTTCTCTCTTCTCTAATCTTCTTGCGCGTGCCTATCCAGTCGCGCAGCTGAGTATCAGACTCTTTTAACGAGTTCACCGTGTTAAATAGAGTCTGTAATCCGCTATTACTATGTAAAGCCTCTTCTATATCCTGATTAACATCATTAACAAAAATAGGAAGTAAGATATACCCGACTTTTTCAGGGTTATCCTTATCTTTTCTCTGAACCCGACCAGTTCTCTGAACTGAATCAATTACAGATTTAATTACATTATTAAACACCACAAAATCAAGCTTAGGTATATCATGCCCTTCACCCATAAGTTTTGCATTAGTCAAAATAGAAAAACCATCTTTTTCTAAAATTTTAATTTTTTCTTCTCTTGTTACATTATTCATAGTGCCATCTATATGCTCAATATTAAAATCAAAATCTTTATAATAAGTTTTAAAATTTCTCTCAAACTCTAAAGAGTCGGGAATTGAAGAGTTAAACACCAAAGCATTCTTTAATCCGTACTTTTCACTTGCACTAGAAATAGCAAGTATCTTAGCAGCACTCTCCATGACATCTTGAGAAAAATGTTTAATCCCATCTTTATTAACAGTAGGATTTAAAAACTTTTGAACCTCATTCCCTGTAACGGTAATAGCTAAAATCTTATAATCGGTAATAACCCCGTCCTCAATTGCATCCCTCATAGAATACTCATGAGCGATTTTTCCAAAAAGACGGGGATTATCCATGGAATAAGCAACATTCCCTTTATCAATCAAACCCATTTCATAAAAATTCTCACTTAAGTTATAATGACGAGGAGTAGCAGTCGCAAAGAGTCTCTTTTTTGAAGGGAAATTGCTATCATCAAGTGACCATCCGCTATTGTGCAGAACTTTCCCAATCCTCTCCGAGTTCTCATTTTTAATGGCGGTTCTATGAGCCTCATCATAGACCGTAATATCAGCAACCTTGCCGACAGATTTTAAAGCCTCCCCAACCAAGTGGGAAGATTTGTAAGTCGAGAAAATAACCTTATTAGAGAGTGTATTTTCTCTTAAGTAACGCTCAATCTCCGCCTGCTCCGTAGAGACCGCAAATTTACAATTTTCGGGGGTGTCCTCTTCATCTTCTTTAGCCCCGACTTTATCGTCGGAACACACAACCATAGGTTTATAATCGGGAATAGAATTTTGAGTCTTATAGCTATCGTAAGACTGATTGATTAATGTTAAAGAGGGAAACAAGAAGACAGAGATGCTATCTTCAATCTTGCCGTTATTAGCAGATTTTAAATACTCTTCAACGCTCCAAAGCAAAACAGGAGTCTTGCCCGTTCCACAAGCACTTATATACTGAACTCTATCAGAGTGAAGCAACCCGTGTTCGTGGTTAAGTATATCATTAAGAGCCGCCGCCTGATGAATCTTCGGCGTAAATTTCTTTGTTCCACTCATATCAAACCCTTATATTTATCTTCTATTTTAATAACATTATAATAAATTTAGCCTTAAGCGTGTGTAAACAAAAATATACGGCGACCACTTGCCACGATAACCCATCCTTATAAACTATACTAGAATGTAGTTTATCCGAGATAACCTTATAAACTCCTTTAAAACTATACTACAATATAGCGCTAACCAAGCTTCAACCCCGAATCACCGTCCGCCAACGCCCGAACAGCATCTTCGCACTCTTTGCTACTTAAACCATTCCCATTAAGAAGCTTTTGCACTTCCAGCATGGAGCACAAAATATTAAAATTATTTGATGTCAAAGAATTAAATTCTTCTTTTGAAATATCTTTTTTTATCTCCCCGTGCTCTAAATCATAAAAATCAACACGGACATCACTAATAAATTTCCTGACCGTCTCTATCGCGCCCATAGATTTTTCGATAAACACATCATCGGGGACTCTTCGCCCACTTTTTTCTTCTCTTATTTTTGTAAATCTCTGAGCAGCATCAATCGCCCTGCTTACAAAAACAATCTCAATCTCATATCCATGTTTAATCGCTCTATCAATATTCTTCTTTTGAACATCATATTCGGCAAAGTTGCCGTCAAGGATAAAAGAGAAGCCGTTTTTAAAGGCATAGTCAATCAAAATGCTCACACCTTTTGAGCTCGCCTTTTGGTAAAGATGCGCATTTTTACCGCCATCTTCACTTAATTCTTTGCGGATCTCATCGGTATCAATAATATCAATCTTAAACCTGTCTCTTAAAATCAATTGAGCAGTCTCAGACTTCCCCGCCCCCGGACTCCCAGCCATAAAGATTATTTTCTTATCCATGTTTTTATAATGAAAATATTTGTTAGGAAGTATCTGTCTCATGGACTTCACTTTCTCATAGGCGCGGATTTCAATCTCCGCTTCCGTAAGGTTCTCTTTTGTAAAGAGCTCCTTCGCAACAATATCTAAAAATTCTTTATCGGACATATAATACTCTCCTTATTATTTAAGCTTCAATCCCGAATCACCGTCCGCTAACCGTTCAACTTCCCTTTTGACATCGGCTACATCAAGAGAACCTGCATGGCTCATGGCTAGTTGTTCAACAGAAAAACCTACCATATCCTCTTGTTGCCCTAACCTCTCAATATTGGCGACAAGATTGCTAAAATCAGCCTTGATCTCTTCTAAAAATTCTTTATCATCGGTTTTAATATTATCAAGCAGAGAAACCGGGAAAATTTTAAGTCTAGCAATAAAATCAGAGCTTTGAAAATGCTCTTTTTCTTGAGCTTCCGAAATAAGAATTTCCCAATCAATTTCTATGTTTTTAAAAAGAAGATACAAATCATATATATCTTTCTCTTCGTCTCTGCTCATTATTGCTGAAATTTTATTTGATAATATATTTCGTGGATTATCAATCCAAAAACCGTTAATTTTTAAAGAATTGCCAAATCTAGTAACAACATCATTAATAAAATCAACTTGCAATTTCGTTTCATCTTTTGAGATAATAATCCTGCTGAAATCATCATAACTTGATTCAATTTTAGTATCAAAATTGTTTTTCAACAAAGTAATAATTTCTTTTATCTGCTCTTGAGGCGAGCTAGATAAATCAGTGCTGCTTGATATGAAAAAATCCAAATCATCGGAATGTCTAGTGTTTTCTTTAAACAAAAACCTATTAAGTGCCGTACCACCCGTTAAATAGAAATCATTAACTTTGGAGTTCACAAACTCTAAGACTTCATCCTGCAAAGCATACAGTTTTTGATAATCTATTTTTTCCATCTTAACTCCTCAATTGGTGTTTTATCAATATCAAATATTAATTTTAATACTTTTAATCTATGAGAAAAATATTTATTATTAAAGCGCGGAGGAACATAAGCTTCTAGTTTCTTCACCAAGACCTCTTTTGTAAAAATCCTAAGATCATACTCAGGGCGGGTACTGTTGGCAAATATTTTATTAAATAAAAAATTCACCTCATGGTCTGTGCCCTCTTGCGCCATCCGTAAAATTTCTTCATTTGTAAAGGTATAATCCCAAAAACAGTTTTGTTGAATTCTGTCTAAGCTGTATATTGTTTTCAAAAAAATCCCCTTTCAACTATCTATAAATTATAATAGGTTTATAATAAAATAAACCTTAACCAAGCTTCAATCCCGAATCACCGTCCGCTAACGCTCGAACAGCATCCTCGCGCTCAGTCTTGCTCATCGCTTTAATATCATCTCTGTCCGGGAGTTCCCCTTTGTCACAGTCAAAAAGCTTTAAAACGCTTAAGAGCTTATCACTGCGGCGAAGAACATCCTCTTTGTATTGCACCAAAAAGTTGGTCCCGCCAAACTTCTTCACTTCTAAGATCAGCGCTTTAGAATCAAACCCCTTTATTATGTTTTTCGAGATTTTTTCAAAAGTTGCAGCAAAAAAATCCATATTAATATCGTTTTCACTGCAAAACTCTTCAAAATCATAATTCGTAAGAGCCTCGATATTGTGCTCCTCATTAATAGACATAGCAATAGAGGAGTCATACCTCTCTCTCAAAAGAGAGATGTTTGTCACATCATAAACAGGTGCTATTTCGATACCGTCTCTATTAACAAGAAATGAGATATTTTTACCATGCGCATCAGAGTTGCCAAGAATCAAATTCCCACACACCCAAGCAATAAGCTCTTTTTTTGCAACGACCGGAACCCTGCACCTATCCGCCAGAGAGAAGAGCTTTTTAAAAGAAACTCCCTCTCTTATATTTTTCACATCTCTTCCATTGCCAAAGTTCTGCTCATACTTATAGCTCGCAGGCATATCCAACATTTGACAGGCATCTATAATATGCGTTCTTTTAATACTGCCATCCTCTATTGCTCTATCAAATCGCTCTACTACAAGAACGCTCTCGCCCGCCAAATTCCACAAAGAGGAGTTTGCAACCTTGAACCCTGCGCTCTCAAGCAGCTTAAGAGAGATATACTCATTAAGAACAATATTCTCATCCTTTTTATTTCCAAATTTTAGAATATGAGTAGAGGCGTACTTCCCCTCTCCAAACCCAATCTTCCCATCTATAATTACAAGAGGGAGCTTGTCTTGAACTCCGGCAATAGAAACCCTAACCTTGCCGTCCCACACGGCGATGGATTGAAACTCCCTCTGCTTGATCCTCTCGCCTAGCTCGTCAAGAGAGACCTCTCTAAAGACATCCTCCGTCTTGCTTTGTTCCGAGATAAATGTTATTGCTCCTGCCGTTTCGGAGCCAATAGCCCCAAGAATAGCAAAATGATTATTTTTTGAAAGATTATTGAAGCGGACAATATCATCAAGCGCACGCCCTTCGGGCAGTAAATTTTCTATAAAATTTTTAACTGTTTTTGATGAGGCCGTTTTATCAAAGGAGAGATGTGGCGAGAGCTCAAAACCGCTCTCTTTCCAGCTATCCTTATAGAGAAATTCATATTTATCCTCGTATGCAGAATATGCAACATGCGCAATAAGCTCGTTATTGAAAAAGACATCTAGCTTGTTCATATAAAAGTGATTTTTAATCCAAACATATGGCAAATATGCCAAACAGTTGAAAATTTCACATCTCCCTTCCCTTTTTCTAAATCAGCAAAAGTAATGTGGCTTATGTTGCAAAGCTTAGCAGCCTCTGCAATACTTAAACCATTAGAAGTTCTTGCGTATTTGATAATCCTGCCAACATCCGCCGCAGACTCTATTATTTTTGATACCGGCTTTTCGGAAACCACTACTTTTTTTGCCACAACAACCCATCCTCATAAACTATACTAGAGCGTAGTTTATACGAAACAACCTTACATACTCCTTTAAAACTATACTACAATATAGCGTTAACCAAGTTTCAACCCCGGATCACCGTCCGCTAACGCTCGAACGGCATCTTCGCGTTCTTTGTCGCTCATGTCTCTAATATTTTTTGTAGCTATTGATACCCCACATAAATGAGGTGGAATATCAAATTTCACTAGATTAAGTTGTTCCTGAATATCATCCCAACACTCATTAACAGATTTGGTGCTTATGTCTAATTTTTCAGCTCTTTCTTTGAAAGTTGATAATTCACTTGCTATTGCAGAGATAATAGTAAGTGCTTTGCTTTTATCAATAAGATTCTCTGATGCAATCTTCAGAAAATCATCAATAACAAAATCCTTGCCTTTGCCATTAATTGTCGTCAAATGCTCCTTGACTGCCCCTTTTGAGTATGTGACATCATACGCGGGAGCTAAACTCCACTCGCCTCTTCTATCCATCATAAATTCAAAATTTTTAGCATGGTCATCAAAATTTAAACACAAAACATTAAAAATCATTCTTTTATAAAGTTGATTAATTTCTGATTGTTTAGCACATATTTTATTAGTAAAGGCAAAAAGCTCCTCATATGACATTACTTTTGCAACACTAATATCTTTGTGCATAAGTCCAGAGGCACTACAAATATGAATTTTATTATCATTCCTATCTCTGTCATATCTTTCTAAAATGAGATGATGTTGATTTTGTTCTTCAAACAGTAAAATATTTGGTATTTCTATACCACAATCTTTTGCTATATCCATAAATAAATATTCAAGTTTAGTAAATTCTAAACTTTTATTAATTAAATTTTCATCTGGATAAACTTCATCAAATTTAATAATAGCTCTTTTAAACCCTTGTTCAAGAGATTTATTATTATATTTTATCTGTCTTGTTTGACTATTGAATAAAATTAACATTTTAGGTCTTGCTCCACCAATGGGAGAGGCACTATCTATTATATTCATAAGCATATCTATCGAATATTCTAAGGCATTATTTTCAAATATTTTATTCATATCATCACGCAAAGATTTTACAGATTCGACCAAACCAATTTTAACAACAGGGTCTTGGTGTTCTTTTGGTTTATACTCTATTGCCCCCATTCCACGGTCTGCAATAAAAGTTAATTTATGGAGCAGAGAAACCTCACTTTTCTTAAAGCCTTTGCTTTCAAAGTATCTATAAATAAATGGCATACCGTGTTTATCGGGCAATGAATCAAAAAAAACACCTGCCATACCATGATATATGTCAAAACAATCACTATTTAAGTAGGTGTCTTTTATATCTTTTGTGTTTAATTTTATAGGAGAAATTTCTAAATTGTTATCTTTAAAATTTGGGTCATATTCAAAATATACTTTCCCGTCAAGCATAGCTAAAGTTCCTATTTTTATCCCATATATAAACGCTTCAACTTCTAGTAAATCATCTTTTTTCATCACTTATCCTTATTCTTTTAGGAGAGGCTTTTTTCTTTTTAGTTAGTCTAATATCTTTTAAACTTATTGTTTCCTCAAAATAAATAAATTTTTCAAGATTATTATTCATTTTTAATACATACATGACTTTTATTAAACTTGTTAAACTTATTGTTTTTGAATAAAGAAAATTTTGATAGGTAGCAAGAGGCACATCAGCACTTTTACATAAATCTATTTGTCTAAGCTTATTTTTTTTCCTTGTTTTTTCTATAGTTTCAATTAAAATATCTATAATTTCCGACGGTGTTTTTAATTCTATCATAAAACTTCCTATATTGTGTTTTAATCATAATAAAACTAATTAAGACTTATTATAGTATGTATTATATTGATTATTAGCAAACAAGTCAATATCAAAACAACTTAACCAAGCTTCAACCCCGAATCACCGTCCGCTAACGCTCGAACAGCATCTTCGCGTTCCTCATCACTTAAGCCATCGGTATCACCGTGGCGAAAAATCTCACCCAACGCATTACTCTCTAATTTTAAAAATTCTAAACTCTCTTTTAATTGCAAAACCATATCCATATCAGCATTTTTAATAAGACCGACAAGCCTATTGCTTAAAGTTTTAAAATCCTCAGGGTAAGATATTAATCCAACTAAAGGCTCATCCCTCTCTTTTGAGTAGGGAGGATATTCAAGCTTTTGTAAAAACAGCTTCATCCCATCTTCGCCTTGATATGCCATTTCATATTTTTGGATAAGAGACAAAGTTTTTTCAACAGAATATCTGCTTTTATCATGCTCATACATGTGCAGCAAGTCAAAATAATCTCTCGACTTCGCCCTATTGTAAAACATTAACGACTTCATAGCAAAAATAGAATCTACTGACGCTATTTTTATATTGCCCTCTTGCACAAAACAGTCGTTTTTAAAAATATCCCTAACGCCTCGATTATCCGAACCGTCAAAAAAAGTAACCTTTACACCGGCAATTTTCCAATTCTGCTCATAATCCATAATATCTTCGCAGTTTATTTCAAAATCAAGCAACTTCCCTTGAGAGAACCCTATAAAAGATGTTTTTTCTCTCCCATATAATTTAACACAATAGTCTAAGAAGTCACTTATGGCAGCTTTAGGCAGCTTACCCATTATACAAAAGTCCAAATCCTCCGAGAGTCTATGATTTAAGTGATGTGACAGGGCGGTTCCACCGATAAGTCTAAAGTCAAAATCTTTAAAAATATTATGATTTTTTATGTCTGTTAAAATTTTCATCAAATCCGTAGTCATGCCATTTTCCTTAGTGAGTACATTACTTTATCTTCTATAATAAATGATTCAGGAAATTCATTTTTTTCAGCCGCTTCCAAAACAATATCCTTGTCAACCCTGCTGACAATCGCATCAATCCTTTTCTGCGTCGCCCGCTTCAAGACCTTAGCGAGCTTATCTATATCTATCTTTAAATCAGCCTCGCTAGATTTTCTAAAAACCTTTTTTCGCCCATATCGTATCTGTGCCAACGCTACCGGCTTTGTTCTTTTTGAGAAGTCGTCAAAGTCAAAATGCTTATTAACAACCTTCTCTAATCGCTCTACACCGAACAAATCTATAAGCACATCCGTATTTCTTTGATCCGGATTACTCATATAAACTACTATAATAGTATCTACGGCTATTCTCTGCCCATTCCCGCTTGACCAAAGCAAGTCGGTAAAAAACCAACTCTTATCAAGCTTAACCCATTTTGCATTAGGGCTAAACTTTGTATTTTGTTCTATTTCTAACTCTCTTCTATCTATCTTTTGAGCTTCATCCAAGCTCATTTTTGACAAAAAAACATAAAGCTTATTTCTTTTGCTTTTTTTGCCCTTCCAATCTGCAAGCGTCTTTAAAGGAATTTCTAACATTTTAGCTATTTCAAAATCAGTCATCATATCTCCTTTTTTATCTACCATTATAACTGAATATCAGTTATAAATCAAGTCAATATCAAAACAACTTAACCAAGTTTCAACCCCGAATCACCGTCCGCTAACGCTCGAACAGCATCTTCGCGCTCATCATCACTCATCGTCTCATTTATCGCCGCTATTTCATGCTTCTCTTTTTCTTGAGAGCACTCAAAAACTTTTTTAGTATTTTTCAAAACTATTGAATCAATTTTTCTATTTTCTGGAATATATTTATCAACTAGCTCACAAAAATATTGAGTGCTCTCATTAATCTCTCTTAAGATATCTAAATAACTTTTGACACCATATTTTTCACCAATCTTTTTAAAATCATCAAATGAAACCTGCCCACTTCTTTTATTGTTAATGCTCATATACATATCGTTTTGATATGCCGTGCAGTTGTAAATCAAATCATACGCGGGAGACAAAGACCAGCTCCCACTTTTATCCATCAGGAATGAATGATTTTTAAGGTGATCGTCATTATTGTTATAAACAAAATTAAAGACCATTCTCCTATAAATTTCTTCCACATCTCTATCTTCTACAAAAAGATGCAATTTCGCAATCTCTATAAATTTTGTGTAATCAATACAAGTTGATTTTTCAAGATTTAATAAGCCGGACAGCGTGTGGACATGTAGCCGCTCATTATTTTTATCAATATCGAATCTCTCTACCGCAAAGTGGCTAAACCCAAGCTCATCCTCAAATAGATAAGTTTGGGGGATATTAATCCCGCATCTTTTAGCAGCCAAAGAGTATATATACTCAATCCGGCTATCTAATATCTCTTCGGGCTTGTCACTCTCATCAATCTTTACAATTAATTTCTTATCTCCATCTCTCGCAGTTCCAATGTAAAACATATTGTCTTTTTCGCTATAGCTCAAAAGCATCTTTTGTTTTGCCCCGCCGGCGGGCGAAAATGATTTGTACATATCAGCAGCAACTCTTATTGAGTTGTAATTATTTTGCTCAAATAATGATTTTTTATACTCTTTTGCATCTTTAAGCTCGATGCTGATATTTTTCATATCGCCACTTTGGGCAATGGGTTCATATCGCAGCGCACCTAGGCTTACATCGCCGATAAACAATAGTTTATCAATAGTATTAGGCTTGAAGCCGGCGTCCCTGCTTAAAAAATAATTATTAATGATTTTTTCACCAAAAGAATCGGGAAGGGAGTCAGAGAATACACCATGGATACTATTTTGGAACTTGAGATTGTTGAATTCATATTGAACACTCCCTGTAGGCAGGGAAATAGGAGAAATTTCAAGTGTAAAATTTTTATCGTACCTAAAATAAATCTTATCTTTTACTAATGTCATTTTTCCAACAAGTTTATCCCATATAAAAATATTACATTCAGTATTATTTTGCACTGTAAACCCTCTTTTTTTGTTTTTTAATTATTTTTTCTTTATACTCAAACGCATCAAGCTCAATTCTCTCTTTTGAAAAATTAAAGATGCCTGAAAACACCTCTACTTTGCGCAATCCCCTAAGAATAGATATTAAATTATCAAGAGTTATTTTTCCAAATTGTTCAAAATTTCTAACAACATGAATTTTGACATTGGCTCTACGAGCTAAATCAGACTGCTTGAGATTTTGGGCAATCCTCTCTTCTTTTATTCTATTAGCTAAAACCATCGAAATCTCATTATTATTGCTTAATATATTTATCTTATCCATGAATCTCTTTTAATACACATATAAGTGTAATTATAACATATTATTTATGAATAATAATCAAATAAGTGTATTTATAAAGCAAGAGTGAAAAACAACTTAACCAAGTTTCAACCCCGAATCACCGTCCGCTAACGCTCGAACAGCATCTTCGCGTTCCTCATCACTTAAGCCATCGGTATCACCGTGGCGAAAAATCTCATTTACTCCACAGTCGCCCATTTTTTCAGCACTTATCGCAGGAGTGCTGTTTAAAATTTGAGTGTTAAAGGCACCCTCTAAAACGCCGCGAGTGAACTTAGCCACATCCCCTGCCCAGCTCTCTACGCCGTATTGAGCGGCCAATTCTGGTAAAAGAGCCCGCTTTAAATCAACCATCCGCTGAACAATCTCTTTTGCACCACTTATATTGAACTTATCAGCAATATTTTGTATATCATCAAATTTTATATTAAATCCATTTTTGTAGTCAAAAAGCATTTGATGTCTCTTTTTATAAGAGAAGGTTAAGTCATAGGCTGGGGCTGAACTCCATTCGCCATCACTACTCATAAGGTATGAAAAGTTTCGAGTATGATCATCACAATTCCCAAACACTAAATTAAAAACCATAGTTTTAAAAAATTGCTCTTTATCTTTATGTGAGATGTTTAATCTCTCCCCAATTCTAAAAAGATTTGTGTAGTCAAAAGTCGTTTCTGCTGGATTTTGGTGCATAATGCCAGATAGCGAATGTATATGTTTTCTAGCAACAGTATCTTCTCTTTTTTCAATATCAAACCGTTCTACAACAAAATGGCAACTACCACCCGCTTCAACCAAATAAGTATTCGGCATATAAATACCACTTGCTTTAGCCAAAACAGAATAAATATATTCACCTTTTGTCTCAATAGAATTGTTTTCTTTTAAAGCGCCAGACGAACCAACTTTAAAAACCGAATCATCAAATTTCACAATTGAATGAACATACCCATTTGGCATAAGTTTATACTTCTCGCCGACAAACATTTTTTTTGTTTCAGGATTAAACCCGACGATAGCTTTATGCCTCGCCCCCGAAGCCGCAGAGTTTGATATCGCAATGATTTCATTAATAGAAAAATCCGCCTCCCCTGTAAGAGCATTTTTTGTTTCTTGATATAGCTCTTTAGCATCAAGGATAATATTTTTTCTATCTACACTATGCTTTAGTTCAGGCTCATAGGTTAATGCGCCCATGGTATTTTCACCTAAGAATTGAAGAGTTTCTAAATATGTTGGCTTAAACCCGAGATGCTTTAAAAAAAAGGTGTCCAAATATTCTTTGCCGTAAACCCCAGGCAAGCTGTCATTTATTAAACCGGGAAGGCCATTTTGATAACGAAGATGAGAAAATTCATAGATTTTATCTTTTTGTGGGAGTTTAATTGGTGAAAAATTTAATTTATTATATGGAGAGAGGGAAAAATAACTTATCCCGTTTTTTACTTTTATTTTTCCAACATCTTTTCCCCACGCTTTTACTAAAAGGTCCATCTCTCTTACCTCCACTCAATTATATTTTCTTCTTCAAGAAAAAGAGTATTTAGCTCATCAATACACCCAATTCCTTTAATGATACTAATAAAACCTCTTAAAGAGACCTCTCCTGTTTTCTCAAACCTTGAATAAGAACCAAAGCTCATTCCGATATGCTCAGCAAATATTTTTTGGGATTTAAATCTTTTTTTTCTAAGAAGCGCAACCCTAAAAGAGAGAGATTTTATAATCTCTTTGGATGTTTTAAATTCAAAAGCATCCAAATCAAAACCATCCTCCATATAATTCCTTTTCATTAAAATATTAACGATATTGTACCATAATATAGATAAATAGTTCAAATATTAGCTATTTAAAGCTGATTAAGTAAAATATTAAAATTATTTGATGCCAAAGAATCAAACTCTTCTTTTGAAATATCTTTTTTTATCTCCCCGCTCTATACCGCTCAACCGCCGCCGCAACCCTTCTCTTTGCCTCTTCGGTACCAATAGACGGATAACCGTCATCATTAAAAGAGTCAATAGCGGACCTAATCAGCTTAACCCACTCATCTCTTAAAAGAGCTGCCCTAGCACCCTTTTCAACATCAGTAAGCTTACAAAGCTGTGCAGGGTAAAGAGTCTCAACCGACTTAATCTCCTCAATAGAGAACTTCTCAATCTCTGTATTTTCCAAAAAAGCAAAAAAAGAATTAAAGCTCACCTTCGACCTAACTTCAAAATCATTTAGCCAAACAACATCCCCAATGGAAACCTTTTTGCCCATATAGAGATCAAGCGTATGAGCGTCACTAATTTCAAGAACCCTAACTTTACTCCCTTCCTCTTTTACGGCCTCAATAACTTCGCAGCCGCCACATGGATAGAGCCGATTAAATACTATATGTTTCATTTCCCAACTTCCTTATATTTCTCTAAGTTCAAAATCTTTTCACTTCCCCGAAGAATTTTTAATCTCATTCAGCCTGGCATAGACAAGCGCCCGCGAAAACTCGGCTCCAAAATCCGCTTTCCGCGAGTTCGCTGTCTGCGCTATCAAATCTTCAACCGCACCACTCCTATCTCTCTTCTCTCTTATGAAAGAAGGAATGGTGATAAAATTAATATTTCTAAATAAAACCATATCCATATCTGAAATAGTATCCGGAATATTACAGACAAAAAACCCATGAACGAATTTTTCACTTGATGAAGCCATGACATTAAAAAAACGAGATATCTCATTGCGCTCAACCTCATACGAACTATCCCAATTTTTACACTGAATCGCTCCTATCTTCTCACTCCCTCTCTTATCCTTCACGGTAAAAAAGATATCTATCCCGCCGTCATATTGCTTACGCAGCCCACGCGGCTCAATCTCCAAAGAGGAGACAATGAGCCCGTAGTGATTAACCTCACCAAAAACCTTAACCGCTTTTTTTAATAGTTCTTTGATTTGCGCCTCATAGATGTCACCTTTAACGCCGCATCTCATATCAAAATCACTCTGATATAAATCAATTTTTGGCAAAGAATAGGAGGAACTAGGCGAACTCTTCGGCGCATTATAAACAACGCTTTGCGATCGATATAAATCTCTCGTCGGCTCGCTTCGCACTGCCGTCCGCCCGCCACTATTTTCTATAAAAGCACTAGCTTCAAGCACTAAGGCAAAAAGAAGAAGACCGCCGGCGAAAAGCAAAGCCGTTTCGCCATGCGGAGGAGTATTTAATCCAAAAAGTGAAGAGACGATAGAGACGATATAAAGGTATGGTGTCAAAACGAATCCTTAGCGAGCTCTTGTTCTTTATAGGACAAAAAAGCCTCTTCGAGAGTAGAAAACTTAACAAAATTTTCAAAATTCATTAAATCAATCTTAACATCTTTGTATATTTTGGAAAGGTTTTTGTTTTTTTGATAGTAGTGGGAAAAATAGTTCCGAAATGCCTCTTTTGCAATTTCGCTCTCAAGCATATAGGAAAAATCACTCTTAATCTTTTTGAAGAGATCTTCACCGTTTAGTTTAACGACTCTTTTTTCAAGAGTCCTGTTGTCTTGAATATTAAATTCAAGTTTATGCGCGATATTCTCAATCAAAATATCATAGAGATTCTCTTTGGGAGCCAGAGGTTTTGACGCAGAATTTTCTTTTGCTTCAACCCTCTTTTTTTTATCTTGCTTTTTGATAACTTCTTTATTATCAACAAGAGCCGTCTTGCTATCTCTTGAAGAAACCCTTTGCGTAGATGTGTTCCCCACACTCACGCCTCTCGCTTGTGGTTGACAGTAACTCTTTGAGCCACTATCATCAACCCTTAACTTCTCTTTGTCCCCAGCAGAAACGGGCTTAAGCGCTAGAGTGGCAAACAGCCCCGAAGCGACAAGAGCCAAGAGAAGCTTAAAATAGTTCATAACTATTTAATAATTTTAAACTCTGCCTGAGAAAGCGCTATAACTTCCACATTTTTCAACTTGCCGTCCTTGATTGTATATTCAACAACGGTGCCAAGAGGCAGCTTCTCTTTTAAAAAACCGACAACCTTCTCATCTTTAGTCTGAATCGTAGTCTCAAAAGCAATAACCTCATTACCCATTATCCCGCCGGCAAGCCCACCTAAGACCGCACCGACTAACCCGCCTTGAACAGCATTAGAATTCATTCCGCCAATAGCAGCACCACCAAGGGCGCCCGCACCTAAACCGGTTAAAACAGCCAACTCTCTATCGTCAATCACAGCCTTTTTCTGCCCAATAATAGTGCCCTCTTTAAAGTATCTATCAATCTTATTTTTACCCATAGTA
>MGWK01000054.1 GCA_001800975.1 Flavobacteria bacterium RIFCSPLOWO2_12_FULL_35_11 | reverse complement strand
TTGGTGGGAGAGTATGTCACCGCCTTTCTTTTGAAAAACCTTCAACGATTAAGTTGAAGGTTTTTTTTTGATATAAATAAAGATTTCGTTGTCACTTTTATAAATTCTGAATTATTTAACCTTATTTTGTTGTAATTAACTTAAAATACACTAAAGATATGAAACAACAAAATTATAAAAATCACAGTAAATTTGTGATTGGATATCACATAGTAACTTTTTTGGCCATTCTGGCTTTTTTAGGAGGCGCAATCAGAAATTTATGGAACTCATCTGAGGATAATTTATACGCTGCTTCATTATTGGTATTGCTTTCCTTTATTTTATTATTTATGTTTTATTTCATAAGATCATTCGCTTTAAAGGCTCAAGACAGGGCCATTAAAGCAGAAGAAAAGCTAAGATATTTTATTTTAACGGGAAAATCAATCAGCAATAAATTAACGACTAGACAATTTGTTGGATTGCGTTTTGCCTCAGATGAGGAATTTGTTTCATTGGTTGAAAAAGCAGTAATGGAAAATCTCTCTGAAAATAATATTAAAAAAGCAATAAATAATTGGAAAGCTGACGACTATCGTGTGTAAAATTAGTGATTAACGGTTTAGAGCATGAAAAGTTGCAGGTTTGGAAACTCAATTTTCCGAAGTTTAAATTTAATATTATTTTGTATTTTAAATATCATATTTATTGAATTAAGCAATTTTTTATGCGCATTGTTATAGCCATGTGATTTATTTTTTATTGTATAATTTTCAATTTACATTTTATTATTACTTGAAATATTTTTGTATTAATGCCTGTAATTCGATTTTTTTAATAGGTTTTGAAATATAATCATCGCAACCAGCATCAAGCGCTTTTTCCCTATCACCGAATAATCCATAAGCTGTCTGTGCAATAATTACCACATCTTTGTTAAATTGCCTTATTTGCTGGGTGGCTTCATATCCGTTCATTACAGGCATTTGTATATCCATCAGAATTAAATCAATGTCGGGGTTGTTCCGGCAAATTTCAACAGCTTCAGTGCCGGTTTTTGCTTTTATAATTTCATTGCTAAATTCGCTTATATTTATAGAAATCAACATTTCTGAAGCTTCATCATCTTCAGCAATTAGTATTTTTAAATTTTTAATAAGATTTTCTGAACTGTCAGTAACCTCAATATTTTTGATACTCTTTTTTTCTTTCAGTTCCACATTGTAAGGTAACGTGAAATAAAATATTGAACCAATACCTTCTTCGCTTTCTACCCTTATTTTACCACCAAGCATTTCAACATATGCCTTGGTAATTGACAAACCAAGTCCTGCTCCTTGCCTTGCCATTTTATTTATTATGTCAGCCTGAATGAAACGTTCAAAAATGGCTTCCTGTCTATCTTTTGGAATCCCGATGCCAGTATCTTTTACATAAAATTCCAGTACCGCATTTTGACTTGGGTTAACGGTTTCATTATTCATTTTTAAAACATATCCAAATTCTATGGAACCTTCTTTCGTAAATTTAATTGCATTTTTAACTAAGTTGGTCAGGATTGCAAACAATTTTTCACGATCAGTTTTTATGGTGGCTTCTCTTGCCTGTAATGTGTTTTTAAAGAAAATCTGCATTCCTTTGGCTTCAACTTCAGGTTTAAAAAAAGTATAAATGTATTCGATTTGTTCGTTTATATTGGATTCCTTAAATTCCACACACATTAAGCCGGCCTCTATCTTGGAAATATCAATAATATCGTTGATTATATTAAGCATGCGCTTACCACTTTCCTCAATAATCTCAATGTACTTTTGTTGCTTATCCCCAGAAAGGTTGGGTGATTTTAGGAGTTCTGAAAAACCGAGAATTCCATTCATTGGTGTTCGAATTTCGTGGCTCATATTGGCAAGAAAAGATGATTTCAATCGGTCACTTTCTTCTGCACTTTCTTTGGCTTGTAATAATTCTTTTATAAGCTTTCTGCGCTCAATATTAATTATGTGCAATCTATTAATATAAATAATAATGAAAGCCCCAAAAATTAAACTAAAAATTCCCGTAATTGATCCAACAATTAAATGTTCTTCATCAAAATATGGAATTTCGGGATGGATAAAATAATCAACAATTGCACCTATATTACTTAATAAAATAACAATTACTATAAAACTCATTATTTTAAATACGTTGGCCCTGTTAGTAAATATTAATTTTATTAAATAATTTATGTTCATGATTTTCTAATCAATGTGTATTGAGCTGAAATGTTTTGGTCTCTTTTGTATATAAATTTAGTTAAAATTGTTCGATTTCATGGATTTAATGTTTAGTATTTTTATACATATTTAAGGGCTCTATTTTTTTAGTATCTAGGAATATTGTTTAAACATTTTTAGGAAGAAATGTGGTAATACATTGCTATACTCCTTAATAAAAAATCCTCAAATTAATTTGAGGATTTTTTATTTACAAAATTAACATGTTTCGTAACTAAAAATATTTTTTTATATTAATTTGACTGCAGGTAATCAATACTTAATTGGGATAAGGTTTTTACACCCAACAACATGCCGCTTTCATCGATATAAAAATCGGGGGTATGATGTGGCGCTGGTTTTTTGCTATCTAAAGGCATACCGCCCAAAAAGAAATAGAATCCAGGAATAACTTCTTGATAAAACGAAAAATCTTCACCTCCGGTTGTTGCTTTCATCAGTAGCACGTTATCTTTTCCCGCAACAGTTTCAAGTGTTGGCAACATTTTGGCGATCAATTCTAAATCGTTAAAAGTAATGCTGGTATTGTTTTGAAATTCGATGGTAGCATCGCCACCAAAAGCTTTAGCAATTGCCGGAACCATTTCATTCATTCTACGAATAATGAGTTCTCTCATTTTTGGACTTAAAGTTCTAACAGTACCTATCATTTCTGCAGTTTCAGGAATAATATTAAAGCGAACGCCACTGGTTATTTTTCCTACAGTTATTACTGCGGCTTCTTCAACCAACGGTGATTCTCTACTGATAATGGTTTGTAAACCATCTATTATTTTTGCTGAAATTAAAATAGGATCAACTCCCATCCAGGGTGCAGATCCATGTGTTTGTTTTCCTTGTACGGTGATGGCAAATTGTTCCGTTGCAGCCATTGCTCCTCCTGGTTTGTAGTTAATTGTGCCAACAGGGGCATCTGATTTAATGTGCAAACCAAAAATAGCGTCAACCTTTGGGTTTTCCAAAACGCCTTCTTTAATCATTAATTTTGCACCGCCTTCTTCTCCCGGAGGCGGTCCTTCTTCCGCAGGCTGAAAAATGAATTTTATGGTTCCTTTTATCAGGTCTTTATTTTTTGAAAGCACTTCAGCAACACCCATTAAGATGGCAGTATGGGTGTCATGGCCACAAGCGTGCATTACACCAATTTTGGTTCCTAAAAATTCATCAGTGATTTCGCTTTTAAAAGTTAAATTATTCCTTTCTGTTACTGGAAGGGCGTCAATATCAGCACGTAAAGCAACAACTTTACCTGATTGATTGCCTTTCAAAATACCCACAACCCCAGTTTTGCCAACTCCAGTTTTTACTTCTAAACCTAAGCTTTTTAGGTGTTCGGCGATTATTGAAGCAGTTTTGTATTCCCTATTTGATAATTCAGGATTTTGATGAAAATACCTTCTCCATTTAATTACTTTAGATTCAATCGCATTGGCATCATCCGTTATTTTTGGATTTGACATTTGAGCAACCCCCTGAAAAACTATAAAAAAGAAAAGAAAATAAAATAAATATGATTTTTGCATGATTGATAATTTTTAGCTAATATAAATATAATCCTAAATAAAAAAACATGAGTTGTCAACAAGTCATATTTCATACAAAAAATTGCTTCAAAAGCTGGGAAATCACATATTCATTTTCTATAAATAGTAAAAACAGCCCCTTTTTTTAATTGTAATAATTGGCAATGACTGCTGCATTACTAAAATGGAATTTGTTTTCATAAATTTTGATGTATTATACTGGCAAGAATTTTAAAAATAGGTTAAAAAATTGGTTTGTCAATTCTTGTTTAATTTTTATAATTCAAAATATTATTATTTAGGGACAGCTCAAAACTTAAGTTGTAAAATGGATAATAAAGTTGTATTTATTTAATATTTTAGCAAAAAAAATAATAGTAAATGAACTATTTAAGGCATGTTGGGAAGTATTTTATTATGCTTCGGCAAGTTTTTCGAAAACCTCAAAAATGGTCGGTTTTCAGAGAAATGTTGTTTAGGGAAATTGAAGATTTAGGTCTTAAATCATTAGGAATAATTGCATTTATTTCCTTTTTTGTTGGTGGGGTTATTGCTATTCAAACGGCATTAAATGTCGATAATCCTTTTATCCCTAAATACCTGATTGGTTTTGCTACAAAACAATCAATGATTTTGGAATTTGCGCCTACTTTTATGAGTGTTATTTTGGCAGGAAAAGTGGGGTCCTATATCTCTTCAAGTATTGGCACTATGCGTGTTACGGAGCAAATTGATGCATTGGAAGTCATGGGAATCAATTCCTTAAATTATTTGGTGTTGCCAAAAATTATTGCAACTATATTTTTTTATCCCTTATTAATTTCGTTGGCCATGTTTCTGGGAATTTATGGAGGATATGTGGCAGGAACCTTAACCGATTTGTTTTATAGCGAAGATTACCTTTACGGAATTCGACTTGATTTTGATCCCTATTATATACAATATGCTTTGATAAAAACCGTGGTTTTTGCATTTGTAATTGCAACCATACCAGCATACCATGGGTATTATGTTAAAGGCGGTTCTTTGGAAGTTGGAAGGGCAAGTACACAAGCGGTTGTTTGGACCAGTGTTGTCATCATTTTATTAAATTATTTTTTAACCCAAATGCTTTTAGGATAAATGATAGAAGTTACTGATTTATATAAAGAATTTAAAGGCGTACCGGTTTTAAAAGGAGTTTCAACCACTTTTGAAAAAGGAGTGACCAGTATGATTATTGGCCAAAGCGGATCTGGTAAAACAGTTTTTTTGAAATGTTTGGTTGGATTGCATGTTCCGGATAGAGGAATTATTAGTTTTGATGGAAGAAAACACACTGAACTTGACATTAAAGAGCATAGGCTGTTAAGGCAAGAAATTGGAATGGTTTTTCAAGGAGGTGCTCTTTACGATTCTTTAACGGTGGAAGAAAATATTATGTTTCCCTTGAAAATGTTTGCAGATCAACCTTTTTCAGAAATGCTTGATCGGGTAAATTTTGTTTTGAAACGGGTGAATTTGGAAAATGCAAACAAAAAATTTCCTGCTGAATTGTCTGGAGGAATGCAAAAGCGCGTTTCCATTGCCCGAGCCATTGTAATGAATCCAAAATACTTATTTTGTGACGAACCAAATTCTGGTTTAGATCCAAATACGGCTACCGTCATTGATAATTTAATCAAAGAAATTACGGAAGAATATCAAATAATTACAGTGATAAACTCCCACGATATGAATTCTGTGATGGAAATAGGAGAAAAAATTATTTTTTTAAAAGATGGCGTAAAAGAATGGGAAGGATCGAATAAAGAGATTTTTATAACTGAAAATGAAGCGGTTGTGAATTTCGTGTATTCTTCCAATTTATTCAGAAAAGTAAGAGAGGCTTATTTAAAAGAAACAAAGTAGTTAAGAAGTTTGTTTTTATTAAATATACCATTATATTTGCACCCGCTAAAAAGAAAGAGATTGACCTGGTAGCTCAGTTGGTAGAGCACCTCCCTTTTAAGGAGGTGGTCCTGGGTTCGAGCCCCAGCCCGGTCACAAAAAGCTTCTCAAGATAGAGGAGCTTTTTAATTTAAAATTTTGGTGAGATACTCAAGTGGCCAACGAGGGCAGACTGTAAATCTGCTGCGCAAGCTTCGAAGGTTCGAATCCTTCTCTCACCACAAAAACCTCAAACAATTTGTTTGAGGTTTTTTTATGTCTTTATATCAAAATGTTTAACATTAATTAAATTATATTAAACAAAATTGTACCTTTGCTGAAAATTGAATTATTGGATATGATCAAAAATATTGCGCTGTTTTTGTTTTTATTAAACCTATCATTGGGATTTTCGCAAAATATAGGAACACTTAAAGGAAAAGTAATTGATATGCAATCAAGAGGAAATATACCTTTTGTAAATGTTATTGTTGCCGGAACAAATATTGGAGCTATTTCAGATGAAAATGGCGCTTTTGTGATTAAAAATGTTCCATTGGGATATGTGAAAGTGCAAGCATCTTATTTAGGATATTTAACTGCTTTATCAGAGGATTATTTGGTAACCAATGAAAAAATTCCTTATATTTTCATAGAATTAAATCAAAATAATGAGCAGTTGGATGAAGTCGTTGTGCAAAGTAAACTATTCAAAAAATCTATTGAAAGTCCGATTTCACGGCAATCTCTTGGAATTGCTGAAATAGAAAGAAACCCGGGAGGAAATAGAGATGTTTTAAAAGTTATCCAATCGCTTCCTGGTGTTGCTTCAAACCCAGGCTTCAGAAATGACATTATTATTAGAGGAGGATCGCCAGTTGAAAATAAATTTTATTTGGACTGTATCGAAGTTCCTGTTATAAATCACTTTCAAACACAAGGCTCTACGGGTGGACCGGTGGGAATTATTAATGCCGATTTAATTAGGAATGTTGATTTTTATAGCAGTGCATTTCAATCTAACAGAGGAAATGCATTGAGCTCAGTGATTGAGTTTACCCAGAAAGACGGAAATCCGGAGAAAATAAATACAAGGGCAACATTAGGCACTTCAGATGCCGGGATAACTTTAGAGGGTCCAATAAACGATAAAACAACTTTTATAGCATCGTTTCGTCAGTCGTATTTACAATTTCTGTTTAAATTAATTAAACTTCCTTTTTTGCCAACTTATAATGATTTTCAGTTTAAAGTAAAACACCAATTGTCCGCAAACAGTGAAATTAGTTTAATCGGTCTTGGTGCAATTGATAAGTTTAGGCTAAATGAAAGCGTAAATAAGAATGTTACCGATGAAGAAACCATTAAAAGAAATCGTTACATTCTTAGTTTTGTTCCTGTGCAGGAGCAATGGAATTACACGGTAGGAGCTTCTTACAAGCATTATGCTGGAAATTCTATGCAACAGGTTGTGGTGAGCAGAAATGAGCTTAGCAACAATGCTAAAAAGTATTTTAATAACACGGCCAATGCGTCCGATTTGTTGTTGGACTATACTTCAAAAGAAACTGAAAATAAATTTCGATTTGAAAACACATCAACTTCTGCCAATAATTATAAATTATCGCTCGGTTTTGGTTTAGAACAAGCCAAATATACCAATGCAACATTTCAAAAAATAGCAAATTCAGAAGGGGTTTCTGAAGTAAATTTTTCTTCGGAATTGGCTATGTTTAAATACGCTGTTTTTGGGCAAATTTCAAAAAAATATTTTAATTCCAAATTGGGAACTTCATTAGGTTTTCGAATGGATGGTACAGATTATAATGTCGAAATGCAAAATCCGCTCAATCAATTTTTACCAAGGGTTTCGTTGGCCTATGAACTTACAAATAAGCTAATCATCAATGCATCTGCAGGGATGTATTCACAGCTTCCAACCTATACAATTTTGGGATATAGAGATACAGAAAACAACTTGGTTAATAAAAACAACGGATTAAAATACCTGCAAGCGAATCATTTGGTCAGCGGATTTGAATATGCACCAAACAGCAGTTCAAAAATTAGTGTGGAAGGCTTTTATAAAACGTACAAAAATTATCCTTTTTCCATAAGAAATCAAATCAGTCTGGCAAATTTAGGGGCCGATTTCGGAGTTGTTGGGAATGAGGAAGTAACTTCAACTTCAGAAGGAAGGGCTTACGGTTTTGAATTCTTCTCCCAAAAGAAGTCTTACTCCGGATTGTACGGTATTTTATCTTATACTTTTGTTATTAGTGAATTTAAAGACAATTTAAACAACTATATTCCTTCAACCTGGGATAACAAACATTTGTTAACGGTAACGGGCGGTAAAAAACTAAAAAGAAACTGGGAAATTGGCGGTAAATTTAGATTGGTTGGCGGACGGCCTTATACGCCATACGATATAGATGCATCTTCTGAAATTGCTAATTACGACGTGTCTAATCAGGGAATTTTAGATTTCAGCCAATTAAATACCGAACGTTTTAAAACCTATTCCCAACTTGATCTTCGTATTGATAAAACGTGGTTTTGGAAAAAATTCTCCCTAAATTTTTATGTGGATGTACAAAATGTTTTGGCCGGTGAAGCGATTGAACAACCTTATTTAATTCCGACTTTGGATGCCAACGGAAATAAAATAATTGATGCCAATAACAGTTCCAAATATGTGTTGGAAAGTGTTGAAAATACTTCGGGAACCGTGCTTCCGAGATTTGGGGTTATTTTCGATTTTTAACGATTGTTTACAATAAGTGTGTCTAGATTTAAACGCGTTTTAAGCCATTTTTTCAATCTTATCTCTTCCAGTGTCTTATTTGTAACAGAAGTATCCCAAACGGCACTAAATACAGTTATGGTATCTATTTTCTTAAAATTTGTTTTATATCGCCTGGAATAACTCAATTGCTTTAGGCCGCTGTAATTGATTTGGGCTTCTTTGCTAATTTGTGCAAAAGGAATTTGACGGGCGTAAAATTTTTCCAGTTCAGTTTCCAGAAGTTTAATTTTATCTTCTTTTTCTTTTAAGGATTCATCTCTGGATGAAATTAATTTTTGATTTTGAACATACAAATCCGTCAGGTTTTGTACCTCGTGCATTAAATCGGAATCAACGCCTTGTTCAATTATTAATTTTGTGTCCTTGAGTCCATATTCAGGAAGTTTGGCTGTCCAAGAATTAATTTCTTCAGAAGAAAGCTTTTTGCCATAAACATAAATTTTGATGCTTTTGGCTTTATAATTAAGGTCTTCATCTTTTTCATCAATAATGCTAAGTCCACTCTTTTTTAGGTCGGTAATTAAATTTTCTGCGGATTGTTTAAATTGATTTTCTTTAAATAAATTAAAAAATAGATAAATACTTCCAGCAAACACTAAAAATGCAATAAACGAAACCAACTGGGCAATCCGTTTTCTTTTAACAGAATCAAGGTATTTAACCATTGGGAAATGTAAATATTTCACAATTCCAAAAGCAGCCAAAGCAATAAAAATTGTGTTGATGGTAAATAAAAACATTGCGCCGCCAAAATAACTCATATTTCCGATTGCAAGTCCGTACCCCGCTGTACATAGCGGCGGCATTAAAGCGGTGGCGATGGCCACACCTGCAATGGTATTGGTTTGTTTGGTTCTTCTGCTAATGGCAAGAATCAATGCCAAACCACCGGCAATGGCAATAAATACGTCACGAACATCGGGTGATGTTCGTGACAAAAGTTCAGGAGTTTCATTTCTGAATATTGGTAGAAGAAAGAACAGGAAAGAAGTTAATAGACTTAACCCAACCATCACGCCAAAATTCGTTAAGGAGCGTTTTAACGTGTCGATATCATTTGTGCCAATCGACAATCCGACTCCTAAAATCGGACCCAGCAAAGGCGAAATTAACATTGCACCAATCACAACAGCGGGCGAACTTACATTTAATCCGACCGAAGCTATGATAACAGAAAAAATTAACACCCAGGCCGTATGGCCTTTTATGGAAATATTTTCTTTTATATCTTCAATAGTGCCTTCTTTGTCGGTACCATGTCTAATATCAAGTAATTCAAATAAAAACTGTTTTAAATTCTTCCAAGTTTCTTTTAAATTTTTATTTTCGACAGGTTTGTTGTCATCTTTATTTTCCATGCGTGCATTTTTTAAACAAAATCATCTCCAAATTCGTTTTTTACTGCGGAAGTGATTTGTTTTATTTCTTGTTCTTTATTTTTTGGGCAAATAAGAATTACATCCTCTTTTTCAACCACAATAAAATCATTTAAACCTTGAATTACCACACGTTTTTTGGATTGTGTTTTTACAATATTGTTGGATGAATCTATATAAATAACGTTGCCGCCCAAGGTGGCGTTTTGGTTCGAATCTTTTTTTAGTTCATTATACAATGAACTCCAGGTTCCCAAATCATTCCATTTAAAATTTACCGGCAACACAAATACATTACCTGCTTTTTCCATAATGCCGAAATCAATGGAGATATTTTCTGAAAATGCGTAATTCGTTTCAATAAATTGGTTTTCTAAAGCGGTGTTGTAATTATTTTCTCCATTTGAAAATAGTATGTACATTTCAGGTAAATGCGTTTTAAAAGCTTTTAAAATGCTTTTTGCGCTCCATACAAAAATGCCGGCATTCCAAAGGTAATCGCCACTTTCTAAAAATTGTTTGGCAATTTCCAAATTGGGTTTTTCGGTAAACTTTTTAACTTTTTTCAGTTCGTTTTCTGAATTTTCAAACTGAATATAACCATAACCTGTATTTGGAGTTGTTGGTTGAATCCCCAAGGTTAATAACGCATCGTTTTCTGAACAAAAATCGAAGGCGGTTTTAATGTTTTTTAAAAATTCAGGTTCGTCTTCAATCCAATGGTCTGAGGGTGCAATTACCATAATGCCATCTGGATTTTCATTATAAATTTTAAAAGCGCTGTACAAAATGCACGGCGAGGTATTCCGCATTGCGGGTTCTAAAAGCAATTGCTTCGATGAAATTTTCGGCAACTGCGCGAACACTAAATTTTCGTATTTTTTATTGGTGGCGATTAAAATATTTTCTGAAGGAATTATTTTTTCAAATCGGCTGACCGTTTTTTGAATTAAGGTACTTCCGGTTCCCAGCATATCGTGAAACTGTTTGGGGAACTGTTCTGTACTCATTGGCCAAAATCGGGAACCGACGCCACCGGCCATAATTACAGCATAATAATTCTTATCCATCTCAATAAATTTTATAGGTCAAAAATACGAATTATCATTTGTTTTTGTTCGCAATGATCTTTTTTAATGTGCTTTCAGTGCTTCCACTTCGGCATTTGGGTTAAATAAGTAGACCTTTTTGCTGGCCATTTCTATGCATTCAAACCGTGTTCTTCTTTTTGCCCCTTTTTTATAAGCTTTGTTGTTGAAGCTAAAAAAACTTCCGTTTTCCAGCTCAAAGATAAAACGCTTTCCCGATTTTTCGTTGTACTCGTTCAATGCACGCGTTAAATTCACGTCGGCTCCGGTGCTCGCTTTCGGATTTTTAAGATAATTTGCCAAAAAGGGCAGCAGGTGCGACGGATAAATGCTTGGCTGTAAAAAAGGCAACATTAAATGCTGAAAATTTTGCTTCCATTCCTTGCCGTGCGGTTTTACCCTTTTGTGCTTTTTGAAAGTGACCCAATGCGCCAATTCATGCACCAGCGTAAATAAAAACTGGTATTGATTCAACGTGTTATTTAAGGTAATTTGAAAATCACCGTTTATTTTTCTTTTAAAATCGCCGTGTTTTGTTGCCCTGTTGTTTACTATTTTGATGTGAATGGGATGATCCGTCAAAATTTCTTCAACCAATTCAACCGAATTTTCAGGAATGTATTTTGAAAGTATTTTCATATAAAATTAAGGCGTTGTTGAAGAAACCTGCAATATTTTTCCGTTGTAAAATTTATTTCCGGTCAAAGCAAAATTGTAAATATAATCAGCCATTTTTTCGGCGGAAACAGATGCTTTATACCCTGGAAACGCTTCTTCCAGCATTTCTGTTTGCACGGCGCCCAAGGCCAACGCATTAAAGGAGATTTGCTGTTCCTTGTATTCTTCGGCCAACATTTCGGTCAAGGTTAATAAAGCACCTTTTGATGAACTGTACGCTGCCAATCCGGGAAATTTCATGCTGCCCTGAATGCCGCCAATACTGCTGATATTTACCACGTGACTTCCTTTTTTTAAATAGGGAATAAGCACTCGCGTAAGTTCGGCAACGGCAAAAACATTGACTTTATAAACTTCCAAAAAATCTTCTGAAGTTAAATTTCCAAAAGGTTTGTTGATTAATTTTCCTGCATTATTGATTAATATATCAACCTGTTTCCAGTTTTTACTGACAAAATCTGTCACCTTTTTTAAGTCGCTTTCAGTTGATAAATCCACAGAAATTGTGATAATATTTTTCAGGTTCAGATTTTCCAACGGCGTCGTATTTCTTGATAAAGCCAAAACCTGGTAATTATTTTTGGCAAACAATTGTGCCAGTTCAAAACCAATTCCGCGACTTGTTCCTGTGATAATGATGTTTTTCATTTCAATTAAATATTATGTTTTGGTAAGCGCCAATATCTGGAGGCGAAGTTCTTGTAACGCCTAAAATATCATTTGGCGCTAAAATTTTCCCTGTTTCACTGCCTTTTTTAACAGCATCAGATTTATCACCAATGATTAATTCATTAATCTCAGGCGATTTAAAATGCGGATTTCCGTTAAAAATATTGTCAATATAGTGAATTGGATCGTTAAGATCCTTAAATCTGAGCAGGTTATTTTTGAAGGAATAATTGAAAACAGTGCCTTCAGCTTTGTCGATCACTAATTCAATATTGCCATTTCCGTCAATAATGCAATTGGTAAAATTTGCTGCGTGCAAATCTCGCGCTTCCACAATTTGCGCATTGTTTTTGCTGTAAGTGAAAAAATTATTGATTAAAACACTTGGATATTGCCGAAAACTGTTGTTCCAATAATTGGCAAAAGTGGAATGCACAAAATTGTAAGTTCCGCCAATGGTGCAGGCCAAAGATGATTGTCCGCTGTTATTAATCACTAAATTTTCTCCATAAATATTGGTTTCACGACCTAAAATTCCAAAGTTGGAACTGTTGTAAATTTGGCTGTTTTTAATAATTAAGGTAGGAGCAGAGTTGTTACCTATTGAATCAGAAATAATTCCTGCGGAAGCATTTTTGATGATGGTGTTTTTTATGCTGTTGTTTTTACTGCCTGCACGCAACCAAATCGCGCCCCATTGTCCGGGAATTTCCCTGAATTGCGGCTCAAGACGGTCGCCTTCAATAATGACTTTATTGTTTAATTCTCCGTTGATGGTTAATGTGGCATTTTTTGAAATGACCAATCCCGAATTTGCGTGAAAATGAATTTTCGCGCCTGCTTCAATGGTCAGTGTTTTAGATGCCGGGACTGCGCAATATCCATAAATTACGTAAGGTTTTTCGTTGGTGAAAGTGGTGTTGTCTTCGAGGAAAAATCCGTTTACTTTTAAATCTTCGCCGTTAGTTGTTTTTCCTATAGAAATTGTTTCAATAAAACCATTTGAATCTTTTGAAGGAAATAAAAAATGGGCATCTTTCACCAAAGTCACCAATTTCACTTCCTGCAAATTTTCACCGCTGTCAAAAACAATTTCATCTGTGTAAATAGGATTGGTAACCTGACTGTAATCGAGGGTGGTTTCAATAAAAATATAGAGGCTGTCTTTGGCCAAAATCTCCACATTTTCAAAAATCTTGCCTGGAACTCCGTCAACATTCAACCTGTAAAAAGAATTTTCGCCTCTGCCTAGACCAATAAAAGGAACCGAAATGTTTTTATTGCTTTTGTTGTAAACCTTTAAATTATAAGTGCTGGAGCCGATATTGGTAAAAACGGTGTCCAAATATACCGTGTCTTTTGAAAAAGTAAGTTTGCCAGAACTCAATTCCGCCGAAAAATCTTTTCTGCACGAAGAAAAGACCAGCAACATTAAAGCACCGAGAAAGGCTACATAATAACGCATTCGGGTTGTTTTTGTAAATGTAAAAATAATTTGCGGCACATTATTTTTTTAGCAACTCGATTTCATACAATTTACTCCAATGTTTTCCGGTCACAAAAAGGCGGTTGGTGTCTTTGTCGAAAGCGATTCCGTTAAGCACTTCATCAGAATCTTCTAATTTTTGTTCTTTTTCAATAATGGTTTTTAAACTGTTTAAATTGGCAACGCCTTCCACTTTGCCTGTAGCTGGATTTACCATTAAAATAGTGTTTTGTTGCCAGATATTTACGTAAATCAATCCGTTTACAAATTCCAGTTCGTTCAATTTCTCTACCTTGCGCTCATTGGTATAAACTTCAATATAATCTTCTTCCGCAAGGGTTTCCGGATTTAAAAACCAAATAAATTCCGTGCCGTCGGTTTTAATTAATTTTTCGCCGTTATGTGACAATCCCCAACCTTCCCTACTTTTGGTATAATTAAAAGTTTTTTCTTGCTCAAATGTATTTAAATCATACACAAAACCAATACCGCTTTGCCAGGTAAGCTGGTACAATTTATTGTTGAAAATAGTGATTCCTTCTCCAAAATATTGTTCATCTATATCTTTTTGCTGTAAAACTTTCCCTGATTTCAACTCAACTTTCCGAATGGAAGAACTTCCCTTTTTTCCGGTTCCTTCATATAAAAAGCCGTTTAAAAATTCCAAACCCTGTGTATAAGCGCCTTTATCGTGCGGATAGGTATTTATAATTTTATAGGTATAAATTTCAGGTGCTGAATCGGCCAAAAAATAAACGGTCGCCGTAACTTTTGTTGTTTCATTTGCGTAAAAAATTAAGGCGGTCACTATATGTTTACCCAATTTATATTGATTAATTTTCAGGGTCGCAGAAGTTTGGCCGCTTATTACTTTTTTGTCATCAATTAAAAACTGGACAGAATCAATGGTTTTATTATTTTTTTCTGAAACCGAAATGGTCAATTCCTGATTTGTCTGGATTTTTTCTGGTGCATTTATAATAAATTTATGTTCACTTTTACAAGAGAAAATGGCAAGGAATATAAAAAAACTAAAAAATGATTTGTAGTACATAACTAAAAATGGAGGTTTATGAATTTTTTATGTAAATAAAATAAATTATTTGTTTGAAGTTTCAAAAATATAGTTAAATTTGCAGTCTTAAAAATAAAATTACATTTAAAACGAGTTTACGATGAAAAAAGGTATACACCCAGAAAATTATAGAATGGTAGCATTTAAAGATATGTCAAATGAAGATGTATTTTTGACTCGTTCAACAGTAAACACTAGAGAAACTCTTGAAGTAGATGGTGTTGAATACCCTTTGGTAAAATTAGAGATTTCAAGAACTTCACATCCATATTACACAGGTAAAACTAAAATGGTTGATACTGCAGGACGTATTGATAAGTTCAAAACAAAATATGCGCAATTCAAAAAATAATTCGCAGCATTAAAATATTTAAAATCCTCAACGAAAGTTGGGGATTTTTTTGTTTAGAGCCTAGGCTTAAGCCATTGTATTTGTGTTATTGTGTTGATATATAATTTGTTGTAATAAATTCAATTTCTGCATTAGAAAAAAAAATACTATATTGCAATTAAATACTTTGAGTATGCCAATGTATATGGATCGCCATGATGTTTCAGAAACCGTTACGGCTGAAAATGTTGCGCAATTGCACCAACAAGATTTGAAAGTAGAACATGAGTTTGGTTGCAGGGGGTTAACATATTGGTTTGATGAAAAAAGGAAAACGGCTTTTTGTTTAATAGATGCTCCAAATAAACAAGCCGTGCTTAATATGCATAACCATGCCCATGGTGAAGTGCCCCATAGAATTATTGAAGTTGACGACAGCATTGTTGAATCATTTTTAGGTCGGATTGAAGATCCCGTTAAGGCACAGAATACCAAGCTAAATATCATAAACGATCCAGCTTTTAGATTAATAATGGTCGCAGGGTTTAATAAACCTTTAATAAATGAATCGGGCATTGGCGAAATTAATGACGCATTCCAAAATTTCAATAATCTTTGTGTTGAAACCATTAATAAGTTTGATGGAAGTTTGGTAAAACACAGTGGTAACTGTTTTTTGGTTTCGTTTGTTTCTGTCACTAAAGCAGTTTTATGTGCGTTGGAACTTCAATCAAAATATAAAAAAGTTATTGACAAACCAAGAGCTGTTAATTTGGAGTTTAATATTGGTATTGGTGCAGGAGTTCCGGTTACGGATAAAGATGGGTTTTTTGAAGACACTATTAAACTTACAAAATGGATGTTTGATTCAGTTACTGGTCAAGTAGTTATGTCTTCAGAAGTAAAAGAACTCTATGAAAGCGAAAATTTAGATACTTTTATCGAAGATGAATCAATTCGTGTAATAAATTCTTCCGAAGTGAGATTTTCAATAATTTTAATGGATTATATTGAAAAAAATTGGAATAATACAGATTTAAAAGTGGACGACTTCTGCAAAGAATTGGGCTATAGTAAATCACAATTATACCGAAATATGATTTCACTAATGAATAAATCCCCCAATAATTTTTTAAAAGATTATAGGTTAAATAAATCGCTGAAATTATTAAATAGTCACAACGAGAACATTTCCGAAATTGCATTTAAAACGGGTTTTAACAGTCCTGCTTATTTTACCAAATGTTTCAAAAAAAAATATAGACTTAGTCCATCAGATTATTTTCGAGAAAGTTAACGCAACTATTTTTAAATTTTTTATTGAACCAAAATTACTAGTATTTGAATTAAAAGTTATCATCGTTAATCAAACCAAGCATTAAATTTGGAATTAACGATATTACCCTTTCAAAATTTTTATTTTCTGTTAAGTTTAATTCAATAGTCATAAAATAATTTTTGGGTACTACTACTAATTTAAAAATCAAATATCATGACTAAATCACTTTATGAACGATTGGGAGGTAGAGAAGGCATCTCAAAGATTGTTGATGACACTGTTGAAGGGCATATGAATAATACTGCCGTAAATGCCAGGTTTTTACCTTACAAAGAGCAACCTGAAAAATTGGCTGTCATCAAACAACATACTGTTGAATTTTTTAGCGCCGGTAGTGGCGGGCCACCGATATATAATGGAAAGGATATGGTAACAGCCCATAAAGGAATGAATATTAGTCCAGCTGAATATATGCATGTAATTGACGATATTTTTGCTGCTTTAGATAAAAACTCCATTGATGAAGACACAAAAAAAGATGTGCTGGCTATTCTTTGGTCATTGAAAGGAATGATTGTTTCTCAATAATTTATTTAGGATAAATAAAAATGTTAGGCTATCTAACTAATATTTAGTAGTTTAGCGATAATATTAACTAAAAATATCAAATTATGAAGATTTTAAAAGGGTTATTGATTTTCATTATTGCACTATCAGTTTTGAATTGTACTGTTAATGTTAAAAGGCTACTGCTATGTTAAAGCCAGAAACTTTAAGGGAAAACCAACACATGTATGTTATTGAGCGTGAAATTCCAAATGCAGGCAAATTAACTGCGGAAGAGTTGAAAGCGATTTCAAAAATTTCTTGTGGCGTATTGGAAAAAATGGGATCCGAAATTCAATGGGCACATAGCTATGTAACTAATGATAAAATTTATTGTGTATATCTTGCTCCAAATGAAGAAATGGTTAGAGAACATGCGAAACTAGGCGGATTTCCTGCAAATTCTGTAAGTAAGGTTGCAACGATTATTGATCCAAAAACGGCAGAATAATTAATTCTGTTATGGAATCAAATACTTTTTTGAATAAAGAAAAAACCCATTGTTTTGCAATGGGTTTTTAAATTTTATAAATTAACAATGCTAAATATTAGGCCAGCATTGTTACCGGATTTTCAATAAATTGTTTTAAGGTTTGCAAAAAGGCAGCGCCGGTAGCTCCGTCAACTGTTCTGTGGTCGCAAGCCAAGGTAACTTTCATGGTATTTCCAACCACAATTTGGCCATTTTTAACCACAGGTTTTTCTATAATTGCACCCACTGATAAAATTGCCGAGTTTGGCTGATTTATAATTGAAGTAAATTCTGAAATTCCAAACATCCCAAGATTTGAAACGGTAAATGTGCTTCCGTCCATTTCAGCGGGTGTTAATTTTTTCGATTTGGCCCTTACCGCCATATCTTTTACTTCAGCACCAATTTGAGTCATTGATTTCTGATCTGTAAAACGAATCACAGGCACAACCAATCCGTCTTCAACAGCAACAGCAACCCCAACATTTACATGGTGGTTTATGCGCGTTCTGTCATCAAACCATTGTGAATTAACTTTTGGATGTTTTTTCAAGGCCATGGCACTTGCTTTAACCACGATATCATTAAAAGATACTTTGGTGTCTGGCAATTCATTAATCAATTTGCGCGATTCAATGGCGTTGTCCATATTAATCTCCAGCATTAAATAATAATGAGGAGCAGTAAATTTAGATTCGGCCAATCTGCGGGCAATGGTTTTGCGCATTTGCGAATTTGGTGTTTCTTCAAAACTTTCTGTCCCTGAGACAATCGGTGCAGAAACAGATGCAGCAGCAGAAACTGTTGTAGGCACATAATTTTCAACATCTGATTTTACAATTCGTCCGCCTTCACCTGTTCCGGAAACAGTGTTGAGATTAATTCCTTTTTCTTCAGCTATTTTTTTAGCCAACGGCGATGCAATAACCCTTCCGGATGTATTTGCAGAAACTGGAACTTGAACAGTTTCAGCAGCTTTAACCGGTGCAATCTCAGTAACTTTTTCTGGCGCTTTTGGTGCTTCAGGCGTTTTTGTTACTTCTGGAGCTTTGCTTCCAGCTGGTGCAGTTGCTTTGAATTCTTTTAGGATGGTGTCAATATCTTCACCTTCTTCGCCAATAATGGCCAATAATGAATCTACAGGAGCACTTTGTCCATCTTTTAAACCGATGTATAAAAGCATACCTTCACTAAAAGATTCAAACTCCATAGTTGCTTTGTCGGTTTCAATTTCAGCTAAAATATCGCCTTCTGAAATTTTGTCGCCAACTTTTTTTAACCACTGTGCCACAACTCCTTCAGTCATTGTATCACTTAAACGTGGCATTGTTATAATTTCTGCCATTTATCTATGTTTTAAAAACGGATAATCTTTTTGTTCGTAAACAATGTCGTATAATAATTGTTTGTCTGGATATGGAGATTCTTCAGCAAATTTTTGACATTCTTCCACTTTATCTTTTATATCTTGATCCCAACTTGCAATTTCTTTATCCGTAGCGTATTTTTTCTCTTTTATGACTGCCAATACTTGGGAAATTGGATCAATTTTACGATACTCGTCAACTTCTTCTTTGGTTCTGTATTTTTGGGCGTCGCTCATAGAATGGCCTCTATAACGGTACGTTTTTATATCGAGCAACGTTGGTCCGTCACCTCGTCTGGCACGTTTAATGGCTTCATCCATAGCTTCCGCCACTTTAACAGGATTCATTCCATCCACAGGTCCGCAAGGCATTTCATAGCCCAAACCAAGTTTCCAGATATCTTCGTGATTAGAAGTTCGGCTAACAGAAGTTCCCATCGCGTAACCGTTGTTTTCACAAATAAAAACTACCGGGAGTTTCCAGTTTATTGCCATATTAAATGTTTCGTGCAAAGAACCTTGTCTGGCCGCTCCGTCACCAAAATAAGTTAAGGTAACGCCATCTCTTCCAAAATATTTATCGGCAAAAGCCAAACCTGCACCTAAAGGTATTTGACCGCCTACAATTCCGTGGCCGCCGTAAAAATTATGTTCGGGAGAAAAAATGTGCATAGAACCGCCCATGCCACGAGAAGTACCAGTGTCTTTTCCCATTAATTCTGCCATAATTCTTTTAGGGTCAACGCCCAATCCAATTGGTTGAACGTGATTTCTGTAAGCGGTTATCATTTTATCATTTTTTTGCATCACGTGCAAAGCGCCTGCTAAAACAGCTTCTTGTCCATTATATAAATGCAGAAAACCCCTTACTTTTTGTTGAATATAAAGCGCTGCCAATTTATCTTCGAATTTTCTCCAAAATAGCATGTCTTTATACCAATTGATATAGGTTTCTTTAGTTATTTTTTTCATTTATAAATAATATAAGTTAAGGTCGAACTGCAAAAATACTATTTTCAAATTAGTTAATAAGTAAACAGCTTTATTTTTTACTATAATGTTTTCGTAATAAGATATAAAACAGAAAAATTTTGCCTTAGAGTTTATTTTTATAAATATGACACCTTTTGCCTGTAATTAATTTAAAACACATCAATAAGGCAATATTTTTAAAATAGTTCAGTTATATAAATATAAAATTAAAGATTATACTACAGTTGTGGGGACGACAATTTCTTTAATTTATGATAACTATTGATTTTCTGATTGGCAAGTAGGTTAAAAAGTAACAATAATATACTACAGTTGTGGGGACTACAAATATTATTACTCTTAGGTACTCAATTAGAAATAAAAAGTCTCGAGATTTCTCGAGACTTTTTTAATTTTAGATGATGTGTATCTTTATTATTCTTCCATATAATCCTCAATGGGATTGCAAGAACAAACTAAGTTTCTGTCGCCTAAAGCATCATTCACCCTGGCCACAGATGGCCAAAATTTATTTTCTCTTATGTAAGGAAGCGGAAAAGCAGCCTGCTCACGCGTGTAAGAATTATTCCATTCATTTGCGGTGATCACACTTTCAGTATGCGGTGCATTTTTTAACATAGGAATTAAAATACCTCCATTGTCCATAATTTCACTTTTTATGCTGATAAGCGTGTCACAAAAACGATCTAATTCTTGTTTGCCTTCACTTTCCGTAGGTTCAATCATTAAAGTATCATGAACCGGAAAAGAAAGTGTTGGTGCGTGATAACCATAATCCATCAAGCGTTTTGAAACATCTGTAACATCGGCTCCAGTGTTTTTAAACTCTCTAAAGTCGATAATCATTTCGTGTGCTGAAAATCCATTTTCTCCGGTATATAAAATTTTAAAATGTTTCTCTAATCTGGATTTCATATAGTTCGCATTTAAAATAGCGTACATCGTAGCTTGTTTTAAACCATTTGAACCCAACATTTTAATGTAGCTGTAAGAAATCAACAAAACCAAAGCCGAGCCCCAAGGAGCAGAAGAAACGCCTGTAATTCCTTGTTCACCACCAGTTTTGATTACTGGGTTTGAAGGTAAAAATGGCGCCAAATGTTTGGCGACACAAATTGGTCCAACACCAGGGCCTCCGCCTCCGTGAGGTATTGCGAATGTTTTGTGTAAATTTAAATGGCAAACATCGGCACCAATGGTAGCCGGATTTGTTAATCCAACTTGTGCGTTCATATTGGCACCATCCATATAAACTTGTCCGCCATTATCGTGGATAATCTTCGTAATTTCTTTAATTGAACTTTCAAAAACACCGTGAGTGGAAGGATAAGTCACCATCAATGCAGCCAAACTGTCTTTGTACAACAATGCTTTTTCTCTAATATCATCTACATCTATATTTCCTTGCTCATTTGTTTTGGTAACTATCACCTTAAAGCCCGCCATTACTGCTGATGCAGGATTGGTTCCATGTGCCGATGAAGGAATTAAACAAATATTTCTGTGGCCATTTCCTTTTGATTCGTGGAATGCTTTAATCACCATTAATCCTGCATACTCACCTTGAGCACCTGAATTTGGTTGCAGTGAAGTGGCATAAAAACCTGTTATTTCATTAAGTGCTTCTTCCAATCCTTTGATGACTTCCTGATAACCTTGCGCTTGTTCTATTGGCACAAATGGATGCATATTCCCCCAACTTGGAGAACTTATCGGAAACATTTCAGAAGCGGCATTTAATTTCATCGTGCAAGAGCCTAACGAAATCATGGAATGTGTTAATGAAATATCCTTTCTTTCCAATCTTTTGATGAAACGCATCATTTCGGTTTCCGAATGGTATTTTTCAAAAACTTCATTTTCCATAAATGGAGATGTTCTTGCAAATTTTGTAGGAATCGTATTTTCAGAAATTGCATTTAAAAGGACTGGTTTTTTGCTTTCTGCTTCCGCTAAAATAGCGAGTATTTCATTAACATCCGCTAAATTGGTAGTTTCATTCACTGAAATTCCAACTAGATTTTTTGACGGATAATAAAAGTTTACTTCATTTTTTTCTGAAATTTCTTTCACTTTGGCCGCATTTGAAACTTCAACAAGCAAAGTATCAAAATAGGTGCTGTTTAATTGTTTTAAGCCGAGGTCTTTTAAACCTTTATGCAAGGTAGAAGCCAGATTTTGAATGTTGGTTGCAATATATTTTATACCTTTTGGTCCGTGGTAAACGCCATACATACCTGCCATTACAGCCAATAAAACCTGGGCAGTGCAAATATTTGAAGTTGCTTTTTCACGTTTTATGTGCTGTTCTCTGGTTTGTAAAGCCATACGCAAGGCACGGTTTCCATTTTTGTCTACAGACACACCAATTATTCGTCCCGGTAAATTGCGTTTATATTCTTCTTTGGTTGCAAAATAACCAGCGTGCGGACCGCCATAACCCATCGGAATTCCAAATCGTTGTGTTGTTCCAACAACCACGTCAGCACCCCATTCGCCTGGAGGCGTTAATAATGACAAACTCAATAAATCTGCCGCTACCGCAATTTTAGCCTCAACAGCTTTCGCTTTTTCAACAAACGCTGTATAATCATAAATTTGGCCGCTTTTTCCTGGATATTGAATAAGCGCCCCAAATATTTCATTTGTAAATTCAAATTTTTCGTGATCACCAACTATAAGTTCTATATCCAAAGGAATTGCGCGTGTTTTTAAAACATCCATAGTTTGCGGCAAAACCTCATTTGAAACAAAGAATTTTAAGGCATTTGCAATTACCTGATTGCGGGATCTTGAATGAAAAAGCATTAACATGGCTTCAGCTGCCGCAGTTCCTTCATCCAATAAAGAAGCATTCGCTATTTTTAAACCTGTTAAATCGCAGATCATTGTTTGATAAGTGATTAAAGCTTCCATTCGGCCTTGTGAAATTTCAGCCTGATAAGGTGTGTAAGAAGTATACCAGCCCGGGTTCTCTAAAATATTTCTTTGAATAACGCCCGGAAGAATTGTTGGGTAATACCCCAAACCAATATAGTTTTTATACAGCTTGTTTTTATTGGCAAGTTTTTGAATGTGTGTTAAATACTCAAACTCACTCATTGCTTTTGGTAAATTCAACTCATGGGCCAATCGAATATCAGTCGGAATTGTTTTGTCGATTAATTCATCTAACGATTGAACACCAATGGTGGCAACCATTTCTTTCACCTCATCTTCTCGAGGTCCAATATGTCTTAAAACAAAGGAATCTGTTCTCATTTATGTTTTGGTATTTTTTTATTTTAATGTTCCCAAATTTAATGAAAATTATAGAATTCACATGCCATCCCGATTACTTAATTATAATATTTTGTTAACCATGAAAATCACTCTAATGGCAATTATGTACTTTTGTTAAATGCGTTTGTTTAAAAAAATTCTTGATTTTTATATTTTCAGCAATATTCATGTTGCCTTGGCCGGATTTTCATTGACGAAAATCACGCTGATTAACTTTGGAATGGCAGACCGTTTAACGCCTTTATTTGTGGCTTTTTCTATTCTGATTTCCTATAATTTTATTCGGTTTTACGAAATAAAAAACAACAGATTAAATTGGTTTAAGGACTGGTTTTTTATGAATTTAAAAGAAATATTACTGTTGCTGATTTTGTCAATTTTAGGGTTGATAACTATTTTATTTTTTGCCGATTTTAACCCAGCATCACTTTTGATATTGTTTCCTTTTGCTTTTATGACGTTTTTTTATGCAATTCCATTGTTTAAAATAGGGAAATTGGAAGTTTCATTCCGGAATTTCCCAATGGTGAAAATTTTCAGTATTGTCATAGCTTGGGCGGGTATTTCGGTATTTTTTCCTTTAGATGAAGTGAGCTACCAATTTACGTCAGCAGTTTATCTGGAGTTTTTTCAGCGGATTTTATTTCTGTTGGCAATTACGATTCCTTTTGACATTCGGGATATAAATGCAGATTCAAAATCATTAAAAACCTTGCCCCAAATTATGGGAATAACTTCTTCTAAAGTTTTGGGAATTTTGTTGTTGTTTGGTTTTGTTTTGTTGGAAATTTTCAAAGAAAATTTTACGTATGTGGGTTTTTTGATTGTGTTGATAATTTCAATTCTTGCCGGACTTTTCTTATGGTTTTCGTCCCCAAAAAGGTCGAGGTATTATACCAGTTTTTGGGTAGAATCGGTACCCATAATTTGGTTGGGATTGCTTGTGTTTATTAATAATTATTTGTTTTAAAATTTAACTAAATGGAAAATAAAAATCAGAAATATTTTGAGGTTAATAAAGATACCTGGAATAAAAAAGTGGGTATTCACATCAAATCAAAGTTTTACGATGTTGAAGGTTTCAAAAAAGGAAAAACATCCCTAAACAAATTTGAGTTGGAAGAATTGGGTGACGTTAAAGGCAAATCATTGCTGCATTTGCAATGTCATTTTGGCCAGGATACTTTAAGCTGGAGCAGGATGGGAGCCAAATGTACCGGCATTGATATTTCTAATGAAGGAATAAAAAATGCAAAAATGTTGAATTCAGCATTGGGTTTGGACGCCAATTTTATTGAAAGCAATTTGTATGAGGTTCCCAAAAATGTAAAGGGAAAGTTTGATTTAGTTTTTGCTTCTTATGGCGTTATTGGCTGGCTGCCCGATTTAAAAATTTGGGGAGAAATTATTGCCGAAAAATTAAAAAAAGGTGGTGTTTTTTATTTGATTGAATTTCACCCAATTGTTTGGATGTTCGATTATTTGCAAACGCCGGAAAAACTGATCTATCCATATCAAAATAGCGAAGTGATTTATGAGGAATACAAAGGAACTTACACCAACAAAGATGCGGATATTATCAGCAAGGAATACGGATGGAATCACGGTTTGGGGGAAGTTGTTTCGGCATTAACCGCTGCAGGACTTCATATAGAATTTTTGCACGAATTTGAAAAATCGCCTTATAATGTGTTGCCGGAAATGGTGGAAACTGAAGATGGAATGTTTGTGCAAAAAGGTGGTGAAAAATTATTTCCGTTGCTCTATTCCATCAAAGCAACTAAAAAATAAAGGCCTCCGATTTGGAAGCCTTTTTAGGATATTTACTTTAAAAGTTTTTCGATTTTTTCTCTTTCTTCTTCCGCCAAAGCGCCGTCAACTAAAATTCTGCCGCTGTACTCATCGGTAATGATTTTTTTGCGACTCGAAATTTCAACTTGTCTTTGTGGTGGAATGGTAAAAAATGATCCGCCAGAAGCGCCTCTTTCAATAGAAACAACTGCCAAGCCATTTTTTACGTTTGATCTGATTCTATTGTAGGCTGACAATAAATTGTCGTCAATCAATTCAGCATATTCTTTCGATTTTTCAAGCAAAATATTTTCTTCTTTTTCGGTATCACTCATAATATCGTTCAACTCAGCAGCCTTATGTTTAAGCAATTCTTCTTTTCTGGCAAGGTTTACTTTTGTGCCTTCAACCACTTCGTTTTTTTGCTCAATCTTGGCTCTGTGCTCTTTAATTCTTTTTTCAGCCAACTCAATTTCAAGTTCTTGAAATTCAGTTTCTTTGCTGATTGAATTGAATTCTCTGTTGTTGCGAACTTTCTTTTGTTGTTCTGTATATTTTTTAACCAAAGCGTTTGCTTCATCAATCACCAACTTTTTATCGGTAATTTCTTTTTTAAGGGCAGCTACTTCTTCGTCTAAATTAACAAGTCTTTTGTTTAAACCAATAACTTCATCTTGTAAATCTTCAACTTCTAAAGGTAATTCACCTCTTACGCTTTTAATTTCATCAATTCTTGAATCAATTAATTGTAAATCATAAAGAGCTCTTAACTTTTCTTCAACAGTAACTTCTTTGCTTTTAGCCATATTATAAGTAATAAATTGGATTTGTATTTTTTTGTGATAAAATGATTGCAAAATTAGGAAATTTTTTTGTAAGTATATCAACTAAAAGATTTTTTGTGAATTGTTCACTTTCGTAGTGCCCAATATCTGCAATAACCAGTTTATTTTCAGCTTTGTAAAACTCGTGATATTTGATATCTGAGGTCACATAAATGTCGGCGCCCGCTTCAATGGCTTTCTCAATGGCAAAGCTTCCGGAGCCCCCTAAAACAGCGACTTTTTTAATGGGTTTTCCCAACAATTCCGAATGGCGAATGCCTTTTGAATTCATGGTGTTTTTTAAGAAATTAAGGAAGTCGGTTTCGCTTTTTTCTTCAGCCAATTCACCAATCATTCCCAAGCCAATTTCCTGATTTGTGTTCTCTAAAGAAACAATTTCGTAGGCAACTTCTTCGTAAGGATGTGATTCAAAAAGCGCAGAAAGGATATTTCTTTCCTTATGTTTTTCAAAAATGACCCCAATTAAGGTTTCATTTTCCTGATGTAATTTTCCTTTTTCACCATAAACCGGATTGGAATTTTCGTTTCCCTTAAAAGTGCCGTAACCTTCTGTGTTAAAACTGCAATGGTCATAATTGCCAACAGTTCCGGCACCAGCGTTGAAAAGTGCCTGTCTAACTTTTTCGGCAGCGGCAATTGGCGCGTAAGTGGTGAGTTTTTTAAGCGTATTTTTTTGTGGAATTAATATTTTTTTGTTTTTCAACCCTAAAACTTCACACATTTTTGCGTTTACGCCTTCAAAAGAGTTGTCTAACGCCGTGTGCATCGCATAAATGGCAATGTTGTTTTTGACGGCTTTTATCACTGCGCGTTCCACATAATTTTTGCCGTTCAGTTTTTTTAATCCTGAAAACAGAATTGGATGAAAACTTACGATTAGGTTGCAGTTGTTTTCAATGGCTTCATCAACAACTGATTCTAGCGTGTCTAATGTCACCAAAACGCCGGTTAATTCTGTGTTGAAGTCGCCCACCAACAAACCCACATTGTCAAAATCTTCAGCATAATTTAAAGGGGCAATTTCTTCAATACAGGCAGCAATATCTTTAATATTCATAGTTTCAGAAGCATTAGGGAAACAAAGATAAAATTTACCAAAGAAAGTTTAAGTATTTATGCAGAAATTTTGCGATTTGTTCGTATTTTCGCTTAAGTGAAGTTTTTAAGAAAAATAGCATTTCCGTTTTCAATTTTGTATGGATTAATTACAAGTTTGCGTAATTATTTATACGATGTCGGCCTATTAAAATCTACGCATTTTAAAACACCTACTATTGTTGTAGGAAATTTAAGCGTTGGCGGAACCGGAAAAACGCCACAAATTGAATATTTAATAGATTTGTTGAAGAACAACTGTAAAATTGCTGTTTTAAGCCGAGGTTATAAAAGAAAAAGCAACGGTTTTTTAATTGCTGATGAAAATGTTTCTGCGGAAATTATTGGCGATGAATCTTTTCAAATTCATTTAAAATATCCTGAAGTTATTGTTTGTGTTGATGCAGACAGAACCAACGGAATTATAAAATTGGAGGAATTGGAAAATCCGCCGCAGGTTATTTTGTTGGATGATGCATTTCAACACAGAAAAGTTTGTGGCGGATTTAATATACTTTTAACGACTTATGCCAATTTATATGTGAATGACACAATGCTGCCAACCGGCGATTTGCGGGAAAATGCTTCTGGAGCAAACAGGGCACAAGCCATCGTTGTAACCAAATGCCCTGCTGATATTTCAGAAACAGCACAAGCAGAAATTACCAAAAAGTTACATCCGAAAGCGAATCAGCAAGTGTTTTTCACTACCATAACTTATGATACTCAGTTAAAAGGCGATTCTAAGTTGGATTTAAGCGAATTGGCCGATTTTGACATTTTATTGGTGACCGGAATTGCAAATCCGAAACCTTTGACGGAATATTTAAAAAGTAAAAAGCTTAATTTTAAACATCTGAAATATCCGGACCATCATCATTTCAGTTTAAATGACCTTGGGGAAATAAATTCGGCTTATGAATCGTTATCAGCAACAAATAAAATTATTTTAACAACAGAGAAGGATTATGTCCGTATTTTTGGAAAACTAAAAAACTTGCATTACATCTCAATAAAAACAACGTTTATAACTCATCAAAATGAGTTTGACAATCTTATAAAAAATTATGTGGAACAAAGTTCAGGAAACAGTTAAATTCCTACAAAATAAAGGAATTTCAAAAGTAGATTACGGCATTATTTTAGGGACAGGTTTGGGTAATTTGGTGGAGAAAATCGACATTGAATTTTCAATTTCCTATAAAGAGATTCCTAATTTTCCGGTTTCAACGGTTGAAGGCCATTCCGGGGAATTGATTTATGGCACAGTTGGCACAAAAAAAGTGATCGCAATGCGCGGCCGGTTTCATTTTTATGAAGGATGGACCATGGAGCAAACCGTTTTTCCGGTGCGTGTGATGAAATTTTTGGGCGTTGAAAATTTGATTGTTTCAAATGCATCAGGTGGCGTTAATGCAGCTTTTAAAGTCGGTGATATTATGATCATAACTGATCATATTAATTTAATGCCGGTGCATCCTTTGCATGGAAAAAACGAAGATCGTTTTGGACCAAGATTTGTTGATATGCACGAGGCGTACAGCAAAAAAATGATTGCTAAAATGGAACAAGTTGCGCTAAAATTGGCCATTCCGGTTCATAAAGGGATTTATTTGGCTTTGCAGGGACCAACTTTTGAAACCCCTGCAGAATATAAAATGGTGAAAAATTTAGGAGCTGATGCTGTTGGAATGTCAACCGTTCCTGAAGTGATTGTCGCCAAACATATGGGAATGACTTGTTTTGGAATTTCTGTGATTACCGATTTGGGTGTTGAAGGCATTGCGGAAGCTGTTTCGCACGAAGAAGTGCAAAAAGTGGCTAAAATCGCTGAAAAATCAGTGGGAAAACTGGTGGAGGAATTTATAAAGAGTTAAGTCATTAGGGAATGGGCAGTAGGCAAAAGTTCAATGAGTATAAAAAGTTCAGTGTTCTAAAATTTAGAATTTAATCTTAAAGAAAACTCCCTTTCCTTTGGAAAGGGCTGGGGATAGGAAATCCTTACTTCTCGTAGTATAAATTTTTCACAATACCATCTGCAAGTCCAATTTTTGGAACAAATATTTTATTTGCGCCGCTCCATTCCATAATTGATAAATAAATTTTGGTTGCGGGTATGATTACGTCGGCCCTGTCCGGATTTAAGTCCAGCTGCATGATGCGTTCTTCGTAACTTAAATTGCTCAATAATTCCAGTTGATCTTTTATGTAACTTAAATACAATGGTTTGCCCATTGGTTTGCCCGAGATTTTGAAAATTTTATTGATATTTCCACCCGATCCAATTACAGAGATTCTATTTAAATTTTTGGTATTTTCTTTGACCCAAAGCTCAATGCTTTTCCAAATATTTTTAAATTCTTTATTGTCGTCCAATAAACGTACGGTTCCTATTTTAAAGGATTTTGAGTTGATAATTTTTCCTTTTGAAAAAAGTGTTATTTCAGTGCTTCCACCGCCAACATCAACATATAAATAAGAATTTTTAGCAGTAATGACAGTGCTTAAATCTGTTCCAAAAATTATCTTGGCCTCTTGGGTGCCATCAATAATGTCAATTTTTACGGAAGTTTTTTCAAAAATTTCATTGGCAACTTCATGTCCGTTGCTGGCTTCCCGCATGGCCGATGTCGCGCAGGCTTTATATTTTTGGACGCCATGCACTTCCATCAATAATTTGAAAGCTTCCATGGCCTTGATCATTCTTATTTTATTTTCTTCTGAGATTTTTCCGCTCAAAAAAGTGTCGGCACCCAAACGAATGGGAACACGAACCAATGCCGATTTTTTGAAACTTGGCTCTTGGCTGTTATTTTGTTCTGTTATTACGTTCACCAACAACAATCTAATGGCGTTAGAACCAATATCAATCCCGGCAAGTTTTTCAATTTTCAAAATTGTGCTATTTATAATTTTTAGGAAATTCGGTTAAAAATGTTTTTCCGGATTTAATGTCTTTCCAATGATTGGTGTCGAATTTAATTCCTACAACCCCACAAGTTGGCACGTGATCCAATATTAAGCTTCCAAATTTATTCACAAAATCGCTAATGCCATGGTCGTGGCTAAAAATAATGGCCGAGTCAAATCCGTCATCCAAAGCTTTTACAGTTTTTATTAAATAGCCGTCGCTGAAATTGAACAGCGATTTGCTAATTTTAAGATTTGCAAGCGGAAAATTAAAAGTATAAGTGAAAATCATTGCCGTATGTAGCGCCCTGTTTGCGCAACTTGCAATAAACACATCTGGCGTCGCGATTTTTTTTTGAAGTACATTCGAAATCAAATATGCATCATTAATTCCGCGTTCTTTCAAAGGGCGATCGATGTCTTTAATTCCTTCATATTCCCAAGAAGATTTTGCGTGCCTAACAATATAAAGTGTTTTCATTTTGTTTTTATTGAGGTTCAAAGATAAGACTTAAGGAGCCAATCGCTCAATTTTCCAGTTAAAATCTTCTTGAAGTGTATATCTAATTCTATCATGCATGCGATTTGGGCGTCCTTGCCAAAATTCAATGCTAATTGGTTTTACGAGAATGCCGCCCCAATGTTTCGGACGGTCAATTTCTTTGTTTTCGTATTGTTTTTCAAATGAAGCCAGGCGTTCATCCAAAAAATTGCGCGATGGCACCACTTCACTTTGGTCTGAAGCCCAAGCACCTAATTTGCTTCCGTCGGGCCGCGAATCAAAATACCCATCCGATAAATTTTCCGAAAGTTTTTCTGCAACACCTTTAATAATAACCTGGCGTTCTATGCCTTGCCAAAAAAATGACAAACAAACATTTGGGTTTAGGGCAATGGCTTTTCCTTTTTCACTGCGGTAATTGGTGAAAAAAATAAATCCTTCCCAAGTGAATTTTTTTAATAAAACGACCCTGGCTTTTGGAAATCCGTCTGCGCCAATGGTTGAGACTGTAACCGCATTTACTTCAGTATCTCTTTCAGATTCCTCCACTTCATAAAACCATTTTTGAAATAATTCCATTGGATTGTCTGAAATTCCTTCTTCAGAAAGTTCGCTTTTTTGGTAATTTTTTCTATAATTGCTTAAATCATTCTCCATCCCACAAAATTAAAAATCTTTTATTGGTTTAAGACTTTTTCACTTATTTCTTTTTTTGGCGCTTGTATGATAAGTAAACTAATAAAAGTGATTAACCCATTTACAATTAAAAGCTCATATCCAAAATTATAGCCATTTAAAAGTTGGGTTGAATAAGCGTCTAAAAAATAGGTTAAAATCACTGAAAGAATTGCAACAACCCATACCAATGAGTCCTTTATATTGATTTTTGTAAAAATTCCAAAAGCAAACAATCCTAAAAGTGGTCCATAAGTGTATGAAACAACTTGTAATAAACTGCTTATCGTATTTTCTTTTAGCACATATTTATAAACAATAATAACAATGATTAACACAATAGAAATTGAAATATGCGTTTTTTTTCGAATTGATGTTTGTTTTGATTTTTTTCTATTTTCAATGTCTAAAAAATCAATGCAATAGGAGGTTGTTAAGGCTGTTAATGCACTATCTGCACTTGAGTAAGTAGCGGCAATTAACCCTAAAATAAATAATATGCTGATATAAATTCCTAAACCGCCATTGAGTGCAATCTCCGGAAATAACAGGTCGGTTTTTATCGCGCCATCAACAGTTGGTATTGCAATACCAAATTTTTTAGCATAAATAAATAATAAAGTGCCTAAAGTTAAAAATATGAAATTGACAATGATGAGCATAAACCCGAGTGAAATTACATTCCACTGTGATTCTTTAATGTTTTTACACGTTAAGTTTTTTTGCATCATATTTTGATCAAGACCTGTCATAGCAATGGAGATAAACATTCCTCCAAAAAATGATTTTAACAAGTGTTTTTTGTCATTAAAATTATCAGTGAACAAAATTTTGCTGTATTGTTTAAATTCAGTTGATGCGAAAATATCTGAAATTGACCAATTTAATTTATGGATGATGATAAAAATGGTAGCGAATAGCGCAAAAAGCATGAAAAATGTTTGCAGTATATCGGTCCAAATAATTGTTTTAATACCGCCTTTAAAAGTATAAATCCAAATTAAAAGAATAGAGAAAATAACCGTAATTTCAAAAGGAACATTCCAAGCGTCAAAAATAAAATACTGCAAAACTGAAGCCACTAAAAATAATATAAAGGCAGTCCCTAAAACCCTTGAAACAAAAAAGAAAAATGCCCCGGTTTTATGGGTAGTTGGCCCAAAACGATGTTTTAAAAATTCGTAAATAGAAGTTACCCGCATATTATAATAAATAGGAATCAGCACATAAGCAATTACCAAATAGCCAAACATATAGCCAAAAACGATTTGCATATAGCTAAATTGTGAACTTTGCACCCAGCCAGGAATAGAAATAAACGTAACGCCAGAAAGGGAAGCGCCAACCATTCCAAATGCTACAATGTACCAAGGCGATTTCTTGTTGGCTTTAAAAAAAGTTTCGTTGCTGGCATTTTTCTCCGTGAAGTGCGCTATTAAAATTAGCAGACCAAAATAAACTGCAATAAGTGAAAGAAGAAAAATTGGCTCCATTAAATAATTTTAATATTAGAATTAACAAAGAAAGCAAAATTATTGGGAATATCTTTCCTAATTGTATATTTGCAGCATGAATTTTTCGTCAAAAATATTGGAAAATGCCGTAAATGAAGTTTCTCAATTGCCTGGAATTGGCAAAAGAACTGCATTGCGTTTAGTTTTGCATTTACTGAAGCAGCCGGCATCTCAAACGCATCAATTGGCGGCCGGACTTGTTAGATTGGTGGACGAGATTAAATTTTGTGAAAAATGCCACAATATTTCCGACAAGGATATTTGTGAAATTTGTTCAAATTCCTCCCGAAATTCAGAAATTATTTGTGTGGTTGAAGATGTTCGCGACGTGATGGCCATTGAAAACACTTCGCAATTTAGAGGATTGTACCACGTTTTGGGCGGAAAAATTTCTCCAATTGAAGGAATTGGTCCGCATAATTTGACTATTGACAGCTTAATAGATAAATTAAAAACAGGCACCATCAAAGAAGTTATTTTTGCGTTGAGCTCTACCATTGAAGGCGATACCACAAACTTTTATATTTATAAACAATTGGAAGGATTACCTATTAAAACTTCAACGATAGCAAGAGGAATCGCAGTGGGCGATGAGCTTCAATATGCCGACGAGGTTACGTTGGGCAGAAGTATCGTGAACCGAATTCCGTTTGAAAAATCGTTTTAAATTTATGAATTTAGTTGTTTTGCTAAATTCGATTGAATTCTAATTAAAAAATCAAAAAATTAAAATAAGAATTTGGGCGTTACCACAAGGGTCGGGCTATATGCTTCAATCTTTTTATCGGCAAAAAGCCTCAAAAATGGATGGGTTTATCCTGAGCTGAGCCGAAGGACTTCTATCCCTAACGCAAAAAGCGGTATTACTTAGAATTTATTTTTTCTATACAGATTCTGGCGTCAACCGCAAAAATCTCCTTGGCATTTCCAAAAAGCGGATTTAGATCCAATTCAACAATTTCCGGAGCAGCCATTAATAAATCGGAAATTTTTACGATAATTTCCGCAAACAATTTTTCATTCACGCCTTCCTGATTTCTGATTCCCTGAATTATCTTGTACGATTTTAAATTTTGAATCATTTCTGTGGCTTCCATTTTTGAAACCGATGCCAATGCCACATTGATATCTTTTAAAACTTCAATGTAAATTCCGCCCAAACCGCACAAAACCAGATGTCCGAAATTCCCTTCTTTTTTGGCACCGATAAAAAGTTCCATACCTTTTTTCATTGGCTGGATCAATACCGCTTTTGCGCCGGCTATTTTCATAATTTCATCATAGGAAGCAGCCAGTTTTTCAGTAGAATTAATATTTAATATAATTCCGCCCACATCCGATTTGTGTATGGGCCCAACTATTTTCATCACCACCGGAAAACCAAGTTTCAGCGCTTCTGACAAACACGTTTTTTTTGTGGCACAAACTGCTTCGCTCACCAAGGGAATTTTAGCCGCCAATAACAATTCTTTTACCTGCTGAGGTGCTAAATAACCATTTTCAGCAGTATTTATTATGGCTCTGATTGCTGTTAAATCAAGATTTATTTTTGTTTTTTCTGCAGAAATGGGTTTTTCAGTTTTATATATTTTGGCCAAAGCGTTTCCAAACAATACTTCGTCGGGAAAATTGATGTTACCTTTTGAAATAAAATAATCGATTTCCTTTTTTACGTTTACCACCGAAGGCAAAATAGGGAAAATAGGTTTTTTGCATTCGCGCATTTTTTTGTCCAGCACGTCATAAACATCATAGACTTCAAACAATCCCGGACTTCCAAAAATGACAACCATCGCATCAATTTCCGAAAATTCATTTTCGCAATAATCGATAATGGTTTCCAACTGCTTTGCATTTCCTGTCGCCAAAAAATCGATTGGATTTGACACGGAAGAGCCCAAAAACAATTTAAGTAGCAATTCTTCGCTGGCTTTTCCGATAATTTCAGGAACGTTCAGCCCGTTTTTGGATAAAGCATCGGTAAGCATCACTGCGGGTCCGCCGGCGTGGGTAATAATCGCAATATTTTTGCCTTTTAATTCTTGGTGCATAAAAATTCCGGCCACGGTGATCAATTCATTTCTTCCGTAGCAACGAACAATTCCGGCTTTTTTGAACAAAGCATCCACAGCAACGTCAGAATTGGCCAATGCGCCCGTGTGCGAACTTGCCGCCCTGCTTCCTGCCGAGGAACTTCCTGCTTTTATGGCAGCAATTTTACAGCCTTTCGAAATTAATGAAGCAGCGTGTTTTAAAAGTTTTTGCGGATTCTCAATGCTTTCAATATATAATAATTTCACTTCCGAACTTTTTCCGTTTTCAAAAGTTTCATCTAAATGTTCCAATACTTCTTCAACACCAATTTGTGCGGAATTGCCAACAGAATAAACGCTTGAAAACGTCAATCCGGTTGCCATGGCGGCTTCCATAATAAATACGGCTGTTGCACCCGACCCAGAAATAAAATCGACCCCTTTTGGGTTTAATTTTGGAATTGGCGTGGTAAATACGCCTGCATAATGTTGATTGATCAATCCAATATTGTTCGGACCCAATAGTGTTCCGCCAACGGCGTTTATTTCTTTAACAATTTGTTCTTCCAGTTTTTTGCCTTCAGCATCTTTTTCTCCGAAGCCTGCCGAAAAAATAACAAATCCTTTGGTATTTTTTTGTTGTGTTAAAATCTGAACCGTTTCCAAGGTAAATTTCGCGGCAATGGCGATAATCGCCAAATCAACTGGCGGAATTTCAACTACGTTTTGATAGCATTTTAGTCCTTGTACTTCAGTTTCTTTCGGGTTAACGGCAAATAATTCACCTTTAAAATTGTGGGCGATTAAATTTTTTAAAACGCTTCCGCCAGGTGTGTGAATATTGTTAGAAGCACCAATAACAACAATGCTTTTGGGATTTAGTAATTCTTTGTTCAGCATAAATAAATTGGTGTTTAGGAAACGAGTTCAGCGGCAATTTCTTTACCTTTTAAGAAAGCTTCCAGGTTTTTAGCTACAATGCGTTCGCCCTTTCTTTCAAACAGCGTGGCTATTGCTTTTTGAAAACTTTCATCGCTTAAAGGAATTAAAGATGAAGCCGCACCCAATAAAACAATATTGGTGGCTTTTGAATTACCCAAATCTTTTGCAATTTTCATCGCATCGATTAAAATATGGTTTTTATGTGATTTTATTTCGTTGTAAAGTGTTTCCAATTCCGGATAATTTTTAATATTTTCAAACGGATTTGAATCGGTGATTAAATAGCCGTCTTTTTTCAAAAATGGCAAATAGCGCAACAATTCCATTGGTTCCACAGAAATAATCATATCTGCTTTTCCCTGCGGAATTAAATCGGAAAAAATTGGTTGGTCCGAAATCCTTACGTGAGACTGCACGGCACCGCCACGTTGGCTCATTCCATGTACTTCCGATTGTTTGATGTGTAAATTGTTATCCAAAGCGGCAGTGTCTAAAATGGCCGCAATGGTTAAAATTCCTTGTCCGCCAACGCCGGCTAAAATGATGTTTATTTTTGAGTGCATAATTTAATTTATTGACACGTTTGTATATTCTTTTAATTTATCTTTTTTCTCTTTCGGAAGCTGAACGCAAGGACGCTGGGAAATAACCACAGAAACGCCTTTGTAATTTATTTCTTCACGAATGACATCGATATTTTCCTGTAAATTTTTATGCAATGGCGTAATTATTTTTAAATGGTCTTCTTCAATACCCAAACCTTTACAAATTGAAATTAACCTGCCTGAAGCCGCTGAATCCTGTGCGCCAGTCATCGCAATCGCTGAATTGTCGGAAATAATAACGGTAATCGGTGTGTTTTCGATAATCACATCCAGCAATCCGGTCATGCCGGAATGGGTAAAAGTGGAATCTCCAATAACGGCAATTGCCGGATGAATTCCCGCATCGGAAGCGCCTTTTGCCATCGTAATGGAAGCGCCCATTTCAATTAAGGTATTGATGCTTTCATAAGGCGACAAAACGCCTAAAGCAGAACAGCCAATATCGCCAAAAACCTGTTGGGTGGCCGATTCATTTTTTAACACATTGATGGCATTAAACAAATCATTGTGCCCGCAACCAACGCACAATTGCGGCGGCCGGCCCATCACCACTTTTGGCAGCTTGTCATTGATCACGATGTCGAATCCCAAGGCATTTGCAATATTATCGGGATTTAGTTCGCCAACTCTTGGAATATCGCCGCTTAAACGACCGATTACTTTTCTGTTCTCGCCTAAAAAGTCGGAAATAGCTTCTTCTATAAAAGGATAGCCGTCTTCCAATACCAATATTTTTTCACAGGTATCAAACAATTCTTTGATGGGTTCTTTTGGCAATGGATATTGTGAAATTTTTAAAATCGGATAAGGACATTCGCCATCCTCAAAATTTTCCATCAAATAATTATAGGCGATTCCTGATGCAATAATTCCGATGGTTTTATTGGTGCCTTCATGGAATGTATTATACTCACTATTTTCTGAGATTTCAAGTATATCTGGCTGAATATCAACCAAATGTTTGTATCGGCCACGCGCGTGCATGGGAATTAACTGGAATTGTGTTGAAATTTTTGGCAAATGAACAGTATTTTGCGCAATCCTTTCACCGGTAACAACGCCGGCTCTTGAGTGCGACAATCGTGTAACCATTCTTATTAAAACTGGCAACTCTAATTTTTCAGACAACTCAAATGCATATTTTGTGATATCATAGCATTCTTGTTGGTTGGAAGGCTCTAAAATAGGAATCATGGCAAATTTGCCATAATACCTTGAATCTTGTTCATTTTGGGAGGAATGCATCGACGGGTCATCCGCCACAACAACTACCAATCCGCCATTAATTCCTGAAACTGACATATTCATAAAAACGTCTGCAGCCACGTTTAAACCAACATGTTTCATCACCACCATCGATTTTTTTCCGGCGTATGACATACCAAGTGCGGTTTCCATCGCGGTTTTTTCGTTGACCGACCAAGAGGAATGAATATTTAATTCTTGCGCTATTTTTGACTTTTGGATATATTCTGTTATTTCGGTGGAAGGCGTTCCCGGATAGGCGTAAACACCTGATAAACCGGCATCAATGGCGCCTTGTGCCAATGCTTCATTACCCAATAGAAGTTTTTTCATAAATTTCAGTTGTTAAAATTGTAAATATAATGCCACAAATTTATGAAAACGATTTCGTATTTTGTATGATAAAAATCAATCGAAAGTCTATAACTTATTGATAAACAAACTATTATATATTCAATAAAAGTCTTTAGTTTTTGAATATTAAAGACGTAATTACACTTCAACTTAATGAAAGTATGGGAAATTGGAAAAAAAAATGAAGATTTCGTATTTTTCTTCGCTTAATATTGGCTCAACTTTGAAAAGATAAACCGTTTCAATAATTTTTTATATGTCGACAAACATTTTTGTCCTTTCTGTCATTCCGTATATTCGTTGTGTGTCGTCATAGCCTTGCTGATAACGGTTGGCCACTTTGCGTCTGTTGCCGGTTTTTGCACAGGTGCTAACAAATATACCGAAAACTTAGAAAGAAAAAAGATTTTCAGCGTAATGTCCAAATACGCCCAAGCCCGGCAATAGTTCAAAACCAGTATTAGTGGCTGGCATTTTTTTAAATATAGTTTTCTCAGTTAGCAAATTTTGGATATTTTCCACATAATCCACCAAACAAATGAAAGAAAATTAATTTTGGCAGTGCTACAATAAAATCAAAACCAGCATCCCAACCAGCTCTTTTAAAAATTTTGTATTCAATAGGAATATTTGGTAGTGGTAACATTGCCCATTTTTGTTCTATTGGTTTTCTATTAATCTTAAATTCTTGGATTGCATTTTTCAGAGTTTTTGCATTATTCCATTCGTCTTTAAAAATTATTTGTCCATTGGTGTCTATTATGTAAACCATATTAGGTAGCGCTCCTAATATTTTGTGAACAGTTCCGTTTATATCGTCGATTATTATTGTCCGGTTTTCTATTATGTCCTCAGTATTAAGTCGGTTAGCTAAATCACATTTTTGCTCAATGCTATTATGTGCATTTATTAGTTTGCCTGGATGTGCTTCTCTCACATACAGCAATAGAAAATCAAAATCTTTGTTTTCAGATGCTAATCGGTTCATTGCTTTGTTTTGCCCTGCAAACATTCCACAGCTCAAACTTCCTGTTTCTAAAATTATTGGTTTGTCGGTAAAGTTTGAAATATTTTTATTTAGTCCGTCTAATGTTAAGAAAGAGAAATTTGGGACAATGTCTCCACTTTTAATGCCTGATGAATACACAAGGTTGTATTCCTTGTTTGCAAATTTTGTGTAGTTGTACATAGAATAAATTATTTTTGTATTAATTCAAACAGTGTTGTTTCCATTATTTTTGGTAACCTTGTTAATGAATTAATATGAGTTACTATTAAAAGAGGTATAAAAAGGATAGGGAATTGAGCAGCAAATTCCATTTTTGGATTTCCTGTGATGTTTAGGAACATACCTATTGATAAAGCATTTACTAAATCTAATAAACCAAATATATTCAATAGGTAATAAGTGATTTTTCTATGACCAAATATAAAAACTGATGCACCAAGAAGACCTGCGACAATATCTCCATAGCCTGCTTTATATACAAACTCTTCTGGAAGTTTATCGCTGAAATGTAAAAATAGTAAACCTGCAAAAATTCTGAATATATTAATAAACGCAAATAATTTCAAAGGTATACTATTGATAAGTGATCGTAAGTTTTTGATTTTAAGATAGCTGATTACAATTAATATGTTAATTATGAAAACATAAGAACCAAATGCTTGTATAGGTAATTTTAGAAATACATCAAAATAACCCAATGAGGCAGTAATTAAAATCCAAATGATTATAAAAACTATTATTCTATTTTTCATTGATTGTATTTTTCTAATTCTTTAATACTTGGAATGGAATGCAATGGTAATTCCATAAATCTTTTCATTGCAGAAAACCAATTTGAAAAATTACGTTTCTTATAAGGCGAGTTGTTTACATAAGTTTTTACAATGGTTTCAAAGTTATCTGGTTCTTTGCCTGTAAGCTCTTTTACAATATTTGTAGTTCCATCAAATTTATTGGTTTGATATTCTTTCATATAATGACGAACTTGTGAGATGGTAAAAGCATCTAAATTCATTTCTTTGGCAAAAAAGAAGCCAGCTTTTATGAACATCCATTCGGGAATATTGATGTATCTCACCTTGCGACCAACAACTTTTGAAAATATTGCAGCCATTTCGTTTGGCGATAATGATTTTGGTCCCGTTACTTTTAGTCGCTTGCCTAAATAAGGCTGTGGATTCTTTAGCAAAGAAGCAATTGTCAAACCTAAATCTTCGTTAGAAATAGCAGGATTTTTCCCTTTGCCGAATGGTAAAGGCATCAAACCTAATTGTATTGCAAATTCAGTTACAAAAAAAGTATTGTCGGCAAAAAACGGAGGAATTATGTGTACAACATTAATCTTTTCTTGCACAAAAAGCGTATATGCTTTCTGTGTTTCAATGGTATGAATACTTTTAGCATTTTCAAATTCCGCCAGCCATTGTCCCATATTTACAACAGCTTCAATGTTGTTTTCCTTTGCACATTTTATAAATAATTTTGTGTTTTCAAATAAATGAGGCATAAATGGATGGCAATAGTAAACCCGTTGAACATCTTTTAAAGCACTGCATAAATCTGCATAATCGGTTAAGTTGCCGATGCAAATTTCTGCTCCTAATTTTTCTAATTCCAATGCTTTGGTATTTCTTGAGCGAACAAAAATTCTAACAGGATAACCATCTTTTAATAATTGCTTTGTAGCTTCAAATCCTGTTTTGCCTGTGGCTGATGTAATTAATATTTTCTCTTTCATATTAAATGTTTTTTGTCGTTTAAAAGTTGTCTAATTGATGCTAAATGAGCAAATAAAACCAAAGGCACTAAAATCGATGGAAGCAACACAAATGGAAAATGAATGATTGCAATATTAGGCTGGGCAAAAGCGAATTGTTGAAATGCACTTGGCAAAGAAAGTATTGCATTGAAAGCAATATTGAAAAGCAAAGCCAAACTAATAAAATTCCAAAGCAGTAAGATATTTTTATTTAATGTTTTTTTTACAAAACCATAATAAAAAATGATAGACGCAGATATTCCTGATAATATGTCGAAGTTTCTGCCTTCAAAAGTCATTAATTCGGGAACAGTTTTGCTAACAAAAAGCCAAAACAAAACCAATTCAACAGGAACTCTAATAATGTGAAATAAGGTAAGTGTATTTAACTTCAAATTATCAATAAACTGTTTCCCTTTTTTAGTGTTGAAAAGTACAATTGTCATTACCAACGGTGGTAAAAGAAGCAAAGCAAATCTTGGAGGAATTGTATTTACAATTTTGTAAAAGCCCGAAAGACTAAAAATAGCTTGTGCCGTTATCCATACAGATATAATTGTCAAAAATATTTTTGAGTAGTTTGTAGCTTTATAGAAAAGGAATATTGCCAACAACAGTGTTAGCCCAAAAACCAAATAGATGTAATAAGGTAAATTGTCCATTGCATTAAATATTTATGAAGCAAAGGAACACATAGGGAAACGAAAAGCACTTGCCAAATGGCAAGAAATGAAAAGGGAACTATTTTTTGGAAAACTCTTTTCTAATTCTACTCAATGATGTGTCTGTTATACCAAGATAGGAAGCAATATGTTTAAGTTGTGCATTTTGAAAAATTTCTTTGTTAGAGTTTATTAAGTTTGCATAGCGTTCTTCTGCACTTTTGTTAATCATTGCCAAAGTTCGCTGCTTGAATGCAACAAATTCTTTTACCAACATTGCTCGTCCAAATTCCCTAAACTCTGGAACAGAGTGAAAGAGCATATTTAATTTTTCAAAAGTTATAGAGTAGCCTTTACAGTCTGTCAATGCTTGTATGTTTTCTGTGGAAATTGTCCGCATAAAAAATGATGACGCTTCAAAAACCACCCTGTTTTTTGGATAGAAATAGGTTGTTACTTCGTTACCTTCTGTGTCGAAAGTGAATGCTCTCATAAAACCATCTGCCAAAAATAAATAATCGTTACTAATTTGTCCTTCTTTGAGTAAGTAATCGTTTTTAAAAATGGTTTTTTCTTCAAAATGTTCTACAATGTCCATAAGTGTCTGTTTTGATGCAGGCGAGTTCTTTTGAACGAAATTTATTAGCGGTTCTTTTTTCATTTTCTGTCAATGTCTTTTATGTTTCGTTGCCCTGTTGAGTTTCGCTGTGCTTGCCACCAATTTGTTTATATGCGAAACAAACCTTCATTTATACACCCAAATTTGGGTAGCTTTGCGAAGGTTTGTTTCACTTTTGGGCTTATCAAAAGTAGTTTTTTTTATTATAAATCATCAAAAGGACTTTTAATATTTTGAATGGTTATGGCGTCTGTTTTATGGTTGAAGTAAAAAGAAAAACCTGATAACGCGAATATAAATCCGCTATCAGGTTTCTCAATGCTAACTTCTAAATTCTTAGTACTAAATGATTATTTCGCCCAATCATGAATCCAGCCCGACAGTGTTTTTACCCATTTGTCGTCATCATTTAAGCAAGGAATCATATTAAAATCTTCTCCGCCATTTTCCTTAAATGAATGTTTGGCTTCCATGCCAATTTCTTCCAAAGTTTCCAAACAATCAGAAACAAATGCAGGTGTAACAACGGCTAATTTTTTCACACCATTTATGGCGAAGTTGTCAATGGTTTTATCGGTATAAGGCTGCAGCCAAGGGTCACTTCCTAAACGCGATTGAAAAGATGTGCTGTAACTTCCTTCTTCTAAATTTAATTTTGCGGCAACATTTTTTGTGGTTTCATAGCATTGATGGCGGTAGCAAAATTCATGGGCTGTAGATGGTGTGTTGCAGCAACTGCCATCAATTTTACAATGTGATTTGGTGACATCCGATTTTTTAATATGTCTCTCCGGAACGCCGTGATAGGAAAAAAGCAAATGTTCGGGCTGCAGTTTTGTCAATTCATTTTGAATTCTTTCGCTTAAAGCTTCAACATAATCTGTTTTGTTGTAAAAAGCCGGAACCATAGTCAGTTTTATGTTTGGGTAATGTTTTTTTACAATTTCTTTCGCCAAAACTTCTATGGTTTCTGTGGTTGCCATCGCAAACTGGGGATAAAGAGGAATCAGTAAAATTTCATCAACGCCTTGCTCAGCCAATTTTTGAATGCCGCTTTTCATGGAAGGATTTCCGTAACGCATCGCCAATTCAACAGGAATATTGGTATTTTTCTTTACTTTTTTGTGCAATCTATTGGAAAGCACAATTAAAGGAGAGCCTTCATCCCGCCAGATTTTTTTATAAGCAGCCGCCGATTTTTTTGGTCGGGTATTTAAAATAATGCCTTTAACCAAAAATGCGCGAAGTAAATAAGGGATATCAATTACCCGTTCATCCATTAAAAATTCATCCAAATAGTTTTTCACATCTTTAACGGAAGTACTGTTTGGCGATCCTAAATTTACTAATAAAGCTCCTTTCATTGTAATGGTACAATTATGATTTTGAAAATTGTTTTGGTGTGATGCCGAATTTACTTTTAAAGGCCGCAATAAAATGGCTGGAAGCGCTATAGCCCAAATGAGACGCTATTTCGTTCACATTTAATTGTTGTTCCTGCAACAATGTTTTTGCCAATTCCATTTTATGGTTCAGCAAAAAGGTGAATACCGGAACGCCATAAATTTCCTTAAAGGCCGTTTTTAATTTTTTGATGTTAAGTCCAACTTCTTTGGCCAAATCGGTAAGTGAAGGCGGATTGTTCATATTTGATATAATCAATTGTTTTGCCTGTTTTATTTTGCTGGCGGTTTCTTCATTAGAAATGTATGGGCAATTTTCAGTTTCTTTTTCCGAAGATTGACTGAAATAAAAACTCAGCAATTCGTAAACTTTTCCCTTAATATAAATTGGCCTAAGCAAATCGTTTGTTTGTTTGGTCCTTAGTTGGTTCAAAATTAATTTTATGGAAGAATTGGTTTCTTTTGGTTCAATAATAGGGTTTTCTCCCTTTAAACTGTTATAGTTAAATAAAACAGTTCCGTTGATGGAAAATAAAGAATGAAAATGTTCAATAGAAATTAATATGGCCAGCAATTCTGAATTTGGAGGTAGCCTAAAAAGCAAATCCATTTTTTCATCCTTAAAATATACCATGCTTGAATTGCCTTCAGTTAAAGGCATAACGCAATGCTCAAAATTAAAGGCAACTTTACATTCGTTGTTGCAGCAAAAATAAATTTGAATGTAGTTTTTGGTTAATGAAAGTTTATAAAATTCATCATTTTCAGACAGATTATTTAAGTTGAATACTTTAAAAGTATCCGTTTCACTAAAAATAAACTGGGTACTTTTGTCGATATTTTTATAATTTTCTAAATTGGATTTCATAAGATGTTTTCAAGAAATAACATTAATCATAAAGCAAAAGTACTAATAAAAATTTACACAAAAAAATGATCTGATATGAATAAGTATGATAAAAGTCATAGTTTTAAGGCCTTTATTTTTATGACATTTGTCATACTTTTATTCAATAATGCGTTATTTAGAAATATTATAAATTAAGGGCCATAACTTATGTCGACAATAATAGTACTTTTACCGATGTTTTGTAGTAAAATATCTTCGTACTTTTGACGACACTTATTGATAACACTATTTTTATGAGTCAAGAAAACATGCCTACAAAATTATACAACGTAGGACTAAGTTATAAAAAAGCGGATGTAAATGTGCGAGGCACTTTCAGCATCACTAAAGAAAATCAAAAATTATTGCTAAAAGAGGCTAAAGAAAAGGGAATCGACGGGATTTTTGTTTTATCAACATGCAATAGAACTGAAATCACCGGCTTTGCCAAACATCCTTTTGAATTGATAAGTTTAATCATCAAATATTCCAACGGAACTATTGAAGATTTTATCAATGTCTCTTATGTTTATAAAAATAAAGATGCCGTACGTCATTTGTTTAAAACAGGAACTGGTTTAGACAGCCAAATTTTGGGTGATTATGAAATTGTTGGGCAATTAAAAGAATCGTTCAAGCAAGCTAAAATTGCAGGAACAACCAACGCTTATTTAGAGCGTTTGATGAATTTGGTTTTGCAGGCAAGTAAAGATGTTAAGAACAATACCCAATTAAGTTCAGGCACAACTTCTGTGGCTTACGCGGCCATACATTATATTATGGAGAATATCCCTAATTATAATGAGAAGAAAATTCTTATTTACGGATTGGGCGATATAGGAAAAAACACTTGTAAAAATGTATTGGGATACACTTCAAACAAAAATGTGACACTCATCAACAGAACCCACGAAAGGGCTTTGGAATTTAAAGCGGAACATCCTGAAATTACCGTGAAAAATTATGCCGACTTAACGGAAGAAATTGGAGATACAGATATTTTAATCGTCTCAACAGGCGCAGATGTTCACACCATCAGCAAAGCGCATTTGAAAACAGGCAATGAAATATTGATTTTAGATTTGTCAATGCCTGAAAATGTTGATATTTCTGTTAAAAATATTGATGGCGTAACTTTGGTAAATGTTGATGAACTTTCAAAAATTACGGATCTGACCATAGAAACACGTAAGAATGAAATTCCTGCAGCCGAAGCCATCATTCAAAAATACAAAGGTGAATTTAACGATTGGATTGAACAACGTAAATATGTGCCGGCCGTTAATGCTTTAAAAGAATCGCTTCGAATTATACAACATGATGAAATTGATTTCCATTCAAGAAAATTAGAAGGCTTTAATGTTGAACATGCCGAGTACATAACAAACCGCATGATTCAAAAGATTACCACACAATTTGTTAAACATTTAAAAGATGAAGACACTTCGGTTGATTTAAGCATTAGCGTTATCAGTAAAATGTTTAATATTAAAGAGATGATCTTAAATGAGAATGATTAGAATAGGAACAAGAGCAAGTCAACTCGCATTATGGCAAGCAAATTTAGTAAAAGCACAACTTGAAAATTTAGGATATCAAGCGCAAATTATAGAAATAACATCAACCGGCGATGAGGTTTTAGACAAGCCTTTGCATCAAATAGGCGGTTTCGGTTTGTTTACAAAAACGCTGGATAACTCGATGCTTCGCGGAGAAATTGATATCGCGGTGCACTCTTTAAAAGATGTTCCAACCGATTTGCATGAAAAAATTGCACAGGCGGCCGTTTTGGAAAGAGCGAATATCAGCGATGTTTTGGTGCTTAAAAACAATACAGATTTTTTAAAAAATGAAGAAAACGCCATTATAGCCACTGGAAGTTTACGACGAACCGCACAATGGTTGCATAAATATCCAAAACATACCATTACCGATTTAAGGGGAAACGTAAATACGCGTTTGCAAAAGCTAATTGACAACAATTGGAACGGAGCTATTTTTGCCGCAGCCGGATTGGAACGCATTGAATTGCTTCCTGAAAATCATATGATGTTGGATTGGATGATTCCTGCACCTGCACAAGGCGCCATTATGATCACTGCTTTAAAAGCTGATGCCAAAATACTTGAAATTTGCGCTCAAATAAATCATAAAAACACTGAAATGGCTGTTGCTGTTGAACGTCAGTTTATGAAAACACTGGAAGGCGGATGTACCGCACCAATAGGCGGAAACGCTAAAATAACTGGCGAAACCATCAGTTTTAAAGGAATTTTAATTGCCATTGACGGTTCAGAAAAGGTTGAAGTTAAAAAATCTGTTCCATTGAGTGAATGGAATAGCCTGGGTAAAATTTGCGCGGAAGAAGTACTGAATAAAGGCGGAAAAAAATTAATGGAAAGCATAAAAGCTGAAATGAAGAAATAGATGAATACCAAAAAAAAAATCCTGTCAACCAAAAAACTTTCCGCAGCCCAAAAGGAACTTCTGAATAATTTTACAGTCGATGAAATTGAACTGATAGAAATTTCTTTTAACACGTCAATTAAATTAACCAATCCAATCAAAAACGCAGTTTTCACCAGTAAAAATGCCGTTATTGGTGTTTTTAGCCAGTTTTCTTCGGAAGAGTTACAATTTGAAAATGTGTATTGCGTTGGCGATAAAACGGCGCAATTTTTAGAGGAGAAAAACGTTAAAGTAACCGTAATAGCGCATTCAGCAGAAGAATTGGCAGATGAAATACTGCTGAATAAAAACATTGAGGAGGTTTATTTTTTCTGCGGAAATTTAAGACGCAATGAACTTCCGGAAATATTAACTGAAAACAATATTAAGGTCAATGAAATTGAAGTTTATTCAACCAATTTCAAACCTGTAAAAATAAAAAACATCTATGATGGCATCCTGTTTTTTAGTCCGTCATCAGTAAAAAGTTATTTATTAAAAAATACCGATACCCAAAGCGTGGCTTTTTGTATTGGAAATACCACCGCTGCTGAAGCCATCGATGATTTTGAAAATGTATTTGTGGCCGATGAACCAACAGTTGAAAATGTAATAAAATCTGTAAATCAATATTTTGATTATGAATAGAACAAGACGCCTTCGTAAAACTGAAAATATTCGTCGTTTGGTAAGGGAAAACAGACTTACCGTTGACGATTTAATTTATCCTTTGTTTATTGAGGAAGGGACAAATATTGAAACTGAAATTGTTTCCATGCCAGGAATCAAAAGATGGTCATTAGACAGAATTTCAAAAGAACTGGATGAAGTGGTTGCATTGGATATTCCGGCAGTATTACTTTTCGGAATTCCTTCAAAAAAAGATGAAATTGGTTCTGAAACCTGGAACGACAGCGGAATTATGCAAAATGCCATCCGTTTCATCAAAAAAAATTATCCGAATTTATATGTCATTACCGATGTTTGTTTTTGCGAATACACCAGTCACGGTCATTGTGGCGTAATTCACGATAACGATGTTGACAATGATGCTACTTTGCCAAATATCGCCAAACAAGTAATCTCTCACGCAAAAGCAGGAGCGGATATGGTGGCGCCCTCGGGAATGATGGACGGTATGATTGCAACCATAAGGGAAGCGTTGGACAATACAGGTTTTTACGATCTTCCTATTATGTCGTACGCGGTAAAATACGCATCGGCATATTACGGTCCGTTTAGGGACGCTGCAGATTCTGCACCAACTTTTGGAGACCGAAGAACTTACCAAATGGATTCGTCAAACAGAGATGAAGCCTTGCGTGAAGCAACTTATGACGATCAGGAAGGTGCCGATATTTTGATGGTAAAACCGGCTTTGGCTTATTTGGATATCATAAGAGACGTAAAGAATAATTTCGACCGTCCGGTTGCCTGCTACAATGTGAGCGGTGAATATGCTATGATTAAAGCAGCTGCCGAAAAAGGCTGGATTGATGGCGATAGGGTTATGATGGAAAGTTTGCTGTCCATGAAAAGGGCAGGAGCCGACATTATTATTACTTATTTTGCAAAAGACGTCGCCAAACTATTATTGAAACGTTAATTACAGCTAACTACTAACAAAATGAAACTAGAAAAATCAGTAGAATTATATACAAAAGGGAAAAAGAATTTAGTGGGAGCGGTAAACTCTCCTGTTAGGGCTTTTAAATCTGTTGGTGGTGTTCCTATATTTATTGACAGGGCAAAAGGCAGTAAAATTATCGATGTTGACGGAAACGAATACATCGATTTGGTTTTATCCTATGGGCCAATGATTTTAGGACACAGAAACAGTAAAGTTGAATCGGCCGTAAAAAAAGCACTAACAAAAGGAACTACTTTTGGCGCTTCAACAGTGGGCGAAATTAAATTGGCCAAAATTGTTTGTGATGCATTCCCGGGAATGGATAAAGTGCGCTTTGTGAGTTCGGGAACGGAGGCTGTTTTTAGCGCCATTCGTTTGGCCAGGGCTTTCACAGGAAAAAATAAAATAATCAAATTTGCGGGCTGTTATCACGGGCACGCGGATGATATGCTGGTTGCCGCCGGTTCAGGTTTGGTAACGTTGAGCATCCCTGGAAGTAAAGGTGTTCCGCCGGAAGCGGTTGCAAATACATTGGTTGCAGAATACAACAATATTGACAGTGTTGAGCAACATTTGGCGAAGCATGATGATATTGCCGCCATCATTATTGAACCAATAGCGGGCAATATGGGTGTTGTAAATCCTACCAAAGAATTTATGGAAGAATTAAGAGATTTAACCAAAGCAAGCGGTGTTCTTTTAATTATTGATGAAGTGATGACCGGTTTTCGTTCAAAATTTGGTGGCACCCAGGAATTGCTGGGCGTACAAGCAGATATCACTTGTTTGGGAAAAGTTGTCGGAGGAGGTTTTCCGGTTGGCGCTTATGGTGCCAGAAATGAAATCATGGAAATGGTTTCGCCTTTGGGAGATGTTTATCAGGCAGGAACTTTATCGGGCAATCCAATCGCTATGGCATGCGGAATTGCCACTTTAACTGAATTGAAAAAACAAAATCCGTACGAAAAATTTGAAAAAACGGCTTCTTTTTTAGAGCGGTCTTTATTGGATGCAGCGAAAAAAAATGGTATCGATTTACAGGTAAACCGATTTGGATCAATGATTTCGGCATTTTTCACAAAAACACCGGTGGTTGATTTTAAAACAGCACTCACCAGTGATACCAATAAATTTAAAATATTCTTTTGGAAAATGATGGAACATGGCGTGTTTTTGCCTCCGTCTCAATTTGAAGCCTGGTTTTTAGGAACCGCAATTAGCAAAAGAGATATTTACAAAGTGAAAGCTGCCATAGATATTGCAATGAAAGCGGTGGCTGCAAAAAGTTAGCATCATTGAAAATTGATTTGCGTTAGCGACAGTAGCGGCATCATTTTTTGAAATGAAATGGAAAAAAAGATATAGCGGATGGCGCGGCCTGAAAGGAACGCCCAAAAAAATCCGATAATCTAAATTACTAAAATACCAAAATACTAATAAAATGATCAAAAACGATTTATATTTAAGAGCCTTAAAAGGAGAAATAGTTGAACGTCCGCCAGTTTGGATGATGCGTCAGGCAGGGCGATTTTTACCGGAATTTAGAGAAATTCGTGATAAATACGATTTTTTTACCCGTTGTAGAACTCCTGAATTGGCTTCAGAAATTACTTTGCAGCCTTATCGCAGATTTGGAATGGATGCCACTATTTTATTTTCTGATATTTTAGTGATTCCGCAGGCAATGAATATTGAGGTGGAAATGAAAGAAGGAACTGGCCCTTGGTTGCCAAACCCAATTCGTACCCAAAAAGATGTGGATGCCGTAATTGTGCCGGATGTTACTGTTGAATTAAAATATGTCATGGACGCCATTAAAATTACCAAACAAATGCTGAATAATGAAGTTCCGTTAATTGGTTTTGCGGGTTCTCCATGGACAATTTTATGTTATTGCGTGCAAGGCCAAGGTTCTAAAACCTATGATATCGCAAAAGAATTTTGTTTTACCCAACCAATTGCGGCACATACCTTATTGCAAAAAATTACCGATACCACCATCGCTTATTTAAAAGAAAAAGTAAAAGCAGGTGTTGATGCGGTTCAGATTTTTGATTCTTGGGGAGGAATGCTTTCTCCTGTTGATTATCAGGAATTTTCATGGAACTATATTAACCAAATTATTGAAGCATTAAAAGATGATGCTCCGGTAATTGCTTTTGGAAAAGGGTGTTGGTTTGCTTTGGAAGAAATGTCGAAATCGAATGCTTCGGCATTGGGTGTGGATTGGACAATTACGCCGCAAATGGCAAGAAAATTCACAGGAGGAAATATCACTTTGCAAGGTAATATGGATCCGGCGCGTTTGTTGTCGCCTCCAAAAGAAATTAAAAGAATAGTGACCCAAATGATCAACGATTTCGGAAAAGATAAATACATCGTTAATTTAGGCCATGGAATTTTACCAAACACGCCGTTAGAAAATGCAGGAGCGTTTATTGATGCGGTAAAAGAATACAAAAGCTAGATTTTATAAGAGGTTCAAAACTTACTGCAAAAATCTGAATACTAAAAACTAAAAAAATGAATTCAACTTTAATTCAAAAATACAATATTCCTGGCCCAAGATACACCAGCTACCCAACTGTTCCTTTTTGGGACAAAGAAGGGATTGCAATAGAAGACTGGAAAAAAACCGTGGTGAAATCTTTTAATGAAAGCAATGACAGTGAAGGAATAAGCGTATACATTCATCTTCCATTTTGTGAAAGTTTGTGCACATTTTGTGCTTGCCACAAAAAAATTACCAAGCGCCATGAAGTTGAACAGCCATATATAGAAACTGTTTTAAAGGAATGGGATTTGTATTGCGATTTGTTGGGGAAACGTCCAAAAATCAGGGAAATCCATTTGGGAGGCGGTACGCCAACATTTTTTTCTTCTGAAAATTTAAGAAAATTAATCAACGGAATTTTTAAAAGAGCTGATAAATTTGAGATTTTCGACTTTAGTTATGAAGGTCACCCAAACCATACTTCAGAAGATCAATTGCAAACGATGTACGATTTAGGTTCTCGAAGAAACAGCTTTGGCATTCAAGATTATGATCCTATTGTTCAAAAAGCGATTCATAGAGTTCAAAGTTTTGAGCAGGTAAAAAAAGTTCATGATTTGTCAAGAAAAATAGGATATGAATCCATAAGCCACGATTTAATTTTTGGATTGCCTTTTCAAACTGAAGAAAGCATCAGAAATACCATTAAAAATACCATCACATTAAAACCGGATAGAATTGCCTATTACAGTTATGCCCATGTGCCTTGGATAAAAGGCGTGGGACAAAGAGGTTTTGATGACCATGATTTGCCTAAAGACGATGAAAAACGCCGTTTATATGAATTGGGAAAACAATTGTTTTTTGACAATGGTTATGTTGAAATAGGGATGGATCATTTTGCATTGCCAAGTGATTCGCTGCACAAAGCGATGAAAGCCAAAAAACTGCATCGTAATTTTATGGGCTATACAGCTGGTAAAACCGAATTGATGATTGGTTTGGGAATGTCTTCCATTAGCGATTCCTGGTATGCATTTGCGCAAAATGAAAAGGAAATTGATGATTATACAGACCGCGTAAATAAAGGTGAATTGCCAGTATTTAGAGGGCATTTGTTAACAGATACTGATTTGATCATAAGAAAACACATATTAAATTTGATGTGTAATTTGGAAACGGAGTGGAATATTGGTTTAACAACCCAAGTTAAAAATGAAATAATTGAGCGATTAGGAGAAATTATTGATGACGGCCTAATTGACGTTTCTGATAACAAAATTATTGTAAAGGAAGCCGGAAGGATGTTTGTGCGAAATATTTGCATGGCATTTGATTTAAGGCTGGTTGAAAATCAGCCCGATATTCGGATATTCTCAATGACAATATAGCATAAAAAAGCCGAACAATTTGTTCGGCTTTTTTTTATGCCATATATTTTTTGGCTTATTGTTATAACGTTCTCAGATAATTAACAATTAGCCATCTGTCTTCATCTGAAGGAAGTTTTTTGTTAAATGCAGGCATATCATCTCTACCAAAAGTGGTTTTATAATATAATGCGCCATCAGTTTGTGATTGGAATTTTTTGGTTGAAAAATCGCCTAAATCACCTTTCATTTCTTTGGCTTTTACACCATCGCCAAAACCTTCACTACCGTGACAAGATTTACAATGTTTACCGTATAACGATTTTCCAATTGCCAAATCTACTTTTGGATCTGTTGGGTTTTTCATTGTTTGGTATTTAGCAGGAACTACCCAAGCTGAAGTGCTTGTGGTAACTTTTGGTTCTTGAACCGTTACTTTTACGGGTGTTTCGGCTACGACAACTTTTTTAGGTTCGTCAGCAATAACTACTTTTGTCACAACTTCTACTTTTGTGTCTTCTCCCACTTTCGTTTCAGTTGTTTTTTGGGTAACTACTTTTCCTGGTTCCTTTGTCGTAACTTTTGTAACAGTTGTTGACTTATCAGCAGGGACATTTTCAGAAGTTAATTCTTCTTCTATAACTTCAGTTCCAGCAATAGTGTCAATAATTATAGTTTCAGTAACAATGGAATCATTAGGAGTTGTTGTTACTTCCTGTTTTTCTTTTGGACCACAATTTTGAAAAAGCAACATTGTGCTTAAAATTGCGAAAATAAATAGTTTTTTCATTTTATTTCGTTTTATTGATTAATAGAATGTTTATTATAAGATACAAATTTAACTGTTTAAGTTGCAACATTTGTTACACAATTTTAAAAGAAACTTACATTATTCATCTATTTTTTGAAGCGATAGCTAGTTTTTTTATATAGAAGAAATCGATTTTAATAAAATACAAAAAAAGGTTTAGCGAAAGCCAAACCTTTTTTATTAAGCACTTAATCCAGATTATTTACCTGAATCTTATCATTAAAAATTATTTTTTTAATGTTCTTACATAATGAATGATTGCCCAAACATCATCTTTGTCGGTAATTTTCTTTTCATAGTTCGGCATGTCATTTCTTCCAATGTAGCTTTTGTAAAATAATGCGCCATCAGTTTGTGCCTGAAATTTTTTAGATGAAAAATCACCTAAATCGCCATCAACTTCACCCGCTTTTGTTCCATCACCTAAACCTGTACTTCCGTGGCAAGATTTACAGTGTTTTGCATATAGGGTTTTTCCTAAAGCTATATTTGCTTTACTGGCTTCAAGCGTGTTTTTCATTGTTTGGTATTTAGCAGGAACTTTCCACTCTGTTTGCGTTAATTTAGTAAAGGATAAAAGTCCAACACTAATTATTCCGATAATCATTAAAAATTTTACTGTTTTCATTGTTTTTTGAATTTATATTAATTTTTGTTTTTAAAATAGTTACATACACTTTAGGCGGTATTATTACCTTTTATGATTCAGTTTCTAATTCTATATCCTGGCCTTCTTTTTTGATTTTAAATAAATTTATGATGGTATAAATGTAGTTTGCCCAAACACCAACCAATAAAATGGTTAATACCACATACATCCATACAGGAGCAGCGCTTGACCATAAAGTATTTTGATTCTCTTTTATTTGTTTTTGAAAGACACCCCATTTGATGTTTTTCTTTTGGATTACAGTTCCATATTGCTCATTTCCTTCAATAATTGAAAAGACGGTTAAATTGCCATTTGAATCACCTGGTAAATCTGTAGGCATTTCAAATTCAAATGCGCCTTCGCTTATGGTTCCTTCGGCAATTTTCATTTTTGAAAACATTCCTTGAACATAAATAATAACATCAGTTTCTTCCAGAGGAATTTCAGTGCCTGATTCATCAAAGGTGAAAGCGGTTACCAAAACTGTTTTAACACTGTCTATTTCTTCTAAATTAAGTGCTAGTTTAATGTTTTTAACAATTATTTCTGCGGAAGATTCTGCCACGGCATCATTGCCTTCAAAACGTGCTATCAAATTGATATTTCCATTTTCGTCTGTCAAATATTTTTGATTTTCAGGAAGCGTAAATTGTGCAATTCCTTCTTTTGATGTTTTGGCAGTACCCAACAAAACTTCTTCTTCATTTAAAACATTGAAAAATTTAATTTCTGCATTAAACATTGGAATAATATCTTTCCTGTCTTCTATATTTTTACCGTTAAAATTTGCTTCAAGCAAACGAGAATTATCGTCTTGTTTTATAGTTTTAAATTCAAACGACATGTCGTAATTACTTGCGTCTTTTTCTTGGGCATTGCTATTAATGCTGAATAGCAAGACGGCTAAAAAAGCAGTAATTTTTGTATATTTAAATAGATTACTTTTCATAATTTTATTTTTTAAAGCTCAGTTGCCAATTGATTATCCTTTTTTCTCTTCAATTGTTTTCTTTTTTCCAGATCGATAATTCCTGACATTGGAATTGCCGGAACAAATTTTAGGATAAGCGTAAAAAACAAACAAAAAGCTGCAATACCTGTCAAGCTTAGAGAATATTCTACCCAAGTAGCTGAGTAATGCACAAATTCGGCTCTGGTGTCTTGAATTGGCAAGTATGGTGTTTCTAAAGTTGGCACCACAATCAAATATTTATTTAACCATATCCCTAATACTGAAATAATAGCTGCGATAGTTACCAATTTTACAGTTCTTAATTTTTTAAAGAATAAAATTGCTATCGGCATTAAAATTCCAAAATAATTTGCGAAAATAAATTGCCAAAAATATCTTGAAAATAAGGTGTTTAATAAATCGACATCATGTTTTTTATGGCTAAACCATCTTGAAAAATATTCGGAAAACGTAAAGTAACCATATAATAAAGAGAATATCAACAATATTACCCCGCCGGCGAAAAAATGTATTTTAGTGATGTACTTTTCTAATTTATAGAATTTTCTAATAATATACATTGCTATTATGATTACCGCAATTCCTGAATATAATCCCGAAATTATAAAATATGGCGCAAAAATGGAACTGTTCCAGCCCGGTTGTACTGTTAAGCTGAAAATCCAGGCAAGCACCGAATAAGCTACAATGGCCATTGCGATAATCATCACTGACATGATTCTGATAATTTTATGCAGTCTTTCATGCTGGGTTGGTGTATCTTGATAGCCTATAGCTAAGAATTTATACATTTTTTTTCGCCATTTTGGAACTTCTGCATTTTCTTTTGATGCGTCTCTTAAAATGGCCAAATCTGGAATAAAAGTTAAGTACAAATAAACAAAACAGCCAATAAGATCTGTAAGAATGGCAATAATATCCCATGAAATTGGAGACTGAATTCTAGGATATAGGAATAAATAATACAGCCTGTCCAATCGACCAATACACAATAAGATAAAAACCGGCCCAATTATTAAAGATAAAACCGTGGTAATTTCAACGATTCTCGCAATGGAATTTTTTAGGGGTGTTTCAAAAAAGTGCAATACCCCTGCAATAAATGCTCCTGAATAACTAAGGCAAACAAAAAATATAAAATTTACAATATATATTCCCCAAACTACATTATCCCTCATCCCGGTAACTTCATGTCCGTTACTTAATTGAAGAATAAATGCGTAAAGTCCCACTAATATTATGGAAATCAATGATATAATCCAAATTTTGGATAACAAACTGGATTTTTCAAGCATCGGAGAAAGTTCTTTAACCAATTCTCTTTTTCTAGTATCTATATTCATAATTATCAGTATTAAATTTTACCTTGTTTTTTTAGTTCCTGTACATAAGGCACATCTTTATAGCGTTCCACTATTTCTTCATCAATATTAAATCCTCGTTCTAAAGGGAACTGTCTGTTTACTGCCGGTAAATAATATACATTAGGTTTGGTTCCCAAATGTTCCAAATGGCGATATCCGCCGCGGTCATTAATTAATTGGGAGAAGCGAACTGTTTCTTCACCATTGGTAACAATATCTTCATTTTTGTCGCCAAAATAAATAACACCCATCGGGCAGGCTTTTGCACAATGCGGCAATTCTCCTTGGCGCAATAAATCTGGACAAAAATCACATTTCATTACAGTTCCTTCTGCTGCAGGAACACCTGTTTCAGGAGAATAAGGTTGGCTTTTATCGTCGAATTTTTCTTTGTGTCCCCAGTTAAACTGTCGTGCAGAATATGGACAACTTGTGACGCAAAATTTACATCCAATACAGCGGGTATTGTCTACGAGAACGATACCGTCATCTCTTTTAAATGTAGCTCCGGTTGGGCAGACGATAACACAAGGAGGTTCATCACAATGAAAACAAGGTTTAGGAAACCAATAAGGTTCACCTTCTTCATGATTTTGAATAAGTTGAATTTTTATAAATTCTTGGTGATCATCTAATTTGTGTGCCTTTTGACATTCTTCAACACATTTTCTGGCGTTTTTACATTTGGCCAAATCAATAACCATTACGAATTTCCGGTCAGGTATTCCAATTCTGGATTCCGCTGGAGTTATAAGGGCTTCAGGATATTTGTTGATATTAGATGCATTTACTTCTACTATTTTTCCTTCAGGGGTTAATAATCTAATTACTTCGCCTGAGGGTTCTTTTTCTTCTTCTTGCGCTGCTAAGTTTGTTACAATTGAAGCGCCTGCAATTGCTGTGAGACTAGTCATTAATCCCAATTTTAGGAATTTACGTCTGTCGGTTCCACCTTCTTCTGTTTTGTTTTTTTTCATTTTATTTTGGTTAAGTTCAATCGATTTAAACTGGAATTCCTATTTAATAGGCGCTTTTAAATCGTTTATTTTTATATTTCATAAAATTGGATATCCATATTTATGGATATGCTAATTTTGCACATATAAATTTACCACCAGATAGCTAATCAAATGATGATATAAGTCATTTATACGAAGATTACCATACAAAAATTTAAATAAACCTTATGAAATAAAAGTCACATAACAATTTAAATTATGTATATGGCCTTGATTTTCTCAGTTTTGCTGAATAGAAGCATGGCTTAATTAAAAATATAAAGGAATTGTTAAGTGATTAATTTTTTTAATAAAAAGCAAATTAGGGAGCTGTCATAAAATAGGTAACGATGGAATAGAACCATAATTGAATGCATTTTAAAATGATCCTTAATATTGAATTACGAACGTATTAAAAGGTTTTTTTGAAGAATGGAAAGTAGATTTGATATGAAGAAAGCAAGCAAATAGGAGCAGGGAATACGAATGTAAAAGCAGTTTTGTGAATATATTTTCAATGAAATTCATTTTTCACAAACATAATTTGAAAGTTAGTTCTGAAGTGTGAAATTATTAGGCATAAAAAAACCGAACATATTGTTCGGTTTTTTTGATTTACGCAATCTTAGATTATTCAGCTAATGTTCTCATGTAATTAACGATTAACCATCTGTCATCATCTGAAGGGATTTTTTTTGTAAATCCTGGCATATCTTCTCTTCCAGTAGAAGTTTTATAGAATAATGAACCATCACTTTGTGCTTGGAATTTTTTAGTTGAAAAATCGCCTAAATCACCTTTCATTTCTTTAGCTTTTGGACCATCTCCAAAACCTTCAGCACCGTGACATGATTTGCAATGTTTGGTGTATAATGATTTTCCAATCGCAGCATCTGTTTTTTTAGCGATAGGATTTTTCATTGTTTGATATTTTGCAGGTGCTTTCCAAGGTTCTTGTGCTAGACTTGTAAATGAGTAAAATGCAAAAGAAAGAATTCCGATAATTGTTAAAATTTTAAATGTTTTCATGTTTTTAATTTTAGGATTTTGTTATTTTAAATAAATTGGTAATTAAATAAATTATTATTCCCCATATTGCGAATATCAATAAATTCGGAAATATAAGCAAGAATAAAGGTGTTTTACTTCTTGGTGACCACATAGTTCTTTCATCAAAAGTTGATTCGTCAACTACAGGTTTTCCGATTGGGGCATTAACGATTGCTTTTACAGTTCCAAATTCTTCACTTTCACTCAGAACCACTTCAATAGCCAGTATTCCGTCAACACCAGGTATTCCTTCAGGAATAGGTACAAGTATTGTGCCATCCTCGTCAGTTTCATTAAATTCTTCACCAATGGGTAATGCTTTAAACATTCTTTGTATTTGAACCTTTAGAGATTCACCAACAACTAAACTATCTGTTGATTTATCTATTAGAGTTGCGGTCACATAATAAACACTGTCAATGCTAACTAATTTAGCCTCAATATCGGCATTTTTAAAGCTTATGCTTTTTGAAGCATCAGAGAATTTATCATTTCCGGCAAATGAAATGTCTATGTTGTAAGTATTGGATGAATCTGGCTTTATAGAATTTATATCTTTTAGCGCAAATCTGCTTTTGCCCTGCATATTGGTTATAGTTTTACCTATTTCCACTTGTTCATCTCCCACCAAATTATAAATGACTAATTCAATTTTAGAAACGTTTACATTTTCATCATTTACTTTCGCTGTGGCTTGTATGTCAAAATAAACGCCTTCGTTCATAACTTTAACATATTCGGCTTTTAATCTAACCTTGTCTTGTGCAAAAACTGAAGTGCATAAAAACACACTTAATACAACAAGAAAAAAGTGGCGTATTATCAATGGATTTCTCATTTTGCAGTGTTTTTATTTAGTTCTAATTCTTCTCGTTCTTCGGCAGTCCTTACAATAGGAACAATAGGCACATATCTTACCAATATTGTTATTATTAACAGCGACATCGCTAAAGTTCCGATGGTAATTAGCCATTCGTGCAAACTTGGGAAATAGTGACGCCATTCTTCTGGTACACCTTGTATTGGTAAAAAGGGATGCAATAAGGTTGGTGTTACAATTAGGTAACGTTTCCACCAAGATCCTGTAACCACCAATAAACCAATAATAAACATAGGAAAAGGTTTTCTTCCCTTTTTAAATAATAAAACAATAACAGGAATAATTAGACCGCCAATAATTACAAACCAAAATAAAGGGGCAAATTGTCCAGTAAGCAATACATTTATGTGCGTAGTTGCTTCTTTTTTTGAAGTAAGTTGAGGTATTAAATATTCATTCAAGTTAAAGTACAAGTAAATTAAACAGGTTAATACCAGAAATTTTCCCAGTTTATCAAAATGAAGGTCGGTAATGTAATCTTCTAATTTGTATACTTTTTGAAGAACATACACAACGCACACCAATGCTCCAACACCGGCAACAGAGGCTCCTGAAATAAAATAGGCACCTAAGTTGGTACTATCCCAACCCACTCTAAACAGTGTCGAAAATAGCCATGCGTCAATAGTTTGTAACATAAAACCAACAGGAATAATTAAAATGGCAATGATACTTATTGATTTTAGTTGAATCTCTTTTTGGGCTTCACTTCCTGTCCAATTCAACGAAAGTTTTCCATACCATTTACTTAGTGTTGGTTTTTTGTCTTTATAATATTTGCTTAGCAGCCCAAAATCTGGCAGTAAAGGGAAATATAATAACAGTAAACTGACCATAATATAAGTTGGAATGATGATAACGTCCCAAGTAATAGGAGATTGCATTCTTCCGTGAATAAATAGATTCATCAACCTATCTGGTCTGCCCATATCAATCGTAATGGTGATACCCGCCATAATAATTGCTGATACAGAAATGATTTCAGCAATTCTAACAACTGGTGTTCTCCAAGTATTTTTAGTCAGCCTTAAAACGGCTACAGTAACTGTACCAACAAAACTTGTTGCCACAAAAAACACAAAGTTTGAAATATATACTCCCCACAATGCATAATCATTCATGTTGGTTACCACTTGACCTTTTATAATTTGATCTATATAGGCTATAATTCCCAATACTATTAAAACAATTAAAGTAATTGTCCATATAACGCCTTTTTTTCCAAATTTTTGCGGAGCTAAATCGTTAAGTAATTTGTCGTAATTTTTCATATTTATTCAGGTTTATCGACAGATTTATAATCAGTGAAACTTTCTAATCCCTCTTTAAAATCTACCAATCTGTCAACAGGCGGCAAATAGAAAACACTTGGTTTTGTTCCCAAGCCCTCCATTAATCGATAGCCATGTTTTTCTTTTAATAATTCACTTAATCTAAGTGTTTCTTCTCCATTGGTAACTGTGTCTTCATATTTATCACCAAAATAAAATACGCCGTTTGGACAAGCTGTAACACAGTGAGGCAATTCATTATCTTTTATTGTGTGCGGACAAAAATCGCATTTATCAACGGTTCCTTTAACGCTAGGCAAACCGGCAAATTCAGCAGAGTTATGCTCTGTTTGGTGTTCCATTTCCATAAGCATAGTAATTTCGCCTTGGTTTGGTTCACTCCAGTTAAATACACGAGTTGAATAAGGGCAAGCTGCCATACAGAATCTACATCCAATACAACGCTCATTGTCAATTAAAACCAGTCCGTCTCTTCTTTTAAAAGTGGCATCAACCGGGCAAACAGTTACACAGGCCGGGTGATCGCAATGCATACAGGTGGTTGGCATCCAATAAGGTGCTGTATCTTCATCTTCTTGCATTTTATAAACTTTAAGCCAGGCATGTTCACCAGTAATGTAATGTTGTTTGTTGCAGGCAGTTTGGCATTTTAAAGCATTTTTACATTTTGCTAAATCTATCACCATGACAAATTTTCGGTTTGGCATACCTTCCCGAACGTCATATGCTTCCTGTTCCTCTTGCTTTTTTTGCTTTTTGGAATGGTCCATTTCCATAACTTCTGAAGAATCTACCTCAATGATAGTTCCATCAGTAGTCATTAGTTCCATTTTACCGGTTGAAGCTTCACTATTTTTTGCGTTTAATTTCGACGCAATTTTAGTTAGTCCAATTGCGCCGATTGCCGTAATCAGACCCAATTTTAATCCTTTATCAAGAAATTTACGCCTTGAATCAGTGTTGTTATTTTTCATACAAAGTAGTAATTAAAAGACATTAAAGTTTTCTGCCTAACCAATTAAGAAATGATTCATTAGAAATGTTCTTTTGAATAATTTTTGAATTTTTTACAGTACTCACTTTAACTCTAACCGCAGTACCATCGGGCTTTAACAAAGTTTGGTATTCTTCATTTTCGTCTGAGACAATAATTTCATCAATAGTTGATGTTTTTCCAAATCCTAGAAGTGGAAGCAGCAAAGTGCTTCCTAAGAGTGGCAGGATACCTCTTCTTGAGATTTGTGTTCCTTTTTTAGTTTTTTCATCCATAATTAGTAGTATTTAAACGGTAAAGCAATTTAAAAAATTATTTTGAATTTTATGAAGCTTTTCTGTTTAAGTTAAGCTTAAGTTTATTAATAATTGTTGATTCTTTTAATATTGATTGTAATTATGAAATATTTGCTAATGATATCATCTTGGCGCTAAGTAATTTTATTCCGGAATTAAACCGATACAATTGCCAAAATATCAATGAGACAATTAATTTATAATTTTCATATAATATTTAGAAATTTTTGTTTTTAATGTTTTATAAAAATATAAACATGGATGTTGTTTTTCTATGATAAAAATCAGGGTTGTTTAATTTTTAAATAATTGAAAAACAGATACTTGTAATTTTTTAACAAGGATCACACTTATTTTTTACTATTTTTTATGCTAGTTTAGTTACATAACGATGAAATCTTTGTTACATAAAATAGTATAAAGTGAAATATGGGTTTTGAAAAGATACGCTATAAAATAGCATTTAAAGAAAATAAAAAAAGCTTCATAAATTTTAATTTATGAAGCTTTTTTTTTGAAGTTTATTTGAAAAACTCTTAAAAATTATAATTTCTTGTAATGTTGAAACCGATTAGGAAATCTCCGTTAAAGAAATCATTTTGATTGAACATTTGGTTCTTTTGGGCAACGATG
>MGWK01000053.1:104506-119416 GCA_001800975.1 Flavobacteria bacterium RIFCSPLOWO2_12_FULL_35_11 | reverse complement strand
ATTCCTCCCTTTAGGGCTGGGGTAAAGAATTTATGAAACCCTAAAACATTCTTGAATAAATCCCTCCCTTTAGGGCTGGGGTAAAGAATTTATGAGGCCGGTTAACTTTTTTAAAACTAAATCAATATCATTAATAATTTCTTCATTATTAAATCGGATTTCGTGCAATCCTTGAAATTGTAATAATTCACTTCTTTTGAAATCTTCAATTTGTTGTTCCTCTGCATCATGATATTTTCCGTCTATCTCTATAATCAGTTTTAATTCATGGCAATAAAAGTCAACAATAAACTTATGAATAGGATGCTGCCTTCTGAATTTATATCCTTTAAACTGTTTGTTTTTTAGTTTATCCCACATCAATAATTCTGCTGCCGTCAACCTTACCCTTAATTGTCTTGCCAACCCAAAATTACTGGCAGGTGCTCCTTTCCACATACTTTCATCATGATATGGATGTTGATTTTTCATTATAATTCAAATTTCTTTTTTGCTTTGCCCAGCCATAAAGGGTGGCTCGGAACCACTTTTTCATTTTTCCCCAACCCTAAAGGGTGATGAAAAAGCAGGTGTTCATATATTCTTGAAATAAATTCCTCCCTTTAGGGCTGGGGTAAAGAATTTATTTCTTGTTTTACTGTCTCTTTAAATATTGGCTTTATAGTTTGATTTTTTGTTCTGCCACTTCCCTCCCTTCGGCTCCGCTCTGGGTGACATGGGAGCCAAAAAACCCAAATACATTCTTAAAATAAATTTTCTTGAATAAATTCCTCCCTTTAGGGCTGGGGCAAAGAATTTATGAATCCCTAACCTTCTTGCAAATAAATTCCTCCCTTTAGGGCTGGGGTGCAGCATTTATGAATCCTTAACCTGCTTGCAAAAAAATTCACTCCTTAGCGCTAGAGAAATAATTTAATTTGTTGTCGGCTGTCGGTTTGTCATTATTCGTTAACTGATAACAGATAACTGATAACCAATAACTGTTTTTAAACAGAGAACCGATAACTGAGATTACCTAAACGCGGTAATAATCAGCAAACCGATACTTGTTAATGCGCTTCCTATCCCTACCCATTCGCCGGTACTCATTTTTCTTGTTTCAGGTCGTTCGGGCACCACAATTTGTGATCCCGGCAACACGTTTGGATAAGATCTGATGAATAAAAAAGAATTGGATACAGCAGCTTTTCCGTTTGGATAAATGATATAGGCCTTTTTCTTCCAACCCTTCGCATCAATCCCTCCAACAGCACTCAAATAATAATTAAAATCCTTGCCGCTATTGTAAGGAATCTCTGAAGTAAGAATTACATTCCCCGTAACTTTTACGCCTTCATTGAAGGTGGCCACTACTATTTCATCTCCGGGAAATAAGGTCACATTTGTGATGCTTTTTTGATTTTTTAAAATGGCCTCCCAATCTACCGGAATCGTCGCAAATTTATTCTCTTCTTTCAATTTTCCAATAAGATTGTCCTGGATACTGTCATTTTTACCCAAATTCAAATTCACATTTTCTAAATCTTCAATTTGCTTGGATTGAATTGGACGCTTTATTTTTACCCCTTCCACATCAGCAACAGCAGTTAATCCGCCCGCTCTAAGGATAACATCATATATTTTTTCTTTTTTATCGGCCAATACGTATTTTCCGGCATAGGTTATTGCTCCACTCACGGTCACCATTTTAGGCTTCTCATATACCGCCATTCTACGAATATTTACGACATCAAAAGGCTTTAGCTCGAAATTATTCAGTTGCTCATTATTGGCAGCAGTAATCTCAAAATTGATTAATTGGGCCCTATTCGGATTCTTGTTGTCTATTTCATCTGACATGATCATACGGGCAATCTCGACTTTTTTGGATGCCGAACCTGATAATCCGCCTGCCTGAACCAATAAATCATTTAGGGTCAGGTTCTCAAAATAAGGGTAAATCCCCGGCTTATTGATTTCTCCGTCAATCGTTATTTTGTATTCTTCCGCAAAATCCAAGATAGAATATACTGTTACTACATCTTCTCTTTTCAAAACAATATCAGCTTCAAGATCACCTTGTAAGGCCTTGGCCAAATTCACATTAACCACTTCCGTCGTTAAATCGTCTTTTAAACGAATTATGGTAGCCCTGGTATTGTATGCATCTTCTTTTAATCCATCAGCCTTTGCGATCAATGCTGAAATTCGCATCCCTTCATAAAATGAATAAATGTCAGGTCTAAATACCGCTCCTGTTATTTGGATGCGATTTTCAAAACGATTTAAGATTTTGGTCACTTTGAATACATCGCCAGACAAGGGTTTATAGGTTGCAAACTCTGTGGCTTTGATATCCATTACTTTGAATTCCCTGTCCGTTTTTTGTGTCACATTTACCGAGGCCGTATAGGCAAACTCATTGAAACCTGAAGCAAAAGACACTAAATCATTAAAGGTTTCTTCGTTTTTCATTTCAAAAATGCCAGGTCTTTTTACCTGTCCTTCAAGCGTTACTCGCTGCGTGTAGGCTGGGATTCGAATCACATCATTGTCTTTTAATCCTACATTGTCTGATTGGTCTCCGTTTACTAAAAACCGGTAAATATCAATAATCCGGTAAATTTTATTGTCCCTTAATAATTCAATATTTCTGTAACTGCCATTTTTTCCAGGCCCTCCGCCCAAAAACAACGCATTGTACACAGTTGCTAATGAAGAAATGGCATAATTACCCGGTTGTTTGCTGCCTATAATGGTTACTTTGATCGTTCTGATGCCACTCAAACTCACCCCAACTTGGGATTGACCTGAATTTATGGTTTTGTAAACTTTGGCCAAGGATGTTTTTATTTTTTGGGTGGCCGATTCAATGGTCATGCCCGAAACCGGAATTTGTCCCACAAACTGAATGTTAATTTTTCCTTCAACCGAAACCGGTGCGCTGGCAATGAACTCCTGCACGCCATACACACTGATTTGCAATTCATCCCCAGGGCCCAAAATATAATTTAAGGGTGTGGCCAATTTTAAATTGGGTTCAAAATTTAGGGAAGGATTGTCAAATAGCTCCGATCCGAAAATTAGCGCATTTTCGGTATCTTTCAATTTGATATTTTCTGAAATTTCTTGTTTTCTTCCTGTATCTTCGGCTTTAATATTGTCAGAAGTTGCCTCAGCAACCGGCTGACTTTCAATTCGTATTTTTAATTTTGAGAATTCGCCTGAAGTCATTCCTTTGGACAAGGCCAATGGTTCAGCCTGGGCAATGGTGAGTCCGTTGCTTTTTAATTGCGCCATAATTTTTGCGATGTCTCCATCGGATAAATTATCGACCTTTAGGGTGCTTAGATCATTGCTTTTAAGTAAATCTTGAGCTATTAAAGTTTCTGATTGCATTAGGACAAACAACAGCAAAAGAACCGTAATTATTTTTTTCATCTTTCTAATTTTTAATTGATCTTGATTTTTTTCTAAAATTAACCTTATCCTTGGGATGTGATTGTATTTTAATCCTGTTTTTTTATCTTCAGTTGATTCTGCTTTTGAGCGGAATTGTATTGAGAATCATTATTTGACAAAAAAAATGCTTCTCAATTTTCATGGCTTCGCCACTGTGACTCCCATTAACTAGGTTCACCATAATTTTTACCAAGCGCAAATTTATGTTAAATAATAGAGATAATTTGTATTCTATTCAACTTATACGGCACGAAACATCCTATTTAACACTTGCTTTTCTTTACTTATTTTTAATAAAATGAACTATCTTTTTAACTGAATTCTTGAGTGACGCCATTACCGCTCTTTTTTTGCACCTTAAGCACACATCCCAATGATTCCAAAATCAACACATAATGGTTTGGGTTCACTTCCTGAACTAAAGCAGGCTGTGTTACAAACGGTCCCGATTCCAAGATTACCTTGTCTCCTTTTTTCCACCCATCTACAGAAACTTCATAGTCATTAGGAGCGGAAATCCAGTTTTGTATCGCTTCAATTTCCGAATCTCTCACAATTGCCGGTTTTCCGAGCCAAAACAAATATCTTATAGCGCCTGTTACTTCAAATATTTTATTTCTTTCTTTGTCTGTTGTCTGAACAAAAATATAAGAGTTGAACAGGGGCACAACCACTTTTTTTTTCCGATCGGACCATTGCCTAATTGTAGTTATCAATGGGCAATAGGCAATCACCCCCAGCTCATTCAATTGTTCGGTCACTTTTTTTTCCCACTTGGGCTTGGTGTAAACTACATACCAATTCATACTTTATTTTTTGTCTTGCAGTCGTGCGGTTGAACAGTCGTGCGGTCTTATGGTTTTATTGTCTTGCAGTCGTGCGGTTGAACAGTCATGCGGTCTTATTGTTTTATTGTCTTGCAGTCGTGCGGTCTTGCAGTCGTGCGGTCATTTTTTATTGTCTTGCAGTCGTGCGGTCAGGCAGTCGTGCGGTCATTTTATCATATTTTCTTGAAATAAATCCCTCCCTTTAGGGTTGGGGTAAAGGATTTATGAATTCCTTATCTTTAAACTTCATTTTTACACACCCTTAACCCTGCTTCGACTCCGCTCAGCACAGGTCTCTAGAGGGGAATTAATTGTGGTGAATTTTAACTTTTAATATCTAATATTTAACTTCCGACTTCGGTCTTCGGACCTCTTTTAACTTTCAACTTTGAGCTTTGAGCTTTTTTCATATATTGTCAATCCTTTGCCCTTGTATTCCTGGGTGATTAAAAATTGTACTTTTCTGCCGATTTCTCCTTCAATTTTACCGGCCAGTTGTTCGATGTATTCTGTGTTTAGGGCATCACCCACCACCACCACTTCTATGGTTCCTGAATCTTTTCCATCGGCATAATCGCCTATCACGACAATCTTTTTCACATCTCCAATGCGCTCCAATATCATCACCACAATGGCATCGAGTCCCAAATGTTGGAAAACTATTTTTTGAAGGGTGGCGAATAAAGGGTGTTTGGTGTTGGCTTTGTAAGAAATGCGGTTTTGTATCGCTTCTTTTTCCAGGTAACCGGCTTCGGAAAGGTTGTTTAATTCTTTACGGATGGCGTTGGTGGATTCGTTCATCTCCTCTGCCAAACCGCGTAAATGTCCCATGTTGGCTGCGTTTATGAAAAACTTTACCAAGATACGGATGCGTGTTTTTGAGGTGATTAGGGATTCGAGCATAATTATAGCACTGTTATTGAGCAACAAAAGTACTCATTTTTTGTTAATGGGCAAGTTTTATGAGGAAAAGGTTGCTTAGGGTCATTTCGTTAGTTCACAACAGGTTGCCACGTCGGATTTCTTCAGCTACGCCTCTCCCAACGTGCCAGCTGGCCCTATCGCTAAAAATGTATCCCATACATTTTCTTAACGCTCTGTCCTTCGCAATGACGAAATTTGTTTTCGCTTTCACATTTGAGCTTTTAACCTTTAAATTTTAACTTCGGTCTTCGGACTTATAACTTATTTCTCAAAAGGATGTTTTGCCAATGGTTTTAGAACAAAGGGATGGTAGTCGCCTTTTGGGCCGATGGGTTGTGCATGGCGGATGCTGTGCACTATTTCAATGGCCTGTCGCGGCGCTTCAAGTCCGTAGCCTTTGCCCGCAATGATTTCCTGGTAGGAAACGGTGTGCAAATCGGTAAAACCTCCGCTGAATTCGAGCTCTTCGCCTTCAATGGTAATGGAGCGGTAAGTGGTTTGTCCTTTTGCTTTAACAGCATCGGGCAACACCTCATAATTGGTGGATAAAAACCAGCGCACCCGTGCTTTTTCAAATTCCAGATAACCGGCAGAGCGGTCGTGCGTGTTGATGTGCACAATGTTTTGTTTGAGGTCGCCAAAGATCCAAGACAACATATCAAAAAAGTGAACGCCTATGTTGGTGGCAATGCCTCCCGATTTTGTAATGTCGCCTTTCCAAGAGGTGTAATACCAATGCCCGCGCGAAGTTAGGTAGGTTAAGTCCACGTCGTAAATTTTGTCTTTTGGACCGGCGGCTATTTTTTCCCGCAAAGCGATGATGCTTGGATGCACGCGCAATTGCAGGATATTAAACACTTTTTTGCCTGTTTCTTTTTCTATATTGGCCAAGGCATCAATGTTCCATGGGTTGAGTACCAAGGGTTTTTCGCAAATGGCATCGGCACCCTGACGCAATGCGAAACGGATGTGCGCATCATGCAGGTAATTCGGCGTGCAAATGCTTACATAGTCTAACTGGGTGTTTTTCTCAAATTTCAGTTTGGAAATATGCCGGTCGAAACGTTCAAATTCCGTAAAGAAATCGGCATTTGGAAAATAACTGTCTATAATGCCTACACTGTCGAATTTATCGAGTGCCGCTATTAAAGTGTTGTCGGTTTCTTTAATGGCTTTCATGTGTCGTGGTGCGATGTAGCCACTTGCTCCTATAAGTGCGAAATTTTTCATATCTTTTAATGTCTTGCAGTCGTGCGGTCTTGCAGTCGTGCGGTTCCTTATTGTTTTAATATCGTGCAGTCGTGCGGTCGTGCAGTTGTGCGGTCTTGCGGTCTTGCGGTCGTGCAGTCTTGCAGTCTTGCAGTTGTGCGGTCTTGCAGTCTTGTGATCTCGCTTTACTCTTCTTTGCGCTTCTTTGCTATTTTTTATTTGAGTTTCTAAGATACTGCATAAATTTTCCAATACCATTCATTAGGTTATTGGCTTCTAATCTCCTTTCAATTGCAGTATCTACATTTATATACTGAATATCTTCAGCCAAATAATACATGCTTTTCAGTTCTCCACAGGAAGCTTTTGCAACTTTTAGATATTGATGAAATTCTTTATCTCCATTTCTGCAAAAACCTTCTGCAATATTATTCATAACAGAAACTGAACATCTTTGTATTTGGTCTTTGAATCCATAATCTTTGTTAACATTAAAATCCAAATATACTTTTTTTGTCAATATCCTCGCGGATTTCCATACTTCTAAATCTTCAAAATTTTCAATCTTAGCCATTTTTTTCTTTTTTATTGTTTGATTCTTTATTTTGTCGTGCAGTCTTTCGGTCGTGCTGTCGTGCAGTCCTGCCATATCACTTCACTAGTTTTATATCCTTGTCTTTTGTGCTTATTTAATAAAAATATTTTCTTTATCCACTTCATAATTTATTGTCAATTGAACTTGTCAAAGACATTTTTAACTGCATTCCGATAGCTGTCGGGACTGCAGGACCTATTTGACCGCAAGACTGCACGACAATTTTGACTGCAAGACAATATTTTGTTTAAAGTTTCCCATGAACTTTACAGGTCAAAACACCTTTCACGTCATAAATTATGCCGTTTTTATTGAGGTATTTGTGCAGGTCCATGGCTAAAAATTGTTTGTGCGACACAGCCAAAACGATGGCGTCAAAGGTAGTTGTGGGCGCCTGATTGGTGGTTGTGAGTCCGTATTCCTTAAGCACCTCGGCCGGATTTGCCCAAGGGTCGAAAATAGTGACCTGGGTGCCAAAATCTTCCAGATTTTTAATAACATCCACCACTTTGGTATTTCGCACATCGGGGCAGTTTTCTTTGAAGGTGATGCCCAACACCAAAATTTTGGCGTTTTTTATTTCTTTGTCGTTTTTCACGAACAGCTTAATCACTTCGGATGCCACATAATGGCCCATACTGTCGTTTACTCTTCTCCCGGCCAGAATAATTTCGGGATGGTAACCAACTTCCTGCGCTTTTTGCGCCAAATAATAGGGGTCAACCCCTATGCAATGTCCGCCCACCAAGCCCGGTTTAAAAGGCAGAAAGTTCCATTTTGTTCCGGCGGCTTCCAATACCGCATGGGTATCTATGTGCAACAAGTTGAAAATTTTGGCCAATTCGTTCACAAAGGCAATGTTGATGTCGCGCTGCGAATTTTCGATCACTTTTGCGGCTTCAGCCACTTTTATGGAAGGCGCCAAATGTGTGCCGGCTGTGATGACACTTTTATACAATTCATTTACTTTGGTGCCAATTTCGGGGGTGGAACCCGAAGTGACTTTCAGTATTTTTTCAACGGTATGCTCTTTGTCGCCCGGATTGATGCGTTCCGGGGAATAACCCGCAAAAAAGTCGACATTGTAAGTGAGTTTTGAAATTTTCTCGATGATAGGAATGCACACTTCTTCCGTTGCACCGGGATATACCGTAGATTCGTAAATAACGATATCCCCTTTTTTGATCACTTTGCCCACCGTTTCGCTCGATTTTATCAAGGGCGTGAAGTCGGGTTTGTTTTTTTTATCGACAGGCGTAGGAACAGTGACGATGTAGTAGTTGCTGTCTTTGATGTCGGAAATGTCTGAGGAGCAGAAGAGACCGACCACCCCTGGCCCCTCCGGAGGAGGGGAATTGAGCGTGCCAGTTATTGGGTTTTTATCCAATAAAACGGCTTTTAACAGTTCTTCTGAAACTTCCAGGGTGCTGTCGGTGCCCTTTTTTAATTCCGCAACACGTTGTTTATTGATGTCGAATCCGACAACTGGGTATTTTGTTGCGAACAATCGCGCCAATGGGAGTCCGACGTACCCTAAACCTATGATGGCTATTTTAATTTGTTCTTTCATCTATATGTTTTCATTTTTCTTGTCTTGCTGTCGTGCAGTCGTGCAGTCTTGCGGTCTTGCTGTCGTGCAGTCTTGTCATTGCGAGGCTTTTGAAAAAAGCTGTGGCAATCTGTTAATTATTATACGTTAATTACAATTTAATAATTGCGGTCTAATTCAAGTTTTACACACCCCTTGCCCCTGCTTCGGCTCCGCTCAGCACAGGTCTCAAGAGGGGAGTTTGATTCGTTTAACTTAGTCTTAGTTCGGGGCAATAGTCAAGTATTCCTTGACAGTTGAATTATTTTGCAATTCACCTTCTTTAAATTCCCCCTTCGGGGGCTAGGGGACCATACTTCTCCAAATACCATTTTACTGTTTTCAGCAATCCGGTTTCAAAATTTTCATCGGCTTTCCAACCCAATTCCTTTTCAATTTTAGCTGCGTCAATGGCATACCTGAAATCGTGGCCGGCGCGATCTTCCACATAAGTGATCAGACTTCTGTGGGGTTGGTTTTTTAAGGGTGCCAAGGTATCCAATATTTCGCAAATTTTTTCGGCAATATCGTTATTATTCCGTTCATTTTTACCGCCAATATTGTACACTTCACCGTATTTTCCATTATGAAAGGCCAAGTCCAGCCCTTTGCAATGGTCCGTCACATACAACCAGTCCCTGATGTTTTTTCCCTCGCCATAAATTGGTATCGGTTCTCCTGCCAATGCTTTTCTAATGATGGTCGGGATTAATTTTTCATCATGCTGTTTTGGTCCGTAATTGTTTGAACAGTTGGTGATGATGGTATTCATTCCATAGGTATGGTGGTAACTTCTCACTATCATATCGCTGGCTGCTTTTGAAGCGCTGTAGGGCGAATTTGGGGCATAAGGAGTTTGCTCGGTAAACAGGCCTGTTTCGCCCAAGCTTCCGTACACCTCATCGGTTGACACATGCAAAAACCGGCTGTTTTCAAAGCCGCTTTTATAAACAAATGGTTTTTCCATCCAATATTTATAAGCCACATCCAATACCGTAAAGGTTCCTTTTACATTGGTTTCAATAAACACATCGGGGTGCAGAATTGAATTGTCCACGTGAGATTCGGCCGCCAAATGGAAAACGCCTTTGATGATATGGTGCTGAAAAATACGCTCCACCAAAGCCCTGTCACAAATATCCCCTTTTATAAAGGTGAAGTTTTTGGCGTTTTTCACCGATTTAAAATGCTCGGCATCACCGGCATAGGTGAGCAAATCGAGCACCACAATTTGATAATCGGGATATTTATCAATAAGATACTCCACCAAATTTGAACCTATAAATCCGGCTCCGCCTGTTATTAGTAGTGATTTCATTTGTTTGGTATTTTGGTATTTTTGATTTACGATTTTTGATTTACGATTTACGATTTTTGAAATTTTGAATGTTGAATTATACATTTTTAATTATTATCCTCAACTAACATATATTAATTCATCTATTTGCTCTTTTACTTTTTTTCATTGATAAAAAAAGTAACAAAAAAATCTAGTCTCATGATCTTTTTCTGCAAAATTATTGAATTTTTTGATCCCCAGCATCCAGACCGCCTTTTCCTAGCTTAGCCTGCCACGAGGCTCTTTGGGTTGCAACATCCAACTTTATGTTTTAAACTTCATTCCATGAGATCCTGAAACAAGTTCAGGATGACGTTTTCAATATTTTACTACGAAAAAAATCATAGGACGCTTCTTCTTTGATTTGTTTTCAATTTATGTTCAGAACTTATTTTATTAATTTTTACTTTAACCTTTCCCAATCCAACATTAATTCCCCCTTCGGGGGTTAGGGGGCTTTTTATCCTTTCAAAATACATTCCCTCAAAGCGTCTTCCCAATTTGGAATTTCAAGGTTAAAGGTATGCTGTATTTTATCGGTATTCAACAAACTGTATTTCGGTCTTTTTGCCTTGGTTTTAAATGCTGAGGATGGTATGGGCAAAACTTCGCAATTCTGCTGGGAGATTTTCATAATTGCCGATGCAAAATCAAACCAGCTGCACTGACCTTTGTTCGCATAGTGATAAATTTGAAGGTCGTCACTGTTGATTTCCGGAATTATCTGCAAAATGGTCAGTGCCAAATCCTTGGCATAGGTTGGCGATCCAATTTGGTCGGAAACCACCGTAATACTTTCCTTTTCTTTGCTTAATTTCAGCATTGATTTCACAAAATTATTGCCAAATTCTGAGTAAAGCCAGGAAGTTCTTATGATCATTGAATTCTTCGGATTGATTTCCAACAATGCTTTTTCTCCGTTTAATTTACTGACTCCGTAAGCGTTTTGCGGATTTGTGGCATCCGTTTCCTTATAAGGAATGCTAGAATTCCCATCAAACACATAATCCGTAGAAATATGGATTAATTTTATGTTATGCCTTTTGGCGATTAACCCCAGATTTCTGACAGCCAAATGATTCACTTCATCGGCCATTTTAAACTCCTCTTCAGCTTTGTTCACATCGGTGTAAGCAGCGCAATTCACCACCACATCGATCTTGTTTTTCAACACATATTGTTCCGCTTCCTCTAAATTAAGGATGTTCAGGCTGAATTTATCCGTACAAAAAAGGTTCAGATCTGGGAATTGATGTCCCAAATTTTCCAGTTCCAACCCCAATTGCCCTTTTGAGCCTGTAATTAAAATATTCATTTTTAAAAATTTGTTTCAAATAGATCAGCCTTATTAAAAGCGGGCTGAATCTTGTCTTTTTCAGAAATTAGCAATTCGTTTAAAGGCAATTTCCAATCGATTTTTAGTTCGGAATCCTTATAAAAAATGCCTCTTTCGTGGGTTTTGCTGTAATAATTGTCCACTTTATAACTGAATACAGCTTCATCGCTCAGGACCACATAGCCATGCGCAAATCCGGCCGGGACAAAAAGCTGGAGTTTGTTTTCACCGCTCAATTCAACAGCCACATATTGTCCGAAGGTGGCAGAACCCCTTCTGATGTCCACCGCTATATCCAGCACTTTCCCTGAAATGACCCGAACCAGTTTGGATTGCGCATAAGGCGGGAGCTGATAATGCAATCCCCGTAAAACGCCTTTGGTGGATTTTGCCTCGTTGTCCTGACAAAAACGGATGGGTTTTCCCAGGTGTTTTTCAAAGTCTTCCTGGTTGAAGGCTTCAAAAAAGTAACCCCGCTCGTCTTTAAAGACAGTCGGTTCACATAAAATGACATCGGGGATGTTTGTTTTGCTGAATTTCATTAAAAAAAGGTTAAAGTGTAAAGGTTAAAGTTTAAAGTAAAAAGTGTTAAAAATTCATCTTTTGAAATCATCTTTTTGAAGTTTTTGAATAAATAGAACCAAGGATACTCATTAATTCTTTTGATTCTATTTCCTTTTCTTTCCATGTGTTCTCTTTTTCTGATAATTCAATTAATATTCTTATCCAATAATTGGTTTCTCTAATTTCTTTAAGTGCAATACCGACTTTATTTGAAAAGTCTGCTTTTGAAACAGCTCCTTGCGCTTCCTCATAATTTGCACCAACAGCCGTTGCCGATTTCAACAACTGATATGAAATCACTTGGTATTCTTTAGAATTTGGCAGGTTTCTCACTTCTTTTATAACACTGACTGAAAACCTAAATAACCTCTTTTGTAAATCATTTTCCATATCAACTTTTTCCTTTAGACTTTAAACTTTAGCCTTGTGAAACCAACTTAAGCAAGTACGATCCATAATCATTATTTTTATATTCCTCAGCCAAAACAAGCAACTGTTCTTTAGAAATATAGCCTTTTTCATAGGCGATTTCTTCGATGCAAGCCACTTTTAGGCCCTGTCGTTTTTCGATGGTCTGAATAAAATTGGAGGCTTCGAGCAGGGAATCCTCCGTGCCTGTATCAAGCCAGGCATAACCGCGTCCCATAATCTCCGTTTTTAACTTATTTTGAAGCAGATATTCCTGATTAACGGTGGTGATTTCCAATTCGCCTCTTGCGCTTGGCTTGATGCTTTTAGCAATTTCTACCACACTGTTCGGATAAAAATACAAGCCCACAACGGCATAGTTGCTTTTGGGTTTTGTCGGTTTTTCCTCAATGCTGAGCACATTTCCTTCTGAATCGAATTCTGCCACGCCATATCTTTGCGGATCTTGCACATAATACCCGAAAATTGAAGCCTTCTGCGCTTCCGAAACAGTTTGAACCGCATCGCTGAGCAGTTTTTCAATGCCTGCCCCGTAAAAAATATTATCGCCTAAAATCAGACAAACATCGTCGTTTCCAATAAATGCTGAACCCAAAATAAAAGCCTGGGCCAAACCTTCCGGCGATGGCTGTTCCTTGTAAGTGAATTTCATGCCAATCGACAAACCGTCCCCCAATAATTTTTTAAAGTTCGGCAAATCCTGCGGTGTGGAAATGATGAGCACCTCGGTGATTCCCGCAAGCATCAAAATAGAAAGCGGATAGTATATCATTGGCTTGTCGTAAATGGCCAACAGTTGTTTGGAAGTTCCCTTTGTAATTGGGTACAATCTTGTCCCGGAACCGCCTGCCAATATAATTCCCTTCATAGTAGTCTGTTTTATTTAATAGGCATTTTAATGCAAATTATGATTCATCGCCTTTCTTAAAACGCACAAATTTAAAGCGATATGCGAAATTAACTATTTATTGTGTAATTTCAACAGTCTGGGCCAAATCATTCAGGCTGAAATGGATCCTGCCTGGCATAAAACCACCATTTTATTTGATCGCTATTAAATTTTATTATTTGTTTTAGTCGCAGGCTCATTTACCGATGTCCAAATAGTTGGTAAAGCAGCACTTTTTAACAATAAATATTTCAATTCATAATATACAAAATTATAAACAAACGGTATGTTTTATCTTATAAATGGTTAGTATTATGAAATAAATGGTAATTTATTTTGGATTATTCAAATGTGTTTTATACTTTTATTTCGTTTTTAAATAAAAAAATCCGTTTTTCAATTTGTAAAAGTACTCTACTAACCAAATATTTCCTTAATTATGAAACCAACATCATTCATGGAACTTATCACTCCCGAAGTTATCCAAAGCTTTGCAAGAAAGAATTACAACACCTATGTAGCGCATTGTGAAGCCAGAAAATTAAAACCTATGGTATTTCAGGAATTTCTAAAAAATTACGCCATTTAATTTTTTTCCATTCATGCTTCTCCTCTTCTAAATTTAATTCCTAAATTTTTCTAAATTGCTGTAGTTGGTTTGTTATGTAGTATTCTATAAGCGCATTGTGTTCACAGTTATGTTCACAAAAAAAATCATTATAAATGAAAAAGCCTGATAATCATATGATTATCAGGCTTTCTGCGGTCTGGACGGGACTAGAATAAATCTTACTTTATTTTACTCTATTTTAGTGAATTTAAGCACTTAAGCCCTCATAAATACTATGTTTTTTGATAAGGCTAAATTAGGCTAAATATGAGCAAATTAAAATTATTCGTCCCCTGATTCGTCCCCTATGTATTTTTAATATATCTTTGTTATATGGCAAAAGCAAAATTTATCTTAAAAGAACCTAGCTCAAAAAGTGATACGCTTATTTATCTTTTATACAATTATCAATACAAAAGATTTAAGTACTCAACAGGAGAAAAAATTAATCCAAAATTTTGGAATAATAACAGTCAACGTGTAAAAGAATCTAAAAACTTTCCTGAATATCCTGAATTCAATACTAGACTTGATACTTTAGAAAATGGCATAAACAATGCTTTTAGAAGATTGTTAAATGACGGAATTCAACCAAATAATGATTTATTAAAAAAAGAATTAGAATTTGAACTTGATAACAGGGTTTTAAAACAACGTAAAATTTCATTATTTGATTTTATAGATAATTTTATAACGGAAAGCAAGAATGTAAAACAAAGTAGCACTATAACAGTATATAATACTACTTTGGCTCATCTTAAAAACTATGCTGAATTAAAAAATAAGAGTATAAATTTTGATAGTATTAATTTGATATTTTATTCAAGCTTCACAAAGTATTTATGCCAAGATTTAGAAATGTCAACAAACACTATTGGCAAATACATAAAAACATTAAAAACATTCCTAAATGAAGCTACAGAAAGAGGCTTTAATACAAATTTAGAATTTAGAAAAAGCAAGTTTAAAACAATTTCAGAAGAAACAGATACTGTATATTTATCAGCGGAAGAATTAAAATTATTTGAAGATAAAGATTTAAGTGACAATCCAAGCCTAGAAAAAGTTAGAGATTTATTTTTGCTAGGTTGTTATACTGGATTACGATTTTCAGATTTTACACAAATTAAACAAAAAAATATTATTTATAATAAATCTA
>MGWK01000053.1:0-104493 GCA_001800975.1 Flavobacteria bacterium RIFCSPLOWO2_12_FULL_35_11 | reverse complement strand
AACACAAAAAACTAAAGAAAAAGTATCAATACCAATACATCCAATTGTTAAACGAGTTTTGATTAAATATGATAACGCAATTCCTAAACCATTTACAAATCAAATAATGAATAAATACTTAAAAGATATTGCCGAATTATGCGAAATTAATACACCTACTGAAGTGACAACAACCAAATCAGGAAGTGTACAAAAAACCACAGTCGCAAAGTGTAAATTGATAACTACGCACACCGCTAGAAGAAGCTTTGCCACAAATTTATATTTAGCTGATATTCCTTCCATTTCTATAATGAAAATTACAGGGCATAAAACGGAAAAATCATTTTTAAAATATATAAAAGTAACCCAAGAGCAAAACGCTGATAAATTATTAAATCATCCATTTTTTAACTAATGAAAATAATAACCCTAGAAGAACTGCAAGAAAAATTTACTTTAGTACTGAACACAATTTCGGAAAAGGAAAATTTAATAAATCTTGAATTAAAAGAAATAGATAACTATTTAAATTATACTGCCCCTCCAAGGCGACATAAAATGGATTTTCATATTGAACCTAAAACTGATGCGATTTTCATATTAGCAGTTGATTTAAACCGAAGAAAATTACTTAAAAGAGCGTTCAATGGATTTAATGTTTACGGCAAATTTGACTTAATTGATAACAACGCTAAATCTCAAGGAATGATAAACCTAGATGATAAAGTTATTCAACAAGCTTCCGAGTTGGCAAAATATTTCAAATGGCTAAAAGAATTAGACTTTAAACCTAGTTTAGCACAAGATAAATCAAGCTTAAACATAGAACAAAAACTACTCGCTTTGCATTTTTTAGGCTTAAACTTTGAAGATTACACAAACAGTCATATGGCAATAGTTCTTGGTCAAATCTTGAATGTCGGTTCGCAAAATATTAGAGGGAATCTTTCAAATATGTACGGCGGTAAAAATAGTTTAAGAAAAATTGAAAATTTTGAAAAACTTACAGAACTATTTGAAAATAAGACTTTTGAATCAATCTTAAATAAGATTAAAAAGGAAATTAAACAGCTTAAATAAAAATTGTAGTACTACAAAAAGATTACTACAGGTCATATATTTTCTCTATTTGCTTCATAATTAAACATAAAATGAAGTAAAAATGAAGAAAATCACATTGGCACAATTTGAACTATCCGACTTTAGAAAAGTTGTTGAAGAAGTTCTAGAAAACAAATTAAAAGGATTAATAACTCCAAAGAAAACAGAGTTAAAACTTCTCACAAGAAAAGATACTGCAAAACTACTTTGTATCTCCTTGCCAACACTCCACGAGTGGACTAAAACAGGCATTGTAAAAGCACATCGAATAGGAAATAGAGTTCTCTTTAAACAAGATGAAGTACATCAGGCATTAAGTCAGATTCAAACGTCTAAAACGAGAGGGGGTCTATTATGCTAAAACCTAAAAATGATTACTCCGTTATCGTATACCTAGAAAATGAATCTAAACCAAAGAAATGGACTTATGTAGATAAGCTAAATGGTTTTACATTGTTCTTAAATAAAGAGCATCCGACTTGGGAATATATGAATGTTTACGAAAGACGAACACGTAAATTCTTGAAACGTTTTAAGAAAAATGATTTCATTCCAACATTCCTCAATCAATAACCAAACTTAACCTTTAAAAATACCTTTAATAATAACCTTTAATGGTTTTAATTAATATACAACGATTCAGATTATGATCATCAAAAACACATACGGTATTAGTGTTGCTTTTTCAGAAACTCATCCATATACAGTTATTCCAAAAAATGAATTTACAGGCTCAGCGCTGCAACGTAAAAAACAAATTGCGAAACCTAAAAGCGATACAAACCCAATTCCGACAAAAGACAAAGTAAAAAAACTTCGGTGTATGTCTAAACGAACAAAACAAAAAATCAGAAAAAAGATTATGTGTTTTGCTCAGGCTAATAAAGATAAAAAACGGCTAAGCTTTGTTACGCTAACTTTTTTAAATGAAGTAACTGACGAAAAAGCGATAGATATTTTTAGAAAGTTTCTGGATAATGTAAAAAAAAGAAGTCAAGATTTTCAATATATATGGATTGTAGAACGACAAACAAAAAACGCCATATTTAATGGAAATGCCCATTTTCATATAATAACCAATAAATTTTGGAAAATAGATAAATGGTGGAATTATTGGATGGACTTACAAATTAAAAACGGCATTAAACCAAGAGAAAAAGATTTTAGGCCCTCATCTGCATTTGATGTAAAACAATTAACTACAAATAACGCCAAAGGATTAAGTTCCTATGTTACAAAGTATGTTACTAAAAATAATGACAAATTTAAATGCCAGGTCTGGAATTGTTCAAAAAAAGTATCTCAATTATATACAGACTTTTATACCAAAGAAGATTTTACAGATCAGTTTGAAAAACTAAATGCTATTTCAAAAGTGTATATAGATAAAGACATTAAAAACCCAGTAGTTAATGTGAAAATGATTAACCTAAATCGCCAAACTATGCCACTTTATAAACGATTAGATGATAAAAATAATAACGTAATAAATAACTAAACAAATGGAAAACTATATAGCTGATATGAAAATTATTAAAGGATTATTTATAACTATTGATCCTGAAAAAATAAAAACAAATTGTGAATATTTTGAAATTAATATGTCTAACAGTCCCTCTAAAATTTCAAAAAGAAATAATATTTCAATCTTAACATTAGGCTTTGAAAATAATCAGTTTATCCAATTTCAAGTCAAATGGAATTTAAACATTAAAGAATTAAACAAACTTGATTATGATTACATAACTAATGAAATTAAGTCAATGATTTTAGAAGCTTATAAGTTAACGCAAATTAAAACCATTGAAAATATATTTTAATTTAAAAAAGCATGAAATTACCTTGGTAAATCATATAAACAATAAAATACTATTACAATTTATTTGCTAGGGATTCGCTCAAATCTTCTTTTAAAACTCTTTTATTAGAAATAGCTTTTAAAAGAATTTGCTTTAAATCGTAAATTGTATACCTTTTTAATTTCTCGATTTTAATTCTCTTGACAATATGTTCTGCGATTAAACCAGCAGTATAAAAATTAAGCTCACTCAAATCATAATGTGAATTTTCTAAATCTTTAACTGGTGTAATTCCCTTTGTCTGGACACACATTACATTGTCTTTTATTAATTCCGAACCATTTATTATTATTACATCAATAGCTTCAAGATGTTGAAAGTTTGACACCAAAGCCAAAACAGCCTCATCCAAATCATTTTCAGTATTAATTTCCCAAACAGATAACGTATTCTTTGAAGATTTCAAACAATTTGTTATAGCGTCTAATTCAACATCAAAAACATCTTGATTACTATTTTTATCTGGCCATTTATTTCGGTTTATTTTCCTAACTAACAACAGCATATTCCGCCTCAATATTTTTTATTACTGAATTTAAATATTCCCTTAGCCATTCACTTTCTACTTTTATGGATTTTAATATATTAATATGATTAAAAGATGACCAACTTTCAAATGCACGAATTCCACTCTCTTGGATCTCTTCATTTTTATGAGCTATTGCAGCAATGGCCATCGTGGGACCTTGAGGACTAATTTCATCTATTTCAAATCTAGATATAAGTCTTAAAATCCCATTCATATATTCTGAGTTATTATAATTATGGACATAAATGTTATTCAGCCATTCTTTTGTTACAACCCTATTTAAACTCATTTGTGATTTCACAAGTGTATCTGCCTTATTTTCATAACCATACTCAAAAGTTTCTTCAAGAATATATAGCTTCAATTTTTCTGTAAACAACCTCTCAAGATTCAATAATCTTATTTCGTTATAATTGTTTTCAAAAGAGCCAGAACTATCAATGATTATTTCAGAATTATCATCTAATTTAATAAAACTCTTTGAATAATTTTCTTCTCTAAATATTAAGTCAAGTTCTTTTCTTGACAAGGTAATTGAACCAGTCTCAGCAATTAATTCTTTAAAATTCATTATTTTTTTATAAAGTTTATAATTTCTTCTTGCAATTCATTATGCCATAAATAAGCATTATCCATAAAAAAATCTATTTCTTCAACTCCAAAACGATTATCATAATTTTGTGCAATCGAATTCAAATCAAGTCCTAATTCTATCCTATCAACAACAGAAACCTCATTACCATTTCTAATTTCTCCATTAATTCTGTTAATAGTTGTTACAAAATTAAACTCCTCATTATTAGCCATAATATTTTTATTAATTTTGGCAACAGCCCTCCAATTCCATTCAAATGGTGTATTATTTACATATAACGGAGGTGAATTGGATAACCTGCCATAAACCTTATTTAATTGGTCATTACTCATTTCATTAAACAAACAGCGACTTACAATTGACAATCGATTTCCTTTTCTAGGAAACTTCGTTAATATTCTAATAATTATATCTTTAGCCTCTGTGCTAAATTGTTTACTACTTATCAAATTTGACCCTTTAAGGTTTGTTGGGTTTTGCTCTATATCAATGCGAGAAGACCCTAACATTACACTCCATTCTCCACTGGGAGATTGCAATTTAAATCTATTTTGAGGAGTTGGATTTAATGATGAAATTTCTTGAAACGTATTTGGAATAAATCCCTTATCCATAAATTCATTCATTAGTTCACTAATATTTTTAGGAGTTGCATTCAAATCAGATGCATTCAAAAATATTGAAAATTGATATTTTAACTTTATGTCAATCATTTTACTAAAAGTGTATTTAAAATATTATTATAATTAAATTATTTTAGGCATTTTTAAGACATCTAATGTAATGAATTATTTAAAATTTAAATATAGAATCAATTAAAATTGGGAAAACTTTAAATAAACTATATTATTCGTCCCCTTATTCGTCCCCTAAAAAGAAAAAAGCCTTACAAACATAGTGTTTATAAGGCTTTGAAAAATTAAAAGCGGTCTGGACGGGACTCGAACCCGCGACCCCCTGCGTGACAGGCAGGTATTCTAACCAGCTGAACTACCAAACCGTTGCTCTTAGCGGATGCAAATATAACAGCGTTTTTTGTATTGGCAAAGGTTTTTCCAATAAATATTATAAAAATCTTTTTCTGCTTGTTAAATAAGAAATAAGGATCTGATTAAACCCTTTATTGATATCAACGGGCACATAATCTATTTTGTACTGCATACACTTAAGCCTCAAATCATTAAAATAGGTTTCCATCGCCATTTTATAGTTTTTTTTCACTGATGAGGCGTATAAATTCAGCTGTTCCCCTGTCTCCACATCAACAAATTTTTTGGGCGAATCCCCAAAATCGAAATCCAGTTCCAGTTTTCCGTCGTAGGTATGGAACAAAATAACTTCGTGTCTGTGGTGTTTTAAATGTCTTAGTGACTCGAACAACTCTTTTTCGCTTCTGTCGGTCTGAAACATATCCGTAAACAAAAAAACAAGTGACCTTCTGCTTATTTTTTCAGCTATTTCGTGTAAAAATTTATAGGTTTCGGTGGTTTTTTTGGAAGGTTGCCTCAACAAATCTTCCAAATGAACCATCACCATTCTCCGGTGCCGCTCACTTCCTTTTGCCGGCGCATAATATTCATTGGTGTCGCTGTAAATACTGAGTCCAACAGCATCTCTCTGACGTTTTAACAATTCCATTAAAGCCACTGAGGCAATGGCCGAAAACGCAATTTTTGTTAGATTGTCCATGGACGGATTTTTAACCTCCGGAAAGTGCATGGAAGCCGAATTGTCTATAATTAAATGACAACGCAAATTAGTTTCTTCCTCGTAGCGTTTTACAAATAACTTTTTGGTTTTTGCGTATAATTTCCAGTCGATATGACGGGTGCTTTCGCCTTGGTTGTAATTGATATGTTCCGCAAATTCAACGGAGAAACCGTGAAACGGACTCTTGTGCATACCGGTAATAAATCCCTCCACCACCTGTTTTGCCAACAGTTCAAGGTGGTGTAATTCAGAAATATTTTCTAATGAAATACCGGCCATCATACTAAATTTGATTCTTGTAAATATAGTATATAAATAGAAAATACCCGATAAATTGTCGGGCATTTTCTATTTATTTCTTAAAATTAACGCTTATAAATGCGCCTCAATTTTTTGTGCGTAGGTTGCTTTTGGCGCAACACCCACTTGTTTTTCAACAACTTCGCCATTTTTAAATACCAAAACGGTTGGGATATTTCTTACGCCGTATTCAGCGGCAAATTTCTGATTTGCATCCACATCCACTTTCGCAATAACCGCTTTCCCGGCATATTCTGTAGTTAATTGATCCATAATTGGCGCCACCATTCTACAAGGTCCGCACCAAGCTGCCCAAAAATCAACCATCACTGGTTTATCCGATTTTAATACCACTTCGTCAAAAGTTGCATCTGTTACTTCAATTGCCATATTCTATTTTTTAAATTGTTAATTTCTCTGTTATGGTACAAAAGTAAACAAATATTTCACCATAACCGCTTAACCAATATTACTTTTATTTATGACGCGATTAATAAATTAGATAATACGGCAATGTATTAATGATGGATTTTGAATTTTGAATTTTAGATAAACAATTGCACGATTAAACGCTTCAACAAATCCACAAATCCACCATTTAAAACACTTCTTTCGCAATGGCTTTAATATTGTCGGATTTTCCCATGGAATAAAAATGAACAACCGGAACTCCATTGGCCACCAGCTCTTTAGATTGCGCAATGGACCATTCAATGCCCACTTGTCTCACCTGTTCATTATTTGTGCACTTTTCAATTTCCGAAATCAGCGCTTCGGGCAAATCCAATTTAAACACTTGCGGCAGCACCTGTAAATGGCGTTTTATGGCAATGGGTTTTATCCCCGGAATTATGGGAACCGTGATGCCCATAGCCCGGGCTTTCTGCACAAATTCAAAAAATTTATTATTGTCGAAAAACATTTGGGTCACCACATAATCGGCGCCGGCATCAATTTTTTCTTTCAGTCTTCTTAAATCGGCATCCAAACTCGGCGATTCCATATGTTTTTCCGGATACCCTGCAACCCCAATACAAAAATCAGGTTTATACAAGGTTTCCATAATTTCATGCAAATATTTCCCTTTGTTTAAATCGCTGATTTGCGTCACCAATTCACGCGCATACTTATGTCCTCCCACAGTTTGTTCAAAATATTTTTCATGTTTCATCGCATCCCCGCGCAAAGCCATCACATTGTCCAAGCCCAAATAATGACAATCCACCAACAAATATTCCGTTTCTTCTTTAGTAAAACCGCCACACAGCACATGCGGAATCGCATCCACATTGTATTTGTATTTTAATGAAGCACAAATCCCCACCGTTCCCGGCCGCATACGGGTAATTTTTTGTTCCAGAAGCCCCTTTTCCTTTGGAATATACACGTGTTCTTCCCGAGATGTGGTCACATCAATAAAAGGCGGCTTAAATTCCATTAGCGGATTGATATTGTCGTACAATTCCTGTATGTTTTGCCCTTTTTGCGGCGGCACAATCTCAAACGAAAACAATGTTTTCCCTTTTGCCTGTTTTATGTGATCTGTTACTTTCATTTTTTTACCTAGTATGTTAGTTGTTTTTGATATTAATTTCCAACTTTTTAATATTTAATATTTTGGCGTTTCCTTTCAGGTCGCGCTTTACGTTGCAATCCGTTATTGCGAGGCTTTTGGAAAAAGCCAGCCTGTGCCGAATTTATTTTGGTATGGCAATCTTTTGAACATATTGCTTCACAAACTCGCAATGCCGGGATTTCCACTTCAATCGCTAACGCAAATTTTAAATTCAATTATTATCTCTTTTCTTTTTCCATTGATGAAAAAGAAACAAAAAATCTAGTCTACTGATCTTTTTCTGTAAAATGAATTGAATTTTTTTGTCCACATCACCCAGACCGCCTTTCCAGACGCTTCACCAGCCACGAGGCTCTTTGGGTTGCTCCTTCGGCCAACGCTAAAAATTTCAATATTTTACAACGAAAAAAATCATATGACGGTGTTTCTTTAATTTGTTTTCAAATAATGTTTAAAACTTATTTTATTAATTTAACCTTTTCCAATCCAACATTAATTCCCCCTTTGGGGGTTAGGGGGCCTAATCAGCTAAATTAGGCCGCAGCCATTTTTTAGCGGTTTCAAAATCCATATTTTTTCTAAGTGCAAAATCTTTGACCTGTTCTTCGGTTATTTTTCCAACCCCAAAATATTTGGCGTTTTCATTCCCAAAATAATAGCCCGAAACCGATGCCGCCGGCCACATTGCCAAACTTTCGGTGAGTTCTACCCCAATATTTTCTTTTACTTTTAACAGTTCCCAAATGGTTAATTTCTCGGTATGGTCCGGACAGGCGGGATAACCCGGTGCCGGACGAATGCCTTTATAGCTTTCTTTAATCAATTCTTCATTGGTCAAAATCTCAGCGGCCACATAACCCCAATAATCTGTCCTCACTTTTTTATGCAAATATTCTGCAAAAGCTTCTGCCAGCCTGTCGGCCAAGGCCTTGATCATTATCGAATTGTAATCGTCGTGGTCTTTTTCAAACTCCCCTGCCAGTTCTGCGGTTCCAAATCCGGTGGAAACACAAAATGCGCCCATATAATCGGTTTTATCGGTTTCTTTCGGTGCGATAAAATCGGCCAGCGCCATACTTGGCGTTCCTTCTTTCTTTTTCAATTGTTGGCGCAAAGTTAAAAACTTGGCTTTTATTTCAGTTTTACTTTCATTGGCGTATACTTCAATATCATCCTCATTTACCGAATTTGCCGGGAAAATTCCGAAGACCGCTTTTGCCGTCAGCAACTTTTCATCCAAAACTTTTTGAAGCAGTTTTTTTGCATCCTGAAATAAATGGGTCGCCGATTCACCAACCACTTTATCCGTTAAAATATCCGGATATTTTCCGTGTAATTCCCATGTCCTAAAAAACGGGCCCCAATCGATATATTCAACCAATTTATTGAGATCCAAATCGGCGATCACTTTAATTCCTGTAAAATTTGGAACGGCGATATTTGCAGTATTCCAGTCGATTTTAAACTTATTTTCCCGGGCATCGGCCAATGATAAATATTCTTTTCTGTCGGAACGGTTATAAAATCCTTCCCTCACAATCACATAATCGTCCTTGATACTTTTTACATAATCAACCGCCGTATTGTTGTCGTTAATTAAATTTCCGACCACCGTAACCGCCCTTGAAGCGTCATTTACGTAAATGACCGCATTGGAATATTGCGTGTCAATTTTAACAGCCGTATGCGCTTTTGAGGTGGTGGCGCCGCCAATCAACAAAGGTACTTTAAAATTTTGGCGTTCCATTTCTTCGGCAACATAAGCCATTTCATCCAATGATGGCGTTATAAGTCCGCTCAATCCAATCACGTCCACATTTTCCTTTTTGGCGGTTTCAATTATTTTTTCAGCTGAAACCATTACACCCAAATCGATAATTTCATAATTGTTGCAATTCAACACCACACCCACAATATTTTTTCCAATATCGTGCACATCACCTTTAACAGTAGCCAATAAAATTTTGCCAGCACCCGGCCCCCTAACCCCCAAAGGGGGAATCGCCAACGCTTTTATTATTTTATCCAAAACCTCATCCAAATTGGACAAAACTTCATTATTTGTAAAACGTATCACCCGAAACCCTTCTTTTTCCAACCACTGTGTACGTTCTTCATCACTTATTTTATTTTCAGGCAATTGGTGTATCAATCCATCAATTTCAATAATTAAATTCGATTTTAAACAAATAAAATCCGCAATATAATTCCCAATAATATGTTGCCTTCTAATTTTGTGTCCATCGAGTTTTTTTCCGCTTAAAACGTTCCATAAAAGCCTTTCCGCATCAGTTGGTTTATTACGCATTTTAAGGGCAAACTCTTTTAATAATCGATAATTCAAAGGATCGGCAGTTTCCCAATGTTGCGTAGTCTTAATTCCCCCTTTGGGGGTTAGGGGGCTTTTAGCTGCTTCAATAAACGGCTGTAAATAAGCAACGGCGCGTTTCATTACACGGGCGGATTTCACCACTTGAGGCAAAAACATTTTTCCCGATCCAAACAAATCGCCCACCACATTCATCCCTGTCATCAAGTGCTGTTCAATCACTTCTATGGGTTTTGTGGCCTGTTTTCTTGCTTCTTCAACATCTTCCAAAATAAATTCATCAACGCCTTTCACCAAAGCGTGCGTTATTCTTTCCTGCAAGGGTTTTTCACGCCAGGACAAGTCCACTTTATGCTCTTTTACAGAACTGATGACACTTTCGGCAAAAGTCAGCAAACGTTCTGTGGCATCATCTCTTCTGTTTAGAATAACATCTTCAACACGTTCCAACAACTCTTTTGGAATTTCATCGTATACCTCCAACATGGTCGGATTTACGATACCCATATTCATTCCGGCTTTAATGGCGTGGTATAAAAATACGGAATGCATAGCTTCGCGCACCGAATCATTTCCCCTGAAAGAAAACGAAACATTGCTTACGCCGCCGCTTATGCTCACATTGGGCAAATTTTCACGAACCCAGCGTGTAGCCTCAATAAAATCGAGCGCATTTCTTTTGTGCTCATCCATCCCCGTAGCCACCGGAAAAATATTTAAATCGAAAATAATGTCTTCTGAAGGAAACTTTACCTCATTCACTAAAATATCATAGGAACGTTTGGCGATTTCGATTCTTCGTTCGAAATTATCGGCCTGGCCCACCTCATCAAATGCCATTACAATAACTGCCGCGCCGTAACGCTTGATTAGTTTTGCCTGTTTTATGAAGGTGGCTTCCCCTTCTTTTAGGCTGATGGAATTGACCACGCATTTTCCCTGCACCACCTGCAAACCGGCTTCAATAATTTCCCATTTTGAACTGTCGATCATCACCGGAACACGAGAAATATCGGGTTCGGAAGCAATTAAATTCAGAAACTGAACCATGGCTTCTTTTCCGTCGATCAAGCCGTCGTCCATGTTTACATCAATAATTTGCGCGCCTCCTTCCACCTGATGCCTTGCAATGGCAAGCGCCTCGTCAAATTTCTCGTCCTTAATCAGGCGCAAAAACTTGCGGGAACCCGCCACATTTGTACGCTCGCCAACATTGATGAAGTTGCTTTCAGGCGTTATAATCAGGGGTTCAAGCCCGGAAAGTTTCAAATACCTAACACCCGATTTATTTTCTATATGTAACTTATCTTCTTGCATTAAATTCTTCATTTTTTATAGTACGGACAAATCGTGACCAGTCCCTACGAATAATTACTGACCAAATCGGCAATGGCCTTGATATGTGCCGGCGTTGTGCCGCAGCAACCGCCAATGATCCGCACCAAATGTTTGTCCAGATAGGTTTTAATTTGGTCTGCCATTTGCGCTGGCGTTTCATCATATTCCCCGAAAGCATTCGGCAGTCCGGCGTTTGGATGCGCGGAAACCGGCAGGTCCGATTTTCTTGCCAACACTTCCAAATGCGGCGTTAACTGATTGGCGCCCAACGCGCAATTAAAGCCGATAGACAATAAAGGAATGTGCGACACCGAAATTAAAAAAGCTTCGGCTGTTTGTCCGGACAAGGTTCTTCCGCTGGCGTCGGTGATGGTGCCGCTTAACATAATGGGCACATCGATATTTCGTTCTTCTTTCACTTCTTCAATGGCAAACAGCGCCGCTTTTGCATTGAGCGTGTCAAACACGGTTTCCACCAATAAGACATCCACGCCGCCATCGAGCAACGCTTCGGTTTGTTGTTTGTAGGCCAACTTTAAATCGTTAAAAGTGACGGCCCTAAATCCGGGATCGTTTACTTTGGGCGACATGCTGGCGGTTTTATTTGTGGGTCCGATAGAACCTGCCACAAATCTCGGCTTGTTTGGGTTTTTAGCAGTAAATTCATTGGCAACTTCCTTGGCTATTTTTGCCGACTGGTAGTTGATATCGTACACATAATTCTCCATTTCATAATCGGCCATGGCGATTGTGGTGCTCGAAAAGGTATTGGTTTCAATAATATCGGCGCCAGCTTCCAGATATTTTCGGTGGATTTCCTTAATGGCCTGTGGCTGGGTGATGGAAAGCATATCGTTATTTCCTTTTACGGACACATGAAAATCTTTAAACTGTTCACCCCTGTAATCTTCTTCCGAAAAACGGTATTGCTGAATCATGGTTCCCATAGCACCATCAAGCACCAATATTCGTTTTTGCATTTCTTCTTTTATGTTATACATTGTTGATGGTTGTTATTTTAAATTTTATTTTAAATGTTGAATGTTGAATTCAAAACGCGTTAGGGATTGAAGCGATATCCTGGCATTGCGAACTTATTAAGCAATATCATCAAAAGATTGCTTCGTTCCTCGCAATGACAGATATAGCGAAAAGCCCGACCCGAAGGTAACGCCCAAAAAATTATTAAAAAATGCATGAAGAATTCTGGAAAAGTCTCTTCGTTATCTATCCAAAATATTTTGGTAGAATGTAGCACCTTCTTTATGAATAAAGGGTTGCTAAGGCTTCAACGGGTCTAATCCCTCTGCCTTTCTTAATAACTGTGATCACTGTGTTTATGAACTTGGCTGCAAATTAACGCAATAAGGCGCTGAATTACAAACGAAACGGGTAATTTATTATTTAATTAACAAGGATTTTGTCAATTCGTTTAAGGCGGTCACTTTTTCTGAAAAGGTGCCGCCGGTGGATTTTCGGTAGCTGTTGATGTTTTCTGCGAGCTCGTTAATGTTGTTTGGAATGATTTCTTCCAGAAACTGGCGCAGGCGTTTTACCAGGGTGGGCGACTTCCCGTTGGTTGAAATGGCAATTTTGATGTTGCCTTTGGTAACGATGCCGCCCATATAAAAATCGCAATAAGGCGGATTGTCGGCCACATTGACCAGGATATTCCGTTGCTTACAATCTTCATACACCTGAATATTGACTTCAATCACATCGGTTGTCGCGATGACGATATGCTTTCCCTCCAGAAAAGAATTATGGTATGCCGCTTCAATTATTTTTGCGTTGTGTTTTTGGGCCAACGCGATCAATTCGGGCAAAAAATTGACGGAGACAATAGTGACTTTGGCGCTTGGACTGGATTTTAGCAGAAAAGTCAGTTTTTCCAAACCAACATTACCGCCACCAACAATCAACACTTCAAGCGCTGCCACTTTTAAAAAAATTGGGTATAATTCGTTTTGTTCCAAGTCAGTAGATTTATATTAACTTTCCGGTGCCAATTCCAATTCCAATCCGTCCATTTCTATGGAAAGGTACAACTGACATCCCAAACGGCTGTTTTCTTTCACAAAAAATGCCTGATCCAGCATTTCCTCTTCCGCCTCTCCAATTGCCGACAATTCATGGTTGGAATGCACATAACACTGGCACGAAGCACACATGGCCATACCGCCGCAAGTGCCTTCAACAGGCAATTCATACGCTTTGCACAGTTCCATAATATTCATGGCCATATCGGTTGGGGCATCCAACAAATGACTTACGCCAAACCTGTCTTTGATTTTTACTTTTATATCTGACATATTATATGCTTTTTACGACTGCTTTTTCCGACTTTTTGGTTTCTCCGTTAAAACCCGTAATTCCGTTTACAGTGGTGTATTTCATTAAATATTTTTTACCCGGATTTACAATATTGTAGGCAAATTGCACCGCGATTGTGGCTTCATGAAATCCGCACAAGATCAATTTCAGCTTTCCAGGATAGGTGTTAACATCGCCCACTGCAAAAATACCCGGAATATTGGTGCTGTAATCCAGCGCATTGTTCACTTTTATGGCATTTTTTTCAATCTCCAATCCCCAGTTTGCAATGGGTCCCAATTTGGGCAACAAGCCAAACAATGGAATAAAATTATCACAGGGAATTTCAATATTTCCTTCTTTAGACTGGTTTACAATCACCGATTCCACCTTTCCGTTGCCGCGAATTTCTGTAACTTCCGCTTCCGTAATCAGTTTTATTTTTCCTTTTTTGGCGAGTTCCGAAACTTTTTCCACGGAATCCAATGCGCCTCTAAATTCATTTTTTCGATGCACAAGAATTACTTCACGCGCCACGTTGGCCAAAAAGATGGTCCAATCCAATGCAGAATCTCCGCCACCGGAAATTACGACCCTTTTATTTCTGAAAATTTCAGGATCTTTAATCATATAGTTCACACCGCGGTCTTCATAATCCGCGATGCTGGCAATGGGCGGTTTTCTTGGTTCAAATGAACCCAATCCGCCGGCAATAATAACAGCCGCTGCGCTGTGTTCCGTTCCTTTATTGGTGGTCACCATAAAATTGCCATCGGGAAGTTTTTCTATGGTTTCTGCTCTTTCCCCCAACGTGTAGGTTGGCTCAAAAGGCGCAATTTGCTGCGCCAAATTTTGAATCAGATCACCCGCCAAAATTTCGGGGTAGGCAGGAATGTCATAAATCGGCTTTTTGGGATAAATCTCTGCACACTGTCCGCCCGCATAAGGCAATGCATCAATTAAGTGACATCGAAGTTTCAGCAATCCTGCCTCAAACACGGTAAATAATCCAACAGGTCCCGCTCCGATAATTAATATATCAGTTTTAATCATTTTTTTAGTAGTAGTATTTAGTAGTAGTTATTGTGTTATGTTAAAATTAAAACCTTCGTATAATCCAATACATCTTTTAAAAATGCAAAATTCGTGTTTTTATTTATATTGATTCTAAATAAAGTATTATATTTTATGCTGATTGATGTTTCAGCACAATATCTTCATAAAATGCCCGTAATTTTGCGCTGTGTTTCACCACTTCCCCGATGACAATAATTGCCGGAGAAGCCAATTGTTGGGTTTCAACCACTTCCAAAATTGAATCGATGGTTGCCACGCCAATTTTTTCGTTTTTTGTGGTGCCGTTTTGGATGATTGCCGTTGGCACATCGCCTTTTTCGAATTTTTTGAAGATCGCCACAATCTCGCTGAGTTTGCTCATGCCCATTAAAATAACGATGGTTGCGGATGACTGCGCCGCCAAAAACACATCATTTGATAATTTTCTGTCGGATGTGGTGCCCGTAATCACCCAAAAACTTTCTGAAATTCCTCTTTTTGTGAGTGCGATGCCCTGACTCGCAGGTACTGCCATCGCTGAAGAAATTCCCGGAATAACTTCCGTTTCAATGCCAAAAGATTTGATATAATCAATTTCTTCCGCACCGCGGCCAAAAACAAACGGATCGCCGCCTTTTAAGCGCACGGCGTTCCCGTATTGAAAGGCGTATTTCACCATCAATGCATTAATTTCGTCCTGCGAATGGCTGTGGAATCCTTTTCGTTTTCCCACAAATATCTTTTTTGCGAGGGGCGCATATTTCAGCAATTCCCTGCAAACCAGCGCATCGTACAGCACCACATTTGCGTTCATCAGTGCCTGAACGCCTTTCACGGTAATCAATTCGGGATCTCCCGGACCGGCGCCCACCAGGATGACTTTCGGATTCTTATTCACTATCATCACTTAAAATTTTAGTCCGAAGTTCCGTTGCTTTTTCGTAAAAAAGTTGCGCATCCTTCAGGTATTTCTGGGCAAATTCTTTGGTTGGTTCCTTTTGTTGAATTTGATAAACAAACTCAGAAAACGGACTTTCCAAAACAATTTCACCGGCAAAAAGGGTTTCAAATTCAGAAATAATTCCGGCTTGCGTATTGGTTGTTTTGTCTTTGGTCAGCAGCAAGGCTTTGGCGGTATTCACCAAACTGGTGTAAGCATAATAAATACTGTCGGCAAACTGGTTTAATTTCAAGGCTTCCGTTGCATTTTCAATTTTCTCATCGCTGTCCAGCAACAAAGTGGCCACCAAATCGATAACAACTCCTGCACATTCGCCAACGCCAACGGCCATTTCAAATGGTTCTTCACTTCCCCAATCCGTAAAATCGCTTTCCTGTAAATTAGAGCTATCGGTTAGCGGTTTCAGCAAATTGTAAAAATAGTTTTTTCCTTGTCGGTCATAATAATCCAAAAAAGGCTCTCCTGCTTTACGGTTCAATTCCACATCATTTAAAATAGCTCTCAAAGCATTTGGTCCTCTTTTGCTCGGAATTTTAATCACCTTATTGGCTATTCTTCCCGCACCATTTCCTAAAACGCCACCGCCCAAAAGCACTTGTAATGCTGGAGCAACAAGCTTCCCTGATTTGATGGTCATTCCTTGAAAACCAATATGCGCCATTGTATGTTGCCCACATGAATTCATACAACCGCTAATTTTTATAGTGATTTCCTTGTTGGCGGCCAACTGCGGAAACTCATTTTTCAATACTTTTTCCAATTCTCGGGTGATTCCCGTGCTGCTCGCAATTCCCAGGTTACAGGTGTCGGTACCCGGACAAGAAGTGATATCGAAAATCCCGTTATAGCCCACTTCCGCGTAACCCAGTTTGTGAAGTTCGGTATAAAAGAAAGGCAGTAATTCAGCTTTTACAAAAGGAATCAAGATATTTTGGCGCAAAGTAAGGCGCAATTCATTGGCTGCATATTTTTGAACCAAATCGGCCAGTAAACGTGCTTTATCGGTATAAAAATCGCCCAGATGGACTTTAATTCCTATGGCGAATAATCCTTTTTGTTTCTGAGGAATCACATTGGTTAATTTCCATAAATTGTAGTTTATTTCATCTTCAATTTTTACGGAAGGCACCGACAATTGCGGCACTGAAATTTCCGTTTCATCGTTGGAAATATCGATTTTTACCGTTGCATTGGACAATGCTTTTTGTTCTTCTGAAACCAATTTCACAAAGGCATCCAAACCGATTTCTTTCACCAAAAACTTCAAGCGCGCCCTTGCTCTTTTTGCGCGTTCGCCATGACGGTCAAAAACCCTCAAAACGGCTTCGGTCACCGGAATTATTTTTTCGGAAGGCAAAAACTCATACAAGGTATCGGCCAAACGGGCTTGCGAGCCCAAACCGCCGCCAAGCATCACTTTAAATCCAATTTCGCCGTTTTGAATTTTGGCAATAAAACCCAAATCGTGCATAAAACTCAGTGCCGTATCTTCATCGGTTGCTGAAAAAGAAATTTTGAATTTTCGGCCCAATTCCTGACAAATGGGATTCCTTAAAAAGAACTCAAAAACGGCTTGTGCATAAGGAGAAACATCAAAAGGTTCGTTGCTGTCAATCCCTGCAGTTTCCGAAGCGGTCACATTTCGAACCGTATTTCCGCAGGCTTCCCGCAGGGTAATGTCGTCTTTTTCCAATTCGGCCCAAAGTTCAGGCGTTCTGTCTAAACTCACGTGGTGAATTTGGATGTCCTGACGCGTGGTAATGTGCAGCCTGCCCCGAGAATATTCGTCGGAAACAGCGGAAATTCTGCGCAGTTGTTCCCCTGAAATTTTGCCGTAAGGCAGTTTAATGCGGATCATCTGCACGCCAAACTGGCGTTGTCCGTAAACGCCACGGGCCAAACGCAGACTTCTGAAGCGTGCCTCGTCTATTTTTCCTTCGTAATAAAGACTGATTTTTTTCTCAAGGTCAATAATGTCCTTCTCGACAATCGGATTCTCGATTTCGGTTCTGAAACTTTGCATGGTATTTTGTGATTTTAGTTAGTAGAAAAAGCTCCCTATTTCATAGGTTTAATGAATTTAAGATTTTATATGTTTTTGATTTTTTTCCTATCCCCAGCCCTTTCCAAAGGAAAGGGAGTTTGTTTTAGCTGTCTGAAAAAGCTTTTCTAAATTAAACTTTCAACTAAAAATAGTGTTGAACGGTTTTTATTAATTTCTGCTCCTTTTCATGTTTTTTACACACCCCTAACCCTGCTTCGACTCCGCTCAGCACAGGTCTCAAGAGGGGAATTTTGATATGAACTTTTAACTTTTTTAAAGCCCAATGCGCCACCTGGCCCTATCGCTAAAATTGTTCACTGAACATTTTTTTTACGCGCTGTCCTACTCAATAAACCCAACCCCAGATGTGTTGTTTGTTTGCGGATCTATTAAAATAAAGGCTCCGTTGGTTCTGTGTTCTTTGAATGCATCTAAAAAAATAGGTTTGTTCAATTGAAATGAAACAGACGCGATGTCATTTATTTGTAAACTTGAAATTTGGGTGTCCACACCCGAAAAATCAGTTTCAATTTTATGATGAATCTCACTAACTTTTGCCAATACTTTATTGACGCCGTGCTGCAACACATACTTTGATCCAACCGATAAGGATTTAGAACACATCCAACATACCTTTGCCGTAAATGCTTTTTCAATTCGGGGCAATTCGTTTGCTTTTACAATCATATCACCCCTGCTCACATTCACATTGTTTTCCAAGGTTACGGAAATGGAGGATCTTCTTGCGGCGCTTTGGTATTTTTTATCGTTGAAATAAATTTCTTTCACTTTGGTTTTTGTTTCGGACGGAAGCACCACAACTTCATCTCCCACATTGATGTCGCCGCCATAAACTTTTCCGGCATAACCTCTGAAATCGTGGAATTCTTCTGTTTTAGGACGAATCACATACTGCACAGGAAAACGCATTTTTCCTCTGTTATAAATATTTACGGTGTCCAGTTTCTCCAAATATTCCAGTAATGTTTGTCCGCTAAACCAAGGCATCGCATCCGATTTTTCCACTACATTATCACCTTTTAGGGCACTCACCGGAATGTAAGTAATGTTTTGATCTTCGTAGTCGCTTTTTTCAACCAATTTTTCAAAATCAGCCTTGATTTCATTGTATCTTTCTTCTGAAAAGTTCACCAAATCCATCTTGTTCACGGCCACAATCACACTTTTAATCCGCAATAAATTATTGATAAAAAAATGACGATAAGTTTGTTCAATCACGCCGTGACGCGCATCAATCAAAATAATGGCCACTTGTGATGTTGAAGCGCCGGTAACCATATTTCTGGTATATTCCACATGGCCGGGCGTATCAGCAATGATGTAACTTCTTGTTGCTGTTGAAAAATAAATATGGGCCACATCTATGGTAATTCCTTGTTCACGTTCAGCCACCAGGCCGTCTGTCGCCAAAGAAAAATCCAAATAATCGTATCCTTTTTTCTTGCTGCTTTTTTCAATGGCCTCCAATTTATCGTCGGTTAACGATTTTGTGTCGTACAATAAACGTCCAATCAACGTACTTTTACCATCGTCCACACTTCCTGCCGTTGCTATTTTTAAAACTTCCATAAGCCCCACCTAACCTCCCCAAAGGGGAGGAATATTTTTTATTAATTATTATAATTTAACTTTTTAATGCCCTTGCGCCAGCTGGCACATTCGCTAAAAATGTTCTCTGAACATTTTCTTAACGCTTTGTCCTCCCTTCGGGGGCTAGGGGGCTAAAAATACCCTTGCTGTTTTCGTTTTTCCATGGCGGCTTCAGAACGTTTGTCGTCAATTCTGGCGCCACGTTCAGAAATGCTTGAATCTCTAATTTCGGCTACCACTTCACGAATTGTTGCTGCATAAGAATCCACTGCGGCCGTACAACTCATATCGCCCACAGTCCTAAAACGAACCATCCGTTCTTTCACCTCTTCTTCTTCATCTTTGTAAACATATTCAGAGGCCGACCAAATTAGTCCGTCTCTTAAAAAAGTTTCCCGTTTATGTGCAAAATAAATAGATGGAATCTCCAAATTTTCATTTTCGATGTAGGTCCAAACGTCCAATTCTGTCCAGTTTGAAATAGGAAATACACGCACATTTTGTCCGAGTTGAATTTGTCCGTTCAGCATATCGAACAATTCGGGACGTTGGTTTTTTTCATCCCACTGTCCAAAATCGTCACGCACAGAAAAAATACGTTCTTTCGCTCTCGCTTTTTCTTCGTCTCTTCGTGCGCCGCCAATGCAGGCATCAAACTTAAATTCTTCAATGGCATCTAACAATGTAGTTGTTTGCAACACATTTCTGCTTGAATACCTGCCCGATTCTTCTTTTACTTTTCCTTGATCGATACTGTCCTGCACATTTCTTACAATCAATTCCAATCCCAATTCTTTTACCAGTTTGTCACGAAAGGCAATGGTTTCGGGAAAATTATGTCCGGTGTCGATATGCATCAGCGGAAAGGGAATTTTTGCTGGATAGAAAGCTTTTTGGGCCAATCGAACTAGGGTTATGGAATCTTTTCCTCCGGAAAATAACAATACCGGTTTTTCAAATTGTGCGGCAACTTCCCTAAAAATATAAATTGCTTCGTTTTCCAGTGCGTTTATTAATAATTTCTCTGTCATTTATTACTGTTTTATGAATGCAAACCGCATTCTCTGTTTTCCAACACTTTTGTCGGATCGAAATAGGTGAATTCGTTTGGCAATTGGTACAATCTTAAATAGTTGTCTAGCTGTTCATCGGACCAATGGTAAAAAGGGCTCACCTTCAAAACACCGTCTTTGCTTAAGGAAACAATGCCAATATTGTCCCTGAAGGCCGTTTGTCCTTTGCGCAAGTTGGTAAACCAAACATCGGGTTTGTGTTCTGCCATCGCCCGGTTAAAGGGTTCCATTTTCACTTGGTCAGTAAATATTTTATGCATCGGATCTTCAATTTGAGGAATTCCCATGGTCACGTTTCTGTGCTCCGCAGTTTGTTTTGGCACATACAAATGCACATTTAAATTCAATTTTTCAATTAAATCATTGGCATGTGCATAGGTTTGCGGAGTGTTGTAGCCCGTATCGCACCAAATAACCTTTAAATCAATTTTAACTTTGGTGCAGGCATATAAAATAGCCACTTCATAAGGCCTGAAATTTGTGGTTACCACCGGGGCCGAAGCCAGCGACAATGCCCAATTGATAATTTCGTCGGGCGATTGATGTTTCAGCTCCATATTTAAGTGCCCAAAATCTAAATTTTTCATTGTTTTCTCCATTTTATTAAATTCCAAATCCGTTCGTGGCCATAATAAAGCACCATTTTGGTAATCACCTCTATGGATCCAATTGATAAAGCCATTACCAGTTCTCCGGTAACATACCAAGAAATGACCATGGTATCTACTGTCCCCACAATTCTCCAGCTCATTGCTTTAACAATGCTGCGAATGGGCCTTTCCGATTTTATGTCGGCCGCAAAACCTTTTTCTGCAGTTTTTTTAGTTGAAGTTAAAATTTGATCTATTATCATATTTATTTGGTGTGATAAATCTTTTTGTCGGAAACAAAAATACATTTTTTTTAATACTCTACCAATTCGATAGGCTAATAGATTGATGAAATTTAATTATTTAACGTTTTTAGCCTTGATGTTATTTATTTAGGCGTTCCCGCTGAAAAAGCGGTCGGGTTTTTCGTTCCAAACTTTTTTCGCTGAAAAAGCGCAAAAAGGTTTTACACTGCAACCCCTAACGCGGTTTCAATGAATAATTAAAAATATTTATAAACCGCTCCAAGGGGATTTATCCCCTTGCTAATGCATCATATTGGCTTTTTCACTCCTTAACTTCCAACTCCTGACTCCTGACTTCCGTCTTCAGTCTTCTGTCTTCCCAAATTTTAACCCATTAAGGCCTCATTGATATCCTGAATAATGTCTGCAACATGCTCCAATCCAACCGAAATCCGAACCAAACCCGGCGTTATTCCTGCGGCCAATTGTTCTTCGGAAGAAAGTTTGCTGTGCGTGGTGGATGCCGGATGGGTGACAATGGTTCGGGTATCGCCCAAATTGGCCGACAAAGAGCACATTTTCAGCGCATTTAAAAAGTCCCTTCCCGCTTCCAATCCACCTTTCACCTCAACAGCGATGATATTTCCGCCCAATTTCATTTGCTTTTTGGCAATCTCATATTGCGGGTGCGAAACTAAAAAAGGATATTTCACTTTTTCAATTTTTTCATGGCTTTCCAAAAACTCAGCCACTTTCAGTGCATTTTCACAATGTTTCTCGACGCGAACCGCTAAGGTTTCCAAACTTTTGGACAATACCCAGGCGTTAAAAGGAGACAAAGCCGGACCCGTATTTCGAGAAAATAAATAGATTTCACGCACCAATTCCGATTTTCCAACCACCACGCCTCCCAAAACACGCCCTTGCCCGTCCATTAATTTTGTGGCGGAATGAATCACCAAATCCGCTCCAAATTTTATGGGTTGCTGTATGTACGGCGTGGCAAAACAATTGTCGATCACCAGCAACAAGTTGTACTTTTTGGCGATGTTCCCCAACAATTCCAAATCGATAATGTCCACACCCGGATTGGTAGGCGATTCCGCATACAATATTTTTGTTGAAGGCGTAATTAAAGGTTCTATTTCTTCAGGATTGTTAATATCGAAATAAGAGGTCTCAATATGCCATTTCGGAAAATACTTGGTGAACAATGTATGGGTTGACCCAAAAACAGAACGTGCCGAAACAATGTGGTCGCCGCTGCTTAACAAAGCCGCAAAGGTCGAAAAAACCGCCGCCATTCCGGTGGCAAAAGCATAACCGGCTTCAGCGCCTTCCATTTGCACCACTTTATCGGTAAATTCAGTCATGTTCGGATTGCTGAAACGGGAATAAATGTTTCGCTCATTTTCTTCGCTGAAAGCAGCACGCATTTCTTCGGCATCCTCAAACACAAAACTGGACGTTAAGTACAAAGGCGTTGAATGCTCCTGAAACTGGGAACGTTTCATTTGGTTTCTGATGGCTTCGGTTTCGAAATTTTTGTCGCTCATGTTTTTTTGGTTGTTAATTTTTTTATTGATTTGTCTATATTTTCTATGTAATAAATCCTATTACTTTCTTGAAAAACACATCCCTAACCCCTCTCAAGAGGGGAATTATACTGCTAATTATTGGCCTGTCTCTTTTAACTTTTTTATTACCTGTTTCCTATTGCTTATTGCCTGTTGCCTATTACCTATTGCCTAATTTTTATCCGCCAATCGCAAAATATCCCCGAAAACGCCTCGAGCGGTAACTGCCGCTCCGGCACCGGCGCCCTGAATTACAAGTGGCTTTTCACCGTAAGATTCGGTATAAATTTCGAAAATCGCATCGGCACCCTGTATTTGTCCGAGTGCGCTATTGCTTGGCACAGAAACCAATTTTACTTCCAAATTTCCTTTGTCCTGCTGTAAATCTCCCGAGATTTCCCCGATATAACGCAATACGTGATTTGGTTTTTGGTCCTCTTTAATTTTTTGGAAATGCGCATTCATTTCCCCCAATCTTTTCAAAAATGAATCGGCAGCACCGGATCTTAAATTTTCCGGAATTAAATTTTCAATGGTCACGTCGGCAAGTTCATTTTGCAAATCGAGCTCCCTTGCCAAAATCAGCAATTTTCTTCCCACATCGTTTCCGCATAAATCTTCTCGCGGATCTGGTTCCGTAAAACCTTGGTTGATGGCTTCCTGCAACACCTCGCTGAAAGGACGGTTTTCAACCGAAAAATTGTTGAACAAATAACTCAACGAACCAGAGAAAACGCCTCTGATACACGTGATGTTTTCACCGGAATCATGTAACAGTTTAATGGTGTCAATCAATGGCAAACCGGCGCCGACATTGGTTTCGTACAAATAGGATTTTTTGTTGTTTTTTAGGGTTTGCCGGAGCGATTTGTAAAACTCATACGACTTGGTATTGGCTATTTTGTTGGAAGAAATTAAATCGAATCCGTTTTCCGCCAAATCAAGATAATTGTCCACAAACTGAACGCTTGCGGTATTGTCCACCGCAATTAAATTTTCCAGATGGTTTTTCTCGGCATAATCAATCACGTCTTTTACCGTATAATTTTGAAGTGCATTGGCCTTCAATTCCTTTTTCCAAGTGTCTGAAATTCCGTTTTTGTCGAACAATACTTTCGTGGAATTCGCCACCGCAAAGATGTTTAAATGGATGTTTTTTCGTTTTAAAATGTTTTGCTGACTTTTTAAAATTTGGTCAATCAGCGTTCCGCCCACCAAACCTTTGCCAAAAATGGCAATGTTGATCCTTTTTGAAATTCCGAAAATTTCACTGTGAATCACATTCACCGCTTTGTTTAAGTCCGATTTTTTTACAACCAGACAAACATTCGCGCCGGTCACGGTGTTATTTATCAATATGGGCGTTACGCGATTTTTGATCAAGGCGCCATAAGGCTGGTTAAAAGAATGCAAACTTTGTCCGATGATAGAAATCACCGACACATTTTCGATCACATAAATCTGGCTGATGTCTTTAGTCTGAAATTCATTTTTGAACTCATTTTCCAAAACCATTTTCGCTTTGAATCCGTTTTTGGCATCCACAATAAATCCGATTCCCCTTTCCGAAGAACCTTGTGATATAATGCTCACGCTGATATTTTCTTTTGCCAAAGCCGTAAAAATTCGTCCGTCCACCCCAACTTTTCCAAGCAATCCGCGCCCGATTAAATTCACCAAGGCCACGTCATCCTGCACCGTCAACGATTTTATGCCGCCCTGTTCCGTTTCCGAACCAATTAACGTTCCTTTATTTTCAGCATCAAATGTGTTTAAAATGCGCAAAGGAATATTTTTTTCGATTAGGGGAATGATGGTTTTTGCGTGCAAAATAGTCGCGCCAAAATTCGCCATTTCATTGGCTTCCTGGTAAGTAAGTTTTTCAATGATTTGTGAATTCTCCACCAAATCGGGATTTGCCGTATAAATTCCGTTCACGTGAGTGTAATTCTGAAGCTCTTTTGCATTCAGATAATTGGCGATCAGCGCTGCGGTATAATTGCTGCCGTTTCTTCCCAAGGTGGTAGTTTCGCCCTGCAAATTTGATGCGATAAAACCGGTAATCACCTGAATGGTGCCGCCGTTGTGCTGTTGAAAATGCGCGATGACATTTTCTTCGGAAACCGATTCAAAAGGCAAAGCTTTTCCGAACTGGTTGTTGGTTTTTATGAGCGTTCTTGAATCCACAAAATTGGCTTTGATGCCTTTTTTGTTCAGCAAATGGGCGATAAATTTTCCCGAAAGGATTTCTCCCTGGGAAAGCACCTGGTCTTTCACTTTTTCACTGTAATCGCCCAACAAGTTTACGCCTCTGAAAATTTCATCCAAAAGCTTAAATTCCGCCGACAAATCAACGCCTTCTCCGCCCACTAATTGGTATTTTTTAAGCGCATCAAACTCCTCAGCATAAGGCAAATCGTTTTTTGCCTTTTCCAAAATAGACTCCAAATGATCGGTTGTTTCCCCTCGTGCGGAAACCACCAAGGCGATTTTCTCCCCGTTCTTTATTTTATTTTCAACAATGGCCAGCGTGTGTTTTAAACCGGTTCCGTTGGCCAATGATTTTCCTCCAAATTTTACAACTATCATAATTTATATTTAAAAACGTCACTTAATGCTTCCACCAATTGTTCAAATTCAATGAGAAATGCATCGTGACCGTGAATGGATTTGATTTCTTTATAGTCAACTTTCTTATTTTGCTGATCCAACAGTTTTGCGGTTTCCTTATTATCCTCGGCCACGAAAAACAAATCGGAGTCGATGCCTATCATAATCACCTTCGATTTCATCTGTTCAAAAGCTTCCTCAATGCCGGCAAATTTTTTCGAAATATCTACAGAACTCAACAAATGCGTCATCACTTTATAGGCGTGCAAGGTAAATCGTCCTTCCAGTTTTTTTCCGTGGTGCTGCAGCCAGCTTTCGATATTGTACATGCCCAAATTGCTGTTCACCGTTCTGTTGAAACGCGATTGAAAAGAGGCCGGACTTCTATAAAAAAGCATCGCCATCATTCGCGCGTCGTGCAAAGGTTTTTTTGAATTTTCCAAAATTTGAAACTGCACTTTGTTATGCCCTAAAATCCAGTCTGATGCTTTCCAGTCGGAAGCCACCGGAATTAAATTTTCAATCAGATTTGGAAATAAAATCGCCATTTCCCAGGCAATTCCGCCGCCCAACGAACTCCCGATGGCAGCATACAAGCTTAAGATTTCCAATTGCTGAACCGCCAAACCAAAAAGATTTGCAATGTCTCTTGCCGAAAACGCATCGTATTCAAATAAAATTTCTGTGGTTTTGTAGCCATTTCCCGGAATGTCGAAAGCCAGCACCGTATATTTTTTGGTGTCGATCAATTTTGAATCGCCCACAATGCTTTTCCACCAGCCGAATTCGCCGGCCACATCAGAATTTCCGGTCAACGCGTGGTTGATCAACACCACCGGCACCGAATGCAATTCCTTCCCAAATACTTGGTAAGAAAGCGTCACATCAGCGGTTATTTTTCCGTCTTCGGAAGCAAAATTGGGTACCGTTATGTATTTTAATGAATTCATCAATACTATTTTAAAATGGTCAACATCAAAATTTTTGATCCGACATATATTGACAGCATTATTTAAGAAAGGCAAAAAATTACGGGAAGTAATTTCGGTTTGTTATCTATCCAATTTGGTAGAATTTAGCACCTTCTTTGCAGGGCAAAGGGTTGCTAAGGCTTCAACGGGTCTAATCCCTCTGCCTTTCTTAATAACAATTTCAATACGTTTATGAACTGAACCGCAAATTAATGCATTAATTTTTTCTTAAACAACACTTTTAATCAATTTAACAAATCGTCACATTTCGTTTAAAAAATCAACAAATTTGCTTTCATTGTTGTTTTGGGCATTTCCCTTCGGGCCGGGCTTTCGCTGCTCGCAGCCCGTAAAAACGGGCGTGCTCAAACAAACCGCTCAATCCCTAATGCAGCTTGATCTTTTAAATTTAAATTTTGCTGAAAGCGTCTTTCAAATCCTGCTTCAAATCCGCCAAATCTTCAATTCCCACAGAAAGTCGAATCAAATCTTTTGAAACGCCTGTTGCCACTTGTTCGTCATCCGACAATTGCTGGTGCGTGGTACTTGCTGGATGGATAATCAAAGATTTGGTATCGCCAATATTTGCCAAAAGCGAGAATAATTTGGTTTCATCGGCCACCGTTTTGGCAGCTTCAAATCCGCCCTTCAACCCAAAAGTCACCACGCCGCTTTGTCCTTCCGGCAAATATTTTTGTCCCAAATCATAGTATTTGCTCGATTTCAATCCGGGATAATTTACCCAGGAAACTTCCTGCTGATTTTCAAGCCATTCGGCCAAAGCCAAGGCATTTTCACTGTGTTTTTTAATCCGAATCGGCAAGGTTTCCAATCCCTGAATAATCTGAAACGCATTGAACGGACTTAAAGCAGCGCCATAATCGCGCAAACCTTCCACACGCACTTTGGCGATAAAAGCGGCATTTCCTAAGGCTTCGTGGTACACCAAGCCGTGATAACCGGCAGAAGGTTCGGTAAATTCAGGAAATTTTCCGCTGGTCCAGTCAAAAGTTCCGGCATCAATAATGGCGCCGCCAAGAGAAGTTCCGTTTCCTGAAATGTATTTGGTCAAGGAGTGAATCACAATATTGGCACCGTGCGCAATCGGGTTCAATAAATAAGGCGTTGCCACGGTATTATCGACAATAAAAGGCACTTTATTGACTTTGGCTTCCGCAGAAATCGCTTTCAAATCCAAAATGTCCAATTTAGGATTTCCCAAACTTTCGGCAAAGAAAGCCCTGGTGTTTGACTGGGTTGCTTTGGTAAAATTTTCTGGATTGGAAGGATCCACAAAGGTGGTGGTGATTCCCAGTCGCGGCAAGGTCACTTTAAACAAGTTATAAGTGCCACCGTATAAACTGTTGGATGCCACAATATGGTCGCCCGCTTTCAGCAAAACCAGCAAAGCCGTGGCGATTGCCGCCGTTCCAGATGCCGTAACCACTGCGCCAATGCCGCCTTCAAGCGCTGCGAGGCGCTGTTCCAAAATATCGTTGGTTGGGTTGTTTAAACGGGTATAAATAAAACCTGCTTCTGCAAGTCCGAAAAGATTGGCTGCGTGTTCCGAGTTGTGAAAAACATAGGAAGTAGTTTGGTAAATTGGAACGGCTCTTGTTCCTGCGTTTTTGGTAACATCATGTCCTGCGTGCAATGCCTGTGTAGAAAATTTTTGTGTGCTCATTTTTTATGTTTTTAAATATTTATTTTAGTTTTTGAAATAAAAAAGTCCCTTTGGTTTTAGATATTACCAAAGGGACTTTAATCGTTATTGATTTTTTTATTCCAATCAGTTTAGGCAATATCTTTTCATGATGATTTGCATCATTTGCATTTGCATACAACAAATGTTAATTGGATTATTTTGAAATTTTATGTTCATTTTGGTGTTGGTTATAAAAAAAGCCTCTGAAAAATCAGAGGCTTTTAATTGTTTTTATATTTTATTAAATTTTAAACAATAGTGTCCTCAGCGTAAATTTTACACATCATACACATCATATTGTTCAATTTAATTGTCATTTTTTCTTGTTTTGATGTCGCAAATGTAATCACATTTTTTTAACGTGCAAGTTTTTTTTAAATAAAAAATCATTTTTTGCATTTTATAATTTTTAGTTTTCCTAAATTTGCCCACTGAATTACAGGAGGAAAAATTTGAACTGATTGCAACCTCGTTAAAAAATGCTAAAGCAGTAATTATTTACTTCTTTAGCGACCAACGCAACCAACTCAGTTTCCTCAATTTTAATTAATAATATAAGGCTAAGTTCTATTTACAACAGCATTTGCGTTAGGGATTGCAGTGAAAATCCTTTTTTGATTCGCCTTTTCGGCGAAGTAAAAAAGATTGTAACGAAAAGCTCGACCCGCAGGGTAACGCCCAAAACAATGTGCTATAAATTGCTGTTCTAAGTAGCATTAAACCTAAAATAACTAAAAAAATATGTCATATTTATTTACGTCCGAATCTGTTTCAGAAGGACACCCGGATAAAGTTGCCGATCAAATTTCAGACGCTTTAGTCGATAATTTTTTGGCTTTTGACCGCAATTCGAAAGTTGCCTGCGAAACTTTGGTGACTACCGGACAAGTGGTTTTGGCGGGAGAAGTAAAATCGAAAACCTATTTGGATGTTCAAAAAATAGCCAGAGACGTCATCAATAAAATTGGGTATACTAAGAGCGACTATATGTTCGACGGAAATTCGTGCGGCATATTTTCTGCCATTCACGAACAATCTCCAGACATTAATCAGGGCGTTGACCGTGCGGTTAAAGAAGATCAAGGCGCCGGCGACCAGGGAATGATGTTTGGTTACGCCACCAATGAAACCGAAAATTATATGCCTTTGGCTTTGGATTTAAGCCATAAAATATTGTTTGAATTGGCCGAATTGCGCCGAGAAAATAAAGAAATCACCTATTTGCGTCCAGATGCTAAAAGTCAGGTAACCATTGAATATTCTGACGAAAATGTTCCTGTAAGAATTAACACCATTGTGGTTTCCACGCAACACGACGACTTTGGACCGAATGATGAAGCAATGCTGGCTAAAATTAAAAGTGACGTGATCGCTATTTTAATTCCGAGAATGGTTGCGAAATTACCAGTTGGCTTAAAAGCCTTGTTTAATGATGATATTATTTACCACGTAAACCCAACCGGGAAGTTTGTGATTGGCGGTCCGCACGGCGATACCGGATTGACAGGCAGAAAAATTATTGTGGACACTTACGGCGGAAAAGGCGCTCACGGCGGTGGGGCATTTTCAGGAAAAGATCCAAGTAAAGTTGACAGAAGCGGTGCCTATGCCACACGTCATATTGCCAAAAATTTGGTTGCTGCAGGTGTTGCCGATGAAGTTTTGGTGCAGGTTTCTTATGCCATTGGCGTTGCAAAACCTATGGGAATTTATGTAAATACTTACGGAACTTCAAAAGTGAAAAAATCGGATGGTGAAATTGCCGTTATTGTTGACCAGCTTTTCGATATGCGACCGGCCTTTATTGAAGAACGCTTAAAATTGCGTGAACCTATTTATTTAGAAACTGCGGCTTACGGACATATGGGAAGAAAAAATGAGGTTGTCAAAAAAACATTTGTGAATGTTGACGGCACTGAAATTACGATTGATGCAGATCTTTTTACCTGGGAAAAATTAGATTTTGTACCTCAGGTTAAAGCAGCTTTTGGCTTGTAAAAATGTATTGAATTAAATAAAAGCCTCAAGAAATTGGGGCTTTTGTTATTTATAAATATGCACAACTGCCATTGCACAATCTTCTGAACTTAGCAGTTCAACAACATCATTAATTGGATGCCGAATTACCAATAGTTCTCCTTGATTTAAATTTCGCTTTTCTGATCCAAAAAGGCATTGCATATTTCCTTCATAAGCATAAAAAATGATGAATTCACAAGTTACATCCAGCTGAAAATTCAAACTTTTATCCGCAAAAACAAAAACCGATGAAATTTTCCCTTCGGTATTGCCTTTGGTCATTAAGTTAAAATCAACACAAGTTCCGACTGCGGAAGTTTCCCAACTGCCTTCAAAACAATCAATTTCCCTTTTATTCAGTTGAATCTCGTGGTGATTTTTGTGCGACAATTTAATGCTTCCCTTCAAAACCATCAATTGGCGGGAAACGCCGGGAAGTATGGTGAAATCAGAGTTCTCAATTTCCACGGTGGCGGAGCTGATCCGAAAATTAAAATTACCGGCTGCATAAGTCGTAGTGGATGGATGAATGTACAATTCGGTGGTGCTTCCGCCACACCATTTGGTGGTTTTAAAATCTTCAGCTTTATAAATGTCGATGTTCATTTTTCAAAAAAATTATCTCCAAAAAACGTCATTTAAATTGTCCTTATATTTTTTATCGCTGTGAAATTGCGCTATTTTTTCCAATTCCTCTGGTGTGGCAGCATTTTGAATTTCATTAAATAAAATTTGCTCCTCAAAGCGAATGTGGCTTTTCAACAATGTTTGGATTTGCTTTAAAGAAGTTTCAATTTGCGTGGTATCGGTAAAAAGCGCCAACAATATTTTGTGCTCTTCCAATGCCTGAATAACCAGTTTGTTTTCATTCCCAAGCACCGGAAACATGTACTTTTCTTCCAGCTGAAAATGTTCCAGAATATGATTTTCGTAAAACCAATCTGAATATGCCTTAATCCTTTCCGCAGCAATTCCTTTTGAAAAACCAACCTGAATTTTCCAGCAAAGCAACAATGCCTGATGGTGGTCTTTTGAATATTCCTGCAACGAGGGATTCCTTTTTATGGCCATAATTGTTAGTGGAATTTGTTTATAATAATCAAATTTTTTAACTGAAGTCGGTTTTAATTGCCTCGAATCATGGTCAGCACCATTTTAAATTTTTCGACTGCTTGTAAGGCGTGGCGAACATTGGCCGGCATAATAATGGTGTCGCCGGCTTCCAGAATATTTGATTTTCCGTCGATGATAATGTCTGCTTTCCCGTCGACCACAAAAACAACGGCATCAAACGGTGTGGTGTGTTCGCTCAATCCTTCACCTTTGTCAAAAGCAAACAAGGTAATATTGCCGGTTTCCTTTTTAAGTATCTGTTTGCTCACCACGGCATTTTCCGCGTAGGCAATGCTCTCGTTGAAAGAGAATTTTATCCCTTTGTCAAATTCGTTTTTTCCCATTTGTATTTTATTTTTTTTAAAAAATTGCTGTGTTATTTCTCTTTTACATTGATTTTTCGCTGTATTGTACTGCAATTTTTTTGCATTTTTCAGTTTCTTTTCATCGTTTTTAAATTTAGTGATTAATTATCAAATTATCTGAATTTGTTTATATTTAGCAAAAATTAATGTTGATGGATTTTCAACCATAAGCAACAAAAAATTCAAAAAATGATTAAAAAACATTACGCTGCACTTATTGCCGTTTTACTGACTTTTACAAGCTATTCTCAGGAAAACCCAAAAGAAACTCCAAAATGGGATGTGGCAAATCCCGGTTCGACTTTTAACTATAAAACCCATAATTTCAGCACCGATGAAGGCACCTGGATGAATTTGGATGTGAGTCCTGACGGAAAAACCATCCTATTTGACCTGTTGGGCGACATTTACAGCCTGCCAATTTCCGGAGGAAAAGCAACAGCGCTTCGCAAAGGAATTCCCTATGAAGTGCAACCACATTTCAGTATGGACGGAAAACGTATTTCCTTTACCAGCGATGCCGGCGGAGGCGACAATATTTGGGTGATGAACGCCGACGGCAGCAATGCCAAACAGGTGACCAAAGAAGATTTCAAGTTGGTAAATAATGCAGCGTGGATGCCAAATGGCAACTATTTGGTGGCGCGAAAACACTTCACTTCTGAACGTTCTTTAGGCGCCGGAGAAATTTGGCAATACCATATTTCCGGAGGAAGCGGCGTGCAACTTATCAAAAAAAGAAATGACCAAAAAGACATCAACGAACCTGTTATTTCACCCGACGGAAAATATATGTATTACAGTGAAGACGCCACATCAGGCAGCGTATTTGAATACAACAAAGATGCAAATAAGCAAATTTATGTAATTAAACGCTACGACTTTGCAACAGGAGAAACTGAAAATATCACTGGCGGACCGGGCGGTGCGGCAAGACCGCAACTATCAAGAGACGGAAACCTGCTTGCTTATGTAAAACGTGTGCGCACCAAAACCGTTTTATACATTCACGATTTGAAAACCGGAGAAGAATGGCCGGTTTATGACGATTTAAACAAAGACCAGCAAACATCGTGGGCAGTTTTTGGCGTGTATCCAAATTTCAGCTGGATGCCCAATAACGAAGAAATAGTCATTTGGTCTAAAGGAAAAATTCAAAAAGTAAACATAAAAACCAACGCTGTTTCTGCGATTCCTTTTACTACTGATGTGGCGATTGACATTGCGGAAAGGGTTCATTTTGAAACGCCCGTTGATGACAATGAATTTACGGTAAAAATGATTCGAGACGCGGTGACGTCACCCGATGGAAAAACAATTATTTTTAGGGCTTTGGGTTATTTATGGACAAAAAACCTTCCCAATGGAGCGCCAAAAAGATTGACCTCAGGTACCGATTTTGAGGCAGAACCAGTTTTTTCGCCAAACGGAAAGGAAATTGTTTTTGTGACCTGGAACGATTTAACGCTTGGGGCAATCCAAAAAATTGCGGTTTCCGGAGGTAATTTGACAAAAATCACTGCTGAAAAAGGCATTTATAGAACCCCGGCTTTTTCACCTGACGGAAAAACGATTGTGTTCAGAAAAGAAGACGGAAACAATGATCAAGGACTTGCTTTTACTAAAAATCCGGGAATTTATACGATGAACGCATCTGGCGGAAACCAAAAATTCATCAGCAAAAATGGAGAATATCCTACATTCACCAAAGACGGAAATCGTATTTTTTACCAAACCGGCGGCGCTTTCTTCGGAAATCTGACCAAAGAGCTAAAAAGTATGGATTTAAACGGAAAAGACGAACGCACCCATATTCAATCCAAATACGCAAACAGACTGGTTCCCAGTCCGGACAACAACTGGATTGCTTTTTCTCATTTGCACAAAGTTTATTTGGCGCCGCTAAACCTCAACGGACAAGCAGCTGATTTAGACAATAAAACCACCGCAGTTCCGGTGTCGCAATTGGCAAAAGATGCGGGAATTAACTTGCATTGGTCGGCAGACAATAAACAGGTAATGTGGACCTTAGGTGAAACTTATTTTAAAAATGAGATCAAAGACCGTTTTACCTTTTTGCCAGATTCTCCAGAAAAAGTGGGTGATCTTTCGGATAAAGGAATTTTGATAGGTTTAAAAGCAAAAGTGGACAAGCCAAAAGGCAGGATTGCCTTCACAAATGCCCGAATTATTACCATGGAAGGTAATGAAGTTATAGAAAACGGAAATATTGTCATCAACCAAAACCGAATTGAAGCCATCGGGAAAGCTTCCGAAGTAACCATTCCAAACAATGCCAAAGTCTATGACCTTGCAGGAAAAACCATTATGCCGGGAATGGTGGATGCACACGCCCATGTTGGTGGTTTCCGTTACGGAATGACCACCCAACAAAACTGGCAATTTTATGCAAATTTGGCTTTTGGCGTAACAACATCACACGATCCTTCTGCCAACACCGAAACAATTTTTTCACTTGTTGAAATGATTAAAAGTGGAGAATTGGTAGGACCTCGCCTATACTCAACAGGTTATATTCTTTATGGCGCCGAAGGTGATTTTAAGGCGGTAATCAACAATATAGACGATGCGCGTTCAAGCATTAAACGAACCAAGGCTTTTGGAGCGCTTTCGGTAAAAAGTTACAACCAGCCACGTCGCGACCAGCGCCAGCAAGTTTTACAGGCTGCACGAGAAGAAGGCATCAATGTGGTTCCTGAAGGCGGTTCCACCTTTTTTACCAACTTAACCATGGTGATTGATGGCCATACCGGCGTGGAGCACAACATTCCTGTAGCGCCTGTTTACAAAGACGTTCTTGAACTTTGGGGCGCCAGTGAAGTTGGTTATACACCAACATTGATTGTAAATTACGGCGGACTCAATGCCGAAATTTACTGGTATCAAAAAACCAATGTCTGGGAAAATGAAAAGTTGTTGCAATTTACACCAAGAAGCATTATTGACGCACGTTCCCGTCACAGAATCATGATTCCTGATGAAGAATATGTAAACAGCCACATTCTCACCTCCAAAACTGCAAAAGCCTTGTCTGATAATGGGGTAAAAGTAAATTTAGGAGCACACGGACAATTACAGGGAATGGGTGCCCATTGGGAATTGTGGAGCCTTCAACAAGGAGGCCTAAGCAATCTGGAAGCCTTAAAAATCGCCACCATCAACGGCGCAAATTATATTGGCGCCGGGAAAGATATTGGCTCGTTAAAAGTGGGGAAAATGGCAGATTTGCTTGTTTTAGATAAAAATCCTTTAGAAGATATCCAAAACTCAAACAGCTTGATTTTTACCATGGCAAACGGAAGATTGTATGACAGCAACACGATGAATGAAGTGGGTAACGAACCTAAAACACGGGCTCAATTTTATTGGGAAAACAACAAATACAATGCCTCGTTCCCTTGGCACGAAGAAAGCAACAGTTTTATGGAGCAGGAATGCTGCGGCACAGGACACAATTAAAATGATTCATTAAATTCAATATAATTCAACAAAAAAGCTCCTTTTTCAAGGAGCTTTTTTTAATTATTTTTCACTTTTATGTATTTCTTCAAATCGGAAGTTAAAATTTGGTCGAGCTCTTTTTCGTTTCCTAGGCTTGTTTCGACGAAAACCATGCCAAAAAACGGATAATCATTGAAATCCACTTTCCTTAATTCCAGCGGATTTTCAAAATCGGAAAGCAGCAAATCATAATCGAAAGACGCTATTTTGTTCTCGGGAATTCCCGAATTGTTATCCAACAAAATAAGGCTGTATTTTTTATTTTTTCCCGATTTAAACAGTTCATTCCAGTTTGGTTTTGTGCCGTTTAAAAAATATTGGTAAGAATTAAATCCGAAGGCAAAGTAAGACAAATCGGCCGTGGTGCACCAACCGCCAAATCGCATGGGATTGACTTCTATGGGAATAATCGTTCCGTTTTTATCAATTCTTACTTCCACATGAAAAGGAAAATTATTCAAATTGGTTAGCGCGCCAAGTGTGTTCAGAAATTCCTGCATAGTTGGCAGGTGCTTTTCAATAATTTCTTCGGAAGTGGTATACACCCGGTCGTTTACATCTTTTCCTGTTGAAAAACGATGGTGCAAAATGGAGAGAATTACTGGTTTGCCTTCAGTATTGAAATAACAGTCCATCGCATATTCTTCGCCTTCAATGCACTCCTCAACAATAAAATTGGAGGTATCCACGACTTCATTTGGGTAAAAGCTCCTAATTTCAGCGATATCATTGGTAATTTTGTTTAAAACGGCTGGCCATTCTTCGAAATTGTCAACTTTATGGACGCCCAAACTAAAAAAGCCAACCGCAGGTTTAATGATGAACGGAAATTTTATAGTTGACAGAGATAAATGCGCCAATTCTTCAAACTTGATTCCTTTGAAAAAGTAATTTGGGAATATAGCCTTCAGCAATTCCCGAAACTTTATTTTGTTCTTGAAAACCTGAATTTGACCCGGCAATTTTGTGGAAGCCAAGTTTTTCTCAATCCAGCTAATGGTGTTTTCGGAGTTGGTGTAAAGCGGACAGGTGGGATTATTATTAATAAACTCCACCGCTTTTTTTTCTGAAATCCAATTTAATGAATCGTCAGAAATCATGGCTCTCGCCGCTTCGGTTGCTACTATTTCAAGATGGTTTTCTTTAATGGTTTTAAGCAAAAATGAGGAAATGTATGGTTGGTCAATTAGAATCATTTGGGTGGTTTTGTTTCCGTAAATTTAAGTTGAAAGGTTAAATATCTAGCTATTAAAAGTTAATGTAAATTATATTATAAAATGCTTCCAAGGGGATTAATCCCCTTGTCAACTTATTAAAATTTTTTTGGAATATTATGGATTTTTATCTGTTGCTTTATCTTCATTCTTTTCATCGCTTTCTTTAGAATCATCATCCTTTCTGAAACCAATCAGGCTGCGATATTTAAGCTCTGTTTTTTTCAATTCCTCTTCCAGATTTCGGTATTTGGTGATGTCCTTAATGGTAATAACCACCGCAATTACCTGATTTTGTTTGTCCAATATTGGCCTTCCGCTCAATAAAACCCTTTTCCTTTGCTGCAATTTTGGATTCCAGATCACCACATCCACATCATCGGTCGATTCTCCTGCCAAGCCGCGTTCCATGGGAAGTTTTTGAATAGGAAATATTGTTTTTCCGTCGGGAAAATACAATTCGAAATGCTCAGAAAAATTGGTGGAAATCTTGGTGTCATCATCTGTTCCAAAAAGTGCATTCGCCATATAATTGGCCAAAATCACCTTTTTTTCAGAATTTGCAACAATAACGCCATCACTGATATTCTCAAGAATCAGGTTTAATTTTTGTTCATTTTCATATAAATCATTTAAAGCGGCCTGTTCCTCTCCTTCCAATTTTAATTGGTCGGTGATATCGCGTGCTATGGCATATAAAATTCCGGTGGTGGCATCAATAGTTGCCGTCCAAGACAACCATTTTATATCGCCATCCTTACATACCCATCGATTTTCAAAATTTACCAAAGAAGCCCCTTTATCAAGTCCGCCAATCGCTTTTTCAGTAGTTTCTAAATCTTCGGGAAAAATATAGTTTGTGAAAGGCTTCGTTTTTAGCTCCAAATCGCTATATCCCAACACCTTGCTTAAAGAAGGATTTATTTTTATAAAGGTATTTTTTGAAGCGACTACCAAAATATCCAATGACATATTAAAAAAAGTATCGGCTGCCTTCAAGGATTCCTCCACTTCTTTTTTTGCGGTGACATCTCTTGCAACAGCATATAAAAGTCCGGTTTCAGGGTCGGGATAAGTTGTCCAACTCAGCCATTTTAAAGAGCCGTCTTTACAAACATAGCGGTTCTCAAAATTCGCAGTAATGGCTCCGGATTGCAGTTTTGCCACTTCTTGAAGGGTGGTATCTATATCTTTGGCATAAACGAATGACATAAACGGTTTCCCCAGCAGTTCTTGCTCCGTATAACCCAATATTTTTGTGGTTGCGGGATTTACCTTTAAAAAAGTGTTATTTGATGAAATAATCAACATATCCCTAGACAAATTAAAAAAAGTATTTCCGGCCACCAGCAGTTTCTGAGAATTAATTCTCTCGGTGATATCGGTGGCAATGGTTCCCACAGCAAAAACCCTATTCGCGGCATCAAACAAAGGAAATTTAACGGCCAGATAGGTATGAAGCCCGTCTGATTGCTCAAGAATTTCCTCAACCTGGATTTCCTTGCCCAGTTTTACCGCTTCCAAATCTGTATTTCGATATCTGTCCGCAATTTCTTTTGGCAAGAAATCATGGTCTGTTTTGCCTTTTATATTTTCCTCTTTTAATTTGTAAATGGTTTCATATTGCTGATTGATCAACAAATATTCCCCATTTATTTTTTTGACAGAAATGGCATTGGTGGTGTTGTCCATGATAGACTGCAACAATTTACGGCTCTCCAACGATTCAACTTCCGCTTCATTTTTTGCTTTGAGCTGGCTTTGGATGACAAAATAAACTACCGTTAACATCCCCAAAGAAAGTACGATTAATGACAGGGAAATCCAATCCCATATTTGCGGATTTTCAGGAAGAATGTGATTCCAATAAATGAATCCCAACGCCAATATCGCAATTAGGTTAATGATGTAACCCAGTATTATTTTAAATTTAAAGGAGATTTTCATTGAACTGTTTTTTATGGTATCATACAGAAAAACCCCTAAATTAAGGATTTTACTTGAATTTAAATAAAAATTTTAAACCAATTTTCTATCCTGCCTTTTTTTCAATTTACACAAAATAAAATTTCGCGAATGCCCAATTAATAAATTCAATATTAACAAAAAGACAAATTTTCGTTACAATTCCTTGTTTTTGAGGATTTAATAAAATTGTTTTTTATTTTTGCATGAACTAAAAACTATGAATTATGGCTATAAAAAAACAGTACTTAAAAAATAATTCCATTTGCAAAGTGACCTTTAGCATTGTTGCAAAAGAGGCTGGAAATGTTTCTGTAATTGGAGATTTTAATGGTTGGAACACCAAAGCCGACCCTTTAAAAAAATTAAAAAACGGCACTTTTAAAGGAACTATAGATCTACAAAAGGGCCAATCCTATGAATTTAGATATGCTGTTGACGGAGATTACGTGAACGATGAAGAGGCTGACGATTATTTATGGAATGATTTTGCCGCCGGTGAAAATGGCGTTTTGAATATCTAAGTCGAAAGTTTAAAGTTTAAAGGCAAAAAATCATATATCGTAAATTTTAAATTGTAATTCAATTTGTGTTAGGGATTGAACGACGTGTTTGAGCTCTTTTTTAGTTGCTTTCGCAACTAAAAAAAGCGAGTAGTGATAGCCCGACCGCTTTTTCAGCGGGAACACCCTACAAATTATATTTCACTGAAAATAGGTACAATCTTGGCTGAATATAGTACAGCGATGTTGTATTGCTGTCGGCAATTTCATTGTAACTGTCGGTGTTCATCGACGTGTTGTTTGTTAAATTGGTCGCCGAAATTTTAAATTCCCATTTGCTGTCTTTTTGCTGATAATACAGGTTCGCGTTTAAGAATGAATAGGTATTTTTCACCGTATTTTCATCATTTTTATAGTTGTAGTAACTGTAATCAGCCGTTAAAATGAAATTTTTCAAAAATCCGATTTCCATATTCGCAAAAGGCCTGTCGGTGGTGCTTCCCGTATTTGAATATTCGGAAAAAGATTTTTGGTAACCCACTTCAAAATTTGGCGCATTTTTAAATTTACTGGCCACGCTTGCCTGATAACTGTGGGAAAGCGATTTTGACTTAATTTGCTCATTATTAACCGTATTGTTGAAGGTTGAATTTGAGAAATTTGCGCTAAAATTTGTTTTAAGTCGGCTGTATGTTTTGCCATACCTAAAATTTGCCAAAAATGTTTCGTCGGCCAAATTTGAATTTATTGGGTAGGAAATCCGGTCCACGCCAATCAATTCTGTGCTGTTTTTTACGCCGTTTACCTTTTTATTGTAGTTCACAGACGCATTTACATTGGTAAACGAAAACATGCTGAAACTAAAATAATTTAAGGAATAGCTGTGGAACAACGCGTTTTCCAACAACCTATTTCCGCGGGTCAAAGAATTATAATTGGACAATATATAGCCTTCCGAAATTTTATTGATGTCGGAAAATTGGGTGGAAATTGAGTAATTGAAACGCAGGCTTTCTGACGATTTTAGTTGCAAACTCGCATATACATCCGGCAATAATTTTGTTTGGTTCTCTTTAATTTCCGCACCCAATTGGGTGTCTTTTGTGCTGTATTGATGCAACCTTACGCCAGGATTAAAAGTGAATTTCCCTGAAACCACTTTGTAATGCAGCGCCAAAAACAAGTCGGTAAAATTATAATCCGCCTCATTATTCAACAGCGCATCATTAAAATTAAGCACACTACCATCGGCCAATTTTTGGGAAATTCCCGACGTTAAACTTTGTGAGCTTAAAGTACTTCCCAAGGTGATGTTGATGTTGCTTTTTGGCGTTAATAAATAATAGTAATCCAGCTTCGCATCCAGTTTGTTGGTGCTTGTTTTTTTATCTTGAATTAGGTCAATAATGGCTTCGGCGTTGTTGGAAGGAATTATTTCAAACGGCTGCGAGGTTGCCAAAGAATTGTATAATGGTTTGTCTTTTTCATAGAAGTGCTGTAATTCTGCGGCGAAAATATTTTTGTCGTCGATGGTGTAATACAGGTTGAAATTTTGATTTAAGGTTGCCGGTTTATCTTCTTTATAGGCATCGGTATTTCTTTGGGTGGAAGTGACATCCAACAATTCGGTTTGTTCAGACAATTTTCCGAAAATATCATAATCTATATGTACTTCATTGGTTGGTTTGTAGGTGGCGCTGAATTTTAACATGCCCAATTTACTGCCTTGCATAGCCGATGATTCGCTTGTTTCGGTGATATTTAATTTGTTGTAAACGGTATTTGACTGCGTGAACATATCGGTTTCCGAATTATTTACCAGGGCAAAACCATTAAAATCGATTGTTTTTTTAGGCGCCAGACTGAAATTCAACGCGCCAAATTTTGAAGTAATTTCCTGCGCCCGGTTGTTTTGTGCGGTCAAAAAACCCAATCCGCCCGATGAAACGTTAAAACTGGTGCCGCTACTGCTCATTCCGTCGCGCAAACCGCCCGTAAACCTGAAATAATCACGCATAGTAAACGGCGCTTCGCCTATGTTGTTGAAATCGGCCAACAGGTTAATGCTTTTTTCCGGACTGTAATAAAACAGTTTTGGTTTTGCCGTGTATTTTTCGTTATCGCCAACACCGGCGTTCACTTCGCCAAACCAAAATCGTTTTTTTCCCTGTTTTAGTTTGATGTTGATCACAATGTTATCTTCGTTGTTGGTAACGCCGCGCATTCCCGAAACTTCGTTGTAATTTTTAAGCACCTGCACCTTATCGATGGCGCTTGCGGGAATATTTTGGGTCGCCAATTTTGAATCGCCTTCAAAAAATTCCTTTCCTTCCACCAAAACCTTCTGCACTTTTTTGCCTTCCACTTCCACTTCGCCATTGTCGTCAATATCAATTCCCGGCAATTTTTTCAGCACATCTTCCAGCTTTTTTTCCTTTCCCGAGGTGAATGAATCGGCATTGTACACAATGGTGTCGCCCACAATTTTTACGGGCATTTCATAGGTGATGGATATTTCATTCAAGGCTTCATTGGATTCTTCCAAAACAATGTTTTGGGTCATATCGGCTGTTGAATTGCCAACAGTGACCTCCATAATTTTGGTATTGAAGCCCAAATAGCTCACCTTTAATGTATAGGCTTCATTTTGCACCAAGATTAATTTGTAATTTCCTTTTGAATCGGAAATGGAATACGACTGCAAGATGTTGGTGCCTTTTTTAAAAGCGATCACATTTGCCATTTCCAAAGGCTTGTCGGCTTTGTCTTTAACGATACCTTCCAATTTTACGGACTGCGAGAATAGGATAAAAGGGAATAAGATGGTTATGAGGAAAATTGTGAGTTTTTTCATTTAAAGAATGATCTGGTTGATGTTGAAAGTTTGATTTTGAATTATTTATTGACCTCGCGAGGCTTTTAAAAAACAGTGGCAATCTTTTTAAATGAAGAGATTACCACTGTCGTACTGCTTCGCTTTCAATCGGCAGCTATTATTTTGCAATGACGATTTTTTAAATTGTCACTTAGTTTACCCTCCAATTCTGATATGCATACCTCCAGCACCACCACTTTTTTGACGCTCGTTGGAAAAACGTTCCTGCATTTCTTTCATTTTCACTTTCAACATCTCATCATATTCTTTTTGGGTCATCCCTTTTCCTTTATCAGGCTCTGTGATTTCCGCTTTTTCTTTGGGATTCATCACAATTTTTGTGCACATTATTTGTGTATTTCCGGCATTAATTTCTAAAATTAAGCCCGGCAATCCCCAATAATCTCCAGGGCCGTGGTTTACGGGAATTTCCATGCTGTACCAGGCGGTTACGGGAACCAATTCTATTTTTGGCTCTTCTTCTTTTTCTGCCTCTTTTTTCTCATTATTTTGTCTTCCGAAGGAAAAAGTTCCTGCATTCGCAGGCATTTCAATAATGGTGGTTGCTTTAAAACACAGGTTATTTCCAATCATTTTGGTTTCCTGCTCCATTTTCCATTCGTAGGTTTTTAAGACATCTTTAATGAGGAAATTTTTGCCGCTGAATTCATTTTCTTTTGCCGAAGTTTTTGTTTGGGTATTTTTATAATATTTGCCTGAAGCGCCGCCGCCCATCATCGCAAAACGCATTCCCGGACCACCGCCGGCAGCTCCCTGATCTAATTTTACTTCTTCTTTATAGATAGAAGCTGTTTTGTCAAATGTCAAAATATAGGTTTTTTCCATTTGGTTTTTCATCATTTCCTCGATACGTTTAATTCTGTCTGCAGGAATTCCTGAAGCCGCCAAATCCATTTCAACCTTTGTTTTGGTCTGATAAACTGCGCTTCCTTGAAAATCCTGGGCGCTTAAAGCCGTTTGAATTAATAAGAAAACCAACACGATGCTTTTTAAAAGTACATTTAACATTTTACTAATTTTAAAAATTATTTCTGAACAAATATAAGCGTTAAAAAACCACCATCACGTTAATTAGTGTTAACGATTGTTAAGCGATTCGGATAAACCAATTTATGTGCTTAACTTTGGCTTATGGATAAGAAAAACTACAAATGGGTTGTTTATTTTATTGGGGTAACCATTTTTACCACCATTGCGGTTCAGGTGTATTGGAATTACCGGGAATACGAGTTAAACAAGCAAAATTTAATCAGCAATGTACAGCAAAGTCTGGACAATTCGGTTGAAGCCTATTTTGCCAATATCACTAAATCGGGGATTATTACCTTCACTTCTCCAAATTCAAAAGACATTACAGACACCATTGTCGTAAGCACCAATTCGAAATGGGGTTTGCGAAAAAAAGTGGACAGTACCCTACAAAATATCGCAAAACAAAAAAATCAGAAACCCTTATTCATAAATAGCCAGAGAAATCACGCTTTTTTTACGCCAAACGACGTCATTCCAAAAAATATAGACAGTTTAATTTCAAAGGTTTTTATTTCCATTTCAAGAGATACGCTAGACCTCGCAAAGTTGGACACCTATTTGGCTGAAGAATTTAAACGCACGCATATTGGAATTGATTACGCCTTAAAATATGACTATTTTCAGTGGCGATCAGATGACAATTTCGATAAAAAAACCATCGACTACAAACTTGAAAATTTTCCCGAAAAGCATTTAACGGTTGTATCAAAATCCACTTATTTGCCGCACAGAAGCCATTTGGAGCTTCGGTTTACCAATGAAACTGCCATTTTACTGAAAAATTCTTTCATCAGCATTTTACTTTCGCTTATTTTGTCAATCAGCATTATCGCAAGTTTGGTGTATTTGCTAAAAACTATTTATAAACAAAAACAGCTTGCTGAAGTAAAAAACGACTTGATCAACAACATTACGCACGAATTTAAAACGCCCATTGCCACCATTTCTACCGCGCTGGAAGCCATGAAAAACTTCAATGCGTTGGACGATAAAGTAAAGGCCGAAAAATACATTTCCATCGCCAATTCACAAGTGGCCAATTTAAATGTGATGGTCGAAAAAATATTGGAAACCGCTGCCTTAACGCACCAACAACTGGCTCTGAACAAACAACCTATTGTGGTTGCTGAATTGATTGCCCTTGTGATTGCGAATTATAAAATATCAGCACCTGAAAAAACAATCAACTTTAAAAATAATATTGGAGACGCGGTGTTAAACCTGGATAAATTCCACTTCGGAAATGCCATCGGAAATATCATAGACAATGCCCTGAAATACGGCGGAAAAACAATTGACGTTGAAATGTCGTCCATCAAAAACACTGTTGAAATTGTGATCAAAGACAGCGGAAACGGCATTCCCAGAAACCAAAAAGACAAGGTTTTTGAGCAGTTTTACAGAATTCCGACAGGTAATACACACAATGTAAAAGGTTTTGGCATTGGTTTGTATTACACCAAAAATATTATTGAAAAACACGGTGGCAGCATTTCCATTGTTTACGATGCAAAAAATGCTACCTTGTTTAAAATTATTTTGCCAAATGTCTAATCCCGTAAAAATATTGCTGGCGGAAGACGAACCTTCTTTGGGACAAATAATTAAGGAAAGTTTAGAAACCCGAAATTTTGAAGTGCTTCTTTGCGCCGACGGCGAGTTGGCTTATGCCACTTACAAACGCGAAAATCCGTTGTTGCTGGTGTTGGATGTGATGATGCCAAAAAAAGACGGATTTACGCTCGCCAAAGAAATCAGACAGGAAAATCCAGATATTCCCATCATATTTTTAACGGCAAAATCGCAAACCGAAGACGTGGTGCAAGGCTTTAATCTGGGAGGAAACGACTATTTAAGAAAACCTTTCAGCATGGAAGAATTGATTGTGCGCATCAACGCGCTTTTAAAAAGAGGCGATTACGAAAACGGCACCGAAATCATTAAATTAGGCGATTATCTTTTCAACTTTAAAAATCAGACGCTTATTTTAAATGGGCAATCAGAAACATTGACGCATCGGGAATCGGAATTGTTGCACCATTTAATTCAGCATAAAAATCAGGTATTGGAACGTTCGTTTATCCTTAAAAAATTGTGGGGAGACGATGATTTCTTCAATGCCCGCAGTATGGACGTTTTTATCACCAAACTTCGAAAAAAACTAAAAGATGATCCTTCCATCCAAATTATTAATGTTCGCGGGTACGGCTATAAGTTAATTTTTTAAAGCGCTTAAATTTGTGTTGCAAAACCATAAAAAATTTAAGTAAATTAGCTTTTTTGAAATTCACTTAAAATTTAACTATGCACGTAGCAATTGCCGGTAATATTGGCGCAGGTAAAACCACCCTCACCAAGCTGTTAGCCAAACATTACAATTGGGAGCCCCATTACGAATCTGTTGAAGAGAATCCCTATTTAGATGATTTCTATGGCGAAATGGAACGCTGGTCGTTTAATTTACAGGTGTATTTTTTAAACAGCCGTTTCCGCCAAATTTTGGAAATACGGGAAAGCGGCAAAAACTTGATTCAGGACAGAACCATTTATGAAGATGCCCGAATTTTCGCGCCCAACCTTCATGCGATGGGATTGATGACCAACCGCGATTATGTGAATTACGAATCGCTGTTTGAATTGATGGAACGTTTGGTTTCCCCGCCCGATTTATTGATTTATTTAAGAGCCACCATCCCAACTTTGGTTGGGCAAATTCATAAAAGAGGCCGTGAATACGAAAACTCCATCAGCATTGATTATTTAAGCCGATTAAATGAACGCTACGAAGCCTGGATCACCAAATATACCAAAGGAAATTTACTGATTATTGATGTGGACAAACTAAATTTTGTGGACAATCCTGAAGATTTGTATTCCGTAATCAACAAAATTGACGCCCAAATTAACGGACTTTTTTAAATAGAATCAGCCAGTTAGAAAGCCGAAAAACAGTATATCACCTATTTAACCAACAAAATGGGAAGAATACATTTATTTGAATTTGAAGACCAACAATGGTTTCCTTCATTTCTGAGAAATTACGGCACCGACTTTTTGCAATTTCTGTCGACTAAAACGGCCATGTACAAACCCATCATTCCAATTATTGAAAAAGGCTTGGATATTGGCAGAACAAATCAAATTTTAGACCTTTGTTCGGGAGGCGGCGGCGGACTTATTTGGTTGAATAATGAACTCAAAAAGAACGTTCCTCACTTACAAATTCTTTTAACCGATTTATATCCTAACATTTCTGCATTTGAATATTCAAGCAATAAAGCAAGCAATATTGTCTATCTAAAAAAACCTGTGGATGCAAGAAATGTTCCTGACAATTTAAACGGACTTAGAACGCTGTTTTTGTCGTTGCACCACTTCAAACCAATTGATGCGAAAAAGATTTTACAAAATGCTGTTGATTTGCACAGTTCAATTGCCGTTTTTGAAGCGCAGGAAAGAACATTTTTAAGTTTGTTGGCTATGTTTTTATCTCCTATAAGTGTACTTTTTACAACACCATTTATCAAACCCTTTAAAATCGGACGACTAATTTTCACTTATTTATTGCCAATAGTTCCCTTATTTGTTTGGTGGGACGGCATCATATCCTCGCTTCGAACCTATTCCATAAAAGAAATGAATGAATTAGTAAAAAGTTTGGACAAAACCGAAAATTATGATTGGGAAATTAGCAGAATAAAATCGGGGCCTGGAACAATTTTATATTTGCTCGGGACACCAAAACGCAAAATAATGCCTACATTTCCAAAAAATTAAGACAACCTAAAATGGGAAAATACGTAAACGACAATTTAATCAATGATGAACGCGTTGAATTGGAAACCACATATCACTGGATTATCTTTTTTAGTTTAAGGGCACTTTTTACCTTGTTCATAGCACCGCTTATTGACCGCTACACCGATGAATTTGCCATCACCAACAAACGTGTCATTATCAAAACGGGTTTAATCAGCAGAAAAACTTTTGAAATGAACCACTCAAAAATTGAAAGCGTGAATGTTGACCAGAGCATTTTAGGAAGGATTCTCGGTTACGGAACCATCAGTATTGTTGGCTCGGGCGGCACAAGAGAAGTGTTTCCCAATATTTCAAAACCTTTGCAATTCAGAAAGAAATTTCAGGAAATGTCCTATTAATGACCAATAAAAACGACATACTCAGTTTGCGAATTCCCACTAAGGAAAACCCTTTAAGAATTTTAATGAGTGCTTGTTTGGCAGGATTGACCTGCGGTTACGACGGAACGGCGAACGGTGAATATCCAAGCGCCCTGAAATTGCTGCACTATGAAAACGTAAAAATCATAAAATTTTGTCCGGAAGAATTTTCATTCGGAACACCAAGAGAAATGTGCGACATCCACGGCGGAACAGGCTTTGACGTGCTCAACGGAAAAGCAAAAGTGTTGACAGAAACGGGAAAAGACTGGACTGCCGGAATGGTAAAAGCTTCAGAAAAAATGCTTGAAATTGCAAAAAATGAAGGTGTTGAACTTGCTGTTATGATGGATGTAAGTGCCGCCTGCGGAAGTCAGGTTATTTACAGCGGAAACCGATTTGCAGAAAATAAAGTATATCAAATTGGCGCAGGCGTAAGTGCCGCCCAACTACTGAATAACGGATTTAAGGTAATAAGCCAACGAGACTTTGCTTCTTTAGAACGCTTGTATTCCAAAATTAACCCCAATCATATTATTTCAGAAAATTTAAAAGACCACCACGAAACGGAGTGGTATAAATCTTATTTTATGGGATTATAAGGTCAAAAAATAACAGAAACCTGAGTTTTTTCAACCCAAAAATCCCAAAATCCCATTTCTTAAAAAAGATTTCCCTTCAAAAATGAAAAACACCCATTGCTGTGTTTGGCAAGATTGTTGCGCATCCCGACATAGTTTTAAGGAAGTTAGAAATCCGCCGGCAGCGGTAACTTTTGCATTTGTTGACATTTCTTAAATCTTTAGCCTAAATTTACCAATTATAGACTTTGATGTATGCAGTTTCTGGAAAATCCCCTTTTTAAAAAATACCTTAGATACTTTGTAATCGCAATCTCATCGGTAATACTGTTAAGTTTGCTGTTCTTTTTTTCGGTGTATGCCGGCATTTTTGGGTCTTTGCCTACCGAAGCGGAATTGGCTGCCACAAACAACCAGGAAGCAACGCAAGTCATTTCATCCGACAACAAAATCATAGGAAAATATTTTGAGCAGAACCGCACCAACATTGGCTGGAATGAAGTTCCCAATCATCTTAAAAATGCGTTGATTGCCACAGAAGACAAGCGTTTTTTTACCCACAAAGGCTATGATGTTCAGAGTTATTTTCGTGTTTTCTTTAAAACGCTGTTAATGGGCGACAATAAAGGAGGCGGCAGCACCCTGACCCAGCAATTGATTAAAAATTTATATGGCCGCCGCAATTTTAGCATTTTGAGTATGCCGGTTAACAAAGTGAAGGAAATTATCATCGCGGCGCGCATGGAGAATATGTTCACCAAAGAAGAACTCCTATTGCTTTATCTGAACTCCGTGCCATTTGGCGAAAATCTTTACGGAGTGGAAACTGCCTCCCGAAGGTATTTTAACAAACCGGCCAGCAAATTAAAGGTTGAAGAATCTGCTGTATTGGTGGGAATGTTAAAAGCGAACACCACTTTTAATCCGCGTTTGAATCCAAAAAATTCCCTTGAACGCAGAAATATGGTGTTGGATTTGATGGGAAAACAAGGCTATTTGACGGTTAAAGAAGCCAACAGGCTGCAAAAATTACCGTTAAAACTGGACTATGAAAACATCACTTTAAATGCACCGGCAGGTTACTTTGTGCATCAGGTTAAACAAAAAACGCTGGAATTATTGGAAAATCTCACAGACGAAAACGGCAACGAATACAATCTCGAAACTGACGGACTGAAAATATACACCACCCTAAATATGCAGGTCCAGAAAATGGCTACCGACGGCATCCAAAAACATTTGGCCAAAATGCAAAAAGTGCTGGATAAAGAACTTGAAAACCGCAATTTTAAAAAAGCCTGGCTTGCAAAACTAAGAGCTGAAGGCAACCTAACCGATAAAGACAAGAAAAAAAGAGCTATTGAAGTGTTTGACTGGAAAGGGGTAACCACAAAAAACATGAGTAAAATAGACAGTTTATGGCATTATCATAAAATGTTAAATGCTGCGGTGCTCATCACCAATCCAAAAAACGGTGCCATCATTACCTGGGTTGGCGGCAACGATTTCAGAAAACTTCCTTTTGATATGGTGCAGTCGCATCGACAAATTGCCTCGGCTTTTAAACCAATTTTATACGCCACTGCTTTTGAAAATGATTTTGAACCCTGCAATTATTTGGATAATGTTGAAAAGACCTATTCAGAATATGAGGATTGGTCTCCGAAAAATTTCGACCATAAATTCACCCAAGACAGCACAGTTGCTTTATGGTATTCGCTAACGCACTCCATGAACCTGCCAACAGTTGATTTGTACTTTAAGTTGGGAAGGGCTAAACTTCTCAATACCTGCAGTAAATTAAATTTTCCCAAAATTAAAGATGATGCACCGTCAATGGCGCTGGGCACGCTCGATTTATCGTTGGTTGAAATTGTAGGCGCTTATGGTGCTTTCGCCAACAATGGCAAAACAACCGAGCCAGTTATGATTGATAAAATTACCGATGCCAGCGGAAAAATATTATACAAAAGAGAAGCAGCCGAACATGAACAAGTTTTCAGCGCAAAAACCAGCCAGATGATTACCGCAATTTTGGAAAATGTCATCAATAACGGAACAGGAAGCAGCGTTCGAAACCAATATGGCGTTCGGGCAGATCTTGCCGGAAAAACGGGTACCGCCCAAAACTATTCAGATGCCTGGTTTATTGCCTATACACCCGATTTGGTGATAGGAACCTGGGTAGGCGCCAACACACCCGATGTCCATTTTTACAGCGGACAAGGATCTGGATCTTCACTGGCGTTACCTATTGCCGGAAATGTGCTTCGCGGCATTGAAAACAATTCAAAATTGAGAAAACAATTCCTTACTCCATTTGCTATTCCTTATCCTATTTATGATGACATGCAATGCGACCCATACCACCAAAAAGGAATTGGCGGTTTTTTTAGAAGGTTGTTTAATTAAGGGATTAAAATGGCGCTAAATAACCTATTTACATTGCCAATTTATCGAAAATAACAACCTCAAAATACCTAATATTACTTAATTTACAGAATTACACACTTTTCTGCTTTCGCTAAAATTCTCCCTGCCACTAGTGATTTTATTAAGAATCACTCTAAATATCCATTAGTACTGATCTCTGTTATTTTATTTCCTAAATTAGGAGTCGCTATAAAACACTCTAAGGAAAAAAATTCGCCACTATGAAAAAAACAACAAAAATTCTATCGTTGATTGCCATATTTTCAATTTTGCTTATTTCCTGCGAAGAGAATCCAATAGATGTCCCAGGAGGGTATAAATACAATGTAGGTGATCTGCCTGATTTACCGGTAAATCTTGAAGATTTTAACACTATTTACGATGACTATAATTCTACTGGACCAAGCCTTGGCAGATTAATACCCTTCTGCTTTTCAACAAACAGGAATAGTATTGGAAATGCGTTTGATGTAATATATCAGCCTATGAATATTGATTTTGATAAAACAAGCGGAATTTTAAAGGTGACTAATAAATATACAAATTGGTATGTTTTGGTGGATGATTTTGAAGTGATTAAGAAAGTGATGGGTAAAATTAATACTGGAGGAAATGAATTTGGTCCATATTTAATAGCGAAATATGATTTCAATGATCTTTATTTTACGTTACTGTACGCATCTGATATTACCGGCAATTTTGAAATAAATTATACTTCAAATAAAAGCAATCCAGATTTTTCAACCATAAAACCAGTTGAATTTCTTAATTCGGAATTTGATGATTTATACCCAACTTTTAATTCAGATAAAAGTAAAATATACTTTTGTTCAAATAGGGAGAATGAAAATTTTGACATTTATTATGCGAATATTCCGAATCCGGAAAATGACTTTGAATTGATACTTTCAGACACTAATAATCATAATATTGTTAAAGACACCAACATTTCGGGCAGTTCAGATGATAAATGTCCTTTTGTGTATAACAACATCTTAGTTTTTACATCAAATAGAGCTGGCGGATTTGGCGGATTTGATTTGTATTACTGTAAGTTTGAAAATAATAATTGGGGAAATCCTATAAACTTTGGCGCTAAAATCAACAGTGAATTTGATGAGTACAGATCCATTTTACTTGATGAAGAGGTGAGCTATACAGAAACAATGATGGTATTTTCATCAAATAGAACTGGAGGAAAAGGAGGGTTCGATTTATATTATGTTGGCGTCACAATCGAATAGTTTCTGTCCTGGAAACTCTCCTAAATATAAATCAATTTAGCATTAAGAAGCCTTTTTGTACTTTTTAACACCTACATCAATAAATTTTGAAATCAGAAAAAATGATGCACAAAACACTATTTATTATTTTATTTCAGTTAAGCTTAACTTGCAGCGTTGCGCAACAAAGCCAGCTGCTTTTAGGAACCTGGATAAAAACCAATATTGAAACAAATAATTTGCAAATCGCTGCAGATATAAAATACTTAAAATATACTTTTGAGAATGACGGGAAGTTTTATTTGTCAACGGATTATGATGAAAAAGGCATAGAATATCGCTATAAATTGATTGGCGATATTTTAGCGTTAAATGATAATAAGCTGAACATCATAAGTTTGGAAAAAGATTATTTGGTTTTGGAAGACATTGGCAAAACCAATGAACCAATAAAAATATATTTTACAAAAATGAGTAAACTATTATCCGAAAATACTATTGGTCAAAATGACTATTATATGAGCGGCAATGACACTATTTATTTCGAAAGTGAATTGGTTTATCCAGAATTTGAAAAGAAAAATAATAAAACCAGTGATGGATATATTCTTTCTAATATGGTGGGGCTTATCAATGGAAAAGAAGAAACCTATTCTTTTGCGACTTTTATAGTAAATACAAATGGACAAATAAGCAACATAGATATAATGCATCACATCAGTAATAAATATGATTCAAATCTTATAAAAGCTATCGAATAAACAAATGGAATGTGGACTTCACCGTTTGTAAATGGAAAGAAAGTTAATGTTTTAAAAGAAATAGCATATCATTATCATAAAATACAAACTTACCTGGTACCGTAACAAATAATTATAAATTTATAAGAATTGAAACTCAAGCTGAAAAATTTCATACCAAGTATAAGCTTTTTTATAGGGAAGCTGTTAAGCAGTATTTGAGAGGCGATATGAAAAGCGCCTTAAATCTTTTTATGCGATGCGAAAATTTAACAGATGAAAAAATTAACACAATTATTGGAATGAGTAAGTGTTATCAGGAATTAAACGATTCTGCAAATTATCAAAATAGTTTAAATAAAATTCGAGAGTCCAAATTTAGTTATATTTTAAAAGAATAAGAACCGCAACACAAGATAAAATTTTGCATATTTTTAGGAAACTGGCATCCAATTTACAGTTTTAAAAAAGAATCTTTTTGTAAGTCAAAATTTCAAAATAACATCCCCTGCCAACTTTTTGTTATATTTGAAAAACATTGATAACGAAAATAATGAATCTACCGCCTTTTGATATTTTTCCCTTTATTTCTGACGAAAAAATTAGGTTGCGGCAAATTATTGCCTCAGATATGAATGACCTTCTTGATATTTCATACTATGACGCCAAACAAGCAAAAAACGTAGCACAAGCGATTGAAATGCAGGCGAAAATAGATAAAGATTATGATGATGGAAATTCTATTCATTGGGGCATCGAGGATATTTCAACAAATAAAATAGTGGGAACTTGCGGTTATTATCGTGGACTTGACAAAGGTGAAGGAGAACTGGGCTGTGTTTTACTGCCGCAATTTAGAGGAAAAGGTTTTATGACAAATGCGATGCAGTTGGCTATTGACTTCGGATTGGAAAATATGGAGCTCAAACGAATTTGGGCCATTACATCCAAAGAAAATAACCAAGCCATAAAACTTCTTGAACGGCTCAACTTTATTAAATTGACCGACTTGCCGGATGATGAAATTGAATACGAATTGAAAAGATAAAGATTATCACAAATACCTAGCCTTTTTTTATGAAATAATTTAAAATTCATAACGTTTAATAGGTGCACCGTTGTGCGAAATTCACCAAAAAAATGAGAAAAATATCGATTTTATTAATTGTTGGCTTTTTAATTTTAAGTTGTAAAGATGCCAACGAACAGCCTGAAAATTTACCGGATAAAACGGTTCAGTTATCCTTAAAAAATGACTCTTTAGAAAAGGAAATTGTACTCCTAAAAAGTTTAAACGACTCTTTATTAAAAATAAGCCATGTGGCGGAAAATTTATGGTTTGATAAAGATTTCAATGGTGCTCATTTAACCCGTCAAGGAATTACAAATCCGGAAAAATTTGTCGAAAATTCCCTCCGGAAAAGAGTCGATTTGATTCCTTTTGAAGCCGTTTTGGGCGGAACCATGAAATTCGGAAAAATTCAATTGCTGGGAAATAAATGGGTTATTGCCGATTATAGTGACGGCCACATTCAAGGAAGGTCTATTTATGAATATCGGATTGATGATAAAAAAGTACTGACATTTAAAATTCTGGCTTCAAATGACACAGAATAATTCTGCATAAAAATTATAGAACAGTTTGGCTTTTGCAATAAAACCATTTTTTAAAAGGAGTATTGAATGTATCAATTTAAATCTTAGATTTACAAAACCGCTGCAAGCCCAGGAAATGCTGTGGGATATTTAGTGCAAACAATTTTGACTTTTAAACGTAACTCTTTGTAAATGAAAAAACTAAAATTCCCGAGCGCCCAAACCATATTGCTTGTTATAGCCGCACTTGTAGCCCTATTAACCTGGGTTGTACCTTCAGGAAAATACGACAACCTGTCTTACAATGCCGCCGACAACACTTTTATACGGAAAAGTTTGGGAGCAGCTGTCGTTATTCCTGTAGAACAGGCTGCTTTAGATCAACTTAATATCAAAATCCCCTTAAAAAAATTTACGGATGGCGCCATCACAAAGCCCATAAATATTCCAAATACCTACAAAAAAACAGCCGCAAACTCTCAAGGTTTTTTTGAATTTGTGCAATCGCCCATTAAAGGAATCATAGCGGCTTCAGACATCATATTTTTAGTGTTGATTATTGGCGGATTGATAGGCATTATGAGCTTGACCGGCGCTTTCGATGCCGGAATTTTTTGGCTGGTGAATAAATTAAAAGGCAAAGAATATATCTTAATCATATTTACCACCACTTTGGTGGCTTTGGGTGGAACCACTTTTGGTTTTGCCGAAGAAACTTTGGCCTTCTTCCCTATTTTAATTCCCGTATTTATTGCGGCCAAATATGACGCCATGGTTGGATTGGCCTGTATTTTTTTAGGATCTTCCGTTGGCACTATGTGTTCAACCACAAATCCGTTTTCTACAATCATTGCTTCAGATGCGGCTGGAATCAACTGGACAACCGGACTTGAAGGAAGAATTCTTATGTTTTTAATTTGTGTAACAATAAGCATTTTATACATTTTACGTTATGCCAGAAGGATTAAAAAAGACCCGACCAAGTCGCTGATTCACGATCAAAAAGTGGTCACGGAATCCCATTTTGGAGACCTGTCCAAAGGGGAAATTGTTCCCTTAAATAACAAACTTAAACTCATCTTGTTTGTGTTTGCGGCCTGTTTCATCATTATGATCATCGGCGTTGCACTGCTCGACTGGTGGTTTGTGGAAATGACTTCTGTATTTTTAGTTGGTGCCATTGCCATAGGTTTTATCGCCAAAATAAACGAATCTGATTTTGTGAATGCTTTTTCAAAAGGGGCGGGTGAATTGCTTGGCGTTGCCTTTATTATTGGAATTGCCAGGGGTGTTTCTATATTAATGGATGACGGTCTCATAAGCGACACTGTCCTTTATAACGCCAGCTCCCTTACAGAAGGAATGAATAAAGGGGTTTTTGCCAACGCACTGTTTTTTATCTACAACGGATTATCGTTTTTTATTCCATCCTCCTCAGGAATGGCCGTGCTTACCATGCCTATTATTTCGCCTTTGGCAGATACCGTTGGCATTGGCAGGGAAGTCATTGTGAATGCTTACCAATACGGCATGGGTTTATTTGCCATCATCAATCCAACCGGACTTATTTTGGCCTCACTTGCCATTGTGAAAATTGGTTTTGACAAATGGATGAAATTTGTGATGCCTTTGGTTATTGTCTTGATTTTGGTTTCCATGATTATGCTGACTATTTCTGTTTATTAATCAATAAGTTAAATTTAAACCTTATGAAAAAATTTGCAATAACAACAATCCTTTTGATGGTTTTTAGCTGCTTTATCAGTTGCAGCAGCGATGATAACCAATCCGTAGGGGAAATTATTAAGGTAAATACCACCATTTCCAATTCAGAAATATACACCTATAATTTAGGCAGTTTTGGCGATGATGAAGGCGCTGCCATTCAAAAGCCAGCTGAAAATTTTGAAATAAGCAAGTTGGAAAGGAACTTTCCTTCCGGAGAAATAATTTACACCTATAAACCCCAATCCGGTTTTGTCGGAACCGATTATGTTGAGTTAAAAACAAGCAGAGGTTCAAACGGGGCAAGTCCAAACACAAATATCAGCATCATAAAAATAACAATTAAAGTCACCGCATAATTTTATTTTAAACTTCTGACGATTGCCCTTATTTTTCTGATTTTTCACTACTTTTGAAAAATAACGAAGGATTTTAAACGTATTGAAGCTGGAGACAAACTACACTGTAAACAACAAAATAGTCTGGCCAATCCATTTCAATTTCTAACTTAGAAATGTAATTTTAAAAATAATGAAAGGCGTTTTTACGATTGTGCTTTTGGTATTGTCAAATACATTTATGACCCTTGCTTGGTATGGCCACCTTAAATTCACCGACTGGAAATGGTTCAATAAGTTAGGGCTCATTTCCGTTGTTCTTATCAGTTGGGGCATCGCCTTATTTGAGTATTTCTTTCAGGTTCCGGCCAATAGAATTGGCTTTAGGGGAAATGGAGGGCCTTTCTCTCTGCTTCAATTAAAAATGATTCAGGAAGTGATTACACTGGTTGTTTTTGCCGCTTTTTCGCTCATTGCTTTCAAAACAGAAACTTTTAGGCTGAACCATATTATCGCATTTCTCTTTCTGATTCTTGCCGTTTATTTTATGTTTAAAAAATAAGGCAGCCACTTTTCCAAATATTTCTTTAAAACTCCTGAAATCAACCTGAGTTCTTCTGATTTTTTAGTATTTTTGAGTAATTAAGCACAATTATTGAAAAACATATTGTATTCTCAAAATCCTTTGTTTTTAACGATGAATAAAATGATAAATAGACTATTTTTTGGACTCATAGTAACTTTTATTTTTACAGGTTGTAATATTCAGGCGCAAAAAGTTTCCGTTGCGGCGGCTTCCGATTTAAAATTTGCATTGGATTCCATTATCTCAGTTTATCAAAAACAACATCCATCAGAAAAAATTCAAGTAACCTATGGTTCTTCAGGAAAGTTTTTTGAACAAATTCAATATGATGCGCCCTTTGATCTTTATTTTTCGGCAGATGTCAGCTATCCAAAAAAATTAAAAGAACAAGGATTGACCATTTCCGAAGTGAATACTTATGGAATCGGCAGGATTGTCATTTGGAGCAAAAAGATCAATCCGAATGTTGAAAAAATGAACTCCTTGCTGAATCCAAAATTGAATAAAATTGCCATTGCAAACCCTGAGCATGCGCCTTACGGAGAAAAGGCAAAAGAAAGTATGCAATATTATAAAATTTACGATAAGGTAAAAAGCAAGTTTGTGTATGGTGAAAATATTTCCCAAACCGCCCAATTTGTGCAGCTTGGCGCTGCCGATATTGGTATTGTGGCCTTGTCTTTGGCATTATCTCCCACGATGAAGAAAGCAGGTGGAAAATATTATGTGATTCCCGAAAAATCGCACAAGCCACTGGAACAGGGCTATGTTATTTTGAAAAATGCCAAAGACAACCCTAACGCGTTAAAATTTTATAATTTTGTGGCATCGCCAACTGCAATTTCGATTTTAAAGCATTTCGGATTTAGCCAAAAAAAAGATAAATTTTAATGAACATACTCTCAGGAAATATCACAAGTATTCAAGGAAGCGAATCGCTTTCGTTGGTTAAAATTGCGGTTGAAAGCAACACTTTTACGGCAATCATAATTGACACGCCCGAATCCGAAGCATATTTTAAAATCGGGAATACGGTTAAGGTGTATTTTAAGGAAACCGAAGTGATTATCGCCAAAAATGAACCTTTGAATATTAGCATCCAGAATAAAATTCTATGCAAAATTGATTCCATGAAACAAGGAGAAATTTTATCCGAATTGCATTTGAGTTTTGGGGAATTCAACATTAAATCCCTCATCACCACAAATGCCTGCAAAACACTAAATTTGAAGAATGGTGATGCTGTTTTGGCATTGATAAAAACGAACGAAGTAAGTTTATCACCCAATGATTGATTTGGAACCTTTATGGTTAACCGCCAAACTGGCCTTGATTACGACCATTATTTTGCTGGTGGTTTCTGTGCCGCTTTGTTATTGGCTCGCCTACAGCAAATTCAAATTTAAGTCTGTTGTGGAAGCTATTGTGAGTTTGCCTTTGGTATTGCCTCCATCGGTTTTGGGTTTCTATTTGCTGGTCGCATTCAGTCCGCAAAATGCCTTCGGGGAATTTTTGGATCAGTATTTTGATATAAGGCTGGTTTTTACTTTTGAAGGATTAATCGTTGCTTCAGTGATCTACAGCTTGCCTTTTATGGTTCATCCCATTCAAGCCGGATTAAAAAATTTACCTGCTTCGCTGAGAGAAGCTTCTTTTACCCTGGGGAAATCGAAATTTACCACACTCATCAAAATTTTGCTTCCCAATATAAAATCCTCCATTTTAACCGGAATTGTGTTGACTTTTGCCCATACCGTTGGTGAATTTGGCGTGGTTTTAATGATAGGCGGAAGCATTCCCGATGAAACCAGGGTCGCTTCCATCTCCATTTACGATGAAGTGCAGGCCATGAATTATGATGCAGCTAATTTGTATGCAGGAATATTATTCGTTTTTACCTTTTTGATTCTTTTGGGCGTTTATCTTATTAACAACACCTTCAGCAAGGCAAATCCGCTAAACAATGATTAAGTTTTACGCCCATAAAACCTTGCAAACAGCCGACGGAAAACTTCCTTTGGACGTGTCGTTTTCTGTTGAAAAAGGACAATTTATCACCATTTACGGAAATTCAGGCGCCGGAAAAACCACGATACTCAGAATTTTAGCCGGACTTACCGATACCGAAAAATCACTGATTGAAGTTGAGGGCGAGTGTTGGAACAATACCGATAAAAAAATAATTTTGCCCATCCAAAAACGTTCGGTCGGATTTGTGTTTCAGGATTATGCCTTATTTCCCAATTTAACCGTTCGTGAAAATTTGGAATTCGCGCTGCAAAAAGGAAATGATAAAAATATTGTGAACGAATTGCTGGAGTTGATGGAATTGCAATCCCTGCAAAACAGCAAACCGCAACATTTATCGGGCGGGCAAAAACAGCGTGTCGCTTTGGCCAGGGCCATTGTGCGAAAACCAAAAATATTGCTGCTGGATGAGCCGCTTTCGGCGCTTGATGACGAGATGCGCTTTAAATTGCAGGATTATATTTTAAAAGCGCACCAACAATACCAACTTACCACTATTTTGGTGAGCCATCATTTACCCGAAATATTTAAACTTTCTACCCATGTGATTTTGCTCGATAAAGGAAAAATTCTCAAAGAAGGCACACCCTCATTTGTTTTTTCCGAAGAAAAAATAAGCAGCAAATTTAAACTTACGGGAGAAATTATCGCCATCGAAAAAAGCGATGTGATTTATATCGTGAGTGTTTTGTCTGGATCAAATATCATCAAGGTAATCGCCACAGAAGATGAAATAATGGAATTAAAAGTTGGCGTAAAAGTTTTGGTGGCCTCAAAAGCTTTCAACCCGATGATTCAGAAAATAAGCTGAGAAATTTAAGTGTAATTCAATGTTTAATACTTAAAAATTATAATTATGAAAAGTTTACTTTTATGCAGTCTGTTTGTTTTTTTATCCTGCACTTCAAATAAAATTGATGAAATTCAGTGCACAGAAGAAGCGCGTGCCGGATTGAACATCACAGTAAAAAACGCCGTTAGCAATCAGGTTTTAGGCAATGGCATTACGGTAATTGCAAAGGACGGAACTTACACCGAAACACTGGAGCTTTTTACCGGAAATAACCCTGTTTTTTCGGGTGCCTGGGAACGCGCAGGAACTTATATTATTACTGTTTCAGGACTTGGTTATACTACTTTTGTTTCTGATGTGATTACAGTGACGGCAGACGAATGTCATGTGATTCCCCATCAACTTCAAGTGGTTTTGCAGCCTGAATAATTTTTAAATCTATATAAAATTCAATGATATTTTAAACTAAAAATTCCGCCAATTGGCGGAATTTTTTTTGATATAATCTAAATTTAAAAATCCCTTAAGATTTACTCTTCTTCTATAGTTTTCACTTCAACTTTAACGTCCTTAAGATTTTGAATTTCAGCTTTCACTTCTTCTTCGGTTCCTTCAAAAACTTTTTCATCCGTTGTGGCTGTTCCATTTTCAGTAGTTGTTGAGGTAACAACCGCTTTTATGGATCCATCTTCATTAGTGCTCATAATTACTTGCACTTCTTTGGAAATTTCTTGAGAAACCATTTCTGTTGGTGCATTTTCTTGATTATATGCGGCAACTTCAGAAGGATCTAATGCAATACTTGGCGCAATCACCAATGCCACAACCGACATTAATTTCAATAAAATATTTAATGATGGTCCTGAAGTATCTTTAAATGGATCTCCAACGGTATCGCCAACTACTGCCGCTTTATGCGTATCAGTTCCTTTTAATCCTTTTTCTTCAATTGTTTTTTTGGCATTGTCCCAGGCACCACCTGCATTTGATTGGAAAATAGCCATTAATACGCCTGTAACTGTTACACCAGCCAATAAGCCTCCTAACATTTGTGCGCCACCAATATATCCTACCAAAACAGGTACCGTAATCGCCATTAAACCTGGCAATACCATTTCTCTTAATGAAGCTTTTGTGGAGATTTCAACACATTTTGAGTAATCGGCTACACCATCGGCAGCGTCGAATATTTTTCTGTCTTCCGGAGTTGCTTTAGACATATCCGAATCATATTTTTTCATTACCACCAAGGCGGCTTTCAACTCAGGAATATCTTTAAACTGACGACGAACCTCTTCAATCATAGCCATAGCTGCACGTCCGACGGCATTCATAGACAATGCTGAAAAAACGAACGGCAACATACCACCCACAAAAAGTCCGGCCATAATTTCAGGTCTGGAAACATCAATAGAAGTTAAATTTGCCGTTTGCATAAATGCTGCAAACAAAGCCAAAGCCGTTAAAGCGGCAGAAGCAATGGCGAATCCTTTTCCGATAGCTGCAGTTGTATTTCCAACGGCATCTAATTTATCTGTACGCTCACGCACTTCTTTTGGCAATTCAGCCATTTCGGCAATACCACCCGCATTGTCAGAAATTGGACCGTAAGCATCAACAGCCAACTGAATTCCTGTATTTGCCAACATCCCAACGGCTGCAATGGCAATACCATATAAACCGGCAAAATGATGCGAAACTAAAATCGCAGCTGCAATTAAAAGAATAGGAATGGCGGTTGACATCATTCCAACACCCAATCCTGCAATAATATTTGTTGCTGCTCCAGTTTCAGATTGTCTAACAATAGACATTACAGGTTTTTTTCCTGTTGCAGTATAATATTCTGTAACTTTTCCTACCAATAAACCGGCCACCAAGCCAGCAATTGTTGCCCAAAAAACACCCATTGAAGTGTATTCAACACCTTTAAACATCCAAGTTTCAGGAAGCATTTGCTCTATTACAAAATAAGAAGCAACAACCATTAAACCCGCAGATCCAAATTCACCAATATTTAAAGCGGTTTGAGGATTTCCGCCGTCTTTTACTTTTACAAAGAAAGTTCCGATAATTGACATAATAATACCAACTGCCGCTAAAACCATTGGCAAATAAATAGCACCTAAGCCATCAAACGAAGTCTGAAAAGCAGGTAAAGTCACAAAAGCAGCTCCCAATACCATCGTTCCAACAATAGAACCTACATAAGATTCAAATAAATCGGCTCCCATACCGGCAACGTCTCCAACATTATCCCCAACGTTATCAGCGATAGTAGCAGGATTTAAAGGGTGATCTTCCGGAATACCGGCTTCCACTTTACCAACAAGATCGGCGCCAACATCGGCAGCTTTGGTATAAATACCGCCACCAACACGGGCAAACAAAGCAATTGATGACGCTCCAAGTGAGAATCCTGAAAGTACATTCAGCACTTCAGAAATTTCCCAACCTTGTCCGCTATAAAACATAAATAATGAACTCAATCCTAAAACACCCAGACCAACAACGCCCAATCCCATCACTGCACCACCTGCAAAAGCTACTTCTAAAGCTTTTCCTAAGGAAGTTCTTGCAGCTTGCGTAGTTCTTACGTTTGCTTTGGTGGCAACTTTCATACCTATAAAACCTGCCAAAGCTGAACAAACAGCTCCAACAACAAAGGATAATGCAACCATTCCGTTTGACCCTTCTTCATAGGTTCCTTTGAAATAAAGTAATATTGCAACGGCAGCCACAAAAATTGAAAGTATTTTATACTCAGCTTTCAAAAATGACATTGCACCATCGGCAATATTCTTTGCAATTCTTGCCATTTTTTCATTTCCTCCATCTTGTTTGGCAACCCAAGAGTTTTTGAAAAACACAAATACAAGTGCCGCTACACCAAACAGAGGCAAATAATTTACTATTAATTCCATTTCTTTAAATGTTTGTTATAATTAGTTAATTTTTTTTTAACAGGGGCTAAAATTAGTAAAATTAGACAGATAAAAAAAACCATCTATAATTTTTAAAGATGGTTTAATTTTATGGTCTTTTATTTATCGATTATATGGTAAAAGTCCTTTTTTTCTTATGTTCGCTTAAATTGTATCGTTCTATACATTTCGCAACAATCGCATAGGCTTCTTTTACATCACCCCAACCGCCAACATCAACTTTCTTTTTTTCCAAATCTTTATATACCTGGAAGAAGTGTTCAATCTCTTTTACCTGATGAGGATTCATATCGGAAATATCATTTAACTGGTTCCAAATTGGATCAGAAATAGGGACACAAATAATTTTTTCATCCGGCCCTTTTTCATCAGTCATATGAAATACGCCAATGGGTTTAACTTCCATTACGCACATAGGGAATGTTGGTTCGCCTCCCAAAACTAAAACATCCAGCGGATCTTTATCCAAGGCCAATGTTTCAGGAATAAATCCGTAATCTCCAGGATACATCATAGAAGAAAATAACATTCTGTCGAATCTAATTTTATGCAACACAAAATCATACTCATACTTATTTCTACTTCCTTTTGGTATCTCAATTAATACGTCGAATGTTTTCTCGGTTTTATTGCTCATTTTCTATTAGTTAAATTTTTTTCAAAAATACAAAAATCATATTCCAACAAACGCCTAATTGCAGTAAATTTTAGAAATGAAATCCGAAGGCGCCTTTTATGGCAAAATTATTGGCATTAGGCACATCTCTATAGTTTCCTCTCCAGCTAAAATCAATTCTGAAAACCTTAAATATATTGCCAATTCCAACGCTGTATTCATAATATCCTTTTGTAGGCGCCACATAATTTATGTTTGAAGCGCTTAAGGCAATATTTTTATCGGAAATTTCTCCCCAAACCCCTTTTACGCCAACAATTTCGCGCAAATTAAGTTTTTTTAACAATGGAATTCTCGACAAAAATTTGCCATTAAAATTGTGCTCCACATGAAGTGAAGCATAAGTGTCGGTCACAAATTCATAATAATCCAATAAGGAATACGTGTTTTCTATGGTAAAATAAGATTGATTTCCAGGCACCACATTTAATAATCCGAGAGGCACTTCACCAAATGTTTTTCCAACTTCAAAAGTGATGAACATTCTTCCTAAACCTCCAATCAATATGGGCTGACGATAATAAAACTGAACCTTTTGGTAATCAAAATCGCTGTTAAATAGACCTTTAATCCCTTTTGAATAATTTATAAATAAGGTAGAATACGTGTCGGTTACTTCATTGCGTTCCACGCCGTAACCAATGGTTTTTCTGTTTGGGGTATACCTCACAGAAAAATCGATTTCCGATTGCGCCAAGTCCGCTTTTTTAATATTGTTCTCTTTATCAACCCAATAATCCAGATTAAAAGTTTCTGGCGAAGCCGATTCCAATGTTCTGTATGATGCTCCTACACGAAATTCTAAATTATTTCGAGGTTCAATTGACATGAAAAAATTTGACAAATTAATTGAAGTCAGCTTGCTGTTGTCGCCCGAAGAAAATAACGAAGAGGAAGCAAAACTTCTGCCCATCACATCATTTGTAGTGGTTAAGCTTACGCCAATTTGTTCCACATCGCGCCTGTTTCCTAAGCCAACCGTAAACCTGCTTTTCGGATTCATCATCCATTTCCCAGAAATGCCATATTTAAATTTATCATCTTTAAAACCATAGGCTGTATATCCCTGCAAACGCCAGGGCTCATTTCCTCCTAAATAAGTTCTTCCTCCTGCACGCAAACGCCATCCTTCAACATCATTTTTTCCGAAGGTTGAAAAAACATCGCCAAAATCAAATTTATTCATTTCTATATATCCGGAACCCAAGATAGAAACCAAATTATAAATGCGTTTAAATTTAGGAACGGTAGCCAAGGTATCTAACATTTTATAGATTCCCTGTTCATTTTCATTTAATTGCTCTTGCCTGTTTTGGTCCCAATAATCATCGGCTTTTGTATAAATATTTTTATCGTAAGCATTAATTTCTTCATTATAAAAAGCATCCTCTTTTTTTAGGTTGAAGTTATAATCCTTGTACATAGTAGTTCTTTTGCCATACAAACCTTTGGATTTGTCTTTTTTGTTCAAACTGAAATCGGACATCATATAATCGCGTTTCAGCAAAAACACCGAATCATTTAATACCTCAAATTCCTGCTCAATATAAATGTCTTTTACCCAGTTAATATTGGCGCTTTTATTGGCCTGCATATTAATTTCTTTGATGGCAAAAGTGCTGTCATTCACCCAAAAATCACCTTTAAAAGTCATTTCTCCTTTTCTGCGGGGATAATATAAAATATTAAAACACCATTTATTGTCGATAAAAGCACTGTCGGCCAATATGTAATTATACGTTGAAACGCCTGCGGCTTTAGAAATTGGGCTCACAAAACTTTTGTCGAAAATCTTGATGTAGCTGTCATAAACATTATAATCTACATACAAATCTTTGATAAAAGCAATGACATTTTGATTGTTATTGAAACCTGAATTTTTATTGGCTACCAAATCTTCCCGGAGTTTTTTTCCGCCCTTATTTTTTCCAAAAGAAGCATAAACGGATTCGTTGATAAAAATGGGTAAAAATGCTTTTCCCGTGACGTTTGAAGTGTCAATGCCTTCAAAAATAAACTCCATGCCTTTAAAAAGCTTGCTTTTAATCATAGCACTGTCCACATTATTCATATCAAACTCCAGTTTTTCGTACTTTTCATATTGGTATTGATCAAATAAGTAGATGCCGTTTTGTCGTTTTTTAGCCCAAATTTTTTCCAAGATGGCAATGGCCGGATTCCCTTTTTTCTTAACCTTTCCACTGTAGATGAAAACCTGCTCCAATCGTGCGGCTTCTTCTTTTAAGACAATGGTTAAATTAAAATCCCTGCTTTTAACAGGAATGGTTTTGGTTTCATAACCCAAAAAAGAAACTTCAATTTTGGTGTAGGTTTTATTTGATTCCAGATAAAACTTCCCGTTTTCATCGGAAACGGTTCCTATGGAAGAACCTGTAAAAACAATATTGGCAAACGGAACAGATTGATTTTTTTCGTCCTTAACAACACCGCTTATTTTTACTTGGGAAAACCCGGTAAAAAAAACAAGTGTAAACAGAAAACTTAAGAAAATATATTTTTTTGTCATCATAAAAAAACCTTTCAAGATAATTTTGAAAGGTAGTTGCAGAGCAAATATTATGCCCTTATTTTTTATACAAAACTTCTTTCACCGCTTTTACGACATCATTTGCGTTTGGCAACCATTCTTCCAATAAAACTGGAGAATAAGGTGCAGGCGTATCTGCAGTGGTGATTCTTTTTATGGGTGCATCTAAATAATCAAATATATTTTCTTGCACTTGAAAGGCAATTTCAGAAGAGACACTGCCAAAAGGCCAAGCTTCTTCAAGAATAACCAATCGGTTTGTTTTTCTTACCGATTTAAAAATGGCTTCGCTATCCATTGGTCTAATGGTTCGCAAATCTATGATTTCAACTGAAATTCCTTCTTTTTCCAAAATTTCAGCGGCTTTATAAGCCTCTTTAATTATTTTTCCGAAAGAAACTATTGTTACATCCGTTCCTTCTCTTTTTATGTCGGCAACGCCAATTGGCACAATATATTCTCCATCTGGCACTTCCCCTTTATCGCCATACATTTGTTCCGATTCCATAAAAATAACCGGGTCATCATCTCTAATTGCAGCTTTTAGCAATCCCTTTGCATCATAAGGATTTGATGGCACCACCACTTTTAAACCGGGAGTGTTTGCAAACCAATTTTCAAATGCCTGTGAATGTGTGGCTCCCAACTGGCCTGCAGATCCGGTTGGACCACGAAAAACAATAGGACAATTTATTTGTCCGCCCGACATTTGTCTTATTTTCGCGGCGTTATTTATAATTTGGTCAATACCAACCAAGGCAAAGTTAAAGGTCATATATTCAACTATTGGTCTGTTTCCGTTCATGGCAGATCCAATAGCGATTCCGGTAAAACCCAATTCGGCAATTGGAGAATCAATTACGCGTTTTGCGCCAAATTCATCCAACATTCCTTTTGATGCTTTATAGGCACCATTGTATTCAGCAACCTCTTCCCCTATCAGGTAAATGGTTTCATCCCTTCTCATTTCTTCACTCATGGCCTCACAAATGGCTTCTCTAAATTGTATAGTCTTCATCTTTTCTATTTTTTAGGATTTGCAAAATTAAGCAATTATCCTAGTTCTTTCAAAAAAATAATGTTTTAATAAAAAAATTACTATGCGTGCATAATATTTTTAAAAAAATTACTATATTCGTAGCTGAATAAATAAAAAGACGTGTAATTTTATACCAAATATCCAAACACCTAGATTCCATGAAAATATTAGTTTGTATCAGTCACGTTCCGGACACTACTTCGAAGATAAATTTTACTGAAAATAATGCTAAATTCGACAGTAATGGCGTGCAATATGTAATAAATCCCTATGATGAATTTGCGTTGACAAGAGCCATGTGGTTTAAAGAAAAACAAGGAGCAACCGTAACCGTTGCCACCGTTGGAAATGTTACTACAGAACCTACTTTGCGCAAAGCTTTGGCCATTGGCGCCGACGATGCCATTAGGGTAAATACGGAAGCTTTAGACGGTTTTACCGTTGCAAAAGAATTGTCCGAAGTGGTAAAAAACGGCGGTTATAATTTAGTGCTTGCAGGAAAAGAATCTATCGATTATAACGGCGGAATGGTGCCTGCAATGCTTGCCACAATTTTAGGCTATAATTTTGTGAATGCCTGTATCGGACTAGAAATTGAAGGTGATAAAGCCACTATTTCTCGTGAAATTGATGGCGGAAAAGAAATTCTTTCTTCAAACCTTCCTTTGATTATTGCCGGACAAAAAGGTTTGGTTGAAGAAAAAGATTTGCGAATTCCAAATATGCGCGGCATTATGATGGCGCGTCAAAAACCATTGACCATTGTTGAATCTTCCAATGGAAATGCAACAACTTCCATTGTTTCTTTTGAAAAACAGGCAGCAAAATCTGCCTGTAAATTAGTGAGCGCAGACAATGTGGATGAACTCATTAATTTATTGCACAACGAAGCAAAAGTTATTTAAAACCATTGTTTAAACGTTTATTTGTTTATTCGTTTACCTGTTAAACAAGAATTAAAAATATAAATTCATTTTAGTTTTAAATCTAAAATCCAAAATCTAAAAATAATATGTCAGTATTAGTTTTTGCCGAATCATCGGAAGGAAAATTTAAAAAATCTGCTTTAGAAGTTACTTCCTACGGGAAAAAAGTTGCAGAGCAATTGGGAACCAACGTAGTGGTATTGACGATAAATTCAAGTGACCCATCAATACTATATAACTATGGTGCCGAAAAAGTATTAACTGTCACAAATAATGCGTTGAAAATTTTTAATGCTAAAATAGTTGCCAATATTGTAAAACAAGCTGCAGAAAAAGAAAGCGCACAAGTTGTCATCATCGATTCAAATGCGAATGGATTGTACTTTGCCCCTATGGTTGCCGCCAATTTAAATGCGGGTTTTGCAAGCAATGTGATCGCGTTGCCAAGCGCCACTGCGCCTTTTACAGTGAAAAGAAAAACGTTTTCCAACAAAGCATTTAACAACACACAAATACTAACCGATATTAAAGTTATTGCACTTGCCAAAAACGCATTCGGTTTGGTTGAAAACAAGGTTTCTGGCGCAAGCGAGGAATTTTCACCGGTATTGGTTGAAAGCAATTTAGTTTCTACCTCAATTGAGCAAACTTCGGGTAAAGTTACCATTGCTGATGCAGATATTGTTGTTTCAGGAGGAAGAGGATTGAAAGGTCCGGAAAATTGGGGAATGATTGAAGAGCTGGCAAGTGTTTTAGGCGCAGCGACAGCCTGTTCAAAACCAGTATCGGATTTAGGCTGGAGACCTCACAGTGAACATGTTGGGCAAACCGGAAAACCGGTGTCTTCAAACTTATACATTGCCATTGGAATTTCAGGCGCCATTCAGCATTTGGCCGGCGTGAACTCCTCAAAAATTAAAGTGGTCATCAATACCGATCCAGAAGCACCGTTCTTTAAAGCGGCAGATTATGGTATCGTTGGTGATGCTTTTGAAGTGGTGCCAAAATTAATTGAAAAGTTAAAAGAATTTAAAGCGATTAACGCATAATTTTATTAAATTGTGCCTCTAAATTAGGCTGCCTAATTATTGGGATAAAATCCTTTGATTAGACGGTCTTTTTTGTTAATTTTAACTTATGAGTTTAGTTCGCCTAAATATTAAAGGAATATCTTACAGTCAAACGCAAAGCGGTGCTTACGCATTGGTTTTGAGTGAAGTAGACGGCACCAGGACCTTGCCGATTGTTATCGGAGCCTTTGAAGCACAGTCCATCGCCATTGCTTTGGAAAAAGAAATTAAACCTCCACGCCCGCTTACCCACGACTTATTTAAGACTTTCGCCGACCGATTTCACATTGCAATTAAACAAGTAATCATTCATAAACTAGTTGATGGCGTGTTTTATTCAAGTTTGATTTGTGAGCGCGATAAAATTGAAGAAATTATTGATACCCGAACTTCCGACGCCATTGCTTTGGCAACGCGATTTAATGCGCCAATTTATACCTATGAAAATATTTTGGACAAGGCCGGAATCTATTTAAAAGCCAAAGATGAATTAACGGACGAAAAAGACAGCTTAAGCATTGAAAAATTAATTGAGGAACCTGTAAAGGCAAGTTCGTTTTCAAAAGATACCCTTGAAGAATTAAATGAAAAATTAAGTAAAGCCGTTCTAAATGAAGATTATGAATTGGCCGCAAAAATTCGTGACGAAATAACAAAACGCACTTCATAACAACCTACTTTATGGTAAAAAAAATAAGCTTAGCTACCCTTTGCTTCTTCAGTATTTTTTCAACAAACGCACAAGAAACCATCCAAAACACCATTATTGACAACCAAGGATTCTCGACAACTTCACTATGGCGCGGGGCTTTGGGAATGGTATCTTTAATTCTTATTTCCTATTTGCTCAGCAATAACCGCAAAGCCATTAACTGGAAAACAGTTGGCGCAGGTTTAACTGCCCAATTGCTTATTGGAATTGGTGTTTTAAAAGTGCCTTTTGTTCAGCGAATATTCGAATTTGTTGGTGGAATTTTTACCAATATTTTAGATTTCACCGCTGCCGGAAGTCAGTTTTTATTTGGTGGTTTAATGAATATTGAATCCTTCGGATTTATATTTGTATTTCAAATTTTGCCTACCATTATCTTCTTTTCTGCATTAACATCCTTGTTGTTTTATTTGGGAGTTATACAAATTATTGTAAAGGGAATGGCGTTGGTATTGACCAAATTATTGAAAATTTCAGGTGCTGAAAGTTTATCGGTTGCCGGGAATATCTTTTTAGGCCAAACGGAAGCTCCTTTAATGATTAAAGCCTATTTGGAACGAATGAACCGTTCAGAAATATTATTGGTGATGATTGGCGGAATGGCTACTGTTGCCGGTGGTGTTTTGGCCGCTTACATCGGATTTTTAGGAGGAAACGACCCCGTATTACGACTCCAATTTGCCAAACATTTGTTGGCGGCATCAGTAATGGCAGCTCCCGGAGCGATCGTAATCTCAAAAATGTTGTATCCGCAAACGGAAGAAATAAATACCGACGTGAATGTTTCCCAAGAAAAAATTGGTTCAAATATTTTAGACGCCATCGCCAACGGAACCACGGAAGGCTTAAAATTAGCAGCCAATGTTGCCGCTATGTTGTTAGTTTTTGTGGCTTTAATTGCTATGTTAAACGGCATTTTGGGATGGATTGGTTCTGTGACCTATTTAAATGACTGGATTGCTGCCTATACTCCTTATCAAAAATTTTCTTTGGAATCTATTTTAGGAACTATTTTTGCGCCATTAATGTGGATAATTGGCGTTGCGAGGGAGGATATGATGTTGATGGGACAATTGTTGGGCGTAAAATTGGCCGCAAGCGAGTTTGTGGGATATATTCAATTGGCAGAGTTAAAAAACATGGCCAATGTAACCCATCTTACGTATAACAAATCGGTCATTATGGCAACTTATATGTTGTGCGGTTTTGCCAACTTTGCCTCAATCGGCATTCAAATAGGAGGAATTGGCTCCTTGGCACCTGGCCAAAGAAAAACATTGTCGGAGTTTGGATTAAAAGCCGTTATTGGCGGTTCAATCGCTTCTTTACTTTCAGCAACAATTGCAGGAATGATTATTGGGTAAAAAGCTCCCTAGCCCCCGAAGGGGGAATTTTTGATTAATGTCTTAAATAAGAAATAGCATGTTGTCTTGTTTAATACTAAACAAATAAACGTCTAAACATATAAATACGTAATGAAACAATATCTAGACTTAATTAAATACGTTCAAGATAAAGGAACGCTCAAAGAAGACAGAACAGGAACCGGAACAAAAAGTGTATTTGGCTATCAGATGCGATTTGATTTAAGTGAAGGATTTCCTATGTTAACCACAAAAAAACTACATTTAAAATCTATTATTTATGAATTGTTATGGTTTTTAAAAGGTGACACCAATATTCAATATTTGAATGAAAATGGGGTGAAAATATGGGATGCCTGGGCGAATGAAAATGGTGATCTAGGTCCGGTTTACGGACATCAATGGCGTAACTGGAATAGCGAAGGCATCGATCAGATTTCTGAATTAATCCAAACCATCAAAACAAATCCGGACAGCAGAAGAATGCTGGTTTCAGCCTGGAATCCAAGTGTTTTACCTGATACTTCTTTATCATTTTCAGAAAACGTATCCAACGGAAAAGCCGCTTTACCTCCGTGTCATGCCTTTTTTCAATTTTATGTGGCCGACGGAAAATTATCCTGCCAATTGTACCAGCGTAGCGCCGACATTTTTTTAGGCGTGCCTTTTAACATTGCTTCCTATGCCTTATTCACGATGATGGTAGCCCAAGTTTGCGATTTAAAACCGGGTGATTTTATCCATACTTTTGGTGATGCGCATATTTACAGCAACCATGCTGACCAAATTAATTTGCAATTATCCAGAACGCTCAAAGCGTTGCCTAAAATGGAAATTAATCCATCAGTGAAAAACATCTTCGATTTTACTTTCGAAGATTTTAACTTAGTGAATTATAATCCACATCCCCATATTAAAGGAGATGTTGCTGTCTAGCATTAAAAAATAAACCACTGCGTTAAGAAAAATTAACTTGGCAACAAATAATCTATGGAAATCATTGAAAAATTAATAATCCTTTAATAAACTGTTTGTAAAACATTTAATATATTTAAGCTTCATAAAAAAAAGAAAAATGAATGCACCTAAACTAAAAATCGCCATCATTAAAAGAATCATTGAAATTGATGATCTTGAACTATTAAAATCCCTTGAAGGTCTTTTTAACACTTCCGATAAAAACATTTCAAAGTTTTTGGAATTGGCCAATGAAAAGTTGCAACAAGAGAACGCAAATGAAACGGAAGATTTCACCGCCTATATTAAAGAATGGGTTAAAAACATGTAATTATGGATGCCATAAAAGAACAACATGAGTTGTATGAAAATGCACGAAATCGCACAACACAAAAGAAAAGACTCTATTATCATTTTATAGTGTTTATGGTTGGCGCTATATTTTTAATACTGCTTAACAAAATTTTAAAGGTAGGTGAAGCGGTTGTTGAAAATTGGTTTGTTTGGGCCATAACCCTATGGTTTTTCTTTTTTGTATTGCATTTTATCAATGTATTCGTCACCAATCGCTTTATGGGAAAAGAATGGGAGCGCATCCAAACCGAAAAATTAATCCAGAAGCAAGAATTGAGAATTGCACAATTAGAAAAAGAAATGGCCAATGAAGCTGCTTTAAAAGCTGAAAAAGCACAAGAACTTTATAATTTCGAAAAGGATAGAAAAGAGAGCGATCTTGACAACGCATCAGAAGAATGGTAACCATTATAGCCGCCATAGCAGAGAATAATGCCTTGGGCAAAGACAACCAACTTATTTGGCATTTACCGGGCGATTTAAAGCGGTTCAAAAAAACGACCTTAAACCACGTTGTTATTATGGGGCGAAAAACATTTGAATCACTGGGAAAACCGCTTCCAAACAGAACCAATATCCTTATTACCCGTGATAAAAATTACAAAACTGAAGGCTGTGTTGTGGTAAATTCTTTAAAAGAAGCACTTGAAACAGCCGCAAAAGAAGATGAAAATCCGTTTATTTTAGGAGGCGCAGAAATTTACAAACAAGCATTGCCATTTACCGACAAACTCGACGTGACTTTTGTTCACCATCAATTTGATGCGGATGTTTTTTTTCCTGAAATTGACAAAACAATCTGGAAAGAAACTTCACGAGAAGATTTTAAAGCCGACGAAAATAACAAATACGATTACAGCTTTGTTACCTTCGAGCGCATTTAATACCTGTATTATTTTATTTCCAATACAAAAGGCATTCTTGCCTGCATTCCTTTTAATTCTGAAAATTGTTTGATGGTTTGGTATGTTTTATAATTTTCCAATCCCAATGCTTCAATCATTGCTTTTTCTTTTGATTTCATGAAAGGAAAACTGCTTAATTTCTCTCCTAAATCCAATTTATAATCTGGGTAATTACGCACTTTATATTCAACAATTGCAGCCAATTCAGCTGCATAACTTATGGCATCATCCAAATCCCCCAACTCATCAACCAAGCCATTTTGTAAAGCATCCACTCCCGACCAAACTCGGCCTTGAGCAATACTGTCAACTGCCTGAACACTCATATTTCTTCCAGCAGAAACCCTGGCCACAAACGCAGTGTAAATATCTTCAACGCCTTCTGTGGTTACCGTTCTGAACTCATCAGAGATTGGTTCAAAAAGACTGTAATTTGGACTTTTATTGGTGCTCACCTGCTCGGCATTTATACCGATATTATCTGCCAACTTGCTCATATTTGGGATTGCTCCAAAAACACCGATTGACCCCGAAATAGTGGTAGGTTCCGCAAAAATTCTATCCGCATTACAAGCGATATAATAGCCTCCAGAAGCCGCAACATCTCCCATGGAAACCACCAACGGAAGTTCTTTTTTGGTCAATTCCAATTCGCGCCATATTAATTCTGAAGCCAATGCGCTTCCTCCCGGTGAATTTATCCGCAATACAATTGCTTTTACATTGCTGTCTTTTCTTGCTTTACGCAGGGCTTCTATGATTAATTCCTGTCCAATATAATCTTCATTTCCTTTGCCATACATGATTTCACCTTGTGCATATATTACGGCAATTTTATTGGTGGCACTTGAAATAATCCGACCTTTTCCTGTAGAAATATAATCAGAAAGCGTAATTATTGACAATTCATCATCCGTTGAAATACCTGAAGCCATTTTTAATTTGGTTTCATATTCATCTAAATAAACAGCGGCATCAACAATCTTATTTTTAACTGCCAAAGTTGCGTTTCGTGCCCATAAATTATCGGCAACAGCATTGAGTTCGGCAATTGTTTTATTTCTGCTTTTTGAGATATCAGCTAACAATTCACCCCAAATAGACTGTAAAAATGTAGTAATTTGTTCTCTATTCTCATCACTCATTTTATTGTACAGAAATGGCTCAACGGCACTTTTGTATTTTCCATGTCTGATCACTTCCAATTTCACGCCGGTTTTATCCTGTAAATCCTTAAAAAACAACACTTCGGAAGACAGGCCCTTAAAATCGATTTCACCTAAAGGATTCATAAAAATAGAATCGGCCACAGAACCTAAGTAATATGATTTCTGGTTGTAAACATCTCCGTAGGCCATCACAAATTTACCGGATTCCTTAAATTCCTCCAATTTATTTCTGATCGCCTGGGTTTGAGAAATCCCTGCATTTACATCAAGCGTATTGATGCTTATTCCTGCAATATTTTCATCATTCTTGGCATTTTCAATGGCATTGATAATTTCATTCAAACCCATTTTTTCATCGCTTAACGCAAAAAATTCATCAAGTAAATCGGTGCCTTTTGGCGCGTAGTCTTTCACAACACCATCCAATTTAATTTCCAAAACCGAATTGCTTGTAACCTCCACTTTTTCAGCTTCGCCCACAGCCATGGCAATTACAATTAATAAAAGGAAAATAATGCCCAATGCAATTAGAGTCCCAAGAATAGATGCGATTAAATTTCCTAAAAATTTCATGTTAAGCTTGAATTATGAATACAAAAAAAGTTTATAAATGTTTATAAATTGAAGCGCAAAGATATGTATTTATCTGATACTTTTCTTTTCTTTGCATTCACTTTATGCAAATATTAAGACCTACATATTTATCGTTGGGAAGCAACCAGGGAAACAAGCTTGAAAATTTACAGCAGGCTGTTGATTTAATTGCAGAAAAAATAGGTTCGGTGGTGAAGATTTCCTCAGTGTACAAAACGGAATCCTGGGGTTTTATAAGTGATGATTTTCTAAATATCTGCATCCAAATTGCGACAAGTTTAAACCCTGAAAAGCTGCTAAAAGCCATTCATGAAATTGAACATTCACTTGGCAGAACCAGAACTTCTGAAGCAGGTTATAAAGCAAGAATTATTGACATTGACGTGTTGCTTTTTGACACGGAAATTATTTTTTCAAAAGAGTTGATTGTGCCTCATAAAGACATGCTAAACAGAAAGTTTGTGTTGGTTCCTTTGGCAGAAATCGCACCTAATTTGATGCATCCAATCACAAAACAACGCATACAAACCTGTTTGGAAAATTGCACCGATAACAGTCCTGTTGAAAAAACGTCCTTCACGCTTAAAAGACCGGTTTCTCTTGCTGAAAAGTTTAATTATATTGCCATTGAAGGAAATATTGGCTCAGGTAAAACAACACTTGCCACGATGATTGCCGAAGATTTTAATGCGAAAATTATATTGGAACGCTTTGCTGACAATCCTTTTTTACCAAAATTTTACGAGGACAACGATCGTTATGCTTTTCCGTTGGAAATGAGTTTTTTGGCCGACAGGTATTCGCAACTTTCAGATGATTTGGCGCAGTTTGATTTGTTTAAAAACTTTATTGTTTCGGATTATTACATCTTTAAGTCGCTTATTTTTGCGCAAGTCACTTTGCAAAAAGATGAATTTTATTTGTACAGAAAGATGTTCGACATTATGTACAAAGAAATCTCAAAACCCGATTTATACATTTATCTTTATCAGGATACGCCTCAATTAATTCAAAATATCAAAAAAAGAGGGCGGGAATATGAACAAAATATCGCTCCGGAATATTTAGATAAAATTCACCAAGGCTATTCGAGTTTTATTAAAACCGAAAAAAATCTGAAGACCCTCATTATTGATGTTTCCAAAAAAGATTTTTTGAACAATCCTGCAGCATACAAAGAAATTATAGCGCTTATAAAAAACGTGGATTAGTTGCTAGTTTTTAGTTGTTGGTTTGGGAAAAGGTTTGCAGCTTCAAGTTTCAAGTTAGTAAAAACTAAACGATTCGACAAATAAACAATTCAACATTTCAACTTATAACTTTTTCTTCAACTCCAGCTTTTCAGCAAAATAATCACAGAAATCAAGCATCGTGGCACTCATTTTATGGTCATTTGTTGCACGGTCAAATGAAGTGGCCATAGAAACCAAGGTTTCATGAAAAAATTGTTTCATTTCATCAATCGGCATATCTTTTGTCCACAAATCCATTCGAAGTGTTTCTTTTTTTTCAGGATTCCAAACGGAAATCATCAGTGCTTTTGCTTTCTCATTTTTAATTTCGCCGTCATCGGCTGTCCAGTTTATTGCTTCAGGGACTTTGTTTTCATCTAAGCCCACAATAAATTCAATTTTTGATGTTTGTACTACTGCCATTATTTTTTTGGTTTATATTTTGATTTTTTAAATATTTCTTCCGCATCAGTTTGCAAAAGTTGCTGTAAAGTTACCTCATTATTATTCATATAGGCTCGCACAATTTGCCAGCCCAGCCAAACTCCTATTCTGCCGGGAGAATCTTTATCAATATCGATATAAAATTTTGAAAATGGCGCAACTGCCATAAAGCGATCAACTAATTTTGAATCGGTGCTGTAAAGCACCTTATCCTCTATAAAATATTTCCAAATTTGGGCTTCATTGGCCTTTGCCCAGGCATATTCCGTTTCGCTATATCCTATTTTTTGAGCATCAGCAACCGAAGGCAGATAGCTGTCAACCATGTGCATTTTTTTGCCTGCGCCAATCACCATATCCAAAAACTGCCGACTTTTGGCTGCCGTAAAATAGCGATCACTTATGGCACTGGCCATGTCAACAACCAATTGGGATTTATCAAAGTTTTGCGATAAATAAACCGGAAAATCCTGATATACTTCACTGCTTTTCCCCAAATACATATCCAACGAAACAAACAGCAAACTATCGGCATAAACAATCTTGTTCTGGTAATCCAGGTTTGTGATTAACGTAATTATTTTCGGAGCTTCAAAATTGGGATTGTAATATTTTACGTGTTTAAACAGGTCTTCTATTTGTTTTTTTTCATTTTCAAAATCTCCAAAAACTTCTTGTGACTTATTATACAATTCCCTTTCTTCCTCATCCTTCATTTTATTCAGCCAAACGCTGTCATTTTGGACGGGAAACAAATAAGGGAATTCATTTTTTAATTCTGGAAGCGTTGTTTCATCGGCTTCATAGAATTTTTGCTCAAACCTATTTACTGAAACCGTGACCTTAATATTTGACACATCAACTTTTTTTGCAATTTCTTTTTTACAGGAAACTGATAAGAATAAAACAATTGCAAGAATTAAAAGTCTGTTCATTAATTTCTATATTTACACTTCTTTGATTAAAACGTCAAAATTACTAAATTAAATTAATTATGAACGCCGAAAAAGTTGTAGAATATATTGTAAGTTGGTTAAAGGAATATGCCGAAAAATCGAACGTAAATGGTTTTGTGATTGGCATTTCAGGCGGTATAGATTCTGCGGTCACTTCAACGCTTTGCGCCAGGACAGGCTTTCCTGTTTTGTGTGTGGAAATGCCAATCCATCAAGATAAAAATCAGATTTCAAGAGGAAAAGAACATATTGAACAGCTTAAAAATAACTTTGAAAACGTCACTTCCGAAGAAATAAATTTAACGGCAACTTTTGAAGAATTTAAAACTGCGGTTCCAACTGATGGCAATTTGGATGCCGTAAACTTGTCATTGGCAAATACCCGTGCTCGTTTACGAATGACCACTTTGTATTATTTTGCTGGAATTCGAGGTTATTTGGTGGCGGGAACAGGAAATAAAGTAGAAGATTATGGCGTGGGATTTTTCACAAAATACGGCGATGGCGGCGTAGATATAAGTCCGATCGCCGATTTGATGAAATCTGAGGTTTATGAAATTGCGAAATTTTTGGGCGTTCCAGATTCCATACAAATAGCCAAACCAACCGATGGTTTATTTGGTGACAGCCGAACCGATGAAGACCAGATTGGCGCAAGTTATGACGAGTTGGAATGGGCGATGAAACAGGTTGAACTCGGCAAAAAAATCACCGATTTTAGCGACAGAAAAAAAGAAGTCTTTGCTATTTTCATGAAAAGAAATTTGGCAAACAAACATAAAATGATTCCAATACCAATTTGTGAAATACCTGAAGGAATAAAATAGTCAAATAGACATAGAGAAAAAAGACAAAAAATTGGCCCATCAGATAATGAGCCAATTAAAAAATTAAATTAAATAGTTATTATACTTTAAAATCCGTGAAATAAAGAAAATCGCGAATTTTACGTTACAATTTAAAAGTAATCACAGGCAATTTTGCATGATTTGCCAAATCTTCTCCAATACTTCCATTAAATAAATGAGCCAAACCTCTTCTGCCACTGGTGTTTAATAATATGGCATCTGCATCAATCACTTTAGAGAAATTTAAAATTCCGGCTTCCACAGAAACATCATTATATATATTTAAGGTATAATCTCCTAGGTCGAAATCATTTATGAAGCCTCTGATTGCATCACTTGATTCTTTGGTGGTTTCGAAATTATGAATCGTATTTATTTTAAGCAAATGTAGTCGCGCGTTAAATAGCGAAGCAAAATCCAGTATTTTTTGAAATGCTTTCCTGTGGTCAAAGCTAAAATTAGAAGCAAAAACAATATTGTCAATTTTAAACTTATCAATCTCCTGTTTAATAACAAGCACGGGAACATCCGAATTTCTTACTACTTTTTCAGTATTAGAGCCCACCAACATTTCTTCAAGTCCAGAAGTTCCTTTCGAACCCATGACAATTAAATCGGCGTTTTGCTTTTTACTTTCATCAATGATTCCATCATATGCTTTGTGAAACAATACCGAATCTTCCATCTCAATACCTTCCAAAAAAGGCAATTTTTTAAATTCCTCAAACTTTTCATGAGCTCTTTTCAAAAACAACATTGCTGAAGGCGTATTATTGGAAGAACCATAGCCTGCCGGGTCTATAATACCTGTGGGAAGTTCAAGCATGTGCAACAAAAATATTTTAGAATTTGTGAGTCTGGCAATATCAGACGCCACTTTTGCTGCATATTTTGCTTGTTCAGAAAAATCAATAGGGACTAGAATACTTCTCATAAAAATTTGTTGTATAGTTTATTATCCTAATGCTAAGTTAATAATTTTAAATTAAAAATAAACATGAATTTTTATCATTTAAAAAAATCTTAGTATATTTGCACGGAATTAGAACAGATAAAGGACTAGGAGGGGACATAAGTCCCCTCTTTTTATAGTATGATACAAAAAGAAAAAGTCATAAATTTGGTAAAAGAAGCTATCGAAGAAAACCCAGAGTTGTTTTTGATAGACTTAAAATTTTTGCCGGAAAATAAGATTTCCGTTGAAGTTGATGGCGATCATGGCGTAACTTTAAAAGAATGCATTAGAATTAGCCGAGGAATTGAGCATAATTTGGACAGGGAAATAGAAGATTTTTCTCTTGAAGTTGCTTCACCTGATATTGCAAATCCTTTAAAAGTTAATCGGCAGTATAAAAAAAATATCAATAGGGTTTTAACCTTAAAGTTAAAAGACAACACCACGATTGAAGGTGTGCTTAAAAATGTTACTGACAATGAGATTGAATTAGAATGGAAAACCCGTGAACCAAAACCTTTAGGGAAAGGAAAAATTACGGTTTCTAAAAATTCAACCATCCCATTCAGCAATATTTTAGAGGCAAAAGTGAAAATAATATTTTAATTAAGAGAGGGCATGGAAAATTTAGCATTAATTGAGTCGTTTTCAGATTTCAAGGGAGATAAAAATATTGATAGGGTAACGCTTATGGCTATACTTGAAGAGGTTTTTAGAGCTGCTTTAAAAAGAAAATTCGGATCTGATGATAATTTTGATATTATTATAAATCCGGATAAAGGCGATTTAGAAATTTGGAGAAATCGTGTTGTGGTCGCTGATGGAATGTCGGAAGATGACAATGAAGAAATTGAACTTTCCGAAGCCCGAAAAATTGAACCGGATTTTGAAATCGGTGAAGACGTATCGGAAGAAGTTAAGTTAATTGACCTTGGAAGAAGAGCCATTTTAGCCTTGCGCCAAAACCTTATTTCAAAAATACACGAACACGACAGCACAAATACTTTTAAACAGTTTAAAGCGTTAGAAGGCGATATTTACACTGCTGAAGTTCACCACATTCGTCACAATGCAATTATATTGTTAGATGACGACGGCAACGAAATTATATTGCCAAAAAACGAACAAATTCGTTCAGATTACTTCAGAAAAGGAGATAACGTTCGCGGAATCATTAAATCCGTAGAATTGCGAGGCAACAAACCCGTAATTATTTTATCAAGAACGGCACCTGAATTTTTGGTGAAATTATTTGAACAAGAAATTCCGGAAGTTTTTGACGGACTCATCACTATTGAAGGCGTTGCAAGAATTCCAGGCGAAAAAGCAAAAGTAGCCGTAGATTCCTATGACGACAGAATTGACCCGGTTGGTGCTTGTGTAGGGATGAAGGGATCTCGTATTCACGGTATCGTTCGTGAATTGGGTAATGAAAATATAGACGTGATTAATTACACAAAAAACACACAACTTTACATTGCAAGAGCGTTGAGCCCAGCAAAAGTAGTTTCCATGAAAATTCATGAAGAAGAAGGCAGGGAAGATGGAAAAAAAGGCAGGGTTGATGTGTATTTATTGCCTGAAGAAGTATCGAAAGCAATTGGAAAAAATGGGGTGAACATTCGTTTGGCCTCACAATTAACAGGTTATGAGTTAGATGTGCAACGTGAAGGTGTTGAAGCGGAAGACGATGTTGAATTGACAGAATTTTCTGATGAAATTGAAGGATGGATCATTCAGGAATTTAAAAATATTGGTTTAGACACTGCAAGAAGCGTCTTGGAAAAAGACATCAATGAACTAGTAAGCAGAACCGATTTAGAAGAAGAAACCATTTTAGAGGTTCAAAAAATATTAAGAGAAGAGTTTAAAGATTAATCTTTAATTATTCAACACAAATTGGCAAAAATAAACATTGTATGGCTGAAGACAAAACATTAAGACTGAACAAAGTATTACGGGAATTGAATATCTCGTTAGATAGAGCTGTTGAGCATTTAGCAACTAAAGGTTTTGAAATTGAAGCAAGACCTACAACAAAAATATCTGATGAAGAGTATGAAATATTGTTGGATGGTTTTCAGACAGACAGAAGTAAAAAAGCAGCTTCAAAAGAGGTAAGCGAGGAGAAAAGGAAAGAAAAAGAAACCTTAAGAATCGCTCATGAAGAGTTGGTTGAGAAACATCGACTTGAAGAAGAAGCCAAAAAAGTTGTTATTAAAGCCAAAGCTGAAAAATTAGAGATTAAAACGGTCGGTAAAATTGAAATTGAGCCAAAAGAGGCAGAAATTGAAAAAAAACCGGTTGCTGTTGTTGAAGAAGCTCCAAAGGTAATTGTTGAAGAAAAACCTAAAATAATTGTTGAACAGCCAAAACCTGTTGAAGCAGTTAAAGAAGAATCGCCAAAAGTTAAAACTGAGATTAAAGAAAAACCTGTTGAAACACCCATAGAAGCTGTAAAAGCCGAAGAACAATCTGTTAAGGTTCATAAAAAACCTATTCTGAAGAAAGTTGCGCAACCGCTGGAAGTTGAAAAGCAAGAACCTGAAATAATTGAAGAGAAAAAGGAGCCTACAGAAGCTGAAATCATAGAATCTCAGACCATAGAAACTGTATATTCAAAATTAGAGGGTCCGAAAATTATTGGGGAAAAAATTGATTTAAAACAGTTTGAACGTCCTAAAAAGAAAAAACCTGAGCTGGCTGTTAAAAAAGAAGACAGCGAAGCAAATAAAAAGAAACGCAGAAGGATTGTAAAGAAAATGCCCATAGCACCAATAACCGGTGTTAAAAAACAACCAATTCTTTCCCAAAACAAAGGAGCCAACAAACCTGCGGCAATAGTGCGTGGCAGAAAACCTTTGGTAAAAGAAGAGCCAACAGAAGCCGATGTTCAAAAACAAATTAGAGAGACTTTAGAAAAACTTCAAGGTAAATCTAAAAAAGGTAAAGGCGCAAAACACAGAAGAGACAAAAGAGATATTCACAGAATACAATCTGAAAGAGACTTCGAACAACAAGAAGCTGAAAGCAAAATACTAAAAGTATCGGAATTTGTTACGGTAAGCGAAATTGCCACCATGATGGATATTCCCGTTACCAATGTTATTTCAGCCTGTATGTCGTTGGGATTAATGGTAACCATGAATCAACGATTGGATGCAGAAACACTTAGCATCGTCGCAGAAGAATTTGATTATAGCCTGGACTTTGTTGGAGCGGAAGTTGAAGAAGCGATTCATGAACAAGAAGATGACATTGAAGGTTTAAAACCAAGAGCCCCAATTGTTACCGTTATGGGACACGTGGATCATGGAAAAACTTCCTTACTGGATTATATCCGTGAAGAAAATGTAATCGCAGGGGAATCTGGAGGAATTACACAGCACATAGGTGCTTATGGCGTAAATTTAAAAAACGGCCAAAAAATAGCATTTTTAGATACGCCCGGTCACGAAGCCTTTACGGCAATGCGTGCTCGTGGAGCTCAAGTTACGGATTTGGTAATTATTGTTATTGCAGCTGATGATGACGTGATGCCACAAACCAAAGAAGCCATTAGCCACGCGCAAGCAGCCAATGTCCCAATTGTTTTTGCCATCAATAAAATTGACAAACCAAACGCGAATCCTGAAAAAATTAAAGAACAACTTTCACAAATGAATTTATTGGTTGAAGATTGGGGAGGAAAAATCCAGTCTCAAGAAATTTCAGCCAAAACAGGTCAGAACGTTGAATTATTGCTTGAAAAAGTATTGCTAGAAGCTGAAATGTTAGATTTGAAGGCAAATCCGAACAAAAGAGCTGTTGGTACTGTAGTTGAAGCTTTATTGGATAAAGGTCGTGGATATGTATCAACATTATTGGTTCAAGACGGAACATTGAAAATTGGCGATTATATGCTTGCCGGAAAACACAGCGGTAAAATTAAAGCGATGTTTGATGAACGCGGAAATTCCATGAAAACGGCAGGACCTTCAACACCGGTTTCAATACTTGGTTTAGATGGCGCTCCGCAAGCCGGGGATAAATTTTACATTTTTGAAGATGAAAAAGAAGCAAAACAAATTGCCTCAAAACGTTCTCAATTACAACGTGAACAATCTGTAAGAACACAACGTCATATTACACTGGATGAAATTGGAAGAAGGATTGCCTTAGGCGACTTTAAAGAATTAAACATTATTTTAAAAGGTGATGTGGATGGTTCTGTTGAAGCATTAGCCGATTCATTCCAAAAACTTTCTACAGGTGAAATTCAGGTTAATATCATCCATAGAGGTGTTGGTGCCATTACAGAATCTGATGTATTGCTGGCTTCTGCATCCGATGCCATCATTATTGGATTTAACGTAAGACCTTCAGGAAATGCGCGCACTTTGGCCGACAATGAAGAAATTGACATCAGAACATATTCAATTATCTATGATGCCATCAATGATTTACGCGATGCGATGGAAGGAATGTTATCTCCTGAAATGAAGGAAGAAATTACCGGTAATGTTGAGATTAGGGAGGTTTTCAAAATTTCTAAAATTGGAACTATTGCAGGTTGTATGGTAGTGAGCGGTAAAATTCAAAGAAATTCTAAAATTAGAATTATTAGAGATGGCGTAGTAGTGCATTCAGGTGATTTAAGTTCGTTAAAACGATTTAAAGATGATGCAAAAGAAGTTTCAAAAGGATACGATTGCGGACTTCAAATTAAAAACTTCAATGATATTGAAATAGGTGATTTAATTGAAGCCTACCACGAAGTTGAGGTTAAGAAAAAACTGAAAAGAAACTAATAAGTTTAATCTTATTAAAATAAAGGATAAAAAAAGCTAGCGATAACGCTAGCTTTTTTTATTTGCCAACTGCCCGCAGGCAGCATCTATGTCTTTCCCCCTGCTTCTTCGCACATTCACAATAATGTCGTTCATTTCCAGAATGCTGATATAATCGGAAATAACTTGTGGTTTTGCCTGTTTAAAATTAGGGTCGCCAATTGGGTTGTATTCAATTAAATTTACCTTACACGGCACGTATTTACAAAATTTTACCAAAGCCATTATTGCTTCTTTGGTGTCGTTAATTCCGTCCCAAACAACATACTCAAATGAAACCCTATTGTTTGTTTTGTCATACCAGTATTCCAATGCTTCCTTTAAATCCTGCAAAGGAAAATCTTTGGTAAAAGGCATGATTTGATTTCGAACCTCATCAATTGCCGAATGCAAACTCACTGCCAAATTAAATTTCACTTCATCATCCGCCAATTTTTTGATCATTTTTGGAACGCCAGAAGTGGAAACCGTAATTCGTTTTGGCGAAATTCCCAAACCTTCTTCTGAAGTTATTTTCTCAATCGCCTTTAAAACATTGTTATAATTCATCAATGGTTCACCCATTCCCATAAAAACAATATTCGACAATTTGTGGTTATAGTACAATAAACTTTCTTTGTTTATGGCAGCCACCTGATCGTAAATTTCATCAGGATTTAAGTTTCGCATTTTTTTTAATTGTGCCGTAGCACAAAAACTGCAATCTAAACTGCACCCAACCTGACTTGATACGCAGGCTGTTGTTCTTGATTCGGTTGGAATTAAAACGGACTCCACAATTAAACCGTCGTGTAAACGAACGGCATTTTTTACAGTTCCGTCTGCGCTGCGCTGCATCGTGTCAACTTCAATATGGTTGATCACAAAATTTTCTTCCAGCATTTGACGCGTTTCCTTTGAAATATTGGTCATGTCTTCAAAAGAATGCGCACTTTTAACCCACAGCCATTCATAAACCTGATTTCCCCTAAACTCCTTGTCCCCTTTTTCCACAAAAAAATCGCGCAATTGGGTTTTGGTTAAAGCACGTATGTCCTTTTTTTTAATCATTTTGAATCACCTTTATAAAAAGATTCCCGCGATTGCGGGAATTTAATTATTAAAAAAATAGTTTTTTAATTATATAATTAACATCGCATCGCCGTACGAATAAAATTTATACTTTTCTTTAACAGCTTCTTCATAGGCTTCCATTAAAAAATCGTAACCGGCAAAAGCGGCAGCCATCATCATTAAAGTAGATTTTGGCGTATGAAAATTTGTGACCATACAATTGGCAATGCTAAAATCGTAAGGAGGAAAAACAAATTTATTTGTCCACCCATTAAACGAATTTAAGTGATTGTTAGACGAAACCGCACTTTCAATACCACGCATTACCGTTGTTCCCACGGCACATACCCTTCTTTTTTTGTCGATGGCTCTGTTCACAATATCTACAGCTTCCTGAGTAATAATTAACCGTTCAGAATCCATTTTATGTTTAGACAAATCCTCAACTTCAACAGGATTAAAAGTTCCCAAGCCAACATGCAAGGTTATTTCTGCAAAGTCAATTCCTTTAATTTCCAAACGTTTCATTAAATGCTTGGAAAAATGCAATCCTGCTGTTGGAGCGGCAATTGCGCCTTCATGTTTCGCATAAATTGTTTGATAACGCTCTTCGTCATCCTTTTCAACAGCTCTTTTAATATATTTTGGTAAGGGCGTTTCCCCTAATTCTTCCAATTTTTTTCTGAATTCTTCATAGGTGCCATCATATAAAAAGCGTAACGTCCGCCCTCTTGATGTGGTATTGTCAATAACCTCAGCAACCAAGCTTTCGTCATCGCCAAAAAATAATTTGTTGCCTATTCTTATTTTACGGGCCGGATCAACCAATACGTCCCACAACCTGCTTTCGGCGTTTAATTCTCTCAATAAAAATACCTCTATTCGCGCACCGGTTTTTTCCTTTTCACCATACATTCTGGCAGGGAAAACCTTGGTATTATTTAATATCATTAAATCTCCTTCATCAAAATAATTAATTATTTCTTTAAAAGTATGGTGTTCAATGGTCTTCTTTTTTCTGTCCAAAACCATTAATCTCGATTCATCCCTATTTTCTGCCGGATATTCTGCCAATAAATCTTCTGGTAAATCGAACTTAAATTTTGATAATTTCATGTATGTATTTTATAGAATGAGCGCAAATATACAACATCCGCATAGGCGTTGTCAAGTGTTTTAAAATAAAAGTTTGTTTTGCAGCCAATTAACGGCAAATAAGTTCGAAATCTTCCCAAAAAGTTGGATAAGATTTTGAAACAACGCCGGCATCTTCAATTTCAATGGCAACTTTTACAGCCAAAGGCGCAAAAGCCATGGCCATCCTGTGGTCATCATAAGTTGCGATGCTTATGTTTTCGTTTATTTTGGCTGAAGGTTTTAAAAGCAGCGTTTCATTGGTCAAGATAACTTCGCCGCCCAATTTTTCTAACTCATTTTTCAAAGCTACCAGCCTGTCGGTTTCCTTTATTTTTAAGGTATGAAGCCCTGTTAAGTAACATCCGATTCCCAAACCGAAACAAGTAACGGCAATGGTTTGGGCAATATCCGGAGCGTTAATTAAGTCTAAATTTAGTTGTTGGTTTAAAGTTGTTGGTTGCTGGTTTGTTAATTTGATAGAATTATGTTCAAAAATAGTTTCAACACCTAAATTCTTATAAATAGCCGGTAAAACTGAATCGCCCTGCAAGCTGTTTTTTTTGTAAGAGGACAGCGTTATTTCGGAATTCGGGCTAACCGCACATAAACTGTAATAATAAGAAGCCGAACTCCAATCGGATTCTACAGTTACGGTTTTTGAATCAATGGTTGGTTTTGGCAATACGGTAATTAAATTATCTTCCCAAACATATTCAATGCCCAATTCAGCCAACAATTGCAGCGTCATTTTTATGTATGGAACAGAAGTGACTTCGCCTTTAAATTTTAATTTCAATCCATTTTTTAAAGTAGGCGCAATTAATAACAATGCAGAAACATATTGGCTGCTCACATTTCCCTCAATTTCAACAAAATCTTTTGTCAGCTTTTTTCCTGAAATTTTTAAAGGCGGAAAACCCTCTTTTTCTAAATATTGGATATTCGCGCCTAACGAAGTTAAGGCTTCAACCAAAATTTTTATGGGCCTGTCTTTCATTCTGTGCGAACCGGTCAACACAATTTCACTGCCTTCTTTTACTGAAAAATAAGCCGTTAAAAAACGCATCGCCGTTCCGGCATGCCCAATATTTATTTCGTCAGCTTTGCTTGTCAATGCTTTTTGCATCAAAACGGAATCATCTGAATTTGAGCAATTTTCAATCGTTAAATTCGGGTAAAACTGCTGTAAAATCAACAATCGGTTTGTTTCACTTTTTGATCCTGTAATTTGAATATCTCCATTCACAGTTTTATTGATTTTATTGATTTTCAACGATTCCATCCTAAGTAAAATTAGTGGCTTTAAATAAAATTATTTTTAATAGATTTACGATTCAATTTATTTTAAATTATTTCAACCAAACATTATGAAAAAATACATTTTATTTTTTGGCTTTTTGTTTTTTCTTTCAGCACACAAAGGTAACGCACAAAAAATAGTATCCAAATTTAGTGAAGAATTTTACAATTCAATTCAATGGCGAAATATTGGCCCGTTTAGAGGCGGCAGAAGTGCTGCCGTAACCGGTGTTCCAAATAAAGCAAATCTCTACTATTTTGGGGCAACCGGTGGCGGCGTTTGGAAAACCACCGATGCCGGAAATACTTGGAGTTCAATTTCTGATGGTTTTTTTGGCGGCTCTGTTGGCGCTATTGCCGTAAGTGAATCCGACAACAATGTAATTTATGTTGGCAATGGCGAAGTAACGGTTCGTGGCAATGTTTCTTCGGGTGACGGAATGTGGAAATCGGTTGATGCCGGTAAAAATTGGGAACACGTTGGCTTAAAAAATTCACGCCATATTCCACGGGTAAGAATTCATCCTAAAAATCCAGACATCGTATTTGCGGCTGTTTTGGGAGATTTGTATAAATCTACGGAGGAAAGAGGCGTCTATAAATCTAAAGATGGCGGCAAAACTTGGAAAAAAGTATTGTTTGCCAATGCGGATGCTGGAGCGGTAGATTTAATTATTGACCCCAACAATCCGCGTATTTTATATGCCACTACTTGGAATGTCAGAAGAACGTCATACAGTTTATCCAGCGGCGGAGAAGGTTCTGCAATATGGAAAAGCACCGATGAAGGAGAAACTTGGACCAATATCTCAACAAATGAAGGTTTGCCAAAAGGAATTTGGGGAATTAGCGGTATTGCGGTCTCTAATGTAAATTCAGATATTGTTTGGGCGCTAATTGAAAATAATGACGGTGGCGTTTACAAATCCATCGATGCCGGAAAAACTTGGAAATTGATCAACAGCGACCGTGAATTACGCCAACGCGCTTGGTACTACACCCGTATTTATGCAGATACGCAAGACGAAAACACGGTTTATGTTTTAAATGTAGAATACCATCAATCGAAAGATGGTGGCAAAACTTTTAAATCTTTTGAAGCCCCGCATGGAGATCACCATGATTTATGGATTGCTCCGGAAGAAAATCAGCGAATGATTATTGCCGATGATGGCGGTGCACAAATAAGTTTTGATGCCGGTGAAAATTGGAGCACCTATCACAATCAGCCAACTGGACAATTTTACAGGGTGGTAACCGATGACCATTTTCCATACAGAATTTATGGCGCGCAGCAAGACAATTCAACCGTTAGAATTTCTCATAGAACAAATGGCGGAACCATAGAAGAAAGTGATTGGGAAAGTACCGCAGGCAGTGAAAGCGCCCATATTGCAGTTGATCCTTTAAATAACGATATCGTTTATGGCGGAAGTTATGGCGGATTGCTAACAAGAGTCAATCATAAAACTGAAGAAACCAGAGTTGTCAATGTTTGGCCGGATGATCCTATGGGCCATGGTGCCGAGGATATGAAATATCGATTTCAGTGGAATTACCCAATTTTCTTTTCGCCAAATAACAAAAAGATGTTATATGCCGCTTCAAATCACTTGCATGCGACAACCAACGAAGGACAGTCTTGGGAGGTTATTAGCCCCGATTTAACCAGAAATGATCCAAAAACTTTAGGGGTTTCAGGCGGCCCAATTACCAAAGATAACACCGGCGTGGAATACTATGGAACTATTTTTACCGCTGTGGAATCTCCTTTTGAAAAAAACTTGATTTGGACAGGCTCTGATGATGGTTTGGTTCATATTACCCGCGATGGAGGAAAAAATTGGGCAAATGTAACGCCTAAAAAAATGCCTGAATGGATGATGTTCAATTGTATTGAAGTTGATCCTTTTACGCCTGGCGGCGCTTATATTGTTGGCACTCGTTATAAATTAGGAGATTATACGCCTTATATTTATAAAACTGAAGACTATGGAAAAACCTGGAAATTACTGACAACCGGAATCGCTTCTGAACATTTTACAAGAGCTTTAAGGGCAGATCCAAAAAGAAAAGGATTGCTTTACGCAGGAACTGAAAATGGCATGTACCTAAGTTTTGATGACGGAAATAATTGGAGTTCCTTTCAACTTAATTTACCCATTGTTCCAATTACGGATTTGGCCATTAAAAACAATAATTTAATTGCCGCCACGCAAGGTCGTTCCTTCTGGATTATCGACGATTTAACGCCTTTTCATCAAATTGATGAAAACCTTATTTCCAAAGATTTTTTCATATACAAACCTATGGACAGTTACAGAATGGGCGGAAGTGACCGCAAATCCAAAACTGCCGGACAAAATCATCCCGGCGGCGTTCTCGTAAATTATTATGTGAAAAATGTTGCCGAAAACGACACCATAAATTTATCTGTTTATGAGAATTCAGGAAAACTCATTAAAACATTTTCAACCAAACCCGACGATAAAAAAAATGAAGAATCTTTAAAAGTAAAAAATGGCGCCAATCAGTTTAAATGGAATATGCAATATCCTGAAGCAGAAAAAATAAAAGGGATGATTTTATGGTGGGCATCTTTACAGGGACCAAAAGCGTTGCCGGGAACCTATAAAATTCAGTTAAGCAAAAACGGAAAACCGGTTTCTGAACAAAATTTTAGCTTGTTAAAAGATCCAAGAAGCAGCGCAACTACTGAAGATTTACAGGCTCAATTTGATTTTATCATTGAAATTCAGGAAAAATTATCTGAAATCCATAAAACCTTGAAAAATATCACTAAAATAAATGAGCAAATTAATCAGTTAAAGGCATCGATTACCGATAAGGAAAAAAATAAGGAAATTCTTGACCTGGCGGATAAAATTGTAAAAGAAATGACAATCATTGAAAATGAATTGTATCAAACAAAAAGCAAAAGCTCCCAAGACCCGCTTAACTTTCCAATTAAGTTAAATAATAAATTGGCGCATTTAAATTCATTGAGTTCTATTGGAGATTACAAACCAACCGACCAGTCTGTTGAATTTAAAAAAGAAATTATGCAATTAATAGATGTGGAATTGGCTAAAATTTATGCCATTTTTGAAGATGATGTGAAGAAGTTGAACAAAAAAGTAAAGGAAAGCGACGTAGAATTGATTAATTTAAATTAAAAAATAAAGAGGCTTTCAGCCTCTTTATTTTTTTATAAACTTGTAATAAATTGCCATAATAAGTCCGTAAATAAGCGACATCACCAATTGTGTTGTTACAAATATTTGCCAGGTTTCAGCAGAAAAAAATTCAGCAATCATTCCTGAAATTCCGCCATTTTTAAAGATTGAAATTATTATTTTTAGGATGGTGACAATCACCAAAAATACCGATGCAAATCGAAAAGTTAATTTTAAAAATGATTGATTTTTATACGTATCCATTTATTTTAATTTTTTATTATTTTGATGACGGTCGTGATCCCGTTTTGTTTTTACTTCCATTTTTTTGTCGAAAGCCGCCTGTAAATCTATTCCTGTCTGATTTGCCAAACACAAAACCACAAAAACCACATCGGCCAATTCTTCCCCTAAATCTTTTTCTTTATCGCTTTCCTTTTCACTTTGTTCCCCATAACGTCTCGCAATAATTCTCGCCACTTCACCAACTTCTTCAGTCAATTGCGCCATATTGGTCAATTCATTAAAATAACGGACACCGTGTTCCTTTATCCAATTGTCAACGACAAGTTGTGCGTTTTTTATCTCCATGTGTTGTTTTTATTGATGTTCAAAGATAGTGAACTTATGATTATATCCTTTTTACTTTTTTAGATAGGTTAAGAATGCAGATCGTGAAATTTCATTGGCCCCTAAACTTGCCAAATGCGCATTATAAACCTGGCAATCTATTAATTTATAATGTTCTTTTTCTAATTTTTGAACCAAATAAATAAAGGCGAATTTTGAAGCATTGCTCACTTTGCTGAACATGCTTTCCCCGCAAAAAGCGTGTCTCAAATCAATGCCGTACAAACCTCCGACCAATTCATTCCCTTCCCAAACTTCCACCGATTTTGCCACACCTAATTTATGCAAATTATTATAAGCCTGTTCCATTACATCGGTGATCCAAGTTCCGCCCTGACCTTCTCTATAACTGTTTTTACAGTTAGAAATTACTTCCGAAAAATTTTGGTTGAATGTTGCCCTAAACTGATTTTTTCGAATGATTTGCATCATGCTTTTTGAAATATTCAGGTTTTTTGGAAACAAAACCATTCTTGGATCTGGGCTGTACCAAATAATGGGTTCTCCCTCACTGTACCAAGGAAAAATTCCGCTTTTATAGGCAAGCAGCAATCGTTCAGCCGACAAATCTCCACCGAGGGCCAATAAACCGTCTTTATTCGCCAAATATACCGGAGGAAACAACAATTCTTTTGAAAGCAAATACATTCCTAATTATCTTTTTACAAATATAGCCAAACAAAAAAAGAGAAAAACATCAGTTTTTCTCTTTTTTTACTGTTCAAATTGACTTAAAACGGTAAATCATCCGGTTCGCTGTCATCTATGTCTGTTGTGGTTTCAAACTTAGCTGGTGACGCTGTTGGTTTTGCCGCTGAAGGGCTTTCCAATTGTGCCGCTTCAATTCTCCATCCTTGAATTGAGTTAAAATAAACGGCTTCACCCTGAGGATTAATCCATTCTCTTCCTCTTAAATTGATGGATACTTTAACATCCTGTCCAACTTGGTAACTATTTAATAAATCACATTTATCTTGCACAAATTCAACCATCAACGGTTGTGGATATTGTTCATTTGTTGTTATTACCAATTCTCTTTTTCTAAAACCGCTTGCCCCAAAGGTTTTAGGTTCATCAATTTTTTTAATTTTTCCTGTAATTTCCATATTTCTAATTATTTCATCTGTTTACATTTTATTTTTTAGCGGTAACAGATGCTGTTCGCCATTGATCATTACTTTGTGTGTCAAAATTTGTAATGCTCGTTTCATCTGTTTAAATTTTATTTTTTAGCGGTAACAGATGCTGTTCGCCATTAATCATTCCTTTGTGTGTCAAAATTTGTTATGCTCGTTTCATTAAAAGTACTTTCCAAGCACTCAACACTTCGTTCTTTTCTAAAAGTGCTTTCGCAAATGTATGTTTTTTCACCGTATTAATTCCAACATATTCTATATGTTCTTTCGCAAACTTATCAACATCGGCTTCAGAAGGAATCGCTTCTAAATTGGCCAACATTCCCAAATCATTTCCTGTTAATATGCTGCTGTTTCTTATTTCAGAAGGAATGGCATCAACGCCAATCCCAAGGGTTGACAATGGTTTTGGTATTTCAAAAAAACCTTCCCGGGCACGAGAATATAAGCTACCTCCAGCTCTTGCCACCAAATCTAATTTGTATTGATTGATAGTGCCGTCTTCATCCAAATATTCTTTTTTAATGTGCAATTTCACCACTTCACAAATAATTAAATTTCCGGCGCCGCCTTCTGTGCCAAGTTCCACTATTTCTTTAACCTTGCACTCAAATTGTATGGGCGATTCACCAACCCTGAACGGTTTTATTTTTTCAGAAGGTAACATCGTAAAACCTGCTTTTAAAAACTCATTCACACCTTCTGGATATTCGCTGCTCGCCAACGACATTTGATGTACAATATCATAATTTACCACATTAATCACCACTTCTTTTGTCGCTTTGGCATTTTCCAAAGTATGTTTTGTGGTGTTTCCCCGCACACGGCGCGCAGGTGAAAAAATTAAAATGGGCGGATTTGCACTAAAAACGTTAAAAAAACTAAATGGCGATAAATTTGGGTTTCCAAGTGCATCAAGCGTGCTTGCAAAAGCAATAGGACGCGGCGCAATGGCACTTTGCAGATATTCCTGCAACTTAACTGTTGAAATGTCATTCGGGTCAATACTTAGCATTTATTTCATTTTTAACAAATATAAATATTTCAAGGCTAAATAATATAGATTTTATTTTTAAGTTATAGTAACTTATACTTTATATTTGATTATGGCTTCACAAAAGAATACTCAGATAATCCGTTGGACAGTTATTTTGTCTTCATTTATCATTGTTGCCCTCATTCTTTGGAACACTTATGATTTTTTTCAAAAATTTAAACATGAAGAACGCGCCAAAATGGAAATTTTGGCGAAGGCTTATGAACGCTTCAGCAGCGCCAGTTTAAATACAGATATTTCGCTAGAAGATAAAATTATTGGCAACAACCACAATATTCCAATGATTATTACCAATGAAAAAGACAGCATCACCGAATGGGCAAATTTAGATTCTGTTAAAGTAAAAAAGAAAAACTATTTGGAAAAACAGCTTTTTATGATGAAAAGCCAAAACAAACCCATAAACGTTAGTTATAAAGGAGAAAGCCTAAAGCAATTTATTTATTACCGTGATTCGGATTTGTTGACCAAGCTAAAATATTATCCCATAGCTTTAATTCTTATTTTATTTTTATTTGCCAGCGTCATTTATCTGTTTTTCAAATCGAATAAAGTAGCGGAGCAAAACAAACTTTGGACCGGAATGGCCAAAGAAACCGCTCATCAAATTGGCACGCCTTTATCATCGCTGTTGGGTTGGATTGAAATTTTACGACTGGAAAACACCAATGCAAACACCATAAAAGAAATTGAAAATGATGTGCATAGGTTAAATACCATTGCCGAGCGATTTTCAAAAATTGGTTCTATTCCTGAATTAAAAGAACAAGATGTGGTGGAAGCGACAAGCGCTTCGTTTGACTATCTAAAACTAAGAAGTTCTAAACAGGTTATTTTTAAATTTGAATCCTCAAAAAATGAAATTTATGCAAAAATAAATCTTCAGCTGTTTAGTTGGGTTATTGAAAATTTGGTAAAAAACGCCATTGATGCCATGGAAGGTAAAGGAAAAATAGCACTGGCAATTACTGAAAATGAAAAAAATGTAGCCATAACTATTACAGACACCGGAAAAGGAATCCCAAAACATTTGCAGCACAATATTTTCACTCCTGGATTTACCACTAAAAAACGTGGCTGGGGATTGGGATTGTCACTCGCAAAACGAATTATTGAAGATTACCACAATGGTAAAATTGCCGTTTTAAAATCAGAAATAGGTAAAGGAACCACTTTTGCGATTACCCTAAAAAAATAATTTTATAAATTGCCTGAAATCGCTTTGGCAATCGCTTCAAATTCTGCAGGCGACAATGTAACTTTATGCATAAACTGAATATCCTGCATCGCTTCTAAAGGAATTAAATGCACATGAACATGAGGCACTTCAAGTCCGATAACGGCCATACCAATGCGTTTGCACTGAATTGTTTTTTCCAACGCAATGGCAATTTTTCTGGAAAAACTCATTAAGCCGTTGTAGGTTTTTTCATCCAATTCAAAAAGTTTGTTGGCTTCCTTTTTTGGAACCACCAACGTATGGCCTTTCGCATTCGGATTTACATCCAAAAAAGCATAAAAATCGTCGTTTTCGGCAACTTTATAAGATGGGATTTCACCCTTAATTATTTTTGAGAATATTGTGCTCATGGTTTTATTTTTACCCAAAATTAATAAACCCTTTTCAAATAAAAAATTGAAAAGGATTTATACGATTATTTAAAGAAAAAATTATCCTCTGGTAATTTCCAAAATCTCAAATTCCATCACTCCGTTAGGTACCTGAATTTCAGTAACATCCCCAACTTTTTTGCCCAACAATCCTTTGCCTATCGGCGAATTTACCGACAGTTTTCCTTCTTTAAGATTCGTTTCAGAATCAGCAACCAAAATATATTTAAATTCTGCTTTGGTGGCCGTATTTTTTAATTTTACTGTTGAGTGAATCAATACTTTTGAAGTATCCAATAAAGATTCATCAACTATTCTTGCATTAGAAACTACTTCTTTTAATTTGGCGATTTTCAATTCCAACATGGACTGTTCCTCTTTAGCGGCGTGATATTCGGCATTCTCACTTAAGTCGCCTTTATCTCTTGCTTCAGCAATATCATTACTTATTCTTGCACGCTCAACACGTTCCAAAAACTCCAACTCGTCCTTTAATTTTTTTAACCCTTCTTCGGTATAATACGAAATATTACTCATAACTTACTTTTTAATAAATACAAAAATCTCAAAACTGGAAACCCAGCATGAGATTTAAAACAAATGTACAAAATATTTGTAAATTGCAATCGTTTACGAACAAACTTGATATTACAACTATGCGAAAGTTATTTTTATTGTTAGTCCTTGCCGTATTTTTTTCCTGTGAAAAGAATGACACCAACGATATTTTACCGGATGTTTTTGTTGATGAAACCATCAATTTAAATTTACCTCAGTATATCGACCTTCAAACACCGAGCGGCTGGGCCTATACAAATGGTGGCGTAAAAGGCATTATCCTGCAAAATACAGGCATTGGAAATCCGCCTTATAAAGCATTTGACAGGGCTTGCCCCAATAATGATTGCGCAGCTCCAATGACTTTTGACGGAAGTTTAAAATTGAAATGTTCTTGTGATAACAGTGAATACAGTATTATAGACGGCTCGCCGCAAACACCGGGAAATATTCATTTTGCAAGAGAATACCGCGTAAATGTTATAAATGGATCAACCTTAAATATAAGGAATTTTTAACTTTTGAATCAAAAACATATTGGTATTTTTGTTCGAAATAAACAGCGCTAAAAACAAAATTATTTAATCTAATACATTTATAAATTATGAACAAAGTGGGAATAGTTATGGGAAGCAATTCTGACCTTCCAATTATGCAACAAGCCATAGAAATTTTAAAAAGTTTTGAAATTGAAACTGAAGTGGATATTCTTTCTGCCCATAGGGCGCCTGAAGAACTTTTTGCTTATGCCAAAAATGCACACCTTAAAGGTTTTTCTGTAATTATTGCCGGTGCAGGCGGTGCAGCACATTTACCGGGTATGGTGGCCGCGTTAACGCCGCTTCCAGTAATTGGCGTTCCAATAAAATCAAAAAATTCCATTGATGGATGGGATTCAATTTTGTCCATTCTTCAAATGCCCGGAGGAATTCCTGTAGCAACCGTAGCTTTAGATGGCGCCCAAAATGCAGGTATTTTAGCCGCCCAAATTTTAGGTTGCTCAAATGAAAACATTCGAAATAAAGTTATTGCGTTTAAAGAAACCCTAAAAAATAAGGTTTTAAAAGTAAATGCTGACTTTAAAAAAACCTTATAATTAAGGTTGTTTTTATTCAATAAATAACTTCTGCATCGCTCATTTTTGCGGAAATTTTAGGCAACTTTCAATTAAAACAATGAAAAACCCATTATTAGAAACATTTAAAACGCCATTTACAACGGCGCCATTTTCAAAAATAAAAAATCATCATTTTAAACCCGCATTTGTGGAAGGAATCAAGCTTGCAAAGGCTGAAATTGACGCCATCACAAACAACAATGCGGTGCCCACTTTTGAAAATACACTTGAAGCATTAGAATTTGGCGGTGAAAAATTGGACCGAATTTCCAGCATTTTTTTTAATTTAAACTCTGCAGAAACCAGTGAGGAAATTCAAAAAATTGCACAAGATATTTCTCCAATGCTTTCTGAATTTTCAAATGATGTTAAATTAAATGAACAATTGTTTAAAAGGGTGAAGCAAATTTATGAAGGCAAAGACTCGCTTAACTTTACCACAGAGCAGGATACTCTAGTGACCAATTCCTATAAAAGTTTTGTTAGAAACGGCGCTAATTTGAATGAGAATGACAAAATTGAGCTGCGAAAAATTGACATGGAACTTTCCAAATTAAAATTGACTTTTGGAGAACATGTACTTGCTGAAACCAATGCTTTTGAACTTCATTTAACCGATGAAAATGATTTGAAAGGTTTGCCTGAAAATACGATTGAAGCTGCGCAACTGGCCGCAAAAGAAAAAAATAAGGAAGGCTGGATTTTTACACTTGATTATCCGAGCTATGTTCCATTTATGATGTATGCCGACCATAGAAATCTAAGGAAAAAAATGGCCATTGCCTTTGGTGCAAAAGCATTCAGAAACAATGAAAATGACAATCAGCAAATATTATTAAACATTGTAAAACTTCGACATAAAAGAGCGAATTTATTGGGTTATAAAACACATTCACACTTTGTTTTGGAAGAGCGAATGGCCGAAAATCCAAAAATCGTAAATGATTTTTTGGAAGACCTTTTGATAAAAGCAAAACCTGCCGCAGAGGAAGAATTTAAAAAACTGTCGGATTTTGCGAAAAAAGACGGTATTAAAAAACTTCAAAAATGGGATAGCGCCTATTATTCTGAAAAATTAAAAACAGCGCTTTTTGATTTGGAAGAGGAACAGTTAAAACCATATTTCAAACTTCAAAATGTAATTGATGGTGTATTTGGGGTTGCCAACAAATTATACGACTTGGTGTTTGAAGAAATTTACACTGTCGATAAATACCATGAAGATGTTAAAACCTTTAAAGTAACGGATACCTCAGGCAATTACATCGCTATTTTATATGCCGATTTTTTTCCTAGAAAAGGAAAACGGGACGGCGCCTGGATGACTTCATTTAAAGGCCAGTGGGTGAAAGAAGGCGAAAACTCAAGACCGCACATTTCAATCGTCTGCAATTTTACCAAACCAACAGAAACCAAACCTTCTTTATTGACTTTTAATGAAGTCACCACTTTATTTCATGAATTTGGTCATGCGTTACACGGAATGTTGGCAAATACCACCTATCCTAGTTTATCGGGAACAAACGTTTATTGGGATTTTGTGGAGCTTCCAAGCCAATTGTTGGAAAATTGGTGTTATGAAAAAGAAGCCTTGAACCTGTTTGCAAAACACTTTGAAACAAATGAGCCAATTCCGATGGAATTGATTGATAAAATTAAACAATCGTCTAATTTTTTAGAAGGAATGCAAACTTTACGTCAGTTGAGCCTGGGAATTTTAGACATGAATTATCATGCGAAAGATCCTTCAGAAATAAAAAAAGTAAAGGAATTTGAAACCTTGTCTTTTAAAAACACCCTTTTATTTCCTGAAATCAAAGAGAACTGTATAAGCACTTCTTTTTCACATATTTTTCAGGGCGGTTATTCATCTGGGTATTATTCATACAAATGGGCTGAAGTTTTGGATGCAGATGCTTTTGCTTTCTTTTTGGAAAATGGAATTTTTGACAAAGCTACCGCGCAAAAATTTAAAGACAACGTGCTGTCAAAAGGCGGCACCGATAAACCTATGAAATTGTATGTAAATTTTAGAGGCAAAAAACCAAATAATAAGGCATTATTAAAAAGAGCCGGATTGCTGAAATAATAGAAATCCACCTAAATTTCTAAAATCTGTTATTGTTTTTTCATTTCAATGACCTCCCTATTTTTCATTTCATAAAATTATCTGGTTCATTTGTTAAAAAATCAACCAGATGATTTTAAAAATCATTAGAATATCTTATTAACCTCTATCTTTAAAGTTTCTCATCTCAATTTTTTTGTTTCTTAATAGAATATCAGAACTATTCATCTTATAATTAGCATAAATTTTTAAATATTTAAATTAGGGTCCTCATATTTCAAAAATTTTATTGTAGAGGTAGGGGTTTTTACTTTTTAGCTGTTAATAGTAAGTTAAATATAATCATCCCTTTAGTTATAAAGTTTTTATGCAAATTAAAATATCATTTCCTGCCAGTCTATTTTCTTCCTCAATTTCCGGTTTGGAAATAGGCCAACTAAAAAAAGAATCCTTTTTATTAAACACTAAAATTTGACGATATATTTTCGTGTGCTTATTAAAAGTAAAACTTAGGGATTGCTTTTATTGAATAAAAATCAAAATATCTTGGAAAACAAAATTCAAAAATTGATGAAAACAATCACCCCAAACCTTATCTTATTATTTCTTTTCAGTTTCATTTTATTTTCTTGTACAAAAGAAGACAGCAATGATTACCCTAGTGAAAACATCAAAATTATTGATATTAAAGTATCCTATTCACCTTTAGAATTGGAAATAACAAACCTGATTCAAGCTCATAGAGAAAGTTTAGGATTGACTTCATTGGATGTTTTAAACATTGTTTCTGGTGTCGCTGAAGGCCATACAACTTATATGATTGAAGCTGGGCGGATAAGCCACGATAATTTTGAACAAAGAGTTCTTGCTTTAATAAATTACGTTGGCGCTTAATCTGTTGGTGAAAACGTTGCCTATGGATATAGTACGGCAGAAGCTACCGTGACTGGTTGGTTAAACAATGAAGAACATCGAAAAATTATTGAAAATCCAGATTTCACACATTTTGGAATATCAACTGGTGTAAATTCTGAAAACAAAAACTATTTTACACAAATTTTCATAAAAAAGTAAACATTAAACCCCGTAAAAAATTCAATTTATACCGGATGCCAAATTTAATATACAATCTCAACCTCCTATAATTTACCAAATATTTGTCATACCTGCGATAAGAATTGAAATTTATGTTTTGGATTGAATCAAAATACAAATTTTATAAAATCGTTTAACACATAAAAAAAACAGCGCTTTATTGACAAAAAGCGCTGTTTTTTTATTTTAAAATTCAATAAAAGAAGCAGCCGTAACCAATATCTTGAGAAATTGTCGTCCCCACAACGGTAGTATAATCAAGAGTATTATAGATGTTACGACTGCTATTCTTTGTGCGTCATTGCGAAGTTTTTGCAAAAAACTGTGGCAATCTGCTGTTTTTTTTAAATGTTGATTCTTTTTATTTCATTTTTAGGATGATGAACTCTGTCCTTCTGTTTAACTGATGTTCTTCTTCGCTACATTTCACGCCGTTAGTGCATTTATTTACCAATTGGCTTTCTCCAAATCCTTCATACTTCTCAATTCTGTTGGCATTTATGCCATGCGAGATAATGTATTCGTAGGTTGATTTTGCCCTTCTGTTGGACAATCTAATGTTGTAACGGTCATCTGCCCTGCTGTCGGTATGTGATTCTAATCTGATTACCATTCCAGGATACCTGTTCATTAAAGCAACCACTTTATCTAACTCAATTGCGGCATCTGGTCTAATATTGGATTTGTCTAGATCAAAATAGATTGTTTCTAAATCAGCTAAAATAACAACATCTTCAATCGGCGACATTGGAATGTTTAAGTCAACTATCAGTTCCCTTTCCTTTTCCAATCCAAAAGAAGTAAATTCCTTTTGTACATCCTGATATTTTGCTTTGGATCCTTTCAAGACAAATTCGTTGTCCCTATTGATTAAATGTTCATAAGCACCATCTTCTTCTGTGATAAAATAGGCAATTTCTTCTCCATTTTTACGGGCCAAGATTACTTTTGCTCCCGCTACAGGCTCTCCATTTATGGCATCAAAAATACGTCCTTTCAACGTTAACGGCGGTATTCTGGTAAAGGCATAGATGTCATCGCCACCAATTCCACCTTTTCTGTTTGAAGAAATAAATCCGTCAAGTCCGTCTGGTGATAAATAATAGGCAAAATCATCTTTTTCGCTGTTGATTGGTTCGCCCAAATTAATGATGTTCACAATGTTATCATTTTCATCTTTTACAGCTGCAAATACGTCCAAAAGTCCTGCACCTACGTGATCATCAGAAGAGAAAAACAAAGTACCTTCTTCCTGATGTATGAATGGAAATGATTCGTTACCTTCAGTATTTACTATATTTCCTAAATTTTTAGGCGTGCCCAATGAACCGTCTGGATTGACATCACTCATATAAATGTCTGTTCCGCCAAAGCCTCCAGGCATATCTGAAGAAAAATACAGTTTTTTGCCATCTTGGCTTAATGTCGGGTGATATACAATATAATTGGCATTGTTTAGGTTTGACGGTTTTACGTTTGTCCATTTACCATCAACCAGCTCAGCTGAGTATATGCCCACAAGCATAACGCCTTTATCATCGGTCGTTTTCTTATTATCAAAATAATTATTTCTTGAGAAGTACATTTTAGTGCCGTCTGCGCTAAATGTTGCCGGCCCGTCATGATGGATGGTATTCACATCCCCTTCCAGTTTTTTTGCTGTTGAGGCAGAAGCTCCTTCAGCAGGAACCTGGTACATATCCAACAATGGCTGTCCGTCCCAGGCATATAGCCTTTTTACCGAAACACCTTCATCTCTAGAGGACGTGAAAATAATATTTTCGTTTAAAGCAACGGCACCAAAATCATTAAATTTGCTGTTGAAATTTACCTTTTTAAGAAAGTTTTTCTCTGTTGCATTAAAAATTCCGCTTGCCAAATCTTCATTTTTAAAGAATCTTTTAACCCGAGAATCTTCCTGGTTGCCTGCGTCCCTGTATTTCTTCATCCACTCTTTTGATTCTTCATACTGTCCGTTGGCCCTTAAAGTTTGTGCGTAATACAAAAAGTATTCTGATGGTACATTTTTCTGTTGCACCACTTGCGCATAAATTGGCAAAGCTTTTTCCGGCTGGCGCAACATAATATAGGCATCGCCCAATTTTCGCATTGCGTAATACTTGTTAAAACTTGTATCAATCAGCTTTTCATAGGTGTCGATTGCCTTTACAAACGAAAAGTTATTGAACTGTCTTTCCGCTTTCTTTTGTCTTGCTGTTTGACCAAATGTGGATGTGCTTATCAAAACAAAAGCTATACATAAAAGTTTTATATTTTTCATAATATTCATCTTAAATTTGGTTAAAAATATCTCGGAGATTTTTGTTTATTTTTCATGAATTTAAACTCATACATTAACAATATCTCATGAGATCCCGAAGTATAAGGACGAATTTCCCCTGTTGGAATTTCATAAGTGTACCCAACCCTAAACTGATCTGTAACCTGAAAGTCCACTAAGGCGCCAATGGCTTCTTGTTTGCCATTCATTCTGTAAGAACCACCCAGCCAAAACCTTTCATTGAATAGAAAGTTTGCTGTTAAATCAGTTGATAACGGCACGCCATCCGTATGTTTTACCATAAAGGAAGGTTTAAGTTTTACGCTTTCGCTTAAATCAAAAACATAACCTCCTATAGCATAATAATGAACTCTTTCCAAAGCGGCAAAATCGGTGTCGTTGTTTAAATCGTGATTGATGATTTTTGGCGTTGACAAACCAACGTACCATCTGTTACTATGAAATAAAATACCTGCTCCAAAATTTGCGTTCCATCTGTTCAACTTATCGTTGAAATAAGGATCCTGGTTCACTTCGGTTGCATTATACATCTCATCCGCCAGTTTGTAATAGGTCATCCCTCCCTTTAAACCAAAGCTAACTTTAACATCATCACTCGCCTGAATGGTATAAGAGAAATCTCCATATACATAGGTAAAGTTTTCATAACCTGCCTTGTCATTTATTAAGGACAGACCCAAACCTATTTTTTCGTTTCTCAATGGGGAATGAATGGAGAGCGTTTGTGTTTGTGGCCCTCCGTCAAATCCTGCCCACTGATTTCTGTTTAACCCAACGATACTCAATGCCTCCCTGCTGCCCGCATAGGCCGGATTAATGGCTATTGTGTTGTACATATATTGGGTAAACTGCGGTAGTTGCTGGGCGTTTGAATATTCAAAGCCTGCGATCAGCAATACTATTATTGAAATTATACGTTTCATAGTTTTATTTTTATTAATGAGTGCCTAAATAAATGTATCCTGTCATTGGTTTAAATCCTGTACCTCCGGAAACGGTCACTATGTAATAGTAGGTTCCTGTAGGTAACTCTGTATTTGATCCAATTTGCATTCCTGAACCGTCATGTCTGCCTTTCCAGTTATTCAAATAATTATCTGAATGATAAACCATTTTACCCCAACGGTTGAATATTTTTACCCCAAAAGTAAAATCACATCCTTCCAGTCCGGTGATTTCAAAATTGTCATTGAAACCATCATCATTTGGAGTAACCACTTTTGAAATTAACATATCTTCTGTTGAACACGCCAATACCACACAGTCATCATTAACATTTACAGATACTGTAATGATTCTGCCACAATCTCCTGGTTCGGTATAAGTAAACTCGTAGTCTCCCAGATTCACTGCTGAAGGATCAAACATATTTCCAGTCAAACCTCCACTGTTCATATCATCTGTCCAGGTTCCTCCAGAAACGAAGTCACTAGGCAGTAAGGTTGTTAGATTACTACTGGCATCTTCTATACAAAGTGCTATAGAACCACCTGTAATTTCTGCTGCTACATAATTCTCTGTTACCGTAACGGTCAATGCATTTGAACATCCATTGTCGCTGTCTGTTACTACCACTGTATAGTCTCCTGCTTGGTTTACTTCAATAGAAGCTGTTGTTGCTCCTGTATTCCATAAGTAACTTGCCGTTCCTTGAACTGCAGAACTACTTGCATTTAAAACAATGCTTGTTGCATTACAGGTCAGTTCTTGAGCGCCACTGATATTTACTGCCGGTGGCGTAATATCTTGTACCACTGTCACTGCTGCTGTTGCTGAACAACCATTGTCGCTGTCCGTTACCACTACTGAATACTCTCCTGCTGCGGTCACCACAATTGTTGCAGTGGTAGCTCCTGTGTTCCATAAGTAACTTGCAGTTCCCTGAACAGTTGCTGAAGCAGTTAACGTAATGCTTTGTGTTGCACAAGTCAATACTCCATTTCCGCTGATGTTTGCTGCCGGTGGTGTAGCATTGCCAGTTACTGTCACTGTTTCCATAGCTGAACAACCACTGTTGCTGTCTGTTACCGTTACTGAATATTCACCTGAAGCGGTCACCTCAATTGTTGCTGTAGTTGCTCCTGTGTTCCATAAGTAACTCGCTGTGCCTGATACTGTTGCCGTTGCGACTAAAGTTGCGCTTGTAGAAGCACAGGTCAATACTGAATTTCCGCTGATAACAACCGATGGTTGAGAAGCATCTCCTGTTATTGCTATTGTTGCTGTAGCTGAACATCCGTTTGCTCCTGTTACAGTCACTGAATATTCGCCCGGAGTTGTTACCTCAATTGTTGCGGCAGTGGCTCCATTGCTCCATAAGTAGCTTACTGTGCCCTGCACGGCCGCTGTTAGTGAAATACTTTCTACCGTACAGGTAAGCACTGTGGTCGATGCAGATACACTTACGCTTGGCGCTGCAATATCTTGAGTGATTGTAACATTATCCGAAGTTACGCTACATCCATTATTACTGTCGGTTACAATTACTGAATAGCTGCCCGGAGTTGTTACAACAATACTTGATGTGGTTGCTCCATTGCTCCATAAGTAAGTTGCGGTACCCTGAACTGTAGGTGTCGCTGTTATGGTAATACTTTCTGTGGTACAGGTAAGTAATGTACTCGCTGCCGATATACTTACGCTTGGCGAATATTCAGTTACTACTACTGTTGATGTATCTGCTTCTGTACAAGGTGATGTGGCACTTACCGTATAGGTATAAACCAAACCTACATTAGACCAAGTTCCGCCAGCATTTGGAGTTCCGCCTAAAGCAGCAAACAATTGTGCAGCTGTTGGTGTT
>MGWK01000052.1 GCA_001800975.1 Flavobacteria bacterium RIFCSPLOWO2_12_FULL_35_11 | reverse complement strand
ATTTTTTAATGACCAAATAAAATTTGTGTTTTTATTTTTAAAGTTTTTTGCAGCCTTTTAATGAACTCCTCCCTTCCAAATCTCAAATCCTTTTCTGATTATCCTCTGTATAGCGGGGTGCAAATGTATAAACTTTTATTTTAAAACCTAATGATTATTTATTATTTTTTTAAAACTTTATTTACACTACCTTAATGAACTTCCACTAAACCGTTCCCTTATTAGCGGTGGCAAATGTAATCCCTTTTTATTTCTATAAACAACTTTTTTATGCCTTTTTTTGAAGAAAAAAACAAGTGTTTGAATTCAAGCTATTTACAGCGCATAAAAAATAAAATCGGAGTTTATTTTTATAAAAGCGAGCTACTAAAGTAAGTGATTTATTTCAAATGTGCAAGAATAAAATTTAATTATTTACCCTTTTTCTTAGTAGGTCTCGGGGCAATAATCCAACTTGTGCCCAATTCATAATAGTCAAATTCGACTTTTGAGGGTTGTCGTTGTAAAATTCCATCGGTAAAAGCACGTTGCAAAACATCTTCAATTATAAAATCGTTCTTGTCGTGCAATGGATCATATTCATCTTTTAAGGACAACTTAAACATATTTGCCGTGGTGTTATACCAAAATGCTTTCCAGCCACTGCGGTAATCTTTAACCAAATCATAAGCAGTATATCCGGTTTGCCTGTGCATTAATTTTATTAAGATCTCTCCTTCTGTTCTTGTTAATTTTTTGAGATGGTCGGTAAATTCACCTTCCATATAATTTTGAATAACTTTTATGTATTGTTTTTTCTTTCTGTTAGATTTTATTTTATCTAACCTTTCATTCAAAGTTTCCAGTCTGTCAGCCGCTAATTTTGCATAAGGATAGGCTTTAAGTGTTTTTTTTCGATACCATAAATAATAGCGACGGTCATAATCTGTTTTAAATTTTAATGTTTTTAATAAGAAAATTTCATCCAATTCTATCAGTAATGTATCACCCTCAAAAATTGTGTAGCGTTCGAGTAAGGGAATGGAATCCTTATCTTCTTGCGCAAAAAGATGTACACCTATTAATAGGATAGGCAAAAACAAAAACTTTTTAACTTTATTTTTCATCAATTAATATGTTCATCATTTTTGATCAATTAATATGCTTATCAAAAAGAGTTCCAAAATTACAACATTCAAAAAAATATTTCGATGGTCGCTTAATGTTTTTTTTAAACGTAATTTGAGATATAAATTATAGGCATAAATAACATTTTACTATCTTGCGTTTGCAAAAACATTTAAATAATTATGAGCAAATCTATATTAAATAAAAAATCCATCGACTTTTTAGAAAAATATTTGAACAACGCTTCACCTACCGGTTATGAAAGTGAAGGACAAAAAATTTGGATGGATTATTTGAAACCTTATGTGGACACTTTTATAACAGACAGTTATGGAACGGCTGTAGGAGTCATAAATCCGGATGCTAAATTTAAAGTGGTTATTGAAGGTCATGCCGACGAAATTTCTTGGTATGTAAACTATATCACTCCTGAAGGTTTAATTTACGTGATTAGAAACGGAGGAAGTGACCACCAAATTGCGCCTTCTAAAATTGTGAATATTCACACAAAAAAGGGCATTGTAAAAGGCGTGTTCGGTTGGCCGGCCATTCACACAAGGGATAAAGCGAAAGAAGAAGCGCCGCAAATGCTAAATATATTTATTGATGTTGGCTGTAAAAAGAAAGAAGAAGTTGAAGAATTAGGCGTTCATGTAGGTTGTGTTATCACTTATCCCGACACCTTCTTTATTTTAAATAAAAATAATTTTGTTTGCAGGGCGCTCGATAACAGAATGGGTGGATTTATGATTGCCGAAGTTGCGCGTTTGTTAAAAGAAAATAAAAAAACACTTCCTTTTGGGCTGTATATCACAAACTCTGTTCAGGAGGAAATTGGATTGCGTGGCGCCGAAATGATTACGCATACCATTCAACCAAATATTGCGATCATTACCGATGTTTGTCACGACACCTCAACACCAATGATTGACAAAAAGAAAGAAGGCGAAACGCTTTCCGGAAGCGGGCCAGTTATTAGCTATGCGCCTGCCATTCAACATAATTTGCGAGAATTGATTGTGAATACGGCTATTGAGAAAAAAATTCCTTTTCAAAGAATGGCATCTTCGGGTTGCACAGGCACGGACACCGATGCATTTGCCTACAGCAACGGCGGCGTTCCTTCGGCTTTAATTTCATTGGCATTGCGCTATATGCATACCACCGTTGAAATGGTTCACAAAGATGATGTTGAAAATGTGATAAAATTAATCTATGAAACATTGCTTACTATTAAAGAAGGCGAAACATTCAGTTATTTTAAATAAATGGGTGTAATCGGATCTATTTTAGCAATTAGCAGGCTATTTCTATTTGTATTGGTTGCCTTATTCTTCTTTTGTTTGTTGCTGGTAATCAGTTTATTTTATCAAAGCAAAGAAAAAAAACTGGAACGAGGCATATTGCTCCGGCGTTTTGCAATAAGGATTTTACACCCAATTTTAGGGTCAAAAATTACAGTTTACGGCAAAGAGCCAATCGATTCCGGTTTAATTGTTTCAAATCATAGAAGTTATTTTGACGCCATGGTTATTTTAAAAAACCTGCTGGCTTCACCCGTTGGAAAAAAAGAGGTGGAATCTTGGCCCTTAATAGGAAGTGTCACCAAAACAACCGGCGTGATCTTTGTAAATAGGGAAGAAAAATCGAGCCGGACACAGACTTTAAAAGAAGTTCGCTTGGTTTTAGAAAATGGTTTTTCGATATTTATTGCTCCTGAAGGCACAACACATATCAAGCCAACCACCATTGATTTTAGGCCAGGCACCTTCATTTTAGCGGCCGAATTGGGCGTACCGGTTATGCCTGTCGCCATTGATTATAAAAATTTGGATGATGCCTGGATTGGTGACGATACTTTTATTCCGCATTTTTTAAAATGTTTCAGCAAATGGCGGACTGAAATTAAGGTAAGTTATTTAAATCCGATCGTTTCTGACAATGTGGATGAATTAATTTCCCTGTCGAAAAACCAAATCGACCAAGAACTTATTCGGTTTAGAAAAGACTGGAATTTAATAAAGTAATTGAACAATATATACATGAGCAATGAAAAACACTATTTCTGAAAGAATTTTTGATTTTTTAAAAAATTATCCCCCATTCAATTTAATTCCCAATACAACTTTGTTGGAAATTTCTCAAAATGTGGAAATCCAATATTTTGAGAAAGATCAAATTATTTTTAGCCAGAATGACCAACCTCATGAACATTTTTACATCATTAATCAGGGTTCCGTAAGGCTTTACCGATTTATTGAAAATGAAAAGCATATCCTTGATATTTGCGATGAAGGCGATTTGTTTGGTTTAAGGCCTTTAATAATGAAGGAAAATTATGTGATGGGCGCTTCCGCAAATGAAGAAACCATTTTATATGGAATTCCGATTGATTTATTTCATGATATCATTTTAACCTATCCAAAAGTCAGCCAGTTTTTAATCGCCAGTTTTGCCACAAATACGCGCGAACCATTTTCTGAAAAACACAAAGGAAAATTATTCGCAAATGTTTCGGCCATTCAAAAAATTGAGCATGGCTTTTCAGAAATACAAGCTGCAAATTATAATAAAAACCCCATATTCTGTTCGCCGGATACGACTATTCAAACGGCTTGTATCATTATGACCAAGAACATCATAAATTCTATTATTATCATAGAAAATGACATTCCGATTGGGATTATCACCGATAAAGACATAAGAACAAAAATAGGAACCGGCTTGTATAAAATCACCAATAAAGTCAGTGATATTATGACCAAACCTGTAGTTACTTTTCCCCAAAATATCTCGGTTGCCGAAGCCCAAATTATGATTTTGAAGCATCGGGTTTCCCATTTATGCATTACCAAAGACGGCACCAATAAATCTGGGCTGGTCGGAATTTTAACTCAGCAGGACTTAATCTTGACGCAAGGTAACAGTCCGTCCTTGCTTACCAAAGAAATTAAAAATGCCAAGGATTCTGAAACGCTGAAACATATCAGGGCAAAAGCTTCGGACTTGACCAAAGGCTACCTTGAGCAGGAAATTCCTATTTATTTTGTGACAAAAGTGATTTCTGAAATAAACACTGCCATTACAAAAAAGGCAATAAAAATGTCGATTTCAGAAATTGGCAAACAGCCACCAGTCTCATTTTCTTGGCTGGCATTAGGAAGTCAGGGACGAAAAGAGCAGTTATTAATGACCGATCAGGACAATGCCCTGGTATTTGAAAATGTGCCTCCTGCTGAATACAATACCGTAAAAAATTACTTTATGGAGTTGGCCGAAAAAGTTACCGAAAAACTAAATATTGTTGGTTTCGACTATTGTCCAGCAAACATTATGGCCAGCAATCCAAAATGGTGCATTTCTTTGGAAGAATGGGAACAACAATTTGAGGAATGGATCACCGACCCAATTCCGGAGAAAATATTGTTAAGCATTATCTTTTTTGATTTTGAATTGATTTATGGCGATGAAACACTTTATAACAAAATGGCCGAAAGTGTTTTTTAAACTATTGAAAAAAACCAGATATTTTTAAGTTTCTTAGGCAAAGTCACCTTAGACAATCCGCCTCCTTTAGGATTCTTTAAACAATTTTTGGTTGAAGAAGACGGTGAAAACAAAGATAGTTTTGACATAAAAAGCAGGGCAATCAGGCCTTTGGTGGATGCCGCCAGAATTTTATCCTTGCATCATAATTTAAGGGTGAACAACACCATTGCCCGTTATGAAAAATTGATGGAAGCGGAACCCCAAAACAGGGATTTGTTTGAATCTTGCGCCAATGCATTTAAAATATTATTGCAATTCAGGACTTCTCAGGGTTTGGCCAACAACGACAACGGAAAATTTGTGGACATCAACAGCCTGAACAAAGCCGACAGACTGAAATTAAAAAGTTGTTTTAAGCCCATAAAAAATGTACAGGAAGCGATAAAAACGCGATTCAGGACTTCTCAAATACCGCAAATATGATCCAATTTTTCAAAAAAAAACGGTATCCTAAATTTTGGCAAGAACATCTTGATAAGGTGCAAAACAGCCAGAAATATTCAAATTTTGAAAACATACGATTTGTTGCTATTGATACTGAAACCACCGGATTCGACTATGAAAACGACAGAATCCTTTGCATTGGGGCGGTTGCCATAAAAAATAATAAAATATTGGTTTCCGATGCTTTTGAAATATACCTGAAGCAAGATGTTTTCAACAAAGAAACCGTGAAAATTCATGGCATCAGAAAAAATGGCAATGAAGAAAAACTGAGTGAAGAAGAAGCGCTTATTAAATTTCTTGACTATTTGGATGATGCGGTCATTGTGGCGCATCATACGGCATTCGACGTAAATATGATCAATCAGGCATTGAAACGATTAAAAGTCGGCCCTTTGGAATCCAAACAACTGGACACCAATTATATCCATAAAAAAATAGCAAAAACAGACACCTATAAAAAAATATTCAGCCTGGAAGAATTGTGTGAAATATATAACGTTCAAATGCACGATCGGCATACTGCTTTGGGCGATGCATTGATCACTGCCTATTTATTCCTGAAACAAACCGCCAAATACAAAAAAAACAACGCGCTAAACTTATTCGATTTAATAAATACCAACTATCATTTAATCAAATAAAAACCCTTTTATAAACCCATAAAATTTTGTAACTTTAAAGATTAACATTGTTACATTTTTTATGAAAAATACCATCGCAGAACGCATTTACGATTTCCTTAAAAACTTCCCTCCTTTTGATGTTCTGGAAAAAGAACAACTCTTTAAAATTGCCTCAAATGTTAAGGTAACTTATATTGAAAAAGATAATTTTGTTTTTAAACAGGAAGAAAATCCTCATGAGTATTTTTATGTTGTAAAGGATGGTGCTATTGGTTTGTACCGAGGCATGGACAATGAGCAAATTCTGGTTGATATTTGTGATGAAGGAGATATTTTTGGGCTTCGGCCTTTGATACAAAACGATTTGTACTTGATGAGCGCCAAAGCCACTGAAGAGTCGGTTTTGTATGCTGTTTCTGTAGAAATATTAAAAGAAATCATTCAAACCAATGAAAAAGTAAAGAAATTTTTGATTGCAAGTTTCTCGTCAAATATTAAAACGCCATATGCAAAAGGCACGAACGGACAGTTATTTGCAAATATTGAAATGCATACTTCTAATACCAGTTTCACCGAAATCCAAAGTGCCGAATTCAGTAAAAATCCTGTTACCACCTTAAAAACTTCCACCATAAAAGAAGCTGCCCAAATCATGAGCGATAAAAGAGTCGGCTCTATTTTAATAGTGGAAAACAAAAATCCGATAGGCATTATAACCGATAAGGATTTACGCTCAAAAATTGCCACGGGATTGGTTTCCATTGATGAAAGCGTAACCGCAATTATGTCATCGCCAGTTAAAACATTTAAGCAAAAAATCACCGTGGCCGAAGCGCAAATTGCCATGATAAAAAACAAAATTACGCATTTGTGCATCACCAAAGACGGCACGACTCATTCTGAATTAATCGGTGTTTTATCTGAACATGACATTGTGATTTTGCATGGCAACAACCCATCCTTATTGATTAAAAAAATAAATAGGGCAAAAGAGGTAACTGCCTTAAAATACATACGGGAGAAAACGTCAAATTTGCTTCTGGGTTATATTGAACAAAATATTCCAATTACATTTATCTCACAAATTATTTCAGAAATAAATGAAGCCATCACCATAAAAGCCATCGAACTTTCTATTGAAGAAATGGACAAAGAACCGCCTGTTAAATTTGGATGGCTGGCTTTGGGAAGTCAGGGAAGAAAAGAACAATTGCTGATGACCGATCAGGACAACGCCTTGGTTTTTGAGGATGTTTCCCCAGATAAATATATGCCCACAAAACAGTATTTCTTGCAACTCGCGAAAAAAGTGACCGAAAAACTGAATGTCATTGGTTTTGAATATTGCCCTGCAAACATGATGGCGAGCAACCCAAATTGGTGCTTGTCCTTATCCGAATGGAAAAATCAATTTGATACCTGGATTAAATCGCCTACGGAAGATGCCATTATGATGTGCACCATATTTTTTGACTACGACTTGGTTTTTGGAGATAAAAAGTTGGTCAATGCAATGTCCGACAGCATTTATGACTCGATAAATTCTTTCGAAATATTTTTAAATTTCTTGGGAAGAAATGCGCTTAGAAACCCTCCTCCTATTGGATTTTTCAGACAATTTTTGGTAGAGGACGACGGAGCGCACAAAGACCAGTTCGATATAAAAAGCAGGGCCATTATGCCATTGGTGGATGCTGCCCGATTGCTTATTCTGTCGCACAATGTAAAAGATAAAAACAACACCATTTCCCGCTTCAAAAAATTAATTAAATTAGAACCAAAAAACGAGGATTTGTATTTATCATGCATTGATTCCTTTAAAATATTGTTGCAATTCCGCACAAACCAGGGTTTGAAAAGCAATGATACAGGAAGGTATGTTGACCTTAACAATTTAAACAAATTCGAAAAATTAAAATTAAAAGGATGTTTTAAACCTATTGCAGCTATTCAGGAATTATTGAATATCAGGTATAACTTAGCCCAAATGATGTGATGATTTCCTGGTTTACATATAATAATTATCCGTTTTTCTGGAAGCAATATTCAAAAAAGTTCAAACAAAAACAGCCAAAAAGTATTGAAAACACACGCTTTGTGGTTTTGGATACGGAAACTACCGGCTTGGATATTATTAATGACCGAATATTATCCATTGGCGCCATTTGTATCGTTAACAACAACATTGATGTTGCCGACAGTTTTGAAATCTATTTAAAACAAGCGGCTTTTAAAGCTGAAACTGTAGAAATTCACGGAATATTAAAAGAAGGAAAACTCACAAAACTCAGCGAAGCCGATGCCCTCGAAAATTTTATTGATTTTATAGGAAATGCTGTTTTGGTGGCGCACCATACCGCTTTTGACATTGAAATGATTAACGCCGCGCTTAAAAGAATGGAATTGCCAAAATTGAAAAACAAAACGATCGATACCGGAATTTTATATAAAAAACTGGAAGGCAAAAAAGACAGTCATTTTAATTTAGATGTGTTATGCGAAGAATTCAATATTCCCAAACATGACCGCCATACTGCAGCCGGAGATGCTTTTATCACCGCCTTGCTTTTTCTGAAAATAATATCAAAATTGAAAAAAGAGCGCAACTTGCATTATTCGGATTTGTTTAGGGTAACCGGTAAAGAAGGCTTGTTATAATAAAAAACGCTCCCAAAAATTGAGAGCGTTTTTCACTTCTAAATTTGGCAATTTATTTAACCAATGATCCTTCCATAATGGCTTCAACAACCTCCGGGTTTAACAAGGTGGTAATATCACCCATATTTGAGGTTTCATTTTCGGCAATTTTACGTAAAATACGTCTCATAATTTTTCCTGAACGTGTTTTTGGCAATCCCGGCACAAATTGAATTTTGTCCAATTTTGCGATAGGTCCAATAGTACGTCCAATTAAATCATTTATTTCACGACGCAAAGCATCTGGATTCTCAGGAATTTCATACACAATTACATAGGCATACAACGCATTTCCTTTAATGTTATGTGGGAATCCAACAATAGCGGATTCAACCACATTGTTGTGCTCATTAATGATATTTTCAATTGGCGCAGTTCCTAAATTATGTCCGGAAACAATCACCACATCATCTACCCGGCCTGTAATCCTGTAATTTCCTTCCAAATCCCTAAATGAACCATCTCCGGTAAAATATTTTCCTGGAAACGCAGTGAAATAAGTTTCTTTATAGCGATTATGGTCCCCGTAAATGGTACGCGCCATAGATGGCCAAGGATATTTAATACACAATCTTCCTTCAGACGGATTGGTATCTAATTCATTGCCCATTTCATCAACCAAACAAGGTTGCACACCCGGCATTGGTCTGGTTGCAAAAGTTGGTTTTGCCGGTGTAACGCCAGCCAATGGAGAAATCATTATGCTTCCTGTTTCGGTTTGCCACCAAGTATCAACAATTGGAGATCTTTGTTTCCCAATTTTTTCATCATACCAGTGCCAAGCTTCTTCATTAATAGGTTCTCCAACCGTTCCCAAAACTTTAATGGAACTTAAATCATTTTTTTGAGTCATCTCATTTCCTTGGGCAGCCAATGTTCTAATGGCAGTTGGCGCAGTATAGAATTGGTTTACTTTAAACTTTTCAACGATTTGCCAAAAACGACTATAATCCGGATAGGATGGAATTCCTTCAAACATTAAGGTGGTCGCTCCTGCAGCTAACGGTCCGTATACAATATAGGAGTGGCCGGTAATCCAGCCAACATCAGCAGTACAGAAATAAATATCTCCATGCTCATATTGGAATACATTTTTAAAACTATGCGCTGTTTGCACCATGTAACCCGCACAAGTATGCACCATTCCTTTTGGTTTCCCTGTTGAGCCAGAAGTGTATAATATAAACAACATATCTTCCGCATCCATAATTTCAGCAGCACAATAGGTTTCTGCCTTTGCCAATTCCTCATGCCACCAAAGATCACGGCCGGCTTTCATGGTAACTTTTGAATTAATTCTATTTAATACAATAGATGTTTTGATAGTTGGACAGGTTTCAAGCGCTTCATCAACAATAATTTTAAATTCTACTGTTTTATTTCCTCTGAAAACACCATCGGATGTTAAAATTATTTTACATTCCGCATCATTAATTCTTGTGGAAAGTGCCACTGACGAAAATCCGGCGAAAACCACTGAATGTACTGCTCCAATACGTGCGCAGGCCAATACGGCAATGGCAAGTTCAGGAACCATAGGCATATAAATACAAACCTTATCACCTTTGCCTATATTGTTATTTTTCAATACATTGGCGAATTTACAAACCTCAGCGTGCAATTCGTTATAGGTTAATATTCTATGTGCTTCATTCGGATCGTTAGGTTCCCAAATAATGGCAGTATCGTCGCCTCTTTTTTCCAAATGGCGGTCTAAACAGTTTTCGGTAATATTTAATTTAGCGCCCTTAAACCACTCAAATTTTGGAGTATCCCAATTGTATTCAACCACTTTATCCCATTTCTTGCGCCAGGTAAATGTATCTGCAATTTGAGCCCAATAACCTTCGGGATCATTCACGCTGTGTTGGTAAGATTTGTAATATTTTATGAATGAATCTATACGTAAATCTGCAAGTGTTTGTTTTTCCTCTTCAGTGGCATGTTCAAATATTCCAATTTTGAAAAGTTTGAATTCATGGATAATTTCTTCAATGATTTCAGGATCATCTATGGTTGAAGGAATAACGTATTCAACACCGTCAGCCATATTTCGCAATAATTTACGAAGAATTTTTCCTGAGCGGGTTTTTGGCAACCGCTTAACAATCAGTACTTTTCGTAATGATGCAACTGGTCCAATTTTATTTCTTACCTCTTGCACAATGTTATGTTCCAATTCAAAACTTGAAACATAATCACCCGATTTTAATACCACCAATGCCAAAGGAATTTGTCCTTTTAATTGGTCTTCAATTCCAAAAACAGCGCATTCAGCAACGGACTTATTTGAAGAAACGATTTCTTCCATTTCCGCAGTCGACAATCGGTGACCAGCAACATTGATCACATCATCTACACGTCCTGTGATAAATACATAGCCATCTTCATCAACATAACCTCCGTCACCTGAAAAATAATAGCCGTCGAATCGTTTTAAATAACCTTCAATAAAGCGCTCTGTATTTCCCCAAATATTAAGCATATTTCCAGGAGGTAACGGCAATTTAATGGCAACCAGTCCTTCTTCGTTGGCGCCAACTTGCTTTCCTTCATTATTTAAAATTTGAAGATCGTAACCGCCAACCGGTTTTGTTGCTGAACCTGGTTTTACCGGCAAAGCTTCCAATCCCATCATATTGGATACCATTGGCCAACCAGATTCTGTTTGCCACCAATGGTCAATCACCGGAATTTGCAATTTTTCTTCCAGCCAATTCAAGGTTGCGGCGTCGCAGCGTTCCCCAGCCAAAAATTGGTATTTTAAACAACTTAAATCGTACATTTTTAACAATTCACCATCAGGATCTTCCTTTTTAATCGCCCTAATCGCCGTTGGCGCGGTAAACATCACCTTTACGTTATTTTCGCTGATAATTCTCCAAAAAGTACTGGCATCTGGCGTTTTTACTGGTTTTCCTTCAAAAACAATGGTGGTATTTCTGTTGATAAGCGGCGCATAAACGATGTAGCTATGACCAACAACCCAACCAACATCTGATGCTGCCCAAAACGTATCACCTTCTTCAACACCATAAATATATTTCATGGAATATTTCAACGCCGTTGCGTAACCACCGGTATCTCTCAAAATACCTTTTGGTTTTCCTGTGGTTCCTGAAGTGTATAAAATATATAAAGGATCGTTGGAATCCATCTCAACACAGTCAACCGGTTCAGATGCTTTTACCAACTTTTTATAACTCACATAGGTTTCTGTTTTAGGATTAATGGCACCCAAATTACGTTGGTAAACGATGATTTTTTCAACTTTATGGGTGGCTTTTTCCACCGCTTCATCAACCAAAGGTTTGTAGGCAATCAATCGGTCAACTTCCATTCCCGAAGTTGCCGTAATAATCACTTTTGGTTTACAGTCGTCTATTCTTATGGCCAATTCGTGGGGTGCAAAACCGCCAAATACAACGGAATGTATGGCACCAATACGTGCACAAGCCAGCATACTGAATGCGGCATGCGGAATCATTGGCATATAAATAATAACCGTATCACCTTTTTTTACGCCCAAATCACGAAGTCCGCCCGCCAAGCGAGAAACCTGTCTTTTAACCTCGTTATAAGAGTAGTTTACGCGTTGTTGTGTCACCGGAGAATCATACACAATGGCTGTTTGTTCGCCATAACCGGCATCAACGTGTTTATCGACTGCCAAATAGCAAATATTTAACTTTCCGTCTTCAAACCATTGATCAAATCCATTTTCATCTTTAGATAATATAATGGTTGGTTTTTTATACCACTTTATATTATTGGCTTGTTCTCCCCAAAACGCTTCCGGGTTTTCAATACTGTTGTTGTAATGTTTTTGATAACTCATAATTACTTGTTTTTTTTGTTAAACAATCCATACCAAACTGGATTTAAAAATTTTATTTTAATTAATGCCCACAGCACCAATAAGGTAAACACTCCCATAAAAAGTGAACTTAATGCACCAATTTGAAATAATGATTCAATATATATCCTGCCAAATATGGTAATGATGACATAAATGGTGATGACAATATCTGAAGTCCTATTTCCCAATCTATAGCTCATATTATTATTTTTTATTTAAAAGTTCCTTCACTTCTTTTACCAAATTTTTTACGGCAAAAGGTTTTGATATGTACTTATCGGCACCCAATTGCAATCCCAATTCTATGTCCGTTGCTTTATTTTTTGCCGAAAGAAAAATGACTTTAATCTTATTTAAAGTTTCGCTGTTTTTTAAATAATTAAGCACCTGATACCCGTCAACATTCGGCATCATAATATCCAACAATATGATATCCGGAATATTATTTTCAACTATTTCAATGGCTTCCGCACCATCACGGGCAATAAATACTTCAAAATCCTCCTTCTTAAAAATGTACTCAAGCGACATTACTATGTTGGGTTCGTCATCGACTATTAATATCTTTTTCATCTGTTATAATTTTATTTTTTATCGGTAACAGCTGCTGTTCGCTATTTATCATTCCTTTGTGTATTAAAATTTGTTATGCTCGGTTCATCTTATTTTGTATTTAACGGCAAAGTAAATGTCAATCTCGCCCCATGCGGAATGCTATTTTCTGCCCAAATTTTACCATTGTGACTTTCTATAATTTGCTTGCTGATTGCCAATCCCAAACCACTGCCAATTGGTTTTAATAAGGTTTGATTTTTTGATTGATAAAATTTATTAAAAATGGCTAATAATTCATCATTTTCAATTCCTTTCCCATTGTCTTCCACAGATATTTCAACTTTATTCTGATTTACATAGGTTGAAATTTTAACCTCTCCATTTTCTTCATTTGAAAATTTAAAGGCATTCGACAATAAATTGACAATTACTTGCTGAATCCTGTCTTCATCATAAACCACCTCAACGTCATTAATTTCATTCAAATTTATTTTAATTCCTTTATTAACAGCCAATTGCCTAAAAGGATCGATCGATTTTAATATGGTGTTTTTGATTGAATTCTCATTTAAATCCAATTTTTCTTTTCCTGTTGCCAGTTTCTCCAGGTCTAAAATATTATTGATCAACCTGCTCACTCTTTCGCTTTCATTTACAATACTCGTTAAAAATTTCTTTTTTGTGGTATTGTCAATTTCATCGTCAGCCAATAATATTTCTGAAAGGGCTCTTATTGAAGTGATTGGCGTTTTTAGTTCATGCGCCACCGTATCCAGAAACTCATCTTTTTGCTTGTCGCGTTCTTTTAATTCTTTGTTGGATTCTTTTGCTTTTTGGGTTTCATCCAGAATATTCAATACTTCCGTTAAACTTATTTCTTCTTCTTTCACTACGGAAGCGATTAAAATTCTTGCTGAAGCACTTCCAATACTTCCAGTTAACAGTTTTTCAGAAAAATTTACCAAACGAGCATCTGCAACTTGCGTTTTTTTATCAATATCATACTTCATATAAAACAAATTCAACGCTCTTTCAGTTCTGTTTTCACCCAAAAAACGGGTTAAAACTTTTCTGATATCACGCACATAAGCTTCTCCTTTCCATACATAGGCGCCTTCTTGCAAAGCTGCATATTTGGTGCTGTCAACAAACATTTCAGCAAAATTTCTTTCTCTGTAACTTCCCAATTTATTTACTGAAACCAACGAATATATAATGACATTAAAAAGCAGGCTCCAAAAAAATGCGTGGGTTACCGGCTCAAATAATTGCAATCCGAACAACTCATAAGGCTTTAAAATATTGATACCGAACAATCCTTCGTCAACAAAAGAAGTGACTATTGATTGTGAGTCAATAATGAGCGGAATTAATAACGTATAAACCGTAATTAAAAAACCTGTGATGATTCCGTATTTGGCGGCTTTTGAGGAACCTCTCCTCCAAAACAAACCTCCAAAAAAGGCCGGAGCCAATTGGGCAATGACCACAAATGAGATCAAACCTATTGAAACCAACGGCCTGTCCAACGTAAAGCTTTTATAGAAAAAATAAGCGATGATAATCAGCAAAAATATTGAGATGCGTCGAATGTTTTTAATTGATTCCGTGTTTTCTTCCGATTCTGATTTGCTAAACCTCTTCAAAAATCCGTAAGGAATAATTAAATTATTGCTAAGCATGGTAGCCAGTGCCAACGATGAAATAACCACCATGGAGATTGCTGCCGAAAATCCGCCTAAAAACACCAACAATGCCAAAAACTCATTATTGTTGTTTAGCGGCAACAACAAAGTAAATAAATCGGCATCAACTTGTTGATTTTGAAAGATGATGTTTCCACCCCAAGCAATAAATATCACAAAAACATTAAAAAGCAATAAATACAGAGGAAAGAGCCAAATTACTTTCTTCAAATATTTTTCGCGTTCATTTTCAATAACGGTCACCTGAAATTGTCTTGGCAATAACACAATGGCTATCATTGACAATAAACTCAGCAAAAACCAATTAAATCCGCCATTTAATCCATCAATGGTTTGCTGGGTTTTAAAATTGGGCAATACCGATGCCTGATTGTAAATATCGGTCGGGCCATTAAATAAATAAAAAGTTACATAAAAACCAATGACAAGAAAAAATACCAGTTTAATAACAGATTCCAACGCGATTGCAGTGATGATTCCTTTGTGGCGCTCAGAGGCATCCGTATGCTGGGTGCCAAAAAATGCGGCAAAAATTGCCAATAAAATCGCAATATAAAAAGTGGTATCATCTAAAATGGAAATCGCAGAAATATGATGATTTGTGATTACGTTAAAAGTTTCAGAAATTGCTTTTAACTGTAATGATATATAAGGTACAATCGCCAAAACGCATATTAAAGTTACCAAGGCACCCAAAAAACGATCGTTACCATAGCGCAGTGAAATGAAATCGGCCAACGTTGAAATTTTATTTCCTTTGGAAATTCTGATAATTTTACGCATTAAAATTACCCAGGTTGGTATAATAATAATGGGACCCAAATAAATGGTCAAAAATTTTAATCCTGATGTTGCGGCCAAACCAACACTGCCGTAATAAGTCCAGGCTGTGCAATAAACCGCCAATGAAAGGGTATAAATATAAGGGTTATTCACCCACCTGCTTTTTGAATTTTTTTCAGCCCAATAAGCCACATAAAAAATGACGGCCAAATAAACCAATATTACTGCTATCACCAAAAAACTACTCATAATACTTTTTTAAAATGATATATGAAACAATAATACTTACTATCCAAACAAAAAATATGTAAAAATATAAAATGGGAAAACCAATAAAAGTAGTGCTGCTGTTGAAAATCAACAATACCGGAACATTAAGCAAAAACAATAGCATTAATGACAATACGATTAACTTTTGTTGGTGTCTTTTTTTCACTATTTGTTAAATATTAAAAACAGCACTATAAAAATTTATAGTGCTGTTTTATTGTTAAATTCTATTAATGAGCACCTTGTGCTGCTTCTACTCCAGACGGAATTCTAATATGTTCAACAATTTCTTGAACATGTTGTGGCGGCGCTGGCGTTAATCTTGAAACAACTACAGAAACAATAAAGTTTACTGCCATCGCTACTGTTCCAAATCCTTCAGGAGAGATTCCTCCTTTTCCAAAATTAAACCACCAGTCTGCTGCAAGACCAGCCACGGCGTCTTTTCCTCCGTCAAAAATTCCAAATTTGAATTTCAACATATAGTATAACATTAAAGAAATTCCAATAATCATACCTGTAATTGCGCCTTCTTTGTTCATACGCTTGTCAAAAATACCAAGCAAAATTGCCGGGAAGAAAGATGCTGCGGCCAAACCAAAGGCGAGTGCCACAACGGCGGCGACAAATCCAGGCGGATTTATTCCAAAATAACCTGCAATAAGAACTGCAACACCAGCACTTAATCGAGCGGCTAAAAGTTCGCCTTTTTCAGAAATATTTGGGTTTATGATTTTCTTAATTAAGTCGTGAGAAATTGAAGAAGCAATTACCAATAACAATCCGGCTGCTGTAGATAAAGCTGCTGCCAATCCACCTGCTCCAACCAATGCAACTACCCAGTTAGGCAAATTCGCAATTTCAGGGTTGGCAAGTACCATAATATCATTGTCAATGGTTAATTCGTTGATTTCTTTATCGGCAACATATTGAACAATGCCATCAGCATTTTTATCTTCAAATTTCAACAATCCTGTTTTTTCCCAATTGCCAAACCATTGTGGCAATTCATCATATTTTGAATTACTGACAGTTTCAATTAAATTGGTTCGTGCAAACACTGCCACTGCAGGCACTGTTGAATATAAAATAGCGATAAAAAATAACGCCCAACCTGCGGATGCTCTTGCATCTTTTACTTTTGGCACGGTAAAGAAACGCACAATAACGTGAGGAAGACCAGCCGTACCTACCATTAGGGCAAATGTGATTGCAAATACATCAATCATCGATTTGCTGCCCGAAGTATATTCTGTAAATCCAAGCTCTCGCGACAATCCGTCTAATTTATCCAATAAATACACGCCGTCTTCACCTGCAGCGCCAAATCCCAATTGAGGAATAGGGTTTCCTGTCATTTGGAATGAAATAAATATTGCAGGCACCATAAAAGCAAATATCAATACACAATATTGTGCTACTTGGGTATACGTAATCCCTTTCATTCCACCTAATACGGCATAAAATAAAACGATTGCCATACCAATATATACACCAGTATCTATATCAACTTCCAAATATCTTGAAAACACAATACCTACACCGCGCATTTGACCGGCAACATAAGTAAATGAAACGATCAATGCACAAACTACCGCAACGATACGGGCAGTATTTGAATAGTACCTGTCCCCAATAAAATCAGGCACCGTAAATTTTCCAAATTTTCTTAAATAAGGCGCCAGTAAAAGTGCCAAAAGCACATAGCCGCCAGTCCAGCCCATAATGTAAACAGCGCCATCATATCCGGTAAACGACACGATACCCGCCAAGGAGATAAATGATGCCGCAGACATCCAGTCTGCCGCAGTAGCCATACCATTCATAACCGGCGATACACCGCCACCAGCTATGTAAAATTCTTTAGAGGTTCCTGCTCTGGCCCAAATTGCGATTCCTATATAAAGTGCAAATGAAATTCCAACAAGTATCCAAGTCCAAGCTAATATTCCCATGATTTAATTTTTTTTAAGTTAATAATTATTCGTGAACACCGTATTTTTTATCTAAGGTATTCATCAATTTTACATAGACGATAATTAGGATAACAAACACATAAATTGACCCTTGTTGCGCAAACCAAAAACCGAGTTTGAAACCACCGATTTTGATTGTGTTTAACTGCTCCACTAAAAAGATTCCGAACACGTAGGAAACCAAAAACCAGATACTTAGCAAGATTGCCAAATATTTCAGGTTTTCTCTCCAATATGCTTTCATGTTTTCTTTTGACATAATAATTGGTTTTAGAAGTTATAAATTGCTGTTGTTAATAATCTGAAATTGCTTACTGCATCTATACCAGTGGTGTTCAAATCGCCGTTACCGTCAATAGATCCATATTGTGCACTGGTAAACTCACCTTCAATACCTATTTTCATTTTTCCTGATTTCCATCCAATTCGTGGTGCTATTCTAAAGGCACTTTCAATACTTTGAGAATTAGTCGGACTTATTAAAAATCCATTTATATTAGTAACCGCTTCACCAAAGCCTCCATTTTTTGAATAGCCCCCAAACAATCCCCATTCCATGGTTTCAGAAAAATCGGCATTAAATTCAGTCCAGGCAGAAAATGTGTCATTGTTTACGTAATCACCGTTTAATGCAGTTCCAAAACCACCGATTTGCAAGATATCCGACATATTTTGTCCGTAAATGGCTTCCGCTTTCCAAGTCGCTTTTCCTAATTTTGTTCTAAAATATCCTATAAAAGCAGTACTTGTTACATTATCTAACCCAAGATCTGGTCTGGCTGATTTAAAATTAACACCAAAACCTCCCAAAGTATTTGCCACGGAACCCAATTGCAATTGTGCATGCAGCTGAGGCATTCCGGATTTACTAACACTGGCACCTCTGGTTGCAAAATCTCTTTCGGTAAAAAGTACACCGATAAATTTAACCTTTCCTTTAGTGGTTAAACGCAATTGCGGATTTCTGGAGAATGGCGCAAACGGAACTCCTGTATTAAATGAGTAAACATCGGGAAATACTGATGTCACAAACATAGGATGCCAAAATTGTCCCATTAAAATTTCAACTTTATCATTCGATAATTGTACGAATGCATGTCTTAATCTGAACCCATTAACATCATCGAGCCCTGTTCCGGAGTTTCCGAAAAAATCAGCCTCAATAGCACCGGAAGTTTTCATTCCAAAAAAGTCGGGACCAGTAATGCCTGCTCTCAAACGAGATTGGATTGATAAAATGTTAAAATTGGTTTGGTCATTCACATCTTCTCCATTTACCAACTTTTCTGCCGCAGGTAAAATCATAAAATGTCCTTCTCTGGAATTGGTGGTTTGTCGCGTGTCAAACATATAGTCTGTCTTAACAAAACCGGTCCATTTAACACCAAAAGCTGGTGTGGCATCAGTTGCCTGGCCATAACTGTAGTACGTTAATCCCAAGAGAAGAATTAACAAAACTGATAGCTGTTTTTTCATAAAAATAAATTTGGTTAATTAATTAGGTTTTGCTAAAGAATTGCTTATTTAGCCTTACCAAGATGAAAAGAAAAAAGCAGTTATTAAAATTGGATATATATAATTGTAAGTTGATATAGTTATCCCTTAAATCGTTCCCAGCGAATCAACATAAATTTATCGCCAAGCTCTGTTACAATAACGCCTGCGCCAATTAAATTTTTATTGTTTGAAAAGTATTTGGCAAGTTCTACCGCGTTTAAAATCTTGTAGGTAGAATGATATTCAAAACTATACGGACGTTTTACATTGTATTTTTTAACCCAATTTATGATACTCACGTGCGAAATCCCTAAAATGCGTTCAATTTCCCGATAGCTCAAACCCTCCAAATATAACTGAAGTGCTTTGTTCACGTAATAAGAATCAATTTGCTTACCAACTTTATTTACAGTGAAGTAATAGGCGCATTTCTTGCATTTATAGCGCTGTCTGTCTTTTATGACACCACTTTTGACATACTCGACGGAACCGCAGTTTGGACAAGATTCTATTTTCATATATATTATTTTTGCATAAATATACTTTATTAGCAGAATATATCAAATTTAATTACCGTTTTTTACATCAACTTCCCAATTTCCCCTTTATTTTATTGGATATTCATCAAAATAATCAACCTTTCACTAAATTTAATACAATTTGATAAAAAATCAAATTTATACGACTACTATTTTAGATTGTTTATTTGGTTACAATCATTCCAAAATTGCTTTTCTGATCCTTTTATTAATCGATTTTTAGAAGATAAATCGAAAATCCTATTTTTTTAACAGGCATTTTGGTAACTTACATTGTTAAATAATTAATTTTTTAACGTAAAATTTAAACATTTAATTATTTTCAATGTTTTATATCTTTTTATGGTGTTATTACAACGTTTTCGTAATTATTTTATACTAAATACAAGTTTTGTCTTATTTTTGTAAAAATACATCAAACAAATTAAATGAAGAAACAGGGGTTATATTTACCGGAATTTGAAAGAGACAATTGTGGCGCAGGATTTATTTGCAATCTAAATGGAGAGAAATCAAACAAAATAATTCACGACGCTTTAGAAATCCTCATCAAACTTGAACATCGCGGCGCGGTAAGTTCTGATGGCAAAACCGGTGATGGTGCAGGAATATTAATTGATATTCCTCATGAATTCTTTGTAAAAAACACAACCTTTGCCGTACCTGAGCCAAAAGAATATGCTGTGGGAATGGTATTTTTGTCCCAAAATGAAAATCAGCTGAATTTCTTTAAAAATTGTCTGGAAACCGAAATAAAAAATCAGGGATTGGAAGTGTTGGGATGGCGTAAAGTTCCGGTTAACAAAACACATCTTGGAAAAATAGCCGCTAAAAACGAACCCAAAATTGAGCAAATTTTTATCGGTAAAAACGGACAGCAATTATCCGAAAATCAATTCAATGCAAAATTGTTTACTGCACGTAAAATTGCGGAACATGCAGTTGAAAATTCTAAATTATCCGACCGGAAAAAATTCTATCTGCCAAGCTTGTCAACAACAACCTTAATATATAAAGGACTTTTAATTCCTGAAGACATCAGTAATTACTATACCGACCTTTCCAATCCCGATCTTGTTACCCGTTTGGCACTGGTTCATCAACGGTTTTCAACAAATACTTTTCCTTCCTGGGATTTGGCGCAGCCTTTTAGGTATATGTGCCACAATGGCGAAATCAATACGCTTCGAGGCAATATAAACAGAATGAAAGCGCGCGAAGAATTAATGAAAAGCCCTGTTTTTGGCGATGACATAAAAAAACTGTTTCCTATTATTTTAGGAGAAAAATCAGATTCTGCCTGTATGGATATGGTGGTGGAATTATTGCTGATGACCGACCGTTCTTTGCCTGAAGTGATGATGATGATGGTTCCTGAAGCCTGGGAAAAAGACCCGGCAATGTGCGATGAGAAAAAGGCGTTTTATGAATACAATTCCTGTATTATGGAACCTTGGGACGGACCCGCATCGATTCCTTTTACCGACGGAAATTATATTGGTGCCTTGCTGGACCGAAATGGATTGAGACCTTCACGTTACACGGTAACAAAAGACGGAAATGTAGTCATGTCTTCTGAAACTGGTGTTTTAGACATTAAACCAGAAAATGTTGTTCACCACGGAAGGTTAGAGCCTGGAAAAATGTTTTTGGTGGATATGAATGCCGGACGAATCATTAATGATGAAGAAATAAAACAAAAAATTGTTTCTGAAAAGCCTTACAGAAAATGGCTCAATAAAAATTTATTGTCCTTGTCTGAAATTCCATACACAGGCAACAATACGCCAACAGAAGAAATAGATTTGGTGGCACGACAGAAAATATTTGGCTATACCATTGAAGAAATAGACACCATTATTATGCCTATGGCCGTTCAGGGTAGTGAAGCCATAGGTTCTATGGGGAACGACACGCCTTTGGCAGTTTTATCGGATGAACCGCAATTGCTGTTCAATTATTTTAAACAATTGTTTGCCCAAGTTACCAATCCGCCTTTAGATGGAATAAGAGAAGAAATTGTGACCGATTTCAGTTTGGCCATTGGAGGCGACAGAAATATTTTTGATATTTCAGAAGAGCAATGCAAGAAATTGAAGATTCAAAATCCGGTAATTTCAAATGCGGATATCGACAAGTTAAAAAACATCAATCACCCCGATTTTAGTTCTGTTTCAGTTTCAACGCTTTACGACATCACAAAAGGCTTAAACGGTATTGAAGCAGCCTTAAAAGTAATGGTTAAACAGGCTTATAAAGCCGTTTCTGAAGGATGCAATATTGTCATTTTATCCGACAGAAATGTGAATGAAAATTATGCGCCAATACCAATTTTGTTAAGTTGCTCCTACCTAAACAGTCAATTGAGCAAAATGGGGCAGCGCTCAAGTTTTGGAATTATCATAGAATCTGCTGAACCGCGCGAACCGCATCATTTCGCCACGTTGTTCGGTTATGGCGCAAGTGCCATCAATCCATATATGATCAATGAAATCATTCGACAGCAAATTGAAGATGGTGAAATCGTAGGCATTTCCGAAGAAAAAGCGACTCAAAACTTCAATAAAGCCATTGCAAAAGGTGTTTTAAAAATTATGAATAAAATTGGAATTTCCACTTTGCATTCTTACCGCGCCTCCCAAATTTTTGAAATTTTAGGTTTAAACACCGCTTTTACTGAAGAATATTTTCCAAATACGCCTTCGCGTATTGAAGGAATTGGTTTATATGAAATTGAAAAAGAAATTTTCTTGCGTCACCGAAGCGCCTTTCCTCCTATTGAAATCGCAGGAAACCTTCCTTTAAACATTGGCGGCGATTACCGTTGGAGAAGAAACGGCGAACGCCATATGTTTAATCCGACCACCGTTGCAAAACTGCAGCAGGCCGTGCGAACCAACAGCTATGAAAGTTATGAAGTTTACGCCAAAGCCATCAACGAGCAAAGTAAAAATTTGATGACACTTCGTGGAATGTTTGAATTTAACAATTTGGACCCAATTCCATTGGAAGAAGTGGAACCTTGGACAGAAATTGTAAAGCGTTTTAAAACAGGTGCTATGTCGTACGGCTCAATTAGCCAGGAAGCCCATGAAAATTTAGCGATTGCCATGAACCGTATTGGCGGCAAAAGCAATTCCGGAGAAGGCGGTGAAAACAAAAACCGATTCAGAAAAGATTTAAATGGAGACAGTAGAAATAGCGCCATTAAGCAAGTTGCATCGGGCAGATTTGGTGTTTCCACCAATTATTTAACCAATGCAAAAGAAATTCAAATTAAAATGGCGCAAGGCGCAAAACCTGGTGAAGGTGGCCAATTGCCAGCCGAAAAAGTATTGCCTTGGATTGCAGAGTGCAGAAGCTCAACGCCTTATGTTGGATTGATTTCTCCGCCTCCGCATCATGATATTTATTCCATTGAGGATTTGGCGCAACTCATTTTCGACCTAAAAAATGCCAACAGGGAAGCCAGAATCAATGTGAAACTCGTTTCTAAAGTTGGTGTTGGTACCATTGCCGCCGGTGTTGCAAAAGCAAAAGCCGATGTGATTTTAATTTCGGGTTATGATGGCGGTACCGGAGCATCTCCGTTAACTTCATTGCGCCATACCGGATTGCCTTGGGAATTAGGAATTGCTGAAGCACAGCAAACTTTGGTATTGAACGGTTTAAGAAACCGGGTGGTTTTAGAGTGCGACGGACAATTAAAAACCGGTCGTGATGTTGCGATTGCCTGTTTATTGGGCGCCGAAGAATTTGGTTTTGCCACGGCTCCTTTGGTGGCATCTGGCTGTATTATGATGCGAAAATGCCATTTAAATACGTGTCCGGTCGGGATTGCGACCCAAGATCCTGAATTGCGCAAAAACTTTAAAGGAACGCCAGAACACGTCATTAATTTTATGTATTTCGTTGCAAAAGAATTGCGCAAAATTATGGCAGAATTGGGATTTAGAACCATTAATGAAATGGTTGGCCAAAGCCAAAAAATAAACGCCAACAAGGCAATTACCCATGCCAAAGCAAAGGGAATTGACTTATCGCCTATTTTACACAAACCAAAAACGAGCAAACCATTACACAACACCGAATCTCAAAACCATGAATTGGAAAATGTTTTGGATTTTGACATCCTAAGAATGGGGCATCCGGCGATTTACAGAAAAGAAAAAATGTATTTGGAATTTCCGATAAAAAATACCGACAGAACAGTTGGCGCCATTGTGAGCAATGAATTGTCAAAAATATATGGCGACAATGGATTGCCGGAAGATACTTTAAACCTAAAATTTAAAGGTTCGGCCGGACAAAGTTTTGGGGCATTTGCAACCAAAGGATTGACCATGCAAATTGACGGAAATACAAATGATTATTTGGGCAAAAGCTTATCTGGCGCAAAATTGATCATAAAAACACCCGACGAAGCTACTTTTGCTTCAGAAGAAAATATAATTGTGGGAAATGTTTCCCTTTATGGCGCTATCAATGGAGAAGCTTATATCAACGGTATTGCCGGGGAACGATTTTGCGTAAGAAATTCAGGTGCAATTGCGGTTGTTGAAGGCGTTGGAGACCACGGTTGTGAATATATGACCGGCGGTAAAGTGGTGATTTTAGGCAAAACAGGAAGAAATTTTGCGGCAGGAATGAGCGGTGGAATCGCCTATGTTTTTGATGAAAAACAGAAATTCACAAAAGGATTGTGCAATATGGAAATGGTCGCTTTTGAGGAGATTTCTTCGGAAGATGAAATCGATTTAAAACAATTGATAAAAAATCATTTTAAATACACCAACAGCGATCTGGCCTTAAGAATTTTGGATGATTGGGAAAATAGTTTAACCTATTTTGTAAAAGTGATGCCAACCGATTATAAAAAAGCATTGGTGCGACTTGAAAATGAAAATAGTATTAAAAAAGCAACTGCTTAGTTATGGGAAAAGTTACCGGATTTAAAGAGTTTGAAAGAAAAGAGGAGACGTACATTTCTGTAAAAGAAAGGGTTCAGCATTATAAGGAATTTACAGTTTCATTGAAAACCGAAGAGGTTGAAAAACAAGGTTCCCGTTGTATGGATTGCGGCATTCCATTTTGCCATAGCGCTTGTCCGCTGGGAAATTTAATTCCCGATTTTAACGATATGGTGCATGAAAAGAAATGGAAAAAAGCATTGGAAATTTTGCACTCCACCAATAATTTTCCTGAATTTACCGGAAGATTATGCCCTGCGCCTTGTGAACAAGCCTGTGTTTTAGGAATTGTAAATCCGCCAATAACCATAGAAAATTTAGAAAAAAACATTGTTGAAAAAGGATTTAAAAAAGGATGGATTGTTGCCCAGCCTCCGACTAACAGAACTAACAAAAAAGTAGCGGTAGTTGGCTCCGGACCTGCGGGTTTGGCAGCCGCTCAACAACTAAACCGGATTGGACATTCGGTGACTGTTTTTGAAAGGGATGATGCATTGGGCGGATTGTTGCGCTACGGAATTCCGAATTTTAAATTGGAAAAAGAAATTATCGACAGGAGAATTGCCATATTAAAAGAAGAAGGCATTGAATTTAAAACAAACGTACATGTTGGCGTAAATTATCCGATTAAAAAATTGGACGATTTTAATGCCGTTGTTTTGTGCGGCGGCGCAACGCTTAGTCGGGATTTGCCCGCAAAAGGCGCTGAAATTAAAGGGGTGGTACAAGCCATGACCTTTTTAAAACAGCAAAACAAACGAAATGCAGGAATCACAATAGAAGGTGAAGAAATTTTCGCCACCGATAAAAACGTCATTGTTATTGGCGGCGGCGATACCGGCTCCGACTGCATTGGCACCTCAAACCGTCACGGTGCAAAAAGCGTGACCAACTTTGAAATTATGCCAAAACCTCCTGAAAAAAGAAGCGAAACAACCCCTTGGCCATTTTGGCCGTTGAAACTTAAAACTTCAACTTCCCACGAAGAAGGTTGCGACAGAAACTGGCTAATTTCAACCAAAGAATTTATTGCTGATGAAAAAGGAAACCTAAAAGCCTTAAAAACAGTGAATGTTGAATGGATTATAAAACCCGGAGAAAGACCCACTTTAAAAGAAATTGAGGGAACCGAAAAAATTTGGCCTTGCGAATTGGTGTTATTGGCAATGGGATTCACTGGTCCGGAAGCGACTTTAAGTGAACAATTAGGCCTTAAAACCGACTTTAGGAGCAACTACCGAGCATCCGAAACTGAATTCCAAACAAATGTGCCGCATATTTTTACTGCCGGCGATATGCGAAGGGGACAATCCTTAATTGTTTGGGCAATTTCTGAAGGAAGGGAAGCTGCAAAAAAAGTGGACGAATATTTAATGGGTTACAGTAATCTGCCTACCAAAGGAAACGGCGATTTAATAGGCGCTTAACACTTTTTAAATCCGATATTTTTTTATATTAATTACAATAAAATCACCTATTGCTTCGGCTTAGGTGATTTTTATTTTGTAAATTACAAGTCAGTTTTAGATTTATGATTTATGATTTATGATTTATGATTTATGATTTATGATTTATGATTTATGATTTATGATTTATGATTTACGATTTACGATTTACGATTTCGGATGTAGAATATTTATAATGTATTGGAAAATTAGAAATAACACTAACAAACTTATTGAATTAAATAAAAAATAGCCACCCCATGAAAAGCAGAAAATTATTGATGATTCCCGGCCCTATTGAATTTGAACCAAAAGTGCTGCAGGCATTGGGCGCTCCAACTACCAGCCACGTGGCGCCAAATTTTATTGAATCCTTCGGAAATTGCATAGAATTGATGCGAAAAGTTTGGTTGACTTCAACCGGACAGCCTTTTGTTGTTGCGGGAACCGGAACTTTTGCGATGGATATGGCAGCGGCCAATTTGATTGAACCAAACGACAATGTTTTGGTTATTTCAACTGGTTATTTTGGAGAACGCTTCGCGGAAATTTCAAAACGCTATGGTGCAAATGTCACTATTTTAGCTTCCGAAGTGGGAAATGTTGTTGCTTTAGACGACATAGAAAAAGCACTTTCCGCCAAAAAATATAAATTAATAACCATCACTCATGTTGATACGTCAACTGGCGTTTTGGTAAATCCGAAACCCATCGCTGAACTTGCAAAAAAATATGATACACTTTCAATTTTGGATGGTGTGTGTTCTGTAGCCGGTGAAGAAATACAACAAGAAGAATGGGGAATTGATGTGGTACTGACCGCCTCACAAAAAGCAATTGGCGTGCCTCCGGGTTTGGCCTTGTTGGTTGTTTCGCAAAAAGCAATGGAAATATTCAAAAACAGGAAAACACCTGTGGGTAATTACTATGCCGATTTCAACAATTGGCTGCCAATTATGCAGGCCTATGAAAACAGACAACCTTCCTATTTTGGAACGCCACCCGTAAACCTGATAGCTGCTTTAGAAGTGAGTTTGCAACAAATTGTTTCCGAAGGAATGGAACATCGGTTTATACGACACCAAAAAATTGCAGCCGCTTTTCGTGAAGCAATGATTGCTCTCGGATTAAAACTATTGCCTGTTCATAAAAACTTGTCGGCCAATACGCTTACGGCCGTTTATTTTCCAGAAAATATTATAGGAAGCACCTTTTTGGGCCATATTTCAAAGAACGATGTTATTTTGGCAGGCGGATTGTTGCCTTCACACAAAACATTATATTTTAGGGTTGGACATATGGGAAGCGTAAACAATAACGACATTATTGCCGTAATTGCAGCCATTGAAAGCGCTTTGTTTTCAAGTGAATTTCATTTTGAAATGGGAATTGGTTTAAAAACCGCCTTAAAAATATTGAATAATTAAACGATTTTAGAATATATAAAGACAATTTGAAATTTTGGATTTTAGATTTTCTAGCCAATAAACAATTAAGCCTTAAACGGTTTCCTTAAAATTGCCTTAAAATCACCAACAACTGATTTTAATCATTATTTATTTTAGCAATCACACTTAAATTAGACGCTGTATTTTAAACACATGTGATTAATCTAAAAATAAAGTGATGAAAAAAATTGTATTCGTTTTGGTGTTCGCACTGGCCGTAATTTCTTGTAAAACTGATGATAAAAAAGCGGGAGCTACAAATAAAACTGCTGAAACTGCTGAAATCCCATTTTTGGCCCTGGGTGAATTTGATGCAAAAGCCGGAGAATTTGTAAATAAAGAAGTGAAAGTTAAGGGAATTGTAGACCACGTTTGTAAGCACAGCGGAAAAAAAGTATTTTTAGTCACTGATAAAGGTGATGTTCATATAAACGGAGAAGAACGATTTGATGAAGCCTTAACGGGTAATGAAATTACGTTTACAGGAATTGTTGTTGAAGAAAGAATTGATGAAGCCTATTGCCTTAAAATGGAAGAAGACAATATTAAAAGTCATAAAGAAGGAGCTTCAAATAAGGATCAATACGATGCAAAAATGAAAATGATTCAAAAGTACAGAGATCAAATGAAAGCTGAAAATACGGATCATATCTCAAATTATTCCATTAATTATATTTCTCATTCAGCAGTAGAATAACCCCATTTTTGTTTATGAAAAATTTACGAAAATGGAGCAGAATACTTCATAGGGATATTGGGTTCTTTTTTATTGGTACCACCTTAATTTACGCTATTTCAGGTATCGCGCTAAATCACCTGAGCGACTGGAATCCGAATTATTCTGTTGAAAACAAAAATTTTACAACTCAAATTAATTTGGAAAATAATGCTTCAGTAAAAAATAATATTTTGTTGTTGCTGGAAGAAGTTGATGACAAAGAAAACTACAAACAGCACTACTACCCCAATGCCCAAAATCTTAAAATATTTTTAAAAGGAGGTTCTTCAATTATGGTGGATGTGGAAAGCGGAGCCGGAAGGGCCGAATATTTGAAAAAACGGCCGTTGTTCTATGACGTTAATTATTTGCACTACAACCCGAACAAAATTTGGATGTGGTTTTCTGATATATTCGCCAGCGCATTAATTCTGTTTTCCATCACTTCCTTATTTATGATCAAGGGAAAAAAAGGTGTGATTGGCCGCGGCGGAATTTATTTGGTGTTGGGAATTATTGTTCCAATCCTGTTTTTGGTGTATTATCTATAAAATAGACAATGTTGAATGATGAATGATGGATTTTCTATTGAACAAATAAACAATAACATTTCAACATTTATCGCTATAACTTCTTATAAGAATTCAGCAACATAAAATCGGTTAAAACCATTGCGGCCAAAGCTTCAACGATTGGAACGGCGCGCGGCACAACACATGGATCGTGGCGGCCTTTTCCGTGCATTTCAACAATTTTTCCTTCGTTATCGATGGTTTGTTGTGCCTGCATAATGGTAGCGACAGGTTTAAAAGCAACCCTAAAATAAATATCCATTCCGTTGCTGATACCGCCCTGGATTCCTCCGGAAAGGTTTGTTGTTGTGGTGCCGTCGGCGTTAAAAATATCGTTGTGTTCGCTACCTTTCATTTTTGCGCCACAAAATCCGCTCCCGTATTCAAAGCCTTTTACCGCATTGATGGAAAGCATTGCTTTTCCCAATTGGGCGTGTAATTTATCGAAAATAGGTTCGCCCCATCCAACAGGCACATTTTGAATAACGCATGTTACGGTTCCTCCAATAGTATCTCCTTGTTTTTTAATTTCATTGATACGTGCAATCATTTTTTCAGCAGTTGCGTTATCCGGACAACGAACATCGTTGCCTTCAATGTTGCTGAAATCGACTTCCTGATACGGTTTTTCCATAAAAATATCGCCCACAGAAGAGGTAAAAGCATTGATTTTTATTTCAGAAATAACCTGTTTTGCAACAGCGCCGCCCACAACCCAATTTGCAGTTTCACGGGCAGAAGTACGTCCGCCGCCGCGATAATCACGAACGCCATATTTTTTATCGTAGGTATAATCGGCATGGGAAGGACGATAGGCATCTTTTATGTGTGAATAGTCATTGGAACGCTGATTGGCATTTTTTATGATAAATCCGATGGAAGCACCCGTGGTTTTTCCTTCAAAAATTCCGGATAAAAATTGCACTTCATCAGCTTCTTTACGTTGGGTCACAATTTTGGACTGGCCAGGTTTCCTTCTATCCATTTCATATTGAACAATTTCCAGATTCAATTCAATTCCGGCCGGACAGCCATCTATAATTCCGCCAATCGCTTCTCCGTGAGATTCCCCGAATGTTGTGAGTGTAAATATTTTACCAAATGTATTCGCCATTATAATATTTTAAGTAACAAATGTAAAAAAAAGAATTTTAAGGAGGATTTATTTATCCATTGAAATAAGCGGCAAACGCTAAAATTCACAACATTTGTTAATTTGAAAAATAATTGAATTTTGTTTTGATTCTATGGCATCAGGTTAAAGGTTAAAAGTTAAAAAACTTGAACGCAAAACATGACACTTCTAATATTTAATATTTAACTTTTAATATTTCAATCTTTTAATAAGATAATTTTTTACTTTTACCATCCGAATAAAAAAATAAACATATGGAACATTTTGTAGTATCAGCCCGTAAATACCGACCTCAAACTTTTGAGGATGTGATTGGGCAACAAGCCATTACAAACACGCTTGAAAATGCTATAAAAAACAACCATTTGGCTCAAGCATTGTTGTTTACGGGTCCGAGAGGTGTTGGTAAAACAACCTGTGCGCGGATTTTAGCAAAAAAAATAAACCAGGCAAGCGGCGGAGACCTTGATGAGGATTTTGCTTTTAACATTTTTGAATTGGATGCCGCTTCTAACAATTCGGTTGACGATATTCGGAATTTAAACGACCAGGTTCGCATTCCGCCCCAAACCGGAAAATATAAAGTATATATTATTGATGAGGTTCACATGCTTTCATCGGCCGCTTTTAATGCGTTTTTAAAAACGTTGGAAGAACCGCCGGCACACGCCATCTTTATTTTGGCAACCACCGAGAAACACAAAATAATACCGACCATACTTTCACGTTGCCAAATATTTGATTTTAAGCGTATTGGCGTATTG
>MGWK01000051.1:20164-21115 GCA_001800975.1 Flavobacteria bacterium RIFCSPLOWO2_12_FULL_35_11 | reverse complement strand
TCAGTATCTTGACCAATATCTAAACCTCTTTTTTAATCTAAAATAATTGCACCCAACGGGTTAATATAAACAAAATAATGAACGATTTTATTAAAACATTTTGGGAGAAACAGGCTTCTAAACACAAAACTTCACATACAGCTTCTTGGGGTAACAATTATGCTATTGACCTTGAAATAGAGACAATAGGTGTTCATATTAAAGAGAGCGACGTAGTTTTGGATATCGGATGTGCAAATGTTTTTCTACTTTTAGACAACTTAACGAAAGAAAACCTGCTAAAATATATGGCGTTGACTTTTCTACAAATATGATTAAATTTGCTAATAAACTAAGGGATGAATTAACTGAAAAGGAAAATATTAATTTTAGTGTAGGGGATATTCGTAATATTAAATTTGAAGATAATAAGTTTGATATAGTTTATACTACACGAGTTATAATAAATTTACCAACATGGGAAGACCAAATACAGGCAATGGATGAATGTTTTCGCGTGGTTAAACCTGGTGGTAAAGTTATCTTTTCAGAAGCTTTTTATGAACCGCTAATTTTATTAAATGCCATGCGTTTAATAAAACAATTGCCACCATTGGTGGAACATGACTTTAACAGGTATATTAAAAAGGAAAAGATTGAAAAATATCTTACAAATAAGGGTTTGTCATTTGAATGTGATGAATTCAGTTCAATATATTATCTAGGATCAAGGTTTCTAAGAGAGTTGGTTACCAATCCTTCTGATTATAAAGGTTATAGCAACCCTATAAATGAAATATTTTATGAAATAGAAAAAAAATACTCTGGTGGAGGTTTTGGTATACAACAAGCATATATTATAAAAAAATAAGAGATATATAAAATTAGAAATAGATTAAATTCAAGTTTTAAAGATTAAATATGTCCATTCCTTTTAATAAACCTTACTTATCAGGTAAAGAAATCCAATAT
>MGWK01000051.1:0-20126 GCA_001800975.1 Flavobacteria bacterium RIFCSPLOWO2_12_FULL_35_11 | reverse complement strand
ATCACTGATGCAGTAGCATCTGGTAAAATATCCGGTAATGGTAAATACACCCTGATTTGCCAACGTTTTTTTGAGCAAAAGTATGGTTTTGCCAAATGTTTGCTTACGACTTCCTGTACAGATGCCTTGGAGATGGCCGCTATTTTAATTGATTTACAGCCAGGAGATGAAGTTATTATGCCTTCTTATACTTTTGTTTCCACAGCGAATGCTTTTGTATTAAGAGGGGCGAAAATTGTTTTTGCTGATTCAAGTACTGAAAATCCAAATATAGATGCAGCAACAATTGAGTCGCTGATTACTTCTAAAACCAAAGCCATAGTTCCGGTCCATTATGCTGGAATCGCCTGTGATATGGATGCCATTATGGCTATTGCGAAACATCATGGTTTATTTGTTATAGAAGATGCCGCACAAGCCATAGATAGCTTTTATACAGGTAAAGACGGTGTAAAAAAAGCATTAGGTTCCATTGGACATTTGGCTGCTTTTTCTTTTCACGAAACTAAAAATATTATTTCCGGCGAAGGTGGCATGATAGCAATTAATGATAGGCAATTTGCCGAACGTGCTGAGATCATCTGGGAAAAAGGAACCAATCGCTCCGCATTTTTTAGGGGAGTAGTCGATAAATATGGGTGGGTAGATATTGGTTCTTCATTTTTGCCTTCTGAGATTATTGCTGCGTTTTTGTGGGCCCAAATTGAACATCTTGATGCCATTCAGGAAAGAAGAAAGGAAATTTGGAATCGGTATTATCTAGGTTTAAAAGATTTAGCAAAAGGTTGTAATTTAAGTTTACCTCAGATTCCAAAGTATGCAACAAATAATGCCCATCTTTTTTATCTAATATGTGAAACATCAAAACAAAGAGAACAATTGATTTCTTATTTGAAGCATCATCAGATTCACGCAGTATTTCATTATATTAGTTTACATTCCAGTGAATTTTATTTGCGTTCAAATTCCTTAAAGGAATTGGAAAATACTGATTATTATTCAGATTGTTTGTTGCGCTTGCCTTTTTATTATGAACTTTCATCAGACAATCTAGATAAAATAATAGAAACAATTAATAGTTTTTATAAAAATGTTTAATCGAATTATCCATATTGCTATGGATGAGAAATTCATTAATTCCGCTAATTGGCAATTTGAAAATGCATTTCCTAATAAAAATATTTTTTTCATCTATCAATATTCAAATGCTATTGATTTAGTACATGTTGAAAAATCAAAAAATGTTAATATTATAGTTACAAAAAATGATGAAGATGCTTTGTTAAAAAGTATAGAATCAAATGATATTGTAATATTTCATAGTCTTCAGATTGATTTTTTTTCAGTTATATTACAACTTCCTGAACAAATAAAATGCATTTGGTTTTGCTTTGGTTTTGAGGTATATAATGATATTCATTATTTTTCAGAGCATAGGTTATTGGATAAAATGACAAAAAAGCAGTTTTCTATTCTGAAGCAACCATTTAAAAAAAGAATTGAAGAAAATATCCATATCAGGAGTTATTATAGGCTAATCAAACCCCAATTACCATTATCTAATCTTGAAATTCAAAGAAGGACGAAAAGGGAAGTCATGGATAGAATTAATTATTTAGGTTGCGGCTTTAAAGAAGAACATAAAAATATTACCAAACTTATAGGGATTAAGAAAAATACATTTCCTTTTTGGTATTTTCCTATTGAAAGAATTGTTGAGGTAAGTGATAAGATTACTTTAGAAAAACCAAATATTCTGATTGGTAATTCAGGTTTTAAAACTGGCAATCATCTCGATATTTTTAATAAAATTAAAAATTACGATTTTGGAAAAAGAAAAATAATAGTGCCATTAAATTATGGAGATGGAAGTTATATTAATAATATTATTGAATTGGGAACTCCTATTTTTAGTGATAAATTCCACCCATTAACTACTTTTTTTGAATTGCCGAGATACAATCAAATTATTCAAAATTGTGGTGTTGCAATATTAAATAATCGCAGACAACAGGCAGTAGGCAATACGATAGCATTACTTTGGCATGGAAGTAAAGTTTACCTAAGCAAAAGAAACACCTTTTATAAATATTTGAAAAGAATAGGTGTTTTGGTGTTTAGTTATGAAAATGACCTATCTGAAAGTAGTATAAATCAATTACTAAATATTGATCAAATTGAATATAATAGAAATATTTTGTTTAAAAATTTAAATAGTGAATTTTTACTAAACGAACTAAAACAAAAAATTGAGAAAGTTTATGACTAATAATCGCTGGCGAAAAATTCCAACTCACTCAGTATTTTTTTAAGTTTTTTCAAAGTCTAAAATTAATTTTGGCACTTTTTTAAGTTTAGTATTACGTATTATACAATTTAATCAAAATAAATTTCAGTCAGAAAAAAGGTTAGGGTAAAAAAAATGGTGCGATCACATTCAACATTCCAACTTATCCCTTAAGAAAAAATTAGTAACTAAAAAAGAAAAACCTATTTTTACAAAAAAGAATAAACCTGCATGAAAAGCCCATTACGATTTAATACCAATCCAACTTGCACCATTCATGCTGTTTAATTCCATAGATTTTGCCATATTCCTACCCATAGTGTTTATTCTCTATTGGTTCGTGACAACCAAAAATCTAAAGCTTCAGAATTTTTTAATCGTTGTTTCAAGTTATGTGTTTTATGGCTGGTGGGACTGGAGGTTTTTGTCATTAATTGTTTTTAGTACACTAGTCGACTATTTAGTTGGCATCATGCTTTCTAAAGAAGAAAATGAGACCAAACGAAAAGCATACCTATGGACAAGTATCATAGTGAATCTAGGTTTTCTTGGCTTTTTTAAGTATTACAATTTCTTCTTGGACAATTTTATAACTGCTTTTTCTTTTTTTGGAACTAAAATACAACCCAATTCATTAAACATTATTTTGCCAGTTGGAATCAGTTTTTACACTTTTCAAACAATGAGTTATTCCATTGACGTTTACAAAAGAAAACTGGAACCCACAAAGGATTTTATTGCTTTTTCAGCATTCGTAAGTTTTTTTCCCCAATTGGTGGCGGGCCCTATTGAACGTGCAACCAATTTATTGCCCCAGTTTTATAAAAAAAGAAATTTTGATTACAGCAAAGCTGTGGATGGATTGCGTCAAATACTTTGGGGATTATTTAAAAAAGTGGTGATTGCTGATACTTGCGCAGAATCGGCAAATGCCATTTTTAACAACTCAGATGATTACTCTGGCAGCACATTGGTTTTAGGGGCCTTATATTTTACGTTTCAAATTTATGGAGATTTTTCAGGATATTCTGACATTGCCATAGGCACCTCAAGACTTTTTGGATTTGATTTAAAGAAAAATTTTGCTTTTCCTTATTTTTCAAGAGATATTGCAGAGTTTTGGAGGCGTTGGCATATTTCTTTATCAACATGGTTTAGAGATTATTTATACATTCCTTTAGGCGGAAGCAGAGGCGGGAATTGGATTCAAATTAGAAATATTTTTATCATATTCATCGTGAGTGGTTTTTGGCACGGTGCCAATTGGACTTTTGTTGTTTGGGGTGGTTTAAATGCACTATTTTTTTTACCACTATTAGTTTTCAATAAAAACAGACAGCATCTGGAGATTGTTGCAAAAGGGAGTAATCTGCCAACAATTAAAGAATTTTTTCAAATATTGATAACATTTGGCTTAACGGTGTTTGCCTGGATATTTTTCAGAGCTGAAAATATTGGGCACGCGTTTAGGGTTATTTCTGAAATATTTTCTTCATCATTATTTTCAATGCCAGGGTTTAAAAATTATATAATTATATTTTTAGTCTTTATATCTATAATCATTGAATGGGTTGGAAGGGAACAAGAATATGCTTTGGAAAAATTAGGGTTAAGTTGGAATAGGATTTTAAGATGGTTTTTTTATTATGTTTTAGCAATGTTAATTATTTTGTTTGTAGGTCAAAAACAACAATTTATTTATTTTCAATTTTGATATGAGAAAATTCTTTAAAAATAGTTTACTTTTTATTTTGCTAGTTATTTTATTGGCCTATCCTTTGGATCTAATAATTTCACATAGTTTAAAGAAAAGTAATTATGCATCGGGAGAGTATAATACATGGAATGATATATATAATGGGAAGATTAATTCTGAAATTGTAATTTATGGTTCATCAAGAGCATTGCGACATATTGACCCTAATTTATTAAAAAATAAATTAGGGTTTTCTGCCTATAATTTAGGTATTGATGGCCATAATTTCTGGATGGAATATTTAAGACATATAACACTATTAAAATATAATAAAAAGCCAAAATATATAATTATGTCAATTGATATTTGGAGCCTTCAAAAAAGAACAAAACTATATAATGCTGAACAGTTTTTGCCATATATGCTTTTAAACAAAGATATTATTAACTATACAAGTTCCTATAATGGATTTATAAGTTTAGATTATTATTTACCTTTAATTCGTTATGTTGGAAATAAAAAGGCGGTTGTTCAATCAATTGAAAATTCTATATTTTTTCCCAAAACAAAATCGAAAAGAAAGAAAGGATATCAAGGTTTTGATTTTGTTTGGAATAATGACTTAAGTAATGCAAAACAGAAAATGAAGCATTATGAAGGAAAACTTGATATTGATTTAATTAAATTATTTGATAAATTTCTTCTTGAATGTAAGGAAAAGGACATTAAAGTTATCTTAGTTTATACACCCGAATATTTTGAGGGGCAAAAATTTGTGAAAAACAGAAAAGAAGTAATTACTTTATTCGAAAACTTTAGTGAAAAACATAAAATACCCTTTTTAGACTATTCTAATAATGAAATATGCACAAAGAAGGAGTATTTCTACAATGCTTCTCATTTGAACAAGACTGGAGCTGAATTATTTACAAATATGTTAATTAATGATTTAAAAGAAAGAGATATAATTATTTCACCTAATTAGTTCAACAACAAATTACTTTAAAATTTAAAACACAATTAATTTTCTAAACGGTTATTATTTTCAATACCGAATGTAAATTCCTATTTTTACAAAAAAGTATAAAACAGGATGAAAACCCCATTAGTATCCATTATCATTCCAACCTATAATAGGGCACACCTTATTGGTGAAACCTTAGATAGTGTGTTGTCACAAACTCACATCAATTGGGAGTGTATTGTAGTAGATGATGGAAGTACCGATAATACAGCATGTTTATTGGACAACTATTGCAAAAAAGACAGTCGTTTCCAATACCACCATCGGCCAAGCAATAGACCCAAAGGCGCCAATGCCTGTAGAAATTATGGGTTTGAATTGAGTAAAGGGGATTATGTAAATTGGTTTGATGATGATGATGTGATGCATTATAGCAAACTTTTAAAACAAGTAAAAGCTTTAGAAGAAAGCAATTATAATTTTTCGGTTTGCCAAACCTTAATTTTTGAAAATTCTGTAGAAAATATAATTGGTTTAAGAAGTGAAAATATCAATTCAAAAGAAATCTTTTACGATTACATAATACAAAAAATATCATGGTTAACACAGGCGCCTCTTTGGAGAAAAAGTTTTTTGCAATCTTTTGACTATTTATTTGATGAAGAGTTGCAGGCAGCGCAGGAATGGGAGTTTCATTGCAGGGTTTTAGTAAGTTGCAAAGATTACATTACAGTAGATGAGCCGTTGGTTTTTATTAGGCAGCATAGTGAAAGTATATCCTATAATGGCAATGCAGATTTAAGGGAGTTAAATTATTATAAAGCGAGAGAAAAGGTCTATTTTTTGATTAAAAAAATTAATGTTTCTAATAATGTAAGAAATTACATGGATGATTATTTTTTTAATCATTTTAAGCAATTTTTATTCAATAGAAATATTAGAAAAGCTTTTCACTCTTTATTGCAACATATTATACCAAACAAAAAAATTCCTATCGACTATAGGATGAAAATGATTGTAGCTTTTTTATTTTTTGTAATTTTTAATAGAGGGGAAATTCTTTTTAAAGGAATCCGATATAAAATAAGTAAACAGTAAATGAAAAAGATAATTTTAAATATTTTAAGTATTTTAGGATTGAGACAACTATTTTATATAAAAAGAAAAAAAATAAAATTATTTTACCAATTGCATATTAGAAATTTATTTAGTCTGTATATGATTAGTCAAAATTTGAACTATAAATCAATCCCAATAATAATTATAAGCTTTAATCAATTATTTTATTTAAAACAAATGATTAATTTCTTAAAAAAACATAAGTATAAGAACATAATAATCATTGACAATAATTCGACTTACCAGCCTCTTCTTGATTATTTTGATACCATTGAATCAACGGTAACAATACATAAGTTAAATGAAAATTTAGGACATTTGGTTTTTTGGAAAAATAAAGAATTGTTTAAGAAATATTCAAATGGCTATTATGTTATTACGGATCCGGATATAGTTCCTGTTGAGAATTGTCCTACGGATTTTGTGCTTCATTTTAAAAAAATTTTAGATAGAAATGATAAAATAATTAAGGTTGGTTTCAGCTTAAAAATTGATAATATTCCAGAAAGTAATCCTAACAGACATAAAGTTATTGAATGGGAGCAACAATTTTGGAAGAATAAAACTATAGATGGGAATTACATTGCTGATATTGATACGACTTTTGCACTTTATAAACCCAAATATGAGTATAAGGAACAAGTTTTTTATAAAGCTATAAGAACTGATAAACCTTATGAGGCAAAGCATGGTGGATGGTATCTAGATGTTAAAAATTTAACTGAAGAACAAAAATTTTATTTTGCCACATGCAATGAATCAAGTTCTTGGAGTATAGATAAAGAAGGGGATATAAAAAACAAAATATTATATAATTAATGCTGGCCATAGTCATTCCATATTATAAACTTACATTTTTTGAAGCTACGATTCAATCATTGGCCAATCAAACAGATAAGAGATTTAAAGTGTATATTGGTGATGATGCAAGTATGGATAGTCCTTCTGCTTTATTGGAAAAGTACTATGGACAGTTTGAGTTTATGTATAATAGATTTGAAAACAATTTAGGTGGCATTTCTTTGGTGAAACAATGGGCGCGTTGCATTGCTATGACAAAAAATGAAGAATGGTTGATGATATTGGGAGATGATGATGAAATGAGCAGTACTTGTATTGCGGAATTTTATAAACATTTGCCTAAAATTGAGCTTAACAATTGTAATGTAGTTCGATATGCAACCATCATAAATGATGAGGTACAACATAAGCAGTCATACCTTTACACTCATCGAACATTAGAAAAGGCAACTGATTTTATTTATAGAAGATTTCTGAATCAAACTCGAAGCTCGCTTTCAGAGTATATTTTCAAAAGGAGCTCTTATGAAAAATATGGTTTTTATAATTATAAATTGGCTTGGTATGCTGATGATAGAGCTTGGTTTGAATTTTCTGATTCCAACTATATCTATACCATTAATTCAGCTTTTGTAAGTTTTAGATTGAGTTTTGAAAATATTTCAAGGGCAAATTATAAGATAAATGAAAAGCAGCAAGTTACCATGCAATTTTATAAGTTTTTGATAGTTAAACATTTTAATAAATTTAAACGCTATCAGCGAAAAGATTTATTAATGTTTTATGAGCAATTGGTCTATAAAAATAAAGTGGTTACATTTGCTTTCTGGTTTTTGCTTTCTATGCTGTTTTTAGTTAGTTTTTATCCCTTACAAAGTATAAAATTTAGTAGAAGACTTTTAATACATTTAAGAAATAATGCATAACACACCGAAAATCACAATTATAATACCTGTTTATAATCGTGACAAATTATTAGCTTTTACATTAGATAGTATTATTGAGCAGACTTTTATTGATTGGGAATGTATTCTTGTTGATGATAGGAGTACAGATGAATCTTTATTGGTATTGAACGAGTATCAAAAAAAAGACCCACGTTTTAAAGTTTTTCTTAGGCCATTTTTATTAAAAAAAGGGGCTAATTCATGTCGTAATTATGGATTTCTGCAAGCTACGGGTTCTTATATAAAATGGTTTGACAGTGATGATTTAATGCTACCAAAACATTTAGAAATAGCTTATGAAACCATAATTAAAAATAAATTAGATTTTGTGGTCTCAGATACCTTAAATTTTAATCATGAAAATGGTCAAATGTTAGATAAGCCTTATAATTTTGATAGAAAGGAAGCCATTATTACTCCAGAAAATTTTGCAAAAAACCGGATAGGTTGGATAACTGATGATTTTCTTGGAAAACGAAAACTCTTAGAAAAATTAAAATTCAATGAAAATATTACAACTGATGGAGATGAATATAATTTTTTTGTACGTTTTCTTCATCATTCGATTAATGGTGTATTAATAAATGAGATTATAACTCACAGAAGAATACATAATGATTCACTTTCTATTATAAACGGAGAAAAGACTATAAATTTTTTAGCTAAAGTTGCAAATGTAAAATACCAAACAGCACAGGATTTAGTAGTTTATAATAATAAAAAACTGATTTGCTGGTTTCTTTCTGGCTATATGCAATATGCCTTTTCACTGGTAAATGAAAAACAACCGATACCTAATTACAAGGAAGGTTTTAATTTAATTTGTAGGTATTATTCTTTTATAAAAGGATGTGCTTTTATATTTGCTACAAAGTCTGCGAAATATTCTGGAAAAGGGTATAGAATTTTAAAATTCGCACGAACTTAATTCAAAATGATATTGAAACCTACATTTTTTTTTAAAATAATAGTAATACACAAAATTTAAATATCGGATTTAATTATAAAATCTGAAAAGATTGATAATGAAAAAAGAAAAAATTCTAATTGTCTCTTATAAAATTCCATATCCTTTATCGCATGGTGGTGCAATTGCACAATTTTTCTTTTTAAAGAAACTAATATTTTTTTATGATATTAGTTTTTGTACGATCGTTTGTAACCAAATTCAAAAAGAAAATTTGGAGGGACTAAAAAAAGCGATACCAGAATTAAATATTATCATTTATGAGCAAATTGATAAAATAGCATTCAAATCCATACTTGTTAATAAGCTATATAGATTTAGTAATATTTTGAAAAATAAATTAAAGCCTTTGTTGTCAAAAATGTTAGGCAAAATAAATACAAATACAAATACAAATATTGGTGTCATTGATAAAAATTTTGGTTATACGAGTGAAGGAATCGTAGTGTTTCTAAATGAGATTATTAATAAGGAGAAATATAAATTAATACAATTAGAGTTCTTTGAAACAATTTCTTTACTGCCTTTATTGCCCATACAAACCAAAAAGATTTTTATTCATCATGAAATAAGAGGTAAAAGAAATAGTTTAATTAATATTCCTAATTCCATTTATAAAAATTATATAGTGGAAACAACTAAAATAATAGAAAACTCATTTTTAAATATCTCAGATAGAATTGTTGTTTTTAATCAAAAAGACAAAGAATATTTAGGGGAACTCAGTTCAAAAGTTCATATAAGCCCCTTTGGAATACCAAATGAACTTATTGAGAAAGAGAAAGCATCAGTTTTGTTTAATAAATTTATATTTATAGGTGGGGAAACTCATTTTCCCAATAAAGAAGGATTAGAATGGTTTTTGGATATAATTTATATTCCTAATTTAGACAGAATTAGTTGGCCAATTTACATTACGGGAAGATGGTCTGAAAGCTTTGTAAAAAAATATGAAGATAAAATAGATGTCATTTTTACAGGTTTTTTACCAAACCTTAAAGAGATTTATGAAAATTCAGTGATGCTGACTCCAATTCTCTCTGGAAGTGGAATTAGAACAAAGATTTTACAGTCATTTGCAAATAAGTTACCAGTAATGTCTACTAAATTTGCCAGCGAAGGCTTATTTGAGAATGTATCACCCATTCATCATATTATTCATTTTGAGACAGAAATAGACTTTCTCAAAGAATTTGAAAAAATGAGAGATAATATGAATTATTTAACCACAGTTGCCAATAATGGATTTGAATATTTTTCCAATAATTTTAATGATATTGAACTTGTAAATAAGCGGTTGCAAGTTTATTTAGAATAACTAATTGAAAAATAAATATTTATGCTCGCGATTGTCATTCCCTATTATAAACGCACATTCTTTGAAGTTACTTTGCAGTCATTGGCCAAACAGTCAAATCAGCATTTTAAAGTTTATATTGGTGACGATGCAAGTCCTGAAACTCCTTTAGATTTGATGGCTAAGTATCAGGATAAATTTGATTTTCACTATCAAAGATTTGAAGAAAATCTGGGCTGGCAATCTTTAGTAAAACAATGGGAGCGTTGTATTGATATGACAAGTGATGAAGATTGGATAATGATTTTAGGCGATGATGATGTTTTAGAAAATTATTGTGTCGCGGCTTTTTATGAAAATTTAAATGAAATTGAGGAATTAAAAATCAATGTAGTACGGTTTGCGACCAAAGTAATAAATAGTGAAGGAGTTGCAATCTCAAAAGTACATCTCCACCCAAAGTTAGAAAATTCAATAGATTTTTTAATGCGGAAATTTAAAGGGGGAACCAGAAGTACTTTAAGTGAATATGTTTTTAAAAAGCAAATAGTGGAAACCATTAAATTTAAAGAATTGCCATTGGCCTGGTACAGTGATTTACTGGCTGTCTTAGAGTTTTCTGAATTTGGATTCATTTACACGATTAATGAAGCAATCGTACATTTTAGATTAAGTGAAATTAATATTACCGGCAAAAGGGATGATTTACTAATTAAAAATATTGCAACTTTTAATTTTTACCATTACCTGTTAAAACAAAAGAAATCATTTTTTAAATTGAATGAACAAGAAGAGCTATTGATTAGATTAGAAAAAACTTTTCTCGACAACAAAAAGAATCCTTATTTTTGGATACACTTAGCAAAACTGTATATTTCTAACCTTTTTTTTAGAAGGTACATTTTGTTGTTGGCTAAATCAATTCAGGCTGTTTTAAAAAGAAATTTACAATGAAGTTTTTAGTAATTGAACAAGATTTAAGAGTGGCGGGGACTAGCCAAGGAATAATTTCAAGGTCTTTTCTGGCAAAATTAAGAAAGTCTTACCCCCAATCAGTGATTGATGTTGTTTATTTAAAGAGTACAATTAGTGAAGATGACTTGCATTTACTACCTGTTGATAGTATCCAATACCATGTGCTCGATTTAAAAATTCCATTTTTTACTAAATGGATAAACAAAATCTATTGGCGTTTGTTCCATGTTTCGCTCAAAGACGAGTATATTTATGGCGTTTATGCTTCTTATATAGCAAAAATAGATTTCAAATCCTATGATCATATTTTTATTAGAAGTGCCGGTTTAGACCATGAAATTATTTTAGCAACATATAATTTACCTATTCTTAAGAAAGCAATAGTAAATTTCCATGATCCTTATCCTCTTCCTTGGTATGTGGGAACTCAAAAAATAATGACAAATCTGGACCTATTTAGATTAAAAAAAATGGCTGCAGTAGTGTCGCAAGCCAAAACATGTTCCAGTTCAGCGCAATATATGTCCCATGATTTGCAATATTTATATGCTTCAAAGAAAAAGTTTTATACTTTACCTCATCAATTCGATGCTAGTGTTTTTGATTTGTCAGACACAAAGCAGATGCTATTAAAAACTAAAAAAGTAACGATATCGCATCATGGCGCTATCATGTTTGGTAGAAATGTTGATATTCTTTTGGATGCGTATCAAGAGCTTGTTGAAAATAATATTTTATATCAGGAAAATACTGAATTTATATTGCGATTAAAGGGACACGAGAACAATAGACTTCGTAATAAATACGCATCCATTAAAAATATTCAGATTTTTGATACATTAAATTTTTCTAATTCTTCAAATGAGCAAATTTATGAAACGGATATCGCTATAATATTAGAAAATGGACCAATTTATTGTAATATTTTAGTTGGTAAAGCACCATTTTTGGCAACTTATAATAAACCTGTATTGTCTGTTTCACCTCCTAAAAGTGAACTTCGAAATATTTTATTAGAGCAAAAATATATAGCGGCTATGGATAATAAGGAAGAAATCAAGTTTAAATTAGAACAATTAATTTTGGATCGATTGGAATCTGATTCTCTAACGAATCCATTTGGAGAGTACTTTAGCGATATCAATTTCAAAAAAAGTTTAGATGAGATTTTGTATGCTAAATGAATTTAAGTACTTCTTAACTTTTTATGCGTATAATAGGTAAGAATATTTAATTTTGACAATTAGGGCATTATTAGTTTAGTTTGAACTATTAATAATTATTGAAAAAGTATTAAAATTTGAAAATTGAAACAAAAATCAGTAAAATATATTTAAGTCTTGCAAGCATCCATACTCATTGTATCAAAAAACAGAAAAGCAGAACTGGAGTTTACACTTAAAGTGCTAGAACGATACCTTGATTTGACTATACATGAAGTATTGGTTTTTCTGGATGGTTGTTATGATAATTCCGAACGATTGCGAATCCAGTTTGATTGGGTAAAATGGGTTGTTTCAGAAAAAAGCATTGGTGCTTCTGCGGCTAGACAACAATTGTACCCAAAAGCACAAGGTAAATTTTTAATTGGTTTAGATGATGATGCGCATCCTTTAAACGCTAATTTTATAATGAAAACGGTGTGTGTTTTTGAGATGTACCCCAATGCTGGCATCATTGCTTTTCAGGAAATAAAAGGAGTTTTTGACTCCGATTATGAGGCTTTAGAAAAGGTTGATATTAAAGTAGAAGAATATTATACCAATGAATTTATTGGATGCGGTTTTGCTATTCGTAAAGATGTTTATTTGACAACCAAAGGTTTCCCTGTTTGGATTGATATTTATGGGGAAGAATCTTGTGTTTCTATGGAAGTATTGGCCAATGGATATGATATGATTTATTCCAATACCGTTAAAGTGAATCATCGAGTCAATATCTCTGATCGGAAACTTAACGGACAAAATTATTTCAGATTTGGAAAGCAACTAAAAAACACCACCTATTATTATCTGGTTTATTATCCATTTCCTTTAGTCAAGATTTTGAAATTGTACCAACATAATTTCAGAAAGTATGCGATAATGGATAGGATATATTTTAAAGTATTTTTAAAGACTATATTTGAAGTAATGAAAGGAACACCCAGTGTAATGAAATATAGGAGTCCGGTAGATAAAAAAGTATTAAAAAAATTGAAAGGTTTACATGGTTTAAAGTACTAAAATAGATTGTAAACTTACAATGTTGTGTTTTTTAAATGAAATATCAAATTAATTTAATTTTGATGATGTAATTTTTTACAAATGGAAGAAAATATTCATAAATATTTAAATAGATCGAATTTTGCACATGCAATGATAGATAAATACTATGCACAGACACCAAACCATATTATTAGCGATATTGGTGCCGGCTATGGACATATGCAACAAAAAATTGAATCAATCGGCCGTAATTGGCAACCTTTTGATTATTATAAAAAAATGGATTTCAGCATAATATGGGATTTAAATAATGCAGCACCTTCAAATATTGATAAAGCTGGGATGGTTATTTTTTTGGAAGTTTTGGAGCATTTAGGGAATCCATTATTGGGAATTCAAAATATCGCAAACCATATGGAAAAAGAAGGAGTGCTTATTTTAACAACACCCAATCCGCAATCAAGTAAGAACCGTTTAAATTTACTATTGAAAGGCACTTTATATGCTTTTCAAGAGAAGCATTTAAAGGAACATCATGTTTTTACGACTTGGGAGCATGTGGTTCGCTATTTTTTGGAATCTGCCGGATTTGAAATTCTTGAATATGCAGTGGTGGATACAGCTTACCAAAATCGAAAATTGACTTCCATAAAAGATGCTTTAAAATTTTATATGGAAAAATTTATAGAATTTAAAAATGATAAGGCCAAAGGTATGAGTTATGGAATTGTGGCAAAAAAGAAATAATGATGAATAAAAAGGTTAAAATAATAGTTGAAGTGGCACAAGCTCATGAAGGAAGTTTGCAAATGGCCCACAAGTATATTGAGGCTGTTTCCAAAACAAAGGTTAACGCCATAAAGTTTCAAACGCATATTGCCAATGCCGAAAGCAGTATGCACGAACCTTTCAGAATTCTGTTTTCAGACAAAGATAAAACACGTTTTGATTATTGGAAACGGATGGAATTTTCCTTGGCCGAATGGAAAGAAATCAAGCAACATTGCAACAATGTGGGTTTGGAGTTTATGAGTTCGCCTTTCAGCAACGCCGCAGTAGATTTGTTGGAAGAAGTTGGCGTTAAACGATATAAAGTGGGCTCGGGGGAAGTGACCAATTTGGTGCTGTTGGAAAAAATTGCCCAAACAGGAAAACCGGTCATTATTTCTTCCGGGATGAGTTCTTTTGAAGAATTGGATGCAACAGTAGCCTTTTTAAAAGCAAGAAAAGTGGACTTTTCCATTTTGCAATGCACCACAGCCTATCCCACAAAACCTGAAAATTATGGGCTTAATGTGATTCAGGAATTAAAAAACAGGTACAAAGTTAAAGTAGGCTATTCAGACCATTCCGCAAAAATAGAAACTTGCATAGCTGCAACAGCACTTGGTGCGGAGATTTTGGAATTTCATGTGATCCTGGACAAAAAATCTGTGGGCCCAGATGCAAAATCATCCTTAACCATAGCTGAAACAACAAAATTGGTAAAAGCGGTGCGCAATATTGAGATCGCCTTGCAACACCCGGTTCATAAAAATAACAATACAGCATTTCAACCCTTAAAAAACATCTTTGAAAAATCCCTGGCTCTAAACAAAGATTTACCCAAAGGCCATATCCTTACTTTTGAGGACCTTGAAACCAAAAAACCAAAAGGCTACGGAATAGATGCTTCTAGGTTCCAAGAAGTCATTGGGAAAGTGTTGGTTAAAGACATGAAACAATGGGATTTTTTGAATGAGGGTGATTGCTTATAGGTTCTTGTTCTAGTTCTCGATACATTTTTGGCTTCAGATGGTTATTGCTTAAAATCTGTGAACGTTCAAAACCAAAAAACACTCGAAGTGACCATAAAATAAATCCTTTACCCCAACCCTAAAGGGAGGGATTTATTTCAAGTAACTAAATTTCAATAGAAAATGTAGATTTTTTGGCTCCCTTTAGGGTCGGGGCAAAACAAAAAATCGGACAACAAAACCTGCGTGAGTTCGAGTGGTTTTGGCAAAGAAAAGGGTAAATGTTTAAACGGAATGATAATACCCAAAATGTAGCAATAAACGCATCACTTTTCCACTTTTTTCCCTACTTTTAAACCCAATAACAAATAGCACCACATGCCAAAAAGAAAAATAGCCGTTGTCATCACAGCACGTCCATCATACAGTCGTGTAAAAACGGTATTGACTGCCATCCAAAACCACCAGGAGCTGGAATTACAGCTGATTGTATCGGCATCAGCCTTGTTGGATCGCTATGGCTCTGCGGTAAATTATATAGAAAAAGACGGATTTACCATTGCAGCAAAAGTGTTTAACGTATTGGAAGGGGAAAATTTAACGGCTGCGGCAAAAACAACAGGGATTGGAATTTTGGAATTATCTACGGTGTTCGACAACCTGAAACCCGATATAGTAGTCACGGTAGCCGACCGGTTTGAAACCATGGCCACGGCCATTGCGGCGACCTATATGAACATTCCTTTGGCACACATTCAGGGGGGGGAAGTCACCGGAAATATTGATGAAAAAGTGCGTCATGCCATCACAAAATTAGCAGATTATCATTTTGTGGCCTCTGAAAATGCGAAAGAAAGGGTCATTAAATTAGGGGAGGACCCTAAATTTGTTTTCAATACCGGCTGCCCGTCCATTGATTTGGCAGCCAAAGTCATATTAAATAAAACACTTCCTTTCAATCCGTATGAAAAGTATGGTGGCGTAGGGGCAAAACCCGATTTAAGCAATGGGTACTTGGTGGTAATGCAACATCCGGTAACCACAGAATATAAAGATTCACGAAAACATATTGAGGCCACTTTGGAAGCGGTTTATAAATTGCAAAAACCAACACTATGGTTCTGGCCCAATGTGGATGCCGGAGCTGATGGCACATCTACAGGGATTCGTGCATTTAGGGAATTACATCAGTTGCCGAATGTTCATTTTTTCAAGAATATGGAAGGCCAGGATTTTTTGCAATTATTGCAGCACAGCGATTGTCTCATAGGCAATTCAAGCGTGGGCATTCGCGAATGTGCCTATTTGGGCGTTCCGGTGGTTAATATTGGTTCACGTCAAAACCGAAGAGAGCGGGGAGGGAATAGTGTGGATGTGGCCTACAATCAGGCGCAAATTGAACAGGCAATTTCGGCAGCGATACAAAACGGAAAAACAAGTTCGTCTGGTATTTACGGAAACGGAAAAGCGGGCATACAGATAGCGGAATTACTGTTACAATTACCCTTGCAGTTTCATAAAACTATCATGTACTAAGATGCGAATATTAGCCATTATCCCAGCACGAGGAGGTTCAAAAGGAGTTCCCGGTAAAAACATCAAATTGTTGGCCGGAAAACCGTTGATTGCTTACACCATACAGGCGGCACAAAAGGCTACATTATTGTCTGAAATAATTTTAAGTTCCGACAGTGATGAAATTATACAGATAGCGCAAGCCTATGGATTGGAAGTTCCTTTTAAACGTACGGAATCCTTGGCAACTGATGAAAGTCCGACTATTTTAACCGTGCTCCACGCATTGGAATATTTTTCGGCAAAAGGCATTGAGTTTGATGCCGTATGTTTGCTACAGGTCACCAATCCGTTTAGGACCAGTGAATTTATAGACAAAGCCATTGAAAAATTTATAAATTCAAAAGTGGATTCTTTAATATCTGTATTGAAAGTGCCTCACGAATTTAATCCGCATTGGGTATTTGAGGAAAACGAGTCAGAAAATTTAAAAATCAGCACAGGTGAATTAGAAATAATACCTCGTAGACAAGAACTTCCAACAGCTTATTATCGCGATGGTTCCATATACATCACAAAAACGGAGGTGCTTATGAATCAAAAATCACTCTACGGGAAATCAATTGCTTATATTGAAGCAGATGTGAAAAGGCATATAAATATCGACACGATGGAAGATTGGGAAAGGGCAGTGGCCTTGGCAAAAAAGTTAGAAATTTAATGTGTGGAATAGCAGGAATTGTTGGCGAAAATGCTTCCGAAGAAAGGATGAATCTAATGCTTTTGTCACAAAAGCACAGAGGACCTGATTTTACGGGAAAATATATCGCCAAAGAAATTGTGTTAGGCCATAACAGGTTAAAAATTATTGATTTATCTGAAGCCGCCAATCAGCCATTTTATTCCGAAGGCAATAGATACATATTGATTTTTAATGGAGAAATCTACAATTATCTTGAACTTAAAGAAGAGTTACAAAACGAATACGATTTTAAAACAGCATCGGATACGGAAGTATTGCTGGCGGCTTATCTTAAATGGGGAAAGGACTGCTTGTCCAAACTAAATGGAATGTTTTCTTTTGCCATTTGGGACTCTCAGGAAAAAAAACTATTTGCCGCACGCGACCGATTTGGGGTAAAACCCTTTTACTACCATCATAAAAATAAGGCATTTTACTTTTCATCAGAAATAAAGGCATTGCACGCCGCCGGAATTCCAAAAATACATGATGAAAAAGTTTGGGCTTCTTATTTTGCCTTTGGTTCTTATGGCAATCCTGATGAAACTTTTTGGGAAGGCATACAACAACTGCAGGGTGGGCACTATTTGGATTACCAAAAGAATCAGTTATCTATTAATAAATGGTATTTCTTTGAGCAAGAAGTTGCCAAACAGCCTAAAAATCTGTCGTATAATGAAGCAAAAGAACAGTACTTGACATTGTTAAAAGACAGCATCAAGTTGCGGTTCAGAGCTGATGTGCCGGTCGGATTCAATATCAGTGGCGGATTGGACAGTTCAGTTTTGTTGGCTTTGGTGAATGACCACAGATGTCACCCTGAGCCTGACGAAGGGCTAAAATTCATAAATGCCTATACTTTTTTTACTAATAATCCAGACTACGATGAACTGCCTTGGGTAGAACAAATGATTTCTAAAACCAACAATCCGTTGACCAAAGTTTTATTAAAGGCAGATGAGGTTCCTGATTATGCAAATAAAATGGCTTGGCAACAGGATGAACCTTATGGCGGCATTCCAACATTGGCGTATGCCAAGTTATTTGAACAAGCCAGAAAAGACAATGTTTTGGTGTTGCTGGACGGACAAGGAATGGATGAGCAATGGGCAGGATATGATTATTATACCCAACAAAATGAAGTCACCATTCAAGGCGTAACGGATTCACCTTTTAAAACAAAGGTACTTTCAAAGTCTTTTCTAAAAAAGGCAGTAAAACCAATGTACCCAAAACCTTTTAAGGAGGAAGTGCTCAATAAGCAATACCGTGATTTGTTTTTTACAAAAATCCCTAGAGCACTTAGGTTTAACGACCGCATCTCCATGGCCTATACCACTGAACTCCGTGAACCATTTTTGGATTATAGATTGGTGGAATTTGCTTTTTCATTGCCTTTAGCCTTTAAAATTAAAGAAGGGGTGACAAAATATATGTTGCGTGAAATTGCTTCAGAATACTTGGCGGATGATTTGGCTTTTACGCCAAAACGGGTATTGCAAACACCACAAAGGGAATGGATCGGCAATGAACTAAAAGAATTTGTAAATTCACAACTTGAAAAAATTAATGTAGCAGATACTCAAAACTGGTTTGATAAAAGGGCTTTAATGCAAGAATGGAAAAATTATTTAGATGGGGACAATGATTCAAGTTTTCATATATGGCAGTGGGTAAGTTTGGGCTTAATTTTGAATGAAAATTAAATTGTATGCAAAAAAAACTAGGCATAGTCATCACCGACGGGGTAGGTTTCCGAAATTTTATGCTGAGTAATTTCATGCAAGAAGTTTCCCTGCAATTTGATATTTTAATCATTTATTCCGGGTTGCCAAAAAGTGCCTATGAAACCAAGCTGCCTTCAAATATTGAAATTAAAGAATTGGAAGTGTTCACAGAATCCAAACTGACCTGGTTTTTCAGAAAATGGAAGGAAGTGGCACATTTGCAAAAATACCAAACTTTTTATGGCATGAAAGACAATCTGGTTTCAGGCTATCCAAAAAACAATTCCCCACGGTCCCTTTTGGTGAAGAGCATATATCTGTTTACCCGTTTTATCCATTCGGATGCCAGTATTTCATTGGCCGAAAAATTACAATTCCTGTCTTTTTCCGACCATAGGATTACACAGTCCTATATAAAATTATTGAAAGAAGACCAGCCTTCCCATGTATTTTTTACCCACCAGCGGCCGCCTTTTTTAGCCCCTTTTTTGATAGCAGCAAAACAATTGAAACTGCCCACTAGCACCTTCATTTTCAGTTGGGACAACCTGGCTTCCAAAGGACGCATGTTAGGCACTTTTGACCATTTCTTGGTGTGGAGCGATTTGATGAAAGCCGAATTGTTGTATTTTTATCCGAGGGTAAAGGAAGAAGATGTGAAAGTGGTGGGCACCCCACAGTTTGAGCCTTATGTGATGCCAAAATATGAAACATCAAAAGAAGATTTTTTGAAGAAATTTCAATTGGAAACTACTAAAAAAGTCATTTGCTACAGTTGTGCCGATGTGTCCATAGGTAAAAATGATCCTGTGGTGATTACCGCCATAGCCAATGCGATAAGAAGTAAGGCGATTAATAGTCAGGTACAGTTGTTGGTGCGCACATCGCCTGCAGAAGATGATTCAAGATTCAAGGCAATTAGAGAAGCATTTCCAGAAATTGTTTGGAATGTGCCAAAATGGACTTTAACCCGGGAAAATCATGCAGAAAGCTGGTCGCAACGCGTACCAAGTGAAGAAGACATCAAAGATTTACGCGCGATATTGGAATATGTAGCTTTGAATGTCAATATGTGCTCTACCATGAGTTTGGATTTTATGTTGTTCAACAAACCGGTCATCAATACCGTCTTTGGCAATGAAGCCA
>MGWK01000050.1 GCA_001800975.1 Flavobacteria bacterium RIFCSPLOWO2_12_FULL_35_11 | reverse complement strand
CATTTTACTCAACTATTTTTTTAGAAATTCTGCTGCTGGCAATTTTCGAGGCCAGCAATCCCAAGACAAGTATGGTCACAAGTACCGTTAATACATTTAAATAGGTAAATTCAACCGGATAGGCCAAATGCTGGGTAATCATAAATAAGCTATATTTTTTCTGAAGCAACACCAGCACAATTCCGGCTGTTAGCCCAATCGTAAGTCCGAATAATGTTAGCAAAAAACCCTGAAAAATAAAAATGCGTTTAATTTCTTTAATGGTGGCACCCAAACTGTACAAGGTTTTGAGGTTGTCTCTTTTGTCCAAAATCATCATAATAATGGCGCCAATCACGTTGAACAACGCGATAATTAAAATCAGCGTAAATATTAAGTAGGAAGCCAAATTTTCTGTATTCAGCATTTTATAAAACAGGGCATTTAACTGCTCTCGGGTTTCAACATTAAATCCGGGTCCCAAATTATTTTTGAGTTGTGCTATAATTTCCGCCCGTTCTTCGCTGTTCTTGACTTTTAATTCAATGGCCGAAATTTGTGTCGGATTGTAATTCAACAGTTCCTGGGTCAATTCCAAAGAAATAAAAACGTATTTTTTATCGATATCGTCGGTCAAAGCAAAAACGCCGATGGGTGTGGTGTTAATCTTGGTAAAAGCGTTGGTGGGATCGGTGATATAGCCGCTTCCCGGTTTTGGAACGTAAATTTTTAAGGGCTCCAAAAAATCATAAACGCCAATCGACAATAAGTTTGAAATTCCGTTGCCTACAACCGCACCGGACGGAATTTCTTTATTGAGCCAAGTGCCGGAATAAACGGTGGTGTCCATGCGGTTCACTTTTGCATAATTTAAATCGACACCTTTAATATAGGCAATATGGGTTTTTTCATTGAAATCGAAAAAAGCGCGTTCTTCTATGACTTTTGAATAGGAAGCGATACCATTTTGATTGTTGATAAGCGATGCAATCTTGCTGTTGAAATCGAACGATTTTCCTTTTACGGCGGTAATTTTAATATCGGGATCCGAAGTGTTTAAAAAACCAATGCTGAAAGTCCGCAATCCGGAAAAGCCCGAAAGCACAATAAACAAAGCCAAAGTTCCAATAATTACGCCAACAGCGGCAATAAAAGTGATAATATTGATGGTGTTGTTGCTGCTTTTTGAAAATAAATACCGCTTGGCTATGTATAAGGAAAAATTCAAATTATCGCTTTTTGCGTTCGTTTAAAATGTCAGGATTTGTAATCGGATTTTCCTGTTTGCCTTTTAATGCATTGTCAATATCTTCAATATAATCCAAACTGTCATCCATATAAAAAAAGAGTTCGGGCATTCTTCTTAACTGTTCCTTGGTGCGTTTTGCCATTTCATAACGAATGGTGGCCGTATTTTCGTGAAGACCTTTAAGAATGAGGTCTCTTTTATCCTGCGGAAAAACGCTGATGTACACTTTCGCGTTCGATAAATCGGAAGTCACAAGCACTTTAGTAACAGATATAATAATCCCTTTCATTCCATCCTGTGCAGCGTGTTGCAAAACATCGGCAAGATCTTTTTGTAAAACACCTGCAATTTTTTTTTGTCTGTTTGTTTCCATACTGCAAAAATAGTATTTAAATATACATAAATTTCGTTTTTGTATTTGATTGTTTTGGAAACATTGGCTTAATTCTAATAGGTACAGCAATTTATAGCTAGTTATTTTTGGGCGTTACCCTGCGGGTCGGGCTTTTCGTTACAATCTTTTTTTCGGTGAAAAACCTCAAAAAAGGATTTTCACTTCAAACCCTAACGCAGATTGAATTACGATTTTAGAATTACGATTTGTCGATTTATGATTTTAAGTTATCTTTAACGAATAACATTTAACTTTTCAACTTTCAAAATGAATAAAATTGAACACATTGGTATTGCCGTAAAAGACCTGGAAAAATCGAATGAGATATTTGCGGCACTTTTTGGAAAACCGCATTATAAAACGGAAGAAGTGGAAAGCGAAGGCGTAAAAACTTCTTTTTTTCAATTGGGCTCAAACAAAGTTGAATTGTTGGAAGGCACCAACGAAAACAGCCCGATTTCTAAATTTATTGAAAAAAAAGGGGAAGGCGTTCATCATATCGCTTTTGCCGTTGACGATATTTTAAGTGAAGTGACACGATTAAAAGAAGCCGGATTCGTGGTTTTAAACGAAATTCCCAAAAAAGGTGCCGACAATAAACTGGTGGTTTTTTTGCACCCAAAATCCACCAATGGCGTTTTAATTGAATTGTGCCAGGAAATAGGGTAGCGGTTATTTCGAAAGTTTTAAAATTTTAAAGGCGCCGATTCCCACCAAAATAAAAACAAGGGTTCCAACCACAAGATCGGGAAGTTTGGAGTTTGTGAAATAAACAAGTCCGCCCGCTACAATAACGCCAAAGTTTACAATTACGTCATTGGAGGTAAAAATCATGCTTGCCTGCATATGGGCGTCTTTATTCTTGCTTTTTTGAAGCAAATACAAACAGGTGGCATTGCCAATAAGCGCAAGGATTGAGATATAAATCATCGTCTGAAAGTTTGGGATTTCTCCGAAACCTAAAAATCTTCTAATGACTTCCGTAAATCCCAAAACAGCAAGCACCAATTGAAAATAACCACTTGCTTTTGCGATATTTTTTTTCAGAAAAACAGTTCCGCCAACCGCAAATAATGCCAAACCGTAAACAATACTGTCGGCAAACATGTCTAAACTGTCGGCCACCAAACCCATCGAATTGGAAACAAAACCAGTTAAAAGTTCCAACACAAAAAAGAAAAAGTTGATGGCCAAAACTTGCCATAAAAGTTTTCTTTCATTCGCTAAATTGTCAACAAGCTTAAAATCTTTAACCGAAACTGATGAAACTAGCGCTGTGTCAAACTTCAATTCGTCCAGTTGCTTAAAAATAGCGTCGTTATTGTTTGTGTGAAAAACATGGAGCAGTCGGTTCGCAATGTCAAACTCCAGCATTTTAATATTGGACAGCCCGTCAAGTTTCATCCGTATAAGTTGCTCTTCGGACGGACAATCCATTTTTGATATTTTGAAGGTTGTTTTTTGCATCGTGTTTTATTTCAAAGGCAATTTAACATAACGAGCAAATTTACAATCCAATTTTAACCGCAATAAAGTAAGTGATGGAAGAAACTGCCGCAGCGAGCACCGCGCCCCAGATTAAATCAACAATGGTGACTAAAAGCGGCCAATCCTTTAAGGTGGCAAGATTTGTTAAATCATACGTTGCATAAGTAATTAGCCCAAACAATGCGCCAAATAACAGCGCATGCATCCAAGAATTTTTTTCTAAAGCAGGAGTGATGACAAATTGCACCAAGCCAACAATAAAAAGCAGGTAAAATATAATTGCCGCCGCCCAATTGATATCAGGCCTCATAAGAAATCCAATTTGTTTGGCGTAAAATCCTTTTGCCACAAGTGCAAGCCATACCATATCTATAATGAAGAAAACGGGCAGCGAGATAAGATATAGTTTTATAAACATATCAATATAAAATTAGGTAAAAAAGCCTTTCCAATTAATTCAAATAAAAATACAAAAAAGAGTTCAATTAATAAAAACATGTTCCTTTTTAGTTCTATTAAAACTTAAAAACAGCAAACCATATTAATACAAAATCCCCTTAAAAGGAGCTTTTTACATTATTTTTATCTTTTTTGAAGGTTTGTGAGAAGATTGCCGGTGTTTGAAAATGTTTATTAATTCCATTCAACATTCAGTTTTTTCATTTCAGTTTTTATATCCAAAAGAGACTTTTCATCAATCAATTGAGTGTTGATTGTTAATTGTGTTTTATCAGATTTTAAAATATAATCACCGGCAAAATGTTTAATTCTTTTAATTTCAGTCAAATTTAATTTTTTGCCAAATGGCCAGTTTTGTTTAATAATTCAATTTTCGATAGTCAGATATTTTTCTCTTTTCTGAAAGAAATATCTGGACTGATCAATATCATAGGATTTGGCTAATCAATATCATTTTTCATTGCATTAGCAATGGGTAAATTTGAAGTGAATAGTGTATTATTAGCAATTAATATAAAACTATATGATTATGAAAAAAAATAGACATAGTCTAATTGGATTGTTCATTTTAGCTTTTTTCTTAGGTACGTGCAGCGGTGATAATTTTGTGGATGATATTGATATAAAATTTTGTGGAGAGGGATGTTCTTCTTCTAGTCCTTGGAGAGTTGAAAGTTTGGATTTAAATCTTCCATGTTTTTCAACTAAAGATGCCTGTTTGCAATGGGCTGCTAGCCATGGTTATGGCGATAAACCATGTATTAAATGTGATTAATAATTTTTTGTAATAAAATTAATCATCTATTTTTAAGCACATTACATTTTAAAATCGAAATTATAGACTTGCGAATAACTGTTTTTTAGCTATGTTGTCATTCGCTTTTAAACAGTAATTATTGCTGCAATAAAAATTGTTGAATTAAATAAATCTTTCGTTTGGATAATGAATTGTATGATGGAGTGCAGGTGTTGATTTATGCTTAACAAAATTAGTTTATGGTTAGCTTGCTTCTATTTAACAATGTCTGTTTGAATTTCATTTTTCTCTTTTTTACAAGATCTTCAGAATATATGTTAGTCATTAAATTTTGAAATTCATTTTCTAACTCCTCAACCGTAAAGTTTTTAGGAATATAGGTAACATCAAACAAGGTACATTTATTCCAATAATTGGGCAGTAATCTTCCTTCGCTTTTAAGTTGAAGATAAAGATTAGTAGAAGGGAAAGGAGTTAAAATGGTAATTTGAACATCTGACAGGTTGCATTCTTTGATAAATTTTTCAGTTTCCAAAAATGTTTCTTTTGTATCAGAATCAAAACCTAACACAAAACAACCGTTTACAGTTATTCCATAAGACTGAATCTTATCAATAGCCTTTGAATAATTATTAAAATGTTTATATTTCCACCCTTTATCCAACCCCTTGATGCTTTCAATATTAACAGATTCTAAGCCAATCAAAACTTGCACACAATTTGACTTGGCCAATAGCGCTAACAATTCATCATCATAAGCGATAGAAATATCTGTTTCAGTGAACCATTTTATATTATAGTTGGCAAAAAGCTTTAGCAATTTTTTCGACCATTTTTTATCAACAAAAGTATTGTCATCGGCCAGTTCTATGAAGGGTTGATCCCATATTTCAAAGATTTTGTCCAGTTCTTTTTTAATTAATTTTATAGGCTTCTTTTTATAGGCGCTAATGGTTTTTGATGCGGCGCAAAAATTGCAATGGAGCGGGCATCCCCTTGTGGTTTGGATGGTTAATCGGTTGTATTTGGCAATATCAAGCAGTTCGTATTTAGGGACTTTTGCATCCTTTAGATGAAAAATATAGTTGGAATCAGACAGCGAACTGTACAATGGTTTCAAAGCGTTATGCTGATAATCCGTGAGTAATACTTTCCAACAAATTTCCCCTTCTCCCTGTACTACCGCATCCGCGTGCTTAGCCGCTTCATCCGGAAGTGCAGAAACATGCAATCCGCCCAAAACAACCGTTATTCCTTCTTTTCTGAATCGTGCTGATAATTCATAGGTTTCATAAATTCTCGCCGTTAAGGAAGAAAAAGCGATAATATCAGGTTCTTCATTCAATATTTCTCTAATATTATCTTCAGTGTAAGTATCCAATTCTTTATAGATTACTTCCCAATTCTCTGGGGTGTGTGCCGCCAATGTTAATAAACCAAGACTTGGTAAGCTGGCGATTACCCTGCTTCTGTCAACAAATCCTGGCAAGGTTAATCCGGTGTTCAATAGTTTTTCATTGACCACCCTAACGCCACTCATGGCTATTAATATTACCTTGTATTCTTTCATCATAGGATGGTTTTTTGAATGTAAGATAATCTCACCCTCTCAAAGTTACATTTTTTAAGTTAAAATCCCTATCTAAAATGACAGAATTTTTTTTGTAAAACCTTTGATAATCAATTATTTATAATTATTCTAAATTATAATCTAGTGACTAAACAATGCAACAATATTTGTATCTTTAATATAAGAAAAGTTTGATTAATAATTTAAATTAATATATTATGAGCGAATCTAGATTGAAATACTACAAAGGCTTGTTCTTGCTGGTAGCTGTTTATGATATTATTTTAGGTATTATTTTTATGTTCTTTACCAAGTCGACTTTTGAATTTCTTGGCATACCTGAAAAATTACCGGAGTTTGACGGGTATCTTACTTTAATAGGTGTTTACGTGCTTATTCTTGGGATAGCATATTATTTGATCTATAAAGGAGACTTACAAAAAAATCGTGACCTAATCCTGATTGGGGTATTGTACAAGCTTGGTTATTGTGCAGTAACCTTTTATTATTTCATTATTGGAGACATACCTCACGTACTTTTTTTAGCGCTGTTTGGAGTCATTGATTTTATCATGTTTATACTGATGCTTGAATGTTATTATTCAATTGGCAAGAAGGAACCTGCATAAAGGATAGGGATAGAATATAAACCTTAATATTATGACAGAGATCAACTTATATGCAGCATGGATAGGCATGCTGTTAGGAGGCGTTTTTGGCGCTATTCAGGGACTTTTCTTTCACAAGGGAGATTGGTTAGGGGGCTACGGATCCTGGATTAGGAGAATGACACGACTTGGTCATATATCTTTTTTCGGAATTGCCTTTATAAATATGGCATTTGTTGGCACTGCTAAAGTCTTAGATATTGAACAGGAAGTTTCTATTCCGTCAGCTTTATTTATAATTGGAGCAATTGGAATGCCTCTAATATGCTATTTATCTGCTTTTAAAAAGGTAATTAGGCATCTATTTTTTATTCCGGCGCTCTCCATTATTGTAGGTATAATGAGCCTGATTTGGATAATGTATACTCGCTAGGTACTTCAACTTTAAATTTAACAATTGTGCTTAAATCTTATATTTTCAAGTTTCAATTTTAATCGATTGGAAGTCAATCAAGAATTTGTCAGTTTGGGCTAAATCTTATTGGAGCATAAATTATATACGGTGTTGTAACCAGTTAATCCACAATTTCAGTTTTCAAATAATGACGAATGATTGATTTTTTCTTTTTGAGAACCATACTTCCCATATACATTGTCGAAGTTCCAACTACACTATCGGTTACTTTAATTTTATTTTCGGAAATAATCACATTATTCTTATATTTTTTCATCAACCAATTAGCATTATCTATATTATTATAATCTGCAACAAATTTGGAAACTGTATCTTTATCTAAAAACATTTCGTAAATCCAATAGCCACCAACCCCTTTAATATATTTTTTTTCAAAAACTTTACAATACTTCACGTTTTTGAGATTATTCAAATTCTCATCGTAAATTTGTTTATCAGATTCATCAAAGCAAAAACATATACTTTGCAATGTATCTTTTTTTACGACAGAAATTTGGGAGATCATAAAATCGGGTACTTTTTCAATTTCTGATTCAGTTTGACCGAATAAAAATAATGGGAAAATCAGAAATATATTATAAGTGAATTTTAGTTTTTTCATAATTGGTTACAACGATTTAAAATATGAAAAGTTGCGATTTTGAAAACGCAATTTTCGATTTTTAAATGTATTAATATTAAGTTTTAGAATCATTCTATTTAGTTGGATTGAGCAATTTTTTTAAGCCATTGTTAACTAATTTAGCGAGACCTATTACTTACATTTCAATTTTTAAAATAATGAATATCCGAATATTATTGATGATGTTTTATAGTTTGAACTATAATATGCATAGTCCCCTAAAATTTCTCTTTTAGTTTGATATCTTATCTCTAAACTATATTTATCATGATGCTTGTAACCTATCCCTATAGCCAAGTTGTTTTTTAGTGGGTTAATTTCTAATGAGTTTAAATGTGAACCATCATCTCTAGTATATTCAATTGATGATTTTGAACTTAAATCAAATATGACAGAAGCGTTTACAAAAATTTTAGAATTATTATTAAGAAAAAAATAATGCCTTAAACTTATAGGAGCTTCAATAGAATTGTAGTCTACTTCTACTACAAGTTTCCCGCCTGAAACATTGTTTACATCAGTTGATTTTTTAGATTTATAATATTGATAGGTTGGCTCAATTAAAATACTCCATTTGTATTTGTTAAAAGGCAAAATAAATTCTGCTTCAATTCCAAATCCGAACCTTGTTTTATTTCCGAAATCAGTATTCCTGGATTCTGTAGCATAGTTTTCTACTGTAAATGATGAACTATTTATACGAGGTCTAAGTGTTAAATTAAATAAATCTTTTTTTTCTTTTTTTTCAAAATTAATTAATTCAGCATTATGACATTTACTGTATTCAGTAAAGTATCTTACCAAATCATTTTTTTTATATTCGATATTTTGAATTTTACTCATTTTGAAGTTTGGACATTTCAAATCATTCCATAACTGTTGTCTAAATTTATTATTTTTGACAATATTATTTTCAGGGTTTTTATAACTTTTAAAAATTAGTTGTTCAATATTAGAATTTTCCACATTGTAAAAGTATCTACTTAAATTACCGTCGACATATTCATATAAATTTGACTTGCCTTCAACCAATACTTTTAAAAAAAGTTCTTCTTCTTTGAAAATTGGATTTTTGTCATTACTCAAATTATTGATGTTGTCACTTGACCTGTCAATATTGATAGTTTTTCTAATATATTTTGAAGTGTTGTAAATACCAAATTCTTTGACTGATTTTATCGTTGTCTTTTGGGCTTCATTGTTTTCTGATAGCCTATATTCAAATTCAGTTGGATTGTTTCTCCAATCTATGTTTCTTATTTGACAATCTATTATTTGATTAGAATTATTGATATAATATCCCTTTTCGAAAGAAATTTGTGAATAGCAATTAATATTTGAAATTGTAATAAAAAGAATTAGCAGTTTTTTTTTCATTTTGTTTTTATATTTATTTAGTCGAGTTCAAATAACTCTTAATGGTTTAGCGTATGAAAAGTTGCGATTATGAAAACGCAATTTTCCGATGTTTAAATGTATTAAAATTAAATTTTAGAATCATGCTATTTGGTTCAATTAAGCAATTTTTTATGTGCGTTGTTGTGCCCAGTTATTAATCTATATTTTGTTTTATTCCTTTCTCCAATTTTTTTGAAAAGCTTAATTTCTACTCCATTTTTCAAATCTCTACTAGCTGTCGCAGAAGAAATATCTTTGAAAATATCCATATAATCCTTCCTTGTAAATTCAATTTTATTGAGAGAAATAAAATATTCAAGTCGGTCTTTTTCAAACAGCGTTCGGTTATTAAATTTTAATAATTCACTTAATGAAATATCAATAACGTTCAACATATATTCTATGAATTTTGTTGATTTTCCAGATTTGTCGCTATCTGATAAAGCGCTATAATATTTCTCTTGGTCTTTGCTGATAAGTGTCTCAAAAGGCAAATACTCAAACAATGGATATTTTTCCATTAAAATCAAAGTTTGCCATAATCGTCCCATTCTACCGTTTCCATCTAAAAATGGATGAATAAATTCCATTTCGTAGTGAAACACACAACTTTTAATTAATTCAATTTCCTCTGAATTTTTCAAGTAATCAAAGAGGTCTTTCATTAAAAATGGAACATTTTCGAAAGGAGGAGCTAAATGCTCAACTTTTGATCCTTTAACAATTCCAACTCCTTGTTTTCTATACTTACCAGCTTTTTCAATGAGGTCGTTCATTAAAATTTGATGAGCTTTTAAAAATGACTTCTCATTATGCGGACTAAATTGTTCCAAATTCTCATAAATTTCAATAGCATTTAAAACCTCTTTAATATCTTTTTGTGGACCAATGACCCTTTTATTTTCTAAAATAGCAGTAATTTGCTCTTCAGTTAATGTGTTTCCTTCAATTTTTAATGAAGAATGAATAGTTTTAATTTTATTCTGTTTCCTTAATTTTGGCGATGGTTTGTTTAGGAAACTTGCATTAATCGCTCCTATTTTTTCTGAAATAGAAGTTATTAACTTTAAGATATTTGAATTAATGTCGTAAGGTGGTTTCATTTTGATACTATCATTTGATACTATCAAAGATATTGTCATTTATTTCATAATACTAATTTCTGTCATTCTTTTTTAATTGTGTACCGGTTTGCGTGTATGTGCAGTAGCGGATTAGAAGCACTTTCCTTTCCGTTAAGCACTAAGTTTTTTTAGATGAACTGAGTTTCGAATTACCACTTCACCCGCTATTGCCATATACACGCTGTTACCGCCAGTGGTTCTTTTTTGTAATCTTGTTTTCACTTTACTATCATTGATTGATTATTTTTTTCCAGTAATGTGGAAGTTCATTTAGCATATCTGTAGCAAATTTGGCAATTCGCTCTTTATCTACAGAATTATTTTTCAGTTTAATATTCAAAAGTTGAGGCTGTGTGATTGGTTTCCCAATTTGAGAGACGATAAATACATTTGCTTCTTCGGCAAAATTATTTTCAACAACTGCACGGCCTAAATCAAAGGCAAAGTGATTGTAAATTTTTCCAATGTGGCTCACGGGGTTTTTCCCTGCGGATGCCTCTAAACTCATTGGGCGATAAGGAGTAATCAAACCGTTCACTCGGTTTCCTCTACCTACTTGTCCATCATCACCGCCTTCAGCACTTGTGCCTGTAACAGTAAGGTAAACACTTTCTGTTTTGTAATTATCGGCCGTGTTAATTTGAATTTCTGCGTTAATGAAACCGAATTGTGTATTAATAAATTCTTTTATTGAATTTATTTTATTTGCATAGTCTTCAATGCTGGAAATGAATTTATCAATGATGGCAATTGCAATGGTGAATTGATCTTTTTGATTGTTTTGCACGCCCATTACTTTGATATCCTCTCCAATGAATGGAAATTTTTCCTTTGTGCTTTTGTTATTCAAAAGGTTTTCTATATCCAACACATTTTTTTCAATAGGGGAGTAGGGATAATAACCAACCCCAAACGAGGTGTCATTAGAGAGAGGAATCTCACCTTTGCCAAAACGCTGAAAGAGTTCTACTAAATCATTACTTCCTGCCCTAATTTTCGGGATAATACTGATGTGTTTTTCAACATCTAAGAAGCGTATATTTTTGGAGAGCCAAAATTTAGCGGCATTGATAGCAATTTCTTCAACGGGAATTATGTTTCCTTTTACCTCCGTGGTGGCTCTTCCTGCAATATACAGTTCTATTGGTTTTATAATTTTTCCACCATTGTAAATCGGGGTTGATTTCCCTCCAACGAGCAGTGCTTTGTCAACATTATAATGCAGTATACTCCCAAAATTCTTAAGATAATAGTTACAAAGCGCTATGGAAACTTGTTCTGCAATGTGATCACAAATGGTGTCGGGATGCCCAATACCTTTTCGTTCTGCCATTTCAATAGTTGAAATCTCTGTAATGGATTGTATGTTAATGAAACTGGTCATTTAACAGCTTTAATAACTACAAAACTTCCTTGTCCGTAGCCCTTAATGGATTTTTCAATTTCATTTTTATTCAATTTTGTCAAGGTCTGCAAGTATTCAAATTTTTCAAAACCTGATTGTTTCAGTAATTCTGTAATTTCTTCGGTAGAATGAAAATGAGCGTCTTTGTAAAATTTGTTTGAAGATTTTCCTGTTTCATATTTCCTGCCGAGTTCGCTATTTTTGTCGATGATTGCTAAAATGATTTCTCCTTGCGGTTTCAAGATGCGGTGAACTTCTGGAAACGCTTTTGGAAAGTCAGAAAGAAAACAAACCGTTGTCACCATTAATGCAAAGTCGAAGGTTTCATTTTCAATAGGCAAATTTTCGCCATAGGCTCTGTAAACGTTAATTCCTCTTTGTTCAGCAAGTCTTGCCATATTTTCGGAAGGTTCTACTCCGAATTTTATGTTTAAAGGTTTGGCAAAACGACCGGTTCCCACACCGATTTCAATGCCAGTTTTATTTTTTGGAATGGCTTGTTGAATAACCAAAATTTCCGATTGGTAAATGGTTGAATGTTTCTCAAACCATTGGTCATATTCCAATGTGTTTTGGTCAAATACTTTTATGTTGTCTGAGCATATTTTCATTCAAATTTGTTTTTGTTGCTACCAGTAACGTTGTTAAGTGTTTGCTTTGTTAACTTAACTCTTTCACTCCCAAGCGGTCGTCATACCATTGGCGACAACGGTTTAGGGTAAGAAAAGTTGCGATTTTGAAACCGTATTTTTCCGATGTTTAAATATATTGTTTTTTTGTATTAGAAACATTCTATTTTATTGAATTAAGCAATTTTTTTCACCCATTGTTGTGCGTAGTTATTGTTTTGTTTCTATTTCAATTATTTTTTTTCCGTTTTTACCCAAATAATGAGTTAGTAATTTTTCATAAACTTTATAACCATCATCAACATTTGTAAAAATTAGTATTCCTTTTTTTGATTTTGGAAATATAAATACAATTGTTTGAACTCCGTTGTCTGCTCCACCGTGTGAAAGTGCAATTTCCCCATTACCTAAATCGTAAATTTCAAAACCTAATCCAAAATACTTTCCATTTTTAGTTTCAACTTGATTGGTTGTCATATCATCAAAAACTTCCTTTGATAATCCTTCACTATTCATAACGCTAACTAAAAACTTACCATAATCTTCAATTGTTGTTAATAAATCATCTGCACCATTTGCAGTTTTATTTTTTATGGTTTCGTATGCAATTGCTTTATTATTATATCCGATTGCAAATCTGCTTTCGTCGGTTTTTTTGCTCCAAAAAAACTCGGTATTATTCATTTGCAATGGTTTAAAAATTAATTCATTTGCTAATTGGTCAAGTGTTTTATGAAATTTATTTTCTAATGCTTTTCTTAGATATTCTAAACCTTCACCAGAATATTGATATTTTGAACCTGGTTTAAATTCAAAATGCAGTTTTCCATCTTTATTATTACCACGCCAATTTGTAAAACCTGTCTGATGACTTAAAATATGTCTTGTTGTTAGCTTCTTTAAATTTGGGTCTTTTGCAATATCTTGGTCAATCCAATATTTGTAAATTGGCTCATCCAAATTCCATTTACCTAAACTAACAAGTTTTAAAGTGACAATTGCTGTGATTGGTTTTGTTAATGAAGCAACATTGAATATTGTATTATATGGTGCGCTAATTCCTTTTTTTAGCTCTCCAAATACTTTAACTTGTTGCAATTTACCATCATGAATTAAACCAATTCCTAGAGTTGGAACTTTATTTTCGATAAGCCATTTTTCAATTTCTTTATCATCATCAAAAATTGATGATTTTGTTATATCAAGCAAATTAATTTGATGGTCGTAACTTAAAGATTTTGTAAGTTTCCATACGCCATTTTCTAAAAGCCATAAATGAGTGAATTTAGCAGAACTTCCAAATACTTCTTTTCGATTTTCTATTGTTTCAAAAAACTGATGAACTCCAATTTGGATTGCTCCATAAAGTTTTTCTCTTTTGTAAAGTGGGTAAATTTCAGTACTTTCTGGCAATAGTTCTCTTCTTGATTGGAATGTTGTTGGCGAGATACACAAACCATTTCGAAGATTGTGAAGAAATTGTTCTTTATCTGAAATACTGTCTTTGTCGTGAAAGAATTCAAATTTTTCGCTTAATAAATTTTCGAATTGACTAATGTCACAAGTATTGAAACCTAAATTAAATAGCAAACTGTCTTTTGAAATAATTGTTTTGTATAAATCTGATTTTCTGTCAACTTGAGCAGTAAGCAGTGTAGTGATAAATAATAAAGGGATGAATAATAAATACTTTTTCATTGTGTAATAAGTTTAATTTTTTATGGATGCAATATTAAATTTTTCAACAAAGAAAAAGCCTCAAATAAGCCTGACAATAACGTGACAATTAGCCGACAGGTTTATAAAAAACTGAAATTCAGACCTATAAAAAGTTTCTGGTTTTTGTTAATTTCCACGGCATTACGTATAATAATATACAAATTGGCAACGAATAACAGAACCATTGTCAATGGAAGTATTTGATTACTCAAAGAAAGCCATTTTCCTACAAAAGCACTTGTCAATACAATAACAGGAAAAGCTAATGTCCATAAAATTTGAATAGAAACGATTTGCTTAGTTATAGCGTTAATTTCTTTTTTCCAATACATAATTATGATCGGAGTGATGATGCTTCCTAGTGGTAAAAAGATGAGGAATAAAGAGGATAGGTTAATAAATTTAATTAATTGGTTGTTATTTTTAGGTTGTTCATTATTATTTTCAAGTAATTCATCTTTAATAATACCTAATGCTTTAGACAATGCTTCTAATGTGTATCCTTTGGGTTCTCTGCCAGCCTCAATTCTTTGAATTGTTCTTACAGAAACGCTTGCCTTGACAGACAACTGCTCTTGAGTCAAATTTAATTTTTCTCTATATTTAAGTAGTTGAGACATTTTTTTATTTAGAAATTTTAGAATTTTTCACTTGCATAATATACTGAATATAATTTCATTTTTTTTAGGGGAATAACGGTTTTGGATATGGCAAGTTGCGGGTTTAAAACCGAAATTTTCCACTATTTGTTAATTAGTTTAAATGTACTAAAATTTTTCTATTTGCAAGAATTAAGCAATTTGCTATATGCGTTGTTAGCCAAAGTACTTATTCTTTTAGAGTTAGAATTTTAATCAATTTCTCATTAATATAATAATTTCCTGTTCCTAATTTTTGTTTTTTAAGTACTTTGTCTTTTGCTAATCTATTAAGATATTTTGAAGCTGTAATTCTCGAAACTCCTAAATCGTTCTCAATAAATTCAATTTTTGTATAAGGATGTTTGAATAAATTGTTTAATAAATCTTGACTATAAAATTTGTAATTGTTTCTCAATAAGTTTTTGTATTCGTATATTAAATCTCTAATTTTCCCAATGAGTATAATTGTCTCTTTTGCAATTTGTTCTACACTATCTAATATATATATCACCCAATTTTCCCAGTTGTCAGTTTCTCTGACTTCTTGTAATAGTTTATAATAGTCAGCTTTGTGCTCAATAATGTAACGACTTAAATACAGAACAGGTAAATTTAGTAAATCGTTCATTACTAAATATAATACATTAATGATTCGCCCAGTTCTTCCGTTTCCATCATAAAAAGGATGAATACTCTCAAATTGGTAATGAATTATAGCCATTTTGACTAATGTGTCAAACTCAGACATACTTTCATCGTTGATGTATTGTTCTAAATTTGTCATTAAATCTAGAATTGTATCATAATCTTGTGGTGGTATGTATATAATTTCTCCAGTTGTTGAATTTTTCAAAGCTGTTCCTGGAACTTTTCTAAATCCAGCATTGTTCTTCTCTAATTCGGATTGTATTGCAATTATATCATTATTAGTTAAAATTTTATTTTTTGTAATTAATCCAAATCCTTTTTTTAGTGCGGAGATATAATTCTGAACTTCTTTGGCATTTAATGATTTGAAACCGTCAAGATTTAATTCGGCTTTAAATATGTCATCGTGAGTTGTTATAATATTTTCAATTGCAGAACTATCTTTAGCCTCTTGAAGTCCTAAAGTATTGATTAAAATATTTTCATTCGGAATACTTGAAACGATTCCTTTTAATTCAGCTAATGCTCTGTGAGCTGAAGCTAATTTTTTAAGAACTTTTTTTGTTTCAATATCTTGTTTAAGAGGTAGCTTTTTTAATTTTTCAGATTCCATTATGTATAGAAATGTTAATTTTCTTTACAAAGATAATTCATTATGATAAAATAATCGCATTTTCTTATCATAACTTTGTCAAATGATAAAAGATCTTGATTTATTTATCATTGCATTTTTCTGACAGCTTGCTTACAACGTGTTTGTATTATGATTTGTGCGACGTAAAAATCGGAGATTTTTCCGCCGAAGCAATATTTTTATTGAATGTTTGTCAGTTTGTACTAAATCCGATTTGAGCATAAATTATATACGGCTTGCAAGCAGTTTTTAATCTTTTATGTATTCATTCTGGTAGCAATCATAACACTCATCATATAAAATCAACTTGTTTCCATTCAGAACTATTGATTGTTTTCTGTCATTCTCGTAAATCATTAAATCTGTCTTTTCATTAGTCCTGATTGATTCTCCTTTTTGTAAATAATAATCAAATTCTGATGTCAAAATTCCGTTTGTATAATATTTAATTTTATCTGAAGTAATTTCAATATTTCTATTTTCTCCTGTTGTTTGAGGGTTTAAAATTTCTCCTTGAATTCCTCCAGAAGATTCAATCCATTTCCATTCTCCGATTAATTGTTGATTAATATTGACTTCATCATCATATGAACAATTTATCGTTAAACTTGCTAATAACAGTATTAGAATCCATTTTTTCATAATTTTTATTTTTTAATTATTGAATTGAAGTATTATGTGGAATTGTTGCCAACGGTTTTGAATTGTGTTTTGTGCGACTTCAACATCGGAGATTTTTCCGCCGTCGCCATATTATTATTGAATATTTGTCGATTTGTACTAAATATGATTTGAGTATAAATTATATACAACTTATATGTAGTTAATCTATCTCAATTAGTATATTGCTATTGATTAACTTCAAAATCACTAATTATAATATGTATACTTAACCCTCCATCAACAGTTTCAAAATAATTTCCTCTGCACTTTATTTCAGTAGGATAGTGATTAGTTTCATCATATGTTATAGCAAATTCAGCACCTTTCATATTACTTTGATTAGAATTAATGATATCTTCATAATAAGCTGTAATCCATTCTATGAACTGAAAAACATCCTCAACAGTGCCGTAATAAATAAACTCTTCTATGGGAATGTTGTTTGCATATTTAGGTTCGATAAATATTGAATCTAATTCACTGTTCAATACAATACTCGTTAATTTAGGTTGGCTCCCAATGGAGGTTGAGCTGTAAACTTGGGAAAATGTATAATTTGAAATTTTAATTTCGTCCCATAATTGTCGATTTT
>MGWK01000049.1 GCA_001800975.1 Flavobacteria bacterium RIFCSPLOWO2_12_FULL_35_11 | reverse complement strand
TAGGGAAAAAGAATATCCCTCTCCGAGGATTATGGAAAGGGTTTGTTATAAAAGACGAGGATGTTGATGAAGCCAAATTTATTTGGGAGAAGGGGCTTAAAAAACAAATAAAATATTTGAATGCTAAATAATGCATAGTAGTAATTTACCTAAGTGGGGTATGCACTTGATGACACCTACCCCAATATATTGTATTTTGAGTACCGCCTCATATACTACATATGCTACCAGGTGCCGTCAAGTGCATACCCCACTTTTTACCTATTTATATTACAGATACCAATAGTTTAATTTGGTATCTCGATTTAAAAAGAACAAAAATCAGTGTAAATCAGCATTTATCTGTGTCCCATTGCAGAATTTAGGTAATATTAAAAAGCGAAACAGAAAGTGAGGTAATTTATGGAAGAGCCAAGAATACTGATACAAGAAAAGATGCTTTCTGTTTTATTAGCCCTTGATGGAGTGAAATATTGTGCCTACTGTCCTGAATTAGACCTTGTAACAGAAATGAACACACATGAAGAAGCTATCGAAGACATGATGGAGGCTATAAAAGATTATGCCGAAGAGTTTATGGAAGATTTTAACCGGTACTCTAATAGTCCTAATAGAGCACATCACCTGCCGTATATTAAAGCAGTATCTTCATGTAAGACTGACTGGGAATTGAGAATGTTCATAGAGATAAAACATGGCCTCGTACACGTATGACCAGTTCAGATTCGTTCTTAAATATTCAGGGAGTGTTAGAATTAATAAGAAAATATTGTTTATCTCACCCTCCCCTAACCTCTCCCGCCGAGGGCAATGTCATTGAATTAAGGGAGAGAGCTTTTCTCTTTGAGGTAAAGCTCGAAGGGCTGACAGAGTATAGTCCAGGGCGACAGCCCTGGGATAAGGATTTGATAATATTTTTAGCCCTGAAAGGGCTATACATTATCTTATCGAGGGCGGGGAAACTTCGTTGTCGTACACATAGAAAAGTTGGAGAAATAATGTCCTGGAAGTTCGGAACAAATGAATTTCTTAAAAATTTAATAGGAGACCTTGAATGAAACCTATAAAAGCATTAATTGGAAGTATTGAGAATATTCCATTTTTACGTCTTCATATCCTATTAACAAAAGAAGACGGCGTTGTCGTGGTAAGATGTTTGGATTTTTCTATTTCAAGTCATGGAGAAAACGAAGAAGATGCCCTTGATTCATTAAGTGATTGTATCATGGATTATTTAGATTATGCGGTAGAACAAGGGGCAATAGATAATATTATCGACCAGGAAGAAGATAGTTTATGGGAAATCTTTAGAAAGCCAGAGTTAGAGGATGCGTCTCTAAAGTTTAAAGAAGAAGCAAAGACTTTTAAATTTAAAGGCATTAAGAAAGTTATTTATGCCTAAGCCGCTTGAATTAAGACTTGTCCTCATGAAAATGGGGAAAGGTAATTGAAATATTAAGACGGATATGTCGAGGGAGATATGGAGAAATTAGTTTCGGTAGTTATTCCTACGTATAATAGAGTAAAAACTATTGCACGAGCAATAAACAGTGTATTAAACCAAACTTACAAAAAATTAGAAATTCTGGTCGTTGACGATGGATCTACCGATAATACCGAGAAAATAGTACGGAATTTTAAGGACGATAGGATTAAGTACATAAGACACCCCTATAATAAGGGAGGGGGGGCTGCTAGAAATACTGGTATAAGGGCATCGATGGGTGAATATATAGCCTTTTTGGATAGTGACGATGAATGGCTACCAGAAAAAATCGAGAAACAATTAAATGTGTTTCATAAATCAAACGATAGTTTAGGTGTCGTTTATACCGGTTTTCAACATGTAGACGAATATGGACAGATAAATAAACAAGTCATTCCCAAAGAACGTGGAAATCTTTCTTTAAAAATACTGGAATGGAATTGTATTGGAACAGCTTCAACAATACTTGTAAGGAGTATCTATCTTAAAAGAATAAATGGTTTTGATGAAACTTTCCCGAGTTGTCAAGATTGGGATTTATATATTAGGTTAAGCAAGATTTGCCTATTTGAATTTGTTGCAGAATTATTAGTTAGATATACGTCTTCTAGAAACCTTAATTGCATAACCAATAAAAAGGAAGCTCTCGTTCTTGGACATAATAAAATATTGGGAAAACATAATATAAACAACGTAGCAAGAGGAATTAAGGCCGTGCATTATTATAATCGAGGCTTAATATTTTTATACAATGTTAGTGATACAAAACTTGCTTTTTTAAGTTTTATCAAGGCATTTTATTTAACACTAAATATAAAATATTTAAAGGGTGCAATACTTATTTCCAGAAAGATACTATTCAAGATTTAATATAGGTTATTATTAAAACCAGAAAACCGTTGCTTTAATGATCTAAAAAATGAAAATAAATATTTTTGTGACAGTCCTCCTATCAATTATATTTGCTGTTTCTTTACTGTTTCAGTTCAATATTGCATTTGCTATTTTGGCTGCAATTATTTATGTAATTATTAGTTTGAAAAGTGAACAGGCTATTATAAAGTTTTATTTTTTGATTTATATTTTTTTTGTTGAGTTTTCAAGTAAATTTAATATTCCAATATCTGCGAACAGAAGCTTTAATTTGCTGGGAGTTATTCAATTTCTGTTGATTTTGACCTTTTATTTTAAATTAAGGAGTTTTCTCCAAGTAAAAAAAGAATACTGGAACAAAAGTTTAATATATCCGATGTTCTTATTTCCCTTTATTTTGTTCTTAACTATACCATTTTCAATAAATTTGTTAACGTCTATTAGGGGTTTCATTGGAATATATTCAGCAATTTCTCTTTACTTTTTAGCATACTTTATGATTACTAAAAATAAAAATGCTGACAAAGAAATATTTAGTTTCATTGTCTTTATTTTTTTTGTGTTATCAATTTATGGTATTATTGAATACTTAACCAATTTTAATATTTTTAGGTCGCATTCAATTACGAGAGTTGTTTATCACAATATTACTGTTGTCGGTAGTTTTCGTAGGATACATGCCAGTTTTATGCATCCTTCAATCTATGCATTTGCTATTTTAACTTTATTGCCGTTGATTATTTATTATCTTTTTAAAAATAAAAAGAAAGTATACATATGTGGATTTGTTCTATTATTTATAAATTTGATTCTAACTTTTACTAGAATTGCCTGGATAGCTGTTGTTGCTCAGGTAGTTTTTTCTCTTTTCTTATTTAAATCCAAAAGATTGCTTGGTTTTTTCCTCCTGTTGTTAATTCCAGTTTTTGTTGTCATGTCTGGCCAAATTTTGACGCGGTTGACAATAGACAGTTCCGCTGAGGGAAGGTCTACATTATTTTTCTATGGACTCAGTATCTTTAAAGCCCATCCTTTATTCGGTAGCGGGCTTGAAACATTTATGGACTTAACATCGTCTCGTTTTGGTGGTACTGGAGTTGCTGCTCACGGTGACTATATGAGAATGTTCGCTGAAACTGGAATTTTTGGAGGCTTAAGCTATTTAATTTTATTATTTAGCAATCTTGTTTTTGCAGTGAAAAATTTAAAGAGGAGCGATTTTGCCAAAGTTTCATTTCTTACACTCGTTGGTTTTATTGTATTCAGTATGACCGATAATGGTTTAGCATATAGCCATATATTTTGGGGATTATTAGGGATATATAATGGATTAATTGTTCGAGATAACTCTCGAGTTATATACAATATATCCGAAACCGGGTATAAACATTATTTGAACACGAGAAGTACCCATGTGTTTGTTGAAAAGTCCTAAAGATAGTGTGACTAACCAAGTATTTTATTTTTTATTTATGAAATCCGATGAAAATTATCGTAAAGGATAATTTTTTATGAGTTTTTTTTCCTTGCAACAACTTAAAAATTATTCTGTCGCACGTTGGGGAACAAAATCCGATGTGTGTAAAAATGACCCAACACAGATTTGTCTCTATGTTACAGATAGATGTACCTTATCATGCAAGTGGTGTCTCAAACAGTTCGAGTCGAGTAAGTATTTAAATCAAAGATCGGACATGTCATTTGAGCAGGCGAAGAAGATACTTCAATATTTCCCAAAAGCTGCCCATCTGAGTCTGGCTGGTTTTGGAGAACCTTTGCTGGTTGAAGATTTATTTAAAATTACCGCAGAATTTAAGAAGCGCCCAATGAAAACAAGCATTATAACGAACGGGACGCTTTTGCTTGATAGAATCGATGACATTTTACATGCAGAATTTAACGGCATATTTGTTAGTGTCAATTCTTTAGATTCTATAAATTATAAATTAACATGCGGAGGGAATGAAAATACATTTGACAACGTTCTTAAAGGTATTCAACTATTGGTAGAAAAACGGAGATCAACAAAACCCTATATTTCTCTTGGCTTTGTACTTACGCGTGATTTATTTAATCGTGCACCAGAAATCATTAAATTTGCTGAAGAAACAAAAGCTGAATGTTTATATCTCCACAATTTGATACCGCACGACAACTATAATGATTATACGGGAATATTAACTACTGATGATGAAGAAGTTGTTGCAAAACTGTCGGAATGGAAAAGAAAAAAGAATAAAATTCAAGTTAGCTGGCCAAAATTGGTTCAAAAAGGCTTAGAAAAGCCTGCGAGGATATGTAAACCATTATGGAATTGGATCGGGGTTGATATAGAAGGGAATACGGCTGGATGTTCCCGGGCTATGGGTACAAGTAAGGAATATGGAAATTTATTCCAAGAGGGCAAAATTGTTTGGAATAACGAATTTAGAAAAAAACTAAGAATGTTTTTTTTAAGGAAAGAATTTTTGTTTGATTGCTGTAAAACCTGCGCCGAGGTTCAACCATGAGTACTTCTTATTTTATGAAGCGCCAATTCTGCCTAGCTTGCAAATCGGAAAAGCACAAAAAAATATATTCATGCCAGTTTTCAAAACCACCAATTAAAGAATATTTAGAGTCCTTCTATATTCCTCAGGGGAGGATTGAATTTGAATACCTGGGTGATTCTGAATTCATTTTAAATGAATGTAATTATTGCGGATTAATTTACCAGGAAGAAATACCAAATGATTTCTTAATGAGAAAAATATATGAAGAGTGGATCGATCCGGTAAAGTCTTACGAAGCGCAACAGAATACTATTATTGAAGATTACTTATCTTACTCGCAAGAGGTGTTAATGTTAATTGCTTATTTCAACATGATACCTAGTCAACTTAAGTTTCTTGATTTTGGCATGGGGTGGGGAATATGGTGTCAGATTGCAAAAGTCATGGGTTGCGAATCTTACGGAACCGAGTTATCAGAGACTAGAATTGAACATGCCAAGTCAAATGGCATAAAAGTGATTAGTTGGGAAGAACTACCAAATCATGACTTTCACTTTATCAACACCGGGCAGGTTTTTGAGCATATTGCTGAGCCCCTGGATACGCTGAGCTATCTGAAAAAAACATTGAAACCTGAGGGTCTGTTAAAAATAAGTGTGCCTAACGGCGCTGGCATTAAAAAGAAACTTAAAATTTCTGACTGGACAGCGCCAAAAAGCTCTCGGAACTCTTTAAACGCAGTTGCTCCACTTGAACATATAAATTGTTTTACTTATAACTCAATAATTACAATGGCAAACATAGCCGGATTTGAGCAAGTTAAAATTCCACTAAGTATCCAATATTTGTATGCCATCCATGGAAAATCCTTGATGCAGGTTCTGAAGAATGTTTTAAAACCAGTGTACAGGAATATATTTAATAAAGGTACATATATTTTTCTTCGTAAAAAAATAAAATGCTGACTAAAAAGAACTATATGAAGGGGAATGAAATTTGGCATTGTGACAAATTATTTGGCATAACAACTCGTTATATACGACCCTGTTGCACTTGGGTGGCAGTTGAACCGATGGCGTTAGGCAAGCGACATTCAAGCGATACTCAACAAGATTATAGGTATTTCTTTTACATTTCAAAAAAAGAAATTACTTACAGTTTCATGGCTTAGACAGATTTTTAACGGATATGAAAAATATCTTAATTTTTGGCTCATTTTCTGTTCGAGATTGGGAGTTGAATAGACAAAGACAGCAAACATTAGTAGATTTTTTAGTTAAAGATTTCAATGTGTTTTATATTGAAAGAATAAATCCTAAAACTGTCGGAATCAGAGTAATAGTTAAAGCATTCATCAAAAGGCTTATTTCAGTCAGGAATATAAAAAAAAGTCTGACCAATGAGAAAAGGTTACATTTTATTCAATTAATAATTTTCCCTTTTCAAAAGGGGATTTTTCGATTTATTAATTCCAAGTTGGTTTTTTTTCAGATAAAAAAAATAATGAGGAAATATAAAATAGAGTATTTTGATTCGATTATTGTTAGCCATCCCGCAAGTTATGTCAACGATATTTTTAATAAAATTCCGGCTAAAAAAAAGATATATGATTGCGTTCAGCGATTTGAATTTAACAGAAATTATCCAGCGGAAACAAGTCGTAATGATAAAAACATAGCAGAAAAGGTAGATTTAGTTATTGCGGATTCAATAACTATTTTCAATGAAAAAATGAAATTGAATAAAAATATAGTTCGCATACCTCAAGGAATAGATATTGAGAATTATGATAGGAATAGAATAAAAGATGCCGTGATTCCCGGAGATTTGATGAATATTGGTAATTATAGGATTTGTTACATTGGTGGTTTCCATCAGTGTTTTGACTTTGATCTTGTTAGAAAATTGGCAAAAGATATACACGAAGGCACAGTTGTATTGATAGGAAGAGAGACACCGGAAGCAAAGAAAAAACTAAACCTTAATAACATTGTTTTTCTAGGTTGGAAACATTACACAGTTTTACCGATATACATGAGGCATATGGATGTGTTCATTATTCCTTACCTGTTAAATGAGCGTGGAAAAGGTGTATTTCCTACTAAGCTTTTCGAATATTTATATTTCAGGAAACCAGTTGTATCTACTGCTTTGCCAGATATTCTCGAATACAATGAATATGTATGTGTCGCTCATACAGATGAAGAATTTGTAAAGTTGGTTAAAGATTCTCTATACAAAGGCGAAAATAAATTAGGATCGATAGATCGGGGTTTATTCGATCAATTTATGAAAAATAATTCTTGGGAGTCCAGATATAAAGAATTTAAAAAACATCTGTAGTTTCCTCAACGAAATACAAGAAGAATTTATCTTCCGAATAAAAAATATTTTATTTTCACTGTTGATTTATTACCAAGCAATGCTCTTATTTTATAAATTCTTGTAACTTTTTTATTTGTTATTTTGGGATTAAGTTTAATGAAGATAGAACACTTGGGCTTGATTGGTCTAAATTTTCAGAGAGAAAAGAGTTCTGGTGATAAGAATTTTTGGGTAGATTTGGTCCCTTTACTCGCCCGAAGCTTAAAACAGATTACTATTTTTTCAATCAGAAATCACGATGTCGAGGAAGAGCGATATTCCATCAACGGGTGCAATGTTGTCATAAAATTTTTATCACCCACCTTTTTGGAGACTCCATCTTCAAACAAGAAAAGAAGAATATTTTGGAAACAGGGTGCTTTTCCAAGTTGGTTAGGTGTAATAGAGAAGGTATTAGATATTAAAAAGATACGCCACGAAATGCGTTCCTTTTTTAGGGAAAATCCGTGCCAGCACATCCATTTAATGGATAACATGGGAATTATTAATCGTTTAATTGTTAAGGATGCGAAGATATCTGTTACTGTCTCAGCAATGGCTTATCAAGGAAAATCACCTGAATTTCTCTACAATTTTTATCTCAAAGTAAGCTATCGTGTTTCAGGGCTTACAGTTGTGCCGTACAATGAGATATTTCAAAAAAAACTGATTAGTATCGGGGTTAATCCAAATAATATCTGTGTTATTCCATGGGGTGTTTATAAAAATAATAAATTAGTAACCTCCGATGCGGAGAAAACAGAGATAAAAAGAAGACTGGGGGTTTCTCCAGATAGACCGCTAATTCTTTGGTCTGGTTATATACAGCAGATTAATAGGAGAGATTTCTTGTATGCTTATCAAATTGCCAAAGAGGCTTTAAATAATGGTTTAAAAGCAACATTCTTTTTTTCTTTTAAGCCAGAGAGTTTTGAGAACAGGTTTTCAGGGCTTTCTGATCACGATAATCGAATTATAGTTAAGCCAACGAGTGTTGACGATTTTCAAGATTTAAGAAGATGCTGCCATGTGTTTTTCTCACCGGTGCTGAACAAAAGGGTTATTCTAGCTCCTCCGCTTACTTGGATAGAATTGTTAAATATTGGGGTCCCTATAGTAACGACACCTGTTCCTGGAACAGAAAAAATTATTATTCAAGGAAAGACCGGTTTTCTTTCGTGGACTACTGACGGATTAATAAAAGGACTCAATCAAGCGATTAATGAATATCCAGATATGAAAACTTATTGTGTCGAAACAGCCAATAAAACTTTTAATGTTGAAAATAGTGCTGAAAGATATCTGAAACTTTTCAATAAATAATTTCAGGAGAAAGAATATGGACTATAAAGCACGTTCTGCTTATAAAGATTCTAAGATAGTTAACGAATATGATAGTAAAAGATTCTATTCAATTAGAGGGAAGGTAATTAATTTTTTAGAAAAATCAGCAATAGAGAAGGCAATAAAATATATCGCTTTACCTGCTGCTTCAGAAATTTTAGATTTGCCATGTGGAACAGGAAGAATATCAATTTTTCTTGCCGAAAAGGGGTATAAGGTTATGGGTGGTGATATTTCGCCGGAAATGATCGATAAGGTTCGGGAAAATGCTCGAAGAATAGGCATGAACGGTCAAACAGAATTTCAAGTGTTGGATGCTGAAAAGATTGATTGCGCGAACAGTCATTTTGACGCTGTAGTGTCTTTAAGATTTTTTGGGCACACTCCACCTGAAGTCAGAAAACGAGTTTTAATGGAATTCAAAAGGGTAGGTAAAAAATATTTTATTTTTAGTTACTACTTGAAAAATTCTCTTCAAGAAATATTAAGAAGAAAGAAACGTCTTGCTGCTGGAATTCCTTGGTATCCAGTATCATTTAAGGATATTGATCAAGAAATGAAACAAGTTGGAATAAAAAAAATAAAAATATTTCCTGTATTAAAATATTTTTCTGAAACTGTAGTCGTATTAGGTGAAGCGTCTTATAGTAACGGTAATAAATAACTTAACATAAAATATGTGATTATCCTTATTATACAACTATATGATTGCTTAAAATGTATAATAATTTAATGCCGTTACTATAATAGAATTTAGCGAAAAATTAAGATTTCAAAAATGAAAATTCTCCTTGCAAATAAATATTTTTATCTTAAGGGTGGTTCTGAATATGTTTTTTTTGAGACGGCTGAGCTTCTTAAGAAAAAAGGGCATGAAGTAGTATTCATTTCTATGCAGCATCCCCAAAATGTTCCCTCCGAATACGAGAAATATTTTGTTTCTAATGTTGACTATGAACAAAGTGGATTAAAAAATAACATTGTTGCATCGCTGAAACTTTTATATTCTTTTGAAGCGAAGATAAATATTGAAGAGTTAATAAAAAAAGAAAAACCAGATATCGCCCACTTGCATAACATTCATCATCAAATTTCACCTTCGATTTTGCATAGCATTAAGAAATTTAATATTCCTGTTGTTCTGACTCTTCACGACTACAAAATGGTTTGTGCTTTTTATTCTATGTTAGCAGATGTGAAAATATGTGAAGCCTGTAAAAATGGACGATATTATTATTGTTTTCTCAAAGCATGTGTTAAAGACTCAAGGGTAAAGAGTTTACTAAATACCATAGAGATGTATTTACATCATAGGATTCTCCGAATTTATGATATGGTTGATGTTTTTATTTCGCCAAGTAGATTTTTAAAATTAAAATTAGAAGAGATGGGATTCAAAGGAAATATTGTTTATTTGCCGAATTTCGTAAACCTTGAGGATTACAAGCCTCAATATGATTGGCAAGAAAATTCCATTGTCTATTTTGGCAGGCTTTCAAAGGAAAAAGGTCTATTTACATTAATTGAGGCAATGAGAGGATTAGAGATAAAGCTTAAGATTATTGGTGAAGGACCGATTAAAGAAGATTTGAAACGAAGAGCATTTGATGCAGGGAATAGAAATATTGAATTTTTAGGGTATAAGACAGGGGAAGAATTGAAAAATGAGATTAGAAAGTCTATGTTTTTCATTCTTCCTTCTGAATGGTATGAGAATAATCCGCGTTCTGTAATTGAAGCATTTGCTTTGGGTAAGCCAGTTATTGGTGCGAGAATCGGTGGAATCCCTGAGTTGGTCAAGGATAATGAGACAGGATTAACTTTTGAACCAGGAAATTCCGAGGATTTACGTTCAAAAATTGAGTATTTAATAAATAAACCTGAGAAGATAGTTGAGATGGGTAAAAATGCAAGAGAATTTGTGGTGCGAGAATTCGATGCAGAAAAGCACTATCGAAGACTTATGGAAATTTATAATAGCGTATTGGGGAGATGAAGAGTTGAATGTGAACCACGGATGGACACAGATGAAAAACAAAAAGGAGTTGGGAAGAGAAGAAGGCGGGAGGTTGGAGAGTTATAAAGAATTTTGTTTGGAGATTTACGAATTAAAATGTTATTTTAAGGGTATAAAATGTCGAGAACTCAAGTAGTGTACAAAAAGAGAATCATTGAAACTTTAGAAGAATTACCAGAATCTAAATTGAAAGAAGTTTTAGATTTTATAGAGTTTCTCAGAAACAAAAGAAAAAAGAACGAAGACCCTATTCTTAGAGTTTCTGGATGTCTTTCCGGTGATTCATTATCTGCAAAAGAAATCGAAGAAGCTCTTTATGGAGAATTCCAGAAATAATGTCTGAAATACGATTTAAGGACAAGCCTTTCATTTCTTTTACTGACCTTACTACAATTGTAGTAAGGCAGGAAAGTGGGATAAAACAAATACTTACACAAGATGAACATTTTATCCATGTTGGAATGGGTTTTAAAATATTTACTTGAAAAGCTGAAGATTTTTGATACGCATTATATTGGGATTATTAAAAAGGTGTAAAGGGAAACTAATTCAACAGCAGGTCGCAATTGACTATCGCTGGGGTGATAATCAGGTTGGGTGAAGCCTGTCTGCGTGCGGATACGCACAGGCAGACAGATCGCACCCAACAAATCGGTTTGAACGGTTTGAACTGATTGAACGGCTTTTGAACTTGTGTTTGAGGAGAGTATCAAATTCTTATGAGCGTAAATAAACAAATATCTTCACCTAAAGAAATATGCATTATTCTTACCTATAGGTGCAATGCGAAATGTAATATGTGTAATGTCTGGCACTACCCTACAAAAGCAAATGAAGAAATTACCTTAACAGACATAGAGAAATTGCCTTCTGGATTACGATTTATCAATATAACGGGCGGAGAACCGTTTGTAAGGCGTGATATAGCTGATGTTGTTGAAATAATACGTCATAAAACAAAACGAATCGTTATCAGTACCAATGGGTTTTTTACGGAAAAGATTATAGAATTGTGTAAAAAATACCCCGATCTTGGAATACGGATAAGTATAGAAGGGTTACAAAAGGCTAATGATACAATCAGGAGGATACCTGATGGTTTTGACAGAGGACTCAGAACTCTGCTGGCATTACGCAGGATGGGTATTAAGGATATTGGATTTGGGATGACCGTACAGGACATGAATTGCAAGGATCTGTTGCCGTTATATGAACTTTCAAATGCGCTTGGATATGAGTTCGCCACTGCAACGCTTCACAACTCACACTATTTTTACAAACTGGATAACCGCATTGAAAATAAAGATGTGGTGTGTAAAGAGTTCTCCAAGCTGATCGTAGAATTATTAAAGTCGAAATCTATTAAGAAATGGTTCCGCGCATATTTTAATTTTGGTCTTATGAATTACATCTATGGTGGCAATAGGTTTCTAAAATGTGAAATGGGTTCCGAATCATGTTTTATAGACCCATCAGGGGACGTTCTTCCCTGCAATGGCATGAACTGTAAAATGCCTATGGGAAATATTAAAGAAAGCTCATTTGATGATATCTGGCATAGCAAAAAGGCAGATGCGGTTCGTAGCGCCGTTGATACATGCGATAAACAGTGCTGGATGGTGGGTAATGCAGCGCCTGTGATAAAGAAGCATATACGTATTCCAATGAAGTGGATTGTAAAAAATAAACTACGTGTTATGATGAATAAAGAACCTGAATTGTGCTTGCCGAAGTAGCATCAAAATATTATCTACCACGAAGAGTACGAAGGACACGAAGCTTTTATGAGATAAAAAAGTAAGATAAAATTTCTTTTACCACAAAGAACACAAAGGGTATAAAGTGAATGTTGATGAGTTATCAAATAGAGTTATCGGCTGTGCAATAGAGGTGCATCGAGTATTGGGACCTGGGTTATTGGAATCAGCTTATGAACACTGTCTCGCCAGAGAACTGAAATTAGCCAACATTACTTTTGAAATTCAGCCTCCTTTACCTATAGAATACAAGGGTATTTATCTGGATTGTGGGTATAGGTTAGATGTTTTTATAGAAAGGGGGGTATCCACTTGACGCAAGTACCCCCTATATGCAGATAATCGCTCATACCCATACATACTATATGTTGTGGTCACTTGCGTCAAGTGGATACCCCCCAATATAGAAAAATGTCTTATTCTCGAACTCAAAAGTGTAGATAAGGTCTCCGATATACACAAGGCACAGATCCTTACCTATATGAAACTTGCCAGGGTAAAGGTCGGTCTGCTGATAAATTTTAACGTTAGATTGTTAAAAGATGGTATACAAAGATTCATTCTTTAGTTTTTCTTCGCGCTCTTCGTGTTCTTCGTGGTGATTATGTTTTTTTCTAACTCTAAACTTAAAATAGCCGTTCTCGGTACTCGTGGATTTCCCAACGTACAGGGCGGTGTAGAGGTTCATTGCGAAAATCTTTATCCACAACTGGTTACATTGGGGTGTGAAGTTATTGTCATAACAAGAAAGCCGTATATTAACACGGATATTGATACATACAAAGGTGTGAAACTGCTCCCCTTGTTCTGCCTAAAGAATAAATTCCTCGAAACATTTCTGCATACATTTATGGGGGTCTTTGTCGCCAGAAGATTATCTCCCGATATTCTCCACATTCATGCAATAGGTCCGTCTCTGTTTATACCACTTGCGCGGCTTTTGGGTCTCAAGGTAGTAATGACCAATCATGGCCCTGATTATCAAAGAAAGAAGTGGGGTAAATTAGCAAAAGTTATCTTAAAACTTGGTGAGAGTTTAGGTAGCAAATGGGCTGATGGCATAATATGTATTTCTGAATCTATTGCCGACAGTATCAGGAAAAAATATAACCGTGTGGTAACGGTTATCCCCAATGGTGTGACAATACCAATAATCTTACAATCGGAGGATACTCTTAAAAAATATAGGTTAGAAAAAGGAAAGTATATCCTGGCTGTTGGTCGCTTTGTCCAGGAGAAGGGATTTCATGACCTAATTGAGGCATTTAAGCAAATCCAAAATTCAGATTTTCAATCCAAAATCCAAAATCCAAAATCCAAAATATCGATTGACCATTGGAAACTAGTTATCGTCGGCCGTGCCGACCATGAAGATAAATACAGCCTTGGTTTAAAAGAGAAGACAAGGGAAAATAATAATATTGTTTTAACAGGATTTCTAACCGGACAACCACTGCAAGAGTTATATAGCCACGCAGGGCTTTTTGTGCTTCCTTCTTATTACGAAGGCTTACCCATTGTTTTACTTGAGGCGATGGGTTCTGGTTTATCCTGCATTGCATCTGACATTCCGGCCAATAGAAATGTAGAATTATCAGACGAGCGCTTCTTTAAGGCAGGAGATGTTAAGGCGCTTGCTTTAAAAATAAAAGAATTTGTTAATAAGCCTTTAAGTGAGGAAGATAGAAAAAAGCAAATACGTATGATATCCGAAAGATATGATTGGGAAAAGATAGCGGAGAAGACACTAGAGGTGTATGGTAAAGTTCTTAGTTCTTAGTTCATAGTTCGTGGTTTGTCTAAAGTCTAGCCGATAGTTTATAGTAAGGTCTATTGGAAAATGCAAGCAAATAAGAGGTTAATCAAACTTTCGAAGTTGAAGCTTTTAAAAGACAAAAATCAAGAATGCGAGTTATTTAAAAAGTATATCAAGGAAAAGGCTAGTTCCGGACATCAATTGAATATTCTTGAAGCAGGATATGGACGCTTTTGGCCTTTGGATATGAGTGGTATCTAATACACACTCACAGGTGTTGATTCCAATATAAACACCATAGAGATTCGGCAAACACAGCAAAAGGACCTTGATGAGACAATTATAGGATATCTACGTTACATTAATTTAGAGGAAAATAAATACGATATAATATATAACTCTTTTGTACTCGAGCATATTGACGGTGCAGAACACGTATTGAGCAATTTTTTGAGGTGGTTAAAGCCTGGTGGACTTTTATTTCTAAGGTTTCCTGCCAGAAATTCTGCATACGGTTTCATAACTCGTATAACACCATTCTGGTTTCATGTTTTTTATCAAAAATATATATTGGGTTATCGAAATGCTGGCAAACCGGGTTGGGGTCCTTTCCCCACATTTTATGACAAAGTTCTTTCTAGAAAAGAATTCCATGAGTTCTGCAAAAAACATGGGCTTTTTATCAGAGAAGAATATGGCATGAATTTTACCAAAGCATGCTTCTTTACGCTACTAGAACGCTGGTTTGTTAAGATAATTCACGTTGTTTCTTTTGGCAAACTTGCGTCTGATCACAATAATCTAACGTACATTCTTGAAAAGAAATAATTCGCAGTCATTAATCCGTTTGATAACAATAGCAGCCTAAGGGTCATTCCAGAGTAATTTTAAAAAGCAGATTTGAAAACGGCAAACTAGTCGTGAGGTTAGGCCGCAAAGCCATGAGTCTTCATTGAAGAATGTCAGGTTTCCGTGACTATGTGTCCGTATAGTTTCAGGTACTTTTCCTAATCATCAATAAAGATCGCCAGGCTGCCATATTTATTTTATTAAATTTTTGGTAACAGTTCACCGCAGAGACGCAAAGAACGCAAAGAAAAAACAATAAAAATGATAAAAAACATCTTGTAGAGACGTCCCGGCGGGACGTCTCTACCTGAGTAAAATCATAAAGTTTTTCGGAATTCTCAACCTTTACTTCCCAAAAAATAATACCTTTGCGAGCTTTGCGCCTTTCCGATGGGCTGAACTGTTACCCGGGATTGATATCCCTCTTTTGAGGGATTGACAGGAAAATAAAATAGTATAGTATGTTCAGAAGTATCGGGAAAAAAAAGCAAAAATACAGGTTAAAAATTAGATAGGATAAAAACATTCGATAAAGGCAAACCCTGAGCAATCAGGGGGCGCAAAGGAAAGGGTCTTGTTAAGCCGTTTAAACTGTTTCAACGGTTTTATGGAAAAGACAGCCTTACTGTCGAAAATGTTTGTGTAATGAACATTTTTGTAGTAAGGCTTTTTTGTTTAATCTCAAATTATAAATCTTAAATGAGGAGAAGTAATTAATGAAATTTACTATTAGTCTCTTAGGAATTATTTTTTTACTGTTCACAAAAATGTTTTTCTTAAGCGAAAAGGCTTACGCAGATGAGGGGGGCTACAAGAATTTTTACGGCATTGCCTGGCATGATAAACCAGCCGAAGATATGAAATATGCAAAACAGATGGGGTATGAATATATTGCCATAAATCCGTCCTCTACTCCTAAAGAGTATCACAAAAATCCCGATTGTGCTGGTCTTAAATTTTATCTCATCGACCCTTACTTTTATCCACAAGTTTTATCTGGATACAATAGAGATATAGATACCACAGGATCGATTTCGGATGCAGCAAAGGATTTTTATAATCAACGTATGGTATGGAAGGGTAACGACCCGTTTCCGAAGCAACTGGCGACAGGATGCCATTCTGCAGGCGCTTCAACTCAATTTTCCGTCATGTGGGATTTTCAGCAGCAAGCGGTTATTGATGAGGTAGTTGAGGAGATTATTAACCTGGCAAAGAGTTATGAGGATACAAGTATACCTTTTACCTTTGGCGGATATATAATAAATGAGCCAAGGCTTGCAGGTGAATTTTATCGATCAGATGAAAAGGGAGATAACGTATCAGTTGGTTTGTCCTACTGGACAGGAGCGGATTCTGGTTTGGTGCATGGGGCTATTACCCATGAGTATGCAACGTACTCTGAAGGAAAGGCTGCCTTTTACAAGCAGTTATTTAAGCGAACCAGAGAAGAATGGCCCGATATAAAAATTGTAATGGAGACTTATGATATTTACATTAACTGGATTAAGGAAATAAAAGATCGGATAGATAAGAACGAGTTAATGCCGGATGTGCTTTTCCAAGGGAGGGCAAATACGGCATTTGTAAATGATGCCCGGATATTTGATACGGGGCTTCTCAGGAAAAATGAGGTAGGTATAACCCAATCGAGCAGTCAGGAGGAATACAAGAATCGTCTTTTTGCTGCCAGGGCGGGTATTAACGGCGCCTGGTATAATTGGTTTGGGCGGTTTGGCGGCTCAGGAGATATGCCGGACTTCAAGAGTATTACCGAAGTCTATCCCCGACTCAAACTCATACGGTGTGTACCCAATTGGGATAATCTTAATGGTATTCCCCTTGATGATCGGTCATGGGATGGGGGCGTTTATCAGAGTACAAAGAGTTATGTGAGTGGCGATGTTATGTATTCACGTCATCCGAAGACAGGGAAGCTTTTTGCGGTATTTTTGACACTGTCGGGGGCTATAACGCTTAATGCAGGTGAGACGGTAACATCTGTAGAGCGCACGGATGGTTTTTTCGTTGAGTCCGGGGACGGGAGCGCCGATGTTAATATTGTTGGTAATGAGATACACTTAAAGAGCAGGGACAATATTGGTAAGGGATACATCTTTACATTGTCGTTGGATGGTAATTCGTCAACGGTATCGACTGGGTCAGAGACAGAGGGGACGTCCGGTTCTGAGACGTCGAATGGAAAAGTAAATGGCCGTGGGTTGTCGAATACGACGTGGGTTGAGTACAATCCGACTGGTGAGTCACATATCAGTATATCATCAAAACAGAGGACAAAAACCATACTCTCACAACAATCAGTCTCAACACAGACAACGTGGCAGCGGGTAGCCAAAAGGACGCAAGCCCAGAAAACTGCCGGACTCTCCGGCGGTGAAGGGTGGCAGATGATATTCGGCATTCAGTATGCACCTTCTAATCCAAATA
>MGWK01000048.1 GCA_001800975.1 Flavobacteria bacterium RIFCSPLOWO2_12_FULL_35_11 | reverse complement strand
GCAAATAAGTTTTGGTAACCTTCAACAGCTTTTTCAGTTGCACCCATAGATTCTAAGGAAATTGCGTTCATTTCCATCAAATCCAAATTTCCTGGATTACTTTTTAAAATATCGTTGGTCACCAAAAAACATGAAATAAAATTCCGATCGTTAAAATACAAATAGGCCAAACTGTCTTTATAAACACTTTTTGGACCTTCCAGCAAAATAATGGAATACATAGCATTGGCAACAACAGCTTTATCTCCAAAAGCCAAAGCCTGCTTCAATTTTTGTTGTTCAAATGCAACACCGTTAGCAGTTTGCGCCACTGCAGCAGCAGCAATTACAAAAGAAATTATGGTAAAAATACGTTTCATCAATTTTAATTTAAACATTAAGGGGCGAAATTATCAAAATAAACCTAAAAACAAAGATTTTACCAAAATAAATTTATATTGGGTGTTCCCCTGCGGGTCGGGCTTTCGCTGCTCGCTTCCCGCGAAAAACGGGAGAGCTCAAACAAACCGCTCTATCCCTAATACAAATGGATTTACGAATTAAGATTTTAGATTTTTTCCACAAAAAAAGGTCTGAAATACAGACCTTTAATTTTGGGTGGAAGACCGGGTTCGAACCGGCGACCCTCGGTACCACAAACCGATGCTCTAACCAGCTGAGCTACAACCACCATATAACTTGCGGATGCAAATGTAAAACATTTCTGTTTTTATACAAACATTTTTACACTAAATTATCAAAAGAATTTACAGCCACATAACGCTCTGTATTGAAGCCTTCTGCAGACTCCACGCCTACCAATCGGCCCAAATCCTGTGCCCGATAAAGCACGCTGTCCAAAAAGTTTTTGCTTGAAATTGGCGAGGATGGCTCTGTGCTGTTCGGATCATAGAATTGGGAGCTGTATGCTTTTACCGCTTCCATTTTTTTGTCAATGAATCCCGAAACATCCACCACAAAATCGGGTTCCAAATTTTTCCATTGAATATAATGATATACAAACTTTGGCCTCCAGGCTTCTTGTTTTACACCATCCAGTTTGGTTTCAACTTTCACCAAACCCGATAAAAAACAAGCGTCGGAAACCAATTTACTTCCTTTTGGATGATCAATATGCCGGTCGTCAATAGCATTGCACAAAACGATTTCTGGTTTGTATTTCCTTATTATTTTTATGATCTCCAATTGGTGTTTTTCATCATTCACGAAAAAACCATCAGCAAAACCTAAATTTTCCCTGATTTCAACCCCTAAAATTCTTGCGCCATTTTTTGCTTCTTCCGCCCTAATTTCAGCAGAACCTCTTGTGCCTAATTCTCCTTTGGTTAAATCTAAAATTCCGACTTTTTTTCCAAGAGAAATTTCTTTTGCAATAGTTGCCCCACATCCCAATTCCACATCATCCGGATGTGCGCCTATTGCTAAAATTGCTAACTTCATAAATAAATTTTCTATAATTTTTATGCAAATATATAACATTTTTTGGGGTCAGAAGTTTTGTAAAAGCAACTTCATTTTAGAACATCCTAACAAACAATTTAAATAAAAGGCGTATTTTCATATATAAATGGTAAAAAATTATAAATAAATGGTAAAATAAATTTGGTAGTTTAAAATTGTTTAAGTACCTTAGTATAAGAAATTTATAAAATTAATCACTAAATCACAAAGACGATGAAAAAATTAGCACTTACAATCTCATTGATATTGGCAATTTCACCTATCGCATATTCACAAATTTCAGATTTAGAAAAAAACGCACTGCTTGATTTACACAAATCAACAAAAGGCACAACTTGGAATATCAATTGGGATTTAACCAAAGATGTTTCATCTTGGCATGGAATAACTGTTGAAAACAATACGGTTACTGAAATTAATTTAAGCATGAATAATTTAACTGGTTCAATTCCTGCCACCATTGGCAACTTAACTTCGTTGCGCCATTTAAATTTAGGTTTTAATAAAATAAGCGGTTTAATTCCAACCGAACTTGCAACCATCGAATCTTTGGTAACAGTACAATTATTTATGAATCAGCTGGAAGGTCAAATTCCTGCAGCCATTGGAAATTTAAAAAACCTAAAAGAATTGGTTATATTCAATAATTTTATTGACGGAAATTTACCTGAATCTATTTACAATATTCCAAATCTTGAAGTATTGCACCTAAGCAGCAATAAATTAACAGGCACAATATCCCCAGCAATAAAAAATTTAACACATTTAAAAACATTAAGTTTATTCGACAATGAAATGACCGGCAATCTTCCTAAACAAATTGGGTCCTTAGTTAATTTAACCGAGCTTTCTTTGGCAAACAATTCATTTAAGGGAGAAATTCCATTGGAATTTAACCAACTTTCAAAGTTAGAAACATTGCTGTTGTCTAATAATAAATTTACCGGTCTAATAAGCCTGTCAATACAAAATTTACCTAAACTTAAAAACTTTGAATTCAACAACAATGCTAAATACGTTGAAATTTCTTCAAATACTGTGAACCTGTGAACCCAGTAACACAAATAACTTTAATTCCATTCCCCAATAAGAATTGTTTGAATAATTATTTACAAGAAAAAGAGGCTGTTTAACGGCCTCTTTTTTTGTTTCCTTGATAACATCTCTAATGAAATGGCCGTCTTTTTATCATCCCGCCTTTGGTGTCTTTTATTGGATATTGAATCACAAATGCGGCATGATCTATTTTATCGACTTCCAAGAGCAATCTAGAAACTTCCAGTCTCGTAATTACACAAAACAATATTTTCCGGTCGGGCATTGCATTTCCTTTTGAACCATAACCTCCGTCAGATTTTAACACCGTTACGCCGCGTTCCAGGTTTGAAGCAATCATTTCCTTTATTTCTTCAGCATCGTCAGAAACAATCATAACACCAATGTATTCTTCAATTCCATTGATGATAAAATCTACTGTTTTAGAGGCAGAAAAGTACGTCAACATCGAATACATCGCAGTTTCAACACTCACAATTGTTGCTGCAATTACAAAAAGCACAATATTAAATATGGCAATAAAGTCTCCTACTGTTAAACTTGACTTTCTGCTTACGGAAATGGCCAGTACTTCCGTACCGTCAATAACCGCACCGCCACGAATTGAAAATCCTATTCCGGCACCTAAAAAGAAACCTCCAAAAACAGCAATTAATAATTTGTCAGCAGTAATTACAGGCAAGTGAATAAAGTGCACCAATGAAGCCAAGGCGATAATTGCCAAAGTGCTTTTAACTGCAAAAGAAATAGAGATTTGTTTTGCCCCCAACAAAATGAATGGCAAATTGATTAAAACAATTAAAACGGAAAGATTAAATCCAGTCAGAATTCGAAGTAATAAAGAAACACCCATCGCTCCTCCATCCAAGAAATTATTGGGGAACAAAAAGCCTTTCAGACCGATACTAGCCAATATTACGCCAACAGATATGAAAACAAAATCCTTAATGTTACTTCTTAAGACATGTTGCCTTACCAATTTGTTTCCGTTTATTGTTGATTGTTTATTCATGAGGTAATTTAATGGCAACTAATTTTATTCTTTTTTGCCAATGTAAAAAAAATTACTGCTTTACTTATTATTGTTATCAGTAAAATAGATGGTTTTTACCTTTATTTTTCGTCATTTTTTCTGTTACCGCTAACTATTTTAGAGAGAATTCCCTTTTGATTTGTAAACTCTGACCATAATACGCCACCTATATGAAGAATGATAAATGCAACCAGATAATATATTGAGAGCAAGTGAATTTCTTCCATCGAACTTTTTAATTCCTTTGATCCAAATTTTATCAATAGACCTGTGGAAAGTGATATTACCACACAACCATAAAAAATTAAGTAAATCCAATTCTGAAACTTTTCTTTTAAAATTAATTCTTTATTAAATGGATTTTGTAATTTCATTTCTCCAAAAAAGGGAAGAAAAAATCGTATGGTAAACAGGCCTGTCAACACATATCCCAAGTAAATGTGCCAATCCCACATAGGCTGCCTAATCTTTTTGGCAAGTACAATAAGTTGATCTTGCGTTAAAGCTTGATCGGTAGTATTCAGGTAGTTTTGTATGATCTCAGCCACATTATTCTTGTTCATCCAAGTTAACCTAAGTAAGATGGTAATTAATAATAAAACCATACTAATGGCTATTGACCAATGTATGATTCTGTAAACTGCGGAATAGTTTTTATTTTTCATCTTTTTTATTTTAGTATAGTATAAGAAGTAATAGTATTCTTTTAATTTAATTTAAGTATATACTTCATTATGGTTTGTTCTTTTAATACCCACTCATAAACTAGTGTTATTTATAACAATAGTTCCAATTGTTAAAAAACATTAACCATATTCAAAAGTAATAAAAAAGGTAAGAAACAGGAGCAATTTTTGAAAATATAAAAAATATTATTAATAATTTTACAAATGGTAATGTCAACCAATTTGATGATTGCGCTTGTTTTCTTAAACGTTTTATCATTAGGCAAAAAAACCCTGTGGCGTTTGCAACAGGGTTTTAGTTTCTTACTTTTTTTGTTGTAGTTTTAGTCTGTCGTTCAAAATTTTAGCCCACTTTTCAATGGTGATAATTTCTCCGCTCAGTTGCGTATTTTCGTCGGAATTGTAAAATACCAACAACTCATCTGGGTTTTTCTTGTCCAAAAATGAAAATTGTAATTCAAGCTTATCAATTGTCTTATTATTCTCGTCATTATTGCTGATGCTATGGTCCGTATTAATCACTTTGCAAGATTTAACTTCTGCAAGATTAATGTGCTGTGCTGTCTCATTTTCCGTTGTTTTTCTGAAAAAGAAAAGTTGATTAGCTTCTTCGTCAAGTCCAATTGCAAATTCAACAAATAATTCATGTAATGAAATTTTGAAGTTTTGATTGTTTGCGACACCCGTTAATGATAGCAATAATTGTTTTTCTTTCTTTTTTCTGCTCCTGATCATTAGTACAAATGGCAGAATGCAAAGAGCTAATATAATAGCCCCTACTATTAAGGTTCCTGAATTCATTTTAAAATTGTTTTGATTTTATGAAATATTTCTTCAGGTTTTGTTGAGATACCAAACCTGCAAAAAATCAATTGAGCTGTACAATAATGACAATCAAAGTTTTAAAATGAGTTACCAAAAATAATGAAAGGGAAAAATTAAGTTTTCTTTGCGGTACTTAATCCGAAAGTTTTTTGAGATGGAAATGTATTGGGTAAACTCGTTGGCGAAAAATTGTTCCCTAATTTTTACAATAGCCAAAAACTCGTTGAATGAATTTTTAGAAGCGATTGGTGGTGTATTGCTGTAAGGATTTGCTATACTTTCAGCTTCTGAAGAATCACTCAATAATTCAACCGAGACTGTTGAATCTTTCTTTCCTTTTTCTAAACCTGATTTATTTATGAAATCTGAGTTTTGTGAAATGTTGCCTGCAAAACTAATTGTTGCACAATAAAGCGCAATAAACAATACAATTCCTGAGATTTTAAATAAATTTTTCACGGTGCTAATATAGAATGAAATTCCATTTATTCATTAAAATATTTTATCATTATTTGGAAATATAATGATTGGTTGTTGCCTCTAGAAATGTCAATAAAAATTATTTATAAAATTTTCATTTTATTTAACAAAAATACAACTTATGTTAATTTTATTAAATTATTTAAACAAATTGATGAATTTTTATTTGAAATTTATTTATTTATTTGAAATATCAACAAAGTTAACCTAAGCGACTACAACTAGGTGTATTACGTTAACTCAAAATTGAAACTTGAATTTGCGCCAAATACTTAAATAACTGAACAAAGTTCTATTCTGGCAAAAACCAGTTTGTTTAGTATTTGTTCAAAATTGAAACAAAAAATGAACAACTTATTTGATTGCGTAAAATGATATAAATCATTTAAAATAATAACTTTAGCATTTAATTTTGTGGAAACCTCATTTGAAAAAAACACATCATTAATCCAATAATCTAAAATCAAATCCTAATGGAATCGCTCGAAAAAGTTAAAACAAGAGTATTTAAATTTGGAAATAAATCCGCCGATGGCAATACCAAAATGAAAAACTTGCTTGGTGGCAAAGGCGCTAACCTTGCGGAAATGAGTTTAATAGAAATTCCGGTTCCGCCCGGATTTACCATCACTACAGAAGTTTGTACGGAATATAATCTGCTGGGAAAAGAAGCCGTAATTGGCATGATAACCACAGAAGTTGAACAAGCCATAGAAAATATTGAAAAAATAATGGGCGCTAAATTTGGCGATAAAGAAAACCCGTTATTGGTTTCTGTGCGATCAGGTGCAAGAGCTTCCATGCCTGGAATGATGGATACTGTTTTAAATTTAGGCTTAAATGATGACGCTGTTATTGGAATTGCAAAAAAAGCTAACAATGAACGTTTTGCTTGGGATTCGTATCGTCGTTTTATCCAAATGTATGGAGATGTTGTGTTGGGAATGAAACCTGAAACGAAAGAAGATATAGATCCTTTTGAAGAAATTATGGATGATTTAAAAGAAAAAAGGGGCATTCAACTGGATACTGAATTTACTGTTCAGGATTTAAAAATCCTAGTAAAAGCATTTAAAGATGCCGTAAAAAAACGTACAGGCCACGATTTTCCTACAAATCCTTGGGACCAGCTTTGGGGTGCTGTGATTGCAGTTTTTAACAGCTGGAATGGCGACCGGGCTGTTTATTACAGAAAAATGCATGGCTATCCAGATGATTGGGGAACAGCCGTAAGTGTGCAAGCGATGGTTTACGGAAATATGGGAAATCAATCGGGTACCGGCGTTTGTTTTACGCGTGATGCCGCAACGGGTGAAGATCAGTTCAATGGTGAATATTTAATCGATGCGCAAGGTGAAGATGTTGTGTCTGGCGCAAGAACGCCACAACAAATCACCAAATTAGGTTCCATGCGTTGGGCAAAACTGGCCAGGGTTGAAGAAGCTGACAGGGCTGAAAATTATCCTTCCTTAGAAGAATTAATGCCTGAAATTTATGCGGAACTAAATGAATATCAGCAAAAACTTGAAGACCATTACAAAGATATGCAAGATATGGAGTTTACCATTCAGGAAGGTAAACTTTGGATGCTTCAAACCAGAAATGGCAAACGCACAGGCGCTGCCATGGTGAAAATTGCGATGGACTTATTAAAAGAAGATTTAATTACCGAAAAAGAAGCGATTTTACGCATAGAACCTAATAAACTGGATGAATTGTTACATCCCGTTTTTGATCCAAAAGCTTTGAAAAAAGCAAGCGTAATTGCGCAAGGATTGCCTGCTTCACCAGGCGCCGCCAGCGGTCAGTTGGTTTTCTTTGCAGATGAAGCCCATAAATATAAAAATTCGATTTTGGCACGAATTGAAACTTCTCCTGAAGATTTGGAAGGCATGAATATCGCCAACGGAATTTTAACGGCGCGAGGCGGTATGACTTCCCATGCGGCTGTTGTTGCACGCGGAATGGGAAAATGCTGCATATCCGGTGTTGGCGCTTTAAAAATCGATTATAAAACCCGCACAATGGGCATTAATGGAAAAGTATACCATGAAGGCGACTGGATTTCATTAAACGGTTCCGTAGGGAATATTTATGAAGGAAATTTAGCAACTGTTGAGCCTGAATTGTGTGGCGAATTTGCCGAAATTATGCTCTTGGCCGATAAATTTGCGACTATGAAAGTAAGAACAAATGCCGATACGCCAAATGACGCAAAAATTGCACGTAATTTTGGCGCTCAGGGAATCGGACTTACCCGAACGGAACACATGTTTTTTCATGAAGATCGCATTAAAGCGATGCGCGAAATGATTTTAGCGGAAAATGTGGAAGGAAGAAAAGCCGCTTTGATAAAACTGCTCCCAATGCAACGAAGTGATTTTGAAGGAATATTTGAAGCCATGAAAGGATTTCCGGTAACCATCCGTTTGTTAGATCCGCCATTACACGAGTTTGTTCCTCACGAATTGTCGCAACAGAAAGAATTGGCACTAGAAATGAAGGTTTCTTTAAGTTTCATACAAAATAAAGTGGCGGAATTGGCAGAATTTAATCCGATGTTAGGCCATAGAGGTTGCCGATTGGGAAATACCTATCCGGAAATTACCGAAATGCAAACTAGGGCAATTATTGAAGCTGCCTTAAATTTAAAAGCCATAGGAATTAAAGCCGTACCTGAAATTATGGTTCCTTTAATTGGAACATTGAAAGAATATATTGCACAAGAAGAAATCATCAGGGCCACCGTAAACAAAGTTTTTGAGGAAAGAAATGACACCATTCCGTATTTGGTTGGTACGATGATTGAAATCCCGCGTGCCGCTTTAACAGCCGACTTAATTGCGCAACGTGCCGAATTTTTCTCTTTTGGCACCAACGATTTAACACAAATGACTTTTGGATATTCTCGTGACGATTCCGGAAAATTTTTGCCGATATACCTGCAAAAAGGAATTTTAGCCGTCGATCCTTTCGATGTTTTAGACCAGGAAGGCGTTGGACAATTGGTTAAAATGGGAACAGAAAAAGGCAGAAGCACAAAACCAAACTTAAAAGTCGGTATTTGCGGCGAACACGGCGGCGAGCCAAGTTCTATTGCATTTTGTCACAACACAGGTTTGGATTATGTTAGCTGCTCGCCATTTAGAGTCCCAATCGCAAGAGTTGCCGCTGCTCAAGCTGCAATAAAGTAAGTTACAATGAAGTGTTATTAGTTAAAAGTTATATGTTATAGGTTATCAAATCTGACTTTTAACATATAACTTTTAACATTTAACTTTAAACTTTTATTTACCTTCGCACTATGATTAATATTGTAATCCTTGGCGGTGGAAATGTGGCCTGGCATTTAACAAATGCATTGTTGCAAAACAGTGCGGTAAATGTTGTTCAGATTTACAATAGAAGTCTGGAAAAAATTAGCTGCTTTAAAAACAGCACGTCAATCACAAACAATTTGTCGGAATTAAAGGATGCCGATATTTACATTCTTGCGGTTTCCGACAATGCCATTTCTGAGCTTTCTTCAGCCTTAAATTTAAAAAACAAATTGGTGGTGCATACTTCGGGAAGTATGGCGATGGAAGAACTTAAATCAGATTCAAATAAAGGCGTTTTTTATTTATTGCAAACATTTTCCAAAGAAAGGGAAATCGATTTTTCAACCGTTCCAATTTGTATTGAAGCTGAAACTGATGCAGATTTACGCCTATTGGAAACTTTGGCAAAATCAATTTCAAAAAATTGTTATTGCATAAATTCCAATCAGCGTAAAAGTTTGCACGTTGCTGCCGTATTTGTGAATAATTTTGTGAACCACTTGTACCACATCGGCCATGAGATTTGTGAGCAAAATAAGGTTCCTTTTGAAATATTGCTTCCTTTAATATTGGAAACGGCAAATAAAATAACTACTTTGTCGCCGCTTGAAGCACAAACCGGACCCGCAAAGCGAAATGACACCAAAACCATTGAAAAACATACGGCAATGCTAACTAAAAATCAGCAAGAAATTTATATATTGCTCACAAAATCTATTTACAATACCTATGGATAAAAGTTATAAAGAAATTATGCCCCAAATCACCACCTTCATTTTTGATGTTGATGGCGTGCTGACGAATGGAAATGTAAGGGTTACCGAAACTGGTGAATTGTTGCGGGAAATGAATATTAAAGATGGATACGCCCTAAAAACCGCATTAAGCGCCGGATATCGTGTTTGTATCATTTCCGGGGGAACCAACGAAGGCGTTCGCAAGCGATTTAGCATTTTGGGAATTAAGGATATTTACTTAGGAACGCACCACAAAACAGACCAGTTTAAAGATTACACGGAACAATATGACATTAAACCCGAACACGTTTTGTATATGGGTGACGACATTCCCGATTATCAAGTGATGAAAATTGTTGGATTACCTTGCTGTCCGAAAGACGCCGTCCCTGAAATTCAGGAAATTTCCCGATATATTTCACAAAAAAAAGGCGGAAAAGGCTGTGTACGAGATGTGATTGAACAAGTTTTAAAAGTTCAGGGAAAATGGGATTTTCAATTTGATGCTAAATTATTTTAATAATATTATGAAAAAAAACATACTGCTTATTCTTATTTTACTTTTTTCCATGAATAGTCAATCTCAATCCATTATAGGGAAATGGAAAACCATTGACGATGAAACAGGCAAAGAAAGGTCGATTGTTGAAATTTACGAATCCGAAGGAAAGATTTACGCGAAAATTGTAAAATTATTGGTAAAAAGTGAAGAAAACAGGGTATGTGAAAATTGCAGAGGCGCCAATAAAAACAAACCGCTTAAAGGATTGATTGTGATTGACGGATTAAAAAAAGATGGAAACGAATGGAATGGTGCAAAAATCCTTGACCCAAAAACAGGAAGCGAGTACAAATGTTATATCACATTGGAAGAACCTAACAAACTAAAAGTGCGCGGTTACTTGGGTTTTGCATTGTTGGGAAGAACGCAATATTGGTATCGGGTTGTTGAGAAGAAAAACTAATTTCGTTTCGTCAACATAGGCACAAATTTAAATTTGCCCAATTCGTGCTTTTCAAAATCTTTTTCGCTGGTTCTAATAAACAAGGTCATAATTTGTTCTGCATCACCAATTGGAATCACCAGCCTTCCTCCTATTTTTAACTGGCTCAGCAAAGCTTTTGGCACAAAAGGTGCTCCGGCGGTTACTATAATTCCGTCAAAAGGTGCATCTTCCGGCAATCCTTTATATCCATCGCCAAAAATAATTTTTTTAGGTTTGTAACCAAGTTTCGGCAAAAATAATTTTGTTTTTTTAAACAATTCCTGCTGACGTTCAATAGTGTAAACTTTGGCGCCCATTTCCAATAAAACAGCAGTTTGATATCCAGATCCTGTGCCAATTTCCAAAATTTGATGATTCTCGCGAACCTGAAGCAATTCCGTTTGAAAAGCAACCGTGTAAGGTTGGGAAATAGTTTGATCGGAACCAATGGGAAAAGCTTTGTCCTGATAGGCAAAATCGGCAAAACTTGAATCCATAAACAAGTGCCTTGGCACATTTCCCAGCGCCGTCAAAACATTTTTGTCTGTTATTCCTTTCTGTGCAATTACTTTTACCAACTGATTTCTAAGCCCGTTATGCTTGTGTGTGTCCTTCACTATTCCCTAAAATTTGAAGGCCTAAAATAGGAATAAATGCCTAAAGATTGTTACTTTTACCTGTATAAAAATAAACAAGTTTAATTATGCTGAAAGCAGGAGTTTTAGGTGCCGGACATCTTGGCAAAATTCATTTAAAATTAATAAATCAATCAGATAAATACGAATTGGTAGGTTTTTTTGATCCCATCAAAGAAAACGCAGAAAAAGTTGAAAAAGAGTTCGGCTACAAATCTTTTGATTCGATTCAGGAATTAATTGATGCCGTTGATGTTGTTGACATTGTAACGCCAACACTTTCCCATTTCGACTGTGCGAAAGAAGCCATAGAAAAAGGAAAACATGTTTTTATTGAAAAACCAATCACCAAAACAGTTGAAGAAGCAGAAATTCTTATTGACCTGCTTAAAAAACATCAAGTTAAAGGGCAAGTTGGCCATGTAGAACGCTTTAATCCGGCTTTTACTGCGGTTAAAGACGCTATCCACAATCCGATGTTTATTGAAACGCATAGGTTGGCCGAATTCAATCCGAGAGGAACAGATGTTCCTGTGGTATTGGATTTAATGATTCATGACATCGACATTATTTTGAGCGTGGTGAAGTCAAAAGTGAAAAGCGTAAATGCCAGTGGCGTTTCTATTTTAAGTGATACGCCCGACATTGCAAATGCACGAATAGAATTTGAAAACGGCTGTGTCGCCAATTTAACTGCCAGCAGAATTTCTTTGAAAAATATGCGTAAAACTCGCTTTTTTCAGCGTGATGCCTATATTGCTGTTGATTTCTTTGAAAAAGCAACAGAAGTTGTCAGAATGAAAGACGCCCCTGAAAATCCGGGCGATTTCGATATGATTTTACAAAATGCTGAAGGATTAAAAAAGCAAATCTATTTTGAAAATCCGAAAATTGCGGCTAACAACGCTATTTTAGATGAGTTGGAAACTTTTGCCGACGCCATAAATAACAACACAACGCCCATTGTAACTTTGGAACAAGGTACCGAAGCGCTTCGTGTTGCACAAATGATCATTAACGATTTTTAGCATGAATATTTACCAGGTTGAAGCATTTACCGACAAGGTTTTCAAAGGAAATCCCGCTGCTGTTTGTCCGCTTGAAAAATGGATTTCAGCAGATTTAATGCAGGCCATTGCTGAAGAAAACAATTTGTCAGAAACTGTTTTCTTCGTAAAAAATGGAAATTCGTTCGACATAAAATGGTTTACGCCAACTTGTGAAATAGATTTATGCGGCCATGCAACTTTGGCTGCGGCACATATAATCTTCAACGAATTAAATTACAAAGAAAAACAGCTCATATTTAATTCAAAAAGCGGCAAACTCACTGTTACAAAAGCATCAGATTGGTATACTTTAAATTTTCCTTCAGAAGAAATTTCAGCAATTGAAACGCCTGAATTATTAAAACAAGCGTTAAATGTTCCTATTTTAAAAAGCTTTAAAGGAAATGGGAAATTGCTGATTGAATTGGAGAATGAAACAGTTATTAAAAATTTAAAACCAACATTTAATTTATTGGCCCAAATAGAAACAAACATGATTATTGTTACTTCAAAAGGTGATGATGTAGATTTTGTTTCTCGCGTTTTTGCGCCAAATTTAGGCATAAATGAAGATCCGGTAACAGGTTCAGCACATACTTTGCTTATTCCGTATTGGACGAAAAAGCTACATAAAACCAAATTAGAAGCTGTCCAACTCTCAAAAAGAACCGGATATTTGAAATGCGAATATCTAAATGACCGAGTTGAAATGAGCGGACAAGCCGTTACCTATTTAAATGGACAATTAATTATATAATCACAATTTATGAAAAATATAGCCGTTATTGGCGCTGGAACTATGGGAAATGGAATTGCCCACGTTTTCGCCCAAAATAAATACAAAGTACATTTAATTGATATTTCACAAGAAGCTTTAGATCGCGGCTTGTCGACCATTGTTAAAAATTTGGATCGTTTGGTCGATAAAGGAACCATCACTGCGGAAATTAAAACGCAAACTCTTGCCAATATTACAATGTTCACTTCTATTGCCGATGGCGTTAAAAATGTGGATTTGGTGGTTGAAGCCGCCACAGAAAATGTAGATTTAAAATTAAAAATATTCAAGCAAATTGATGAGGAAGCGCCAGAAAATGCCATTTTGGCTTCCAATACTTCTTCCATTTCAATCACTAAAATTGCGTCGGTAACAAAACGACCTGAAAAAGTAATAGGAATGCACTTTATGAATCCGGTGCCAATTATGAAATTGGTTGAAATCATTAGAGGTTACAACACTTCTGATGAGGTGACCAAAACCATTATGGAACTTTCGGGAAATTTGCAAAAAATTCCTGTGGAAGTAAATGACTATCCCGGATTTGTGGCCAACCGAATTTTAATGCCGATGTTAAATGAAGCCATAGAAACTTTATACAATGGCGTTGCCGGCGTTTATGAAATTGATACGGTGATGAAACTGGGAATGGCGCACCCAATGGGACCATTGCAATTGGCCGATTTTATTGGGTTGGATGTATGTTTGTCTATTTTAAATGTGATGTATAACGGATTTAAAAATCCGAAGTATGCGCCTTGTCCACTTTTGGTAAACATGGTACAGGCCGGAAAACTGGGAATAAAATCGGGTGAAGGTTTTTACAATTATTCCGAATCAAAAAAAGCGGAGAAAATCGCAAAACAATTTCAATAAAAATCTTTGGGTTATTTACCAAAATTCAATAAAAAAAGCCGCTAAAAGCGGCTTTTTTTATTAATTATATTCTTTTTCTTCTTTTCGGATTTTGATCCGATCCAAAAGTACTTTTAGCTGTTGTTCCTGGAGCGCCCGGACGTTTTCTTCCAAATCCGCCAAAATCGGTTTTAGGTTTTCTGTCACCGTCACCAGATCTTTTTCTGTCGTTGCCTCTATCACTGTCGCCAGTTCTTTTTCTTGGACCTCTATCTCCGCCTCTGCTGCTGTCTACACCACGAAAGCCTCCGCCTCCGCCGCTTCTTGCCTGACCGGTACGTTGTTTGGTGGTAATTTCAACATTCACGCTTCTTCCTTCAAAATCAACATCATTTCCTTCAAAAGCGCTCATCGTTTCTTTTTCGTAGGTTTTATCCAATTCGAAGAACGAGAAAGTGTCTAATATTTCAATTTGTCCGATTTCAATATTTTTTGCAATTCTTTGGTCATTAATCAAACCAATCAATCTTGCTGGATTTAATTTGTCTTTTTTACCAATATTGATAAAGAAACGCGTCATATTTTCATCATCTCTTCGTTTGCTTCCTCTATCGGAATTTCTGTCAACACCTCTCATATGCTCACTGTCATTTAAATCAGGTGCATTTTCATAATAGGTTAAAAAGGTATTGAATTCTATGGAAACAAATCTTCTGATCAATTCTTCACGGTCCAAATCTTTTAGTTTGTCGTAAATAGAAGGTAAGAAATCATTGATTTCAATATCATTCACTTTAATATCCTGAACTTTATCAATCAATTTTAACAATTGATTTTGACAAATTTCTTTTCCTGTAGGAATTGGCGTGTTTATGAATTTTTTGCCGATCAATCTTTCAATTGGTCCCAATTTACCCTTTTCTCTTGCGGTAACAATTGCGATTGAAATTCCTTCTTTTCCTGCACGGCCAGTTCTTCCGCTACGGTGTGTGTAAGATTCAATTTGGTCTGGCAGTTTATGGTTGATAACGTGCGTTAAATCGGTTACATCCAATCCCCTCGCGGCAACATCAGTAGCAACCAATATTTGCAAGGTTTTGTTACGGAATTTTTCCATCACACTGTCGCGTTGAGCTTGTGATAAATCGCCGTGAAGCGCGTCAACATTGTATCCGTCGCTAATTAATTTATCGGCAACTTCTTGTGTTTCTCTTCTGGTTCTGCAAAAAATAATGCTGTAAATATCTGGATTTACATCGGCAATTCTTTTTAATGCAGCATATCTGTTTCTTTCTGAAACCACATAATATTGATGTGATACCTGGTCAGTTCCTTTGTTTTTTTCTCCGGCGCTAATTTCTATAGGATTCTTTAAATAAGCTTTAGCAATGCTTTCAACTTCTTTAGGAAACGTTGCAGAAAACAACAATGTTTGTTTATCTTTTGGCGTAACGGCCAAAATTTTATCCAACTCATCTTTAAAACCCATATTCAACATCTCATCGGCTTCATCTAAAATAAGCCATTTAAGATTTGATAGTTTTAATTGTTTTCTGTTGATTAAATCAACCGTTCTTCCCGGAGTTCCAACAATAATTTGAACTCCTTTATTTAGTTTTCTAACTTGATCTTCAATACTGGCACCGCCATAAACGGCAAGTGTTTTAACACCTTTTAAATGTTTTGAAAAATCGGTGATGTTACTGGCAATTTGCATAGCCAATTCACGTGTTGGAGATAAAATAATTGCTTGCGTATCACCGCTTTCAGCATCAATTTGTTCCAATATTGGCAAACTGAAAGCTGCGGTTTTTCCTGTACCTGTTTGTGCAAATGCTTTTAAATCTTGTTTTGAAGATAAAACTTGAGGAATTGCTTTTTTCTGAATTTCTGTTGGGTTTTCATACCCTAAATCAGTTAATGCTTGTAAAATTTGGCTGTTAAGCCCTAGTTCTTTAAATGTCGACATTTCTGTAAATATTATGATCTACAGACGCCCATCTATAAACCGGTTAAAATCGGGTGCAAAAGTACACTTTAAAAGCATACAAATAACATTAATAAAATTTATTTTGATTTATTTCATTTTTAATAGCAAGAAAACTGGTATTTGTTGCTGGTATCAGGAATTATGAATTAGCATCAATTTTGCTTTCCCCTAGTACCCAATAATCAATTTATTTAATTCTGAATCCAAATTTTTTGAATCTAAATTGGCAAATCCATTTTTAACAATTCCAAAATTGTCTATTAAAATGGTGCGTGGATATTTGCTGCTAAGGTAGTTATGCGCATAGCTGTCTTTTGGCAGCATATATTGATTGTGGATGTTGAGTAATTTTAAGTTGGATTCCTTGCTTAAATCTTTCGGAGAAGTTTGCATATTGATGCCAATAAACATCAATTCCGGATACCTTTTCTCTAAGAATTTTATGCGGTTCACCAAATAATCGGTAGAAATATAATCTGTTGACCAAAAGTAAATTACGGCATTTTTATTTTTAATGACTTCATTTATGGTTAGCGGAATATTGTTATAAGAAATAATGTCAAAATCTTGAAGCGGCTCCTCTAGCGGTATATTATTGCAGTCTTTTACCAAATTATTGACCTGCTCAATATCTTCTTTATTGGTGCAATTTGCTAAAAATATATTTAAGGCTTCTTCATTTACACGACAGGCCGATCCACTTTTTAAAAAATCGCTGACCAAAATTCTTTTCAGAAGAATATTTTTAAATTGTTCTGCTTTAATATGTTGATTAACTGCATTTAAAATATTTACGGTGAGGTCATTTTTGGTACTGTCATTTTCTTTAAGCTGGTAACTTATGTTGTATAAATAGCTTACCACATAGTTTTGGTAAGGATAAAAGGTAACCAATTGCTCTTCATTTAAGCTGATGTTCTTTCTAAAATCATAAAAAGTATCGGAAACTTCGGGAAATTCTTCAAGGTTATAAGCGCCTTTGTGGTAATACGGGTAAACTTCTTTTAATCGGTATAATGGAAATTGAATGGCGGTATTTGTGAATTCTTTAAATCCTTTTGAAACAGCAACTTCGTTGGCAAAAAAATCATTATAAACCGCAATTCTTTCTTTGGAAAGTGAATCAATTTTGGCCTGAAACGCTTGTTCATTTAAGTCGAAATTGCGATACATCATTTTTTCCTCCTTCTCATTTTGTAAATACAAATTAATTAAAAATTCATTTTTAGCACTTCCTTTTCCGCTAAAAACAAGCGATTGATCAAATTCGCGAGTATTAAGCCGCACCAAAATACTGTCTGATGGCTCTAAATAAATATATTGAAATTCAGTTCCGTGCTTAAATGTATACAAACCTCCCTTGGTTAAAGGAATTTCTTTTAAAAATCGATTGTCTTTATCCAGCAATAAAGTATCAATAACCTTCTCATCTTTTAAAAATAAAACATAATTGGTTTTTGGGTTAATAATTTGTCCACCGAAATAGGTAGCGGCATTCTCATTGGTTTTTTCGCAACCAATTGTTAAAAATACTAATATGGCATAAGTAACATATTTCATATGTTAATATTTATTCTTTTTTATAAAACATACCTGCCAGCCGGCAGGTGGAATTCGCATCTCAACATTCGTATTTATGCCGAATAGTCACTACGCTCATTTCATGAAAGTTTATTTGAAACAAAAATACGTACAACTATGTGGCTAGCTTGTTAATGAGATGTTAAATGTAGCAGGAAAGCGCTGGGGCACTAAAAATTAACTTTTGGTTTACTATTTTTTTTAAAATCTAATTCCCTACTTTTGCAAAAAATTTAAAATCTTAATTTATAATGCTTTCAGTATCAAACTTATCTGTACAATTCGGTAAACGTATTTTATTTGACGATGTTAACACAAAGTTTACCGTTGGAAATTGCTACGGAATTATTGGTGCCAATGGTTCAGGAAAATCAACATTTCTAAAAATCATTTCCGGCAAAATTGACCCAACTGCGGGACAAGTAATTTTGGATAAAGGCAAACGTATGTCTGTACTTTCCCAAGATCACTTTGCCTTTGACCAATATCAAGTTTTGGACACAGTGATGATGGGCAATAAAAAATTATTCAATCTAAAAAAAGAATTGGATGCCATCTATGCAAAACCCGATTTTTCTGAAGAAGACGGAATTAAAGCCGGTGAATTGGGTGGCGATTTTGAAGAAATGGGCGGCTGGAACGCCGAAAGTAGTGCAGCCACTTTGTTGTCTTCATTAGGAATTAAAGAAGATTTGCATTATTCCTTAATGGGAGATATAGACGGTAAAACAAAATTACGTATTTTATTGGCGCAGGCTTTGTTTGGCAATCCGGATGTGTTAATTATGGATGAGCCTACCAACGACCTGGATTTTGAAACCATTGGCTGGCTGGAAAACTTTTTGGCAAATTATGACAATACCGTAATTGTGGTATCGCATGACCGTCACTTTTTAGATGCTGTTTGTACACATATTTCAGATATAGATTTCGGAAAAATTAACCATTACTCGGGTAATTACTCTTTTTGGTATGAATCGAGCCAATTGGCTGCCAGACAAAGAGCGCAGCAAAGTAAAAAAGCCGAAGACAAGAAAAAAGAATTAGAAGAATTTATTCGTCGTTTCTCTGCCAATGTTGCCAAATCAAAACAAGCAACAAGCCGTAAAAAAATGATTGAAAAGTTGAATGTAGATGAAATAAAACCTTCAAGTCGCAGGTATCCTGCAATTATTTTTGAACGTGAAAGAGAAGCTGGAGACCAAATTTTAAATGTAGAACACTTGTCGAAATCAAATGAAGACGGCGTGTTGTTTAACGATATCAGTTTCATTTTAAATAAAGGCGATAAAGTTGCTTTAATTTCCAGAAATTCAAGAGCAGTAACCACTTTCTATGAAGTTTTATACGGAAATGAAAAAGCCGATGAAGGAAAATTTCAATGGGGCGTTACCACAAATCAATCCTATTTGCCTTTAGACAATTCGGAATTTTTTAAAGATCCAAACCTAAATTTGGTTGATTGGCTACGTCAATATGCCAAAACAGAAGAAGAAAGAGAAGAAGTCTATTTAAGAGGATTTTTAGGAAAAATGATTTTTAGCGGTGAAGAAGCATTAAAAAAATGCAATGTGCTTTCAGGTGGTGAAAAAGTGAGATGTATGCTGTCAAGAATGATGATGGTGAGAGCCAACGTATTGATGTTGGATGAACCTACAAACCATTTAGATTTAGAATCCATTCAAGCCTTTAACAACTCCTTGAAAAACTTCAAAGAAACGGTGCTGTTCACAACTCATGACCACGAATTTGCACAAACAGTTGCCAATAGAATTATAGAAATTACGCCAAAAGGAGTTATAGACAGGTATTCATCATTTGATGAGTATTTGGATGATCCAAAAATTAAGGAGTTAAGGGATATTATGTATTCCTAAAATTTTATTTAACAAAAAAACCTGCCAAACGGCAGGTTTTTTTTGTTTTAACTGATAGTTATTTTGGATTATCAATTATCAATTGATTTACCCGTTTTTTCTTTTGAATATATTTTTAATAAATGATTTAGTAACTGTTTCTTCACCGCCATATCCGTTGGCGTATTTGCCATAACCGTAGCCGTAACCATAGCCGTTGCCATAACCGCCATAGCGCAATTTCATAGTAAAATCATTGAGCACAATGCTAATATTTGAAATCTCTTCTTTAACATATTTTTCGTTAATCATTTTAAGCATTCCTTTTTGGGAATAATTTTGTCTGACGATATAAAGCGTGGAATCGGCATATTTCAATAGCTCTACAGCGTCACTTACCAATCCGATAGGCGGTGTGTCTAAAATAACATAATCGTAATTTTCTTTCAAACTGTTTATCATTTCATCTGTTGCAGAACTGATTAACAATTCTGAAGGATTTGGAGGTACAGGACCGGCAGTGATGACATCCAAATTAGGGATCTTGGTTTTTTGAATAATTGTCTCTAAGTTTTCTTCGCCAATTAAATAATTAACCACGCCAATATCATTGGAAACCTCAAAATTTTCAAATATTTTTGGTTTGCGCAAATCCAATCCTACCAAAATTGTTTTTTTTCCTCCCAAAGCAAAAACCGTGGCCATATTAATGGAAACAAAGGTTTTGCCTTCACCACTAACCGATGACGTCACAATAATGGTTTTACATTTGTCTTTTGTGCTTCTGGTAAATAAAAATTGAATATTTGAACGCAGCGCCCTAAAAGATTCGGCCACGCCCGATTTTGGCTTGCTAAAAACCGCCAAATTACTGTCGGTTCCATTGTTTCCTACCACACCCAAAATTGGTATTGGTGAAATTTTTTCAATATCTTCTGTTGAATGAATTCTGGTATCCAAAACTTCTTTGGAAATTATCACAAATAGCGGTAAAATAGTGCCTAAAAGCAACGCAATCATATAATTAAACTGCATTCTTGGCAAAATAGATGCCTGACCGGTATCTTTTGCGGTATCCAATACCGAAATATCTGAAACCGTTGAAGCAATCGCAATATCAGCCTCGTAACGCTTCTGCATCAAAAAAACATAATTGGATTCGGTTAAGCTGTATTTTCGTTGATAATTTAATAATTTTTGTTCTTTCTTCGGAAGTTTGTTTAGCTCCGAATTATAATTATTTAAACGATTTCTGCTGTTATTCAGTGTAATTCTAGTTTCGTTTTTTAAGGAAGAAAGATTTTCGAGCAGCACATTTCTTGTGGTTTCCACTTCCTGGGTGACCGCTATTAAAGAAGGGTGATTTGCGGTAACTTCTTTGGCCAATTTATCCTTTTTAATGGAAAGTTCCGTTAATTTTCCTACCATTCCAGAAATAGAGCCATCTTCAATATTTATGATTGCAGGCGCAGGAATATTGGTGAAATTTGTGTGCGTTTTAATGTACTTTTCCAAATTGTTGAAATACACAATTCTATCACCCAATTGCTCTTGCATTTTATCCAAACTTGTTGTTTGGGAGTAAATTTCACTTCCTTCAGCCGACAATTCATAAATCGAATTATCCTGTTTAAATTTCCCGATATTGTCTTCTATTAATTTTAAACTGTCTGAAGTATTTTTAAACTGTGCGTCAATGAATTCCTTTGTGCTTCTTGCATAATTTGTTTTCTGTTCTAATTCCAATTCTGCCAAAACTATAACTGTTTCATTCAAATAATCAACAAGCCTGTTTTTGTTGGAACCCGTTAAAGACAATTCTATCAATGAAGTTCCTGTAAGTCCTTCTGCCCTAACATTTTGATATTCGCCGGTTACCTGGTCAATAGTTTTCAACTGAACATAAAATGTTTGCCCCTTTAAATCTTTTGAATCATTCACAAGTTCAATCTGAGCCTTTAAAAATGGAAGGTTTATATATTCATCTATTAAAAATGTTTTTGAAAAACGGTTATTATTTTCTTCAAAATCACGCAACGATTCGTCTTTGTAATTGATTAATGAATACGTTGCTTTTTCACTAAAATCCACCGACAGTTCAAAACGTTGGTTGTCTATAAAATCAATTTTTATTAAGGTATTCAGCAGTTGGAATTGATTAGGCTGTAATTTTAGCGTAAACGGCGTTTCTCCATAGGCATCTTCTTTTCTGAACTGGCCATCTTTTAAATAATCAACATAAAAATTAAGTCTTCCTATAACCTTTTCATTATGTGATCTTGAAGTCAACGATTTTCTGATGGATTCAACCTTGTCGCTTACACCCCCCCAGTTAAATGCAATATTTGTTCCTGAAGAAAAAAGCGGATTTTGTTTTTCATTTACGGCAATCGTAGTTTTTAACCCGTATATTTTTTGGGAGGAAATATTTACATAATAGGCAATTGCCATTGCAATGGCTATAGTAGCCACAAACCATTTCCAATTGGCTAAAATTCGAAATAAATAATCTTTAATATTTGAGATTTGTTCACTTGGATTTTCAATAAATTTGAATTTATTATCCATAAAATATTATATATTTTTAACTAATAAAACAGAGGTTACTATAAAAGACAATACCGAAACAACTGTTGTAAATGCCTGTAAACCAGTAGTTCCAATTCCCCACGATTTTTGTTTTAGCGGCGCTACGTAAATAATGTCATTGGGTTGAATGTAGAAATTCTCCGATTCAAATACCGTAATTTCATTGATGTTTATTTTATATTTTTTGACACCGTCGAGCGATTTTCTGATGATTACCACATTTTCCCGATCTCCATATGTTGAAATTTCTCCTGAATTGGCAAGCGCATCAACAATAGAAACCTGATTTTGCATTAAATTTTTTGTTCCGGGCGAGCCCACTTCACCGGTGACAATAAAGTTTATGCCGCCCAATTTAACCGTTACAAAAATGGATTCAGGATTTTTTAAAAATTTACCCAATTCCACTTCTAATTTTTCCCTGGCTTCTTTTTCAGTATAGCCCAAAACATTCACTTCACCGATATATGGAATTCTAATATTTCCGTGGCTGTCAATAGTATAACCGGTAAAATATAGTCCACCCGCACCGCTTCCTCCTGATGCGCTATTCTTAAAAAGCGTTACGAGTTCCTGGTTTTCGGCTTTAATGTCAATAAATAAAATGTCATTTACCTGCAATCGATATGGCTCGCTGTTTAATTTGGTGATTTCCGATTTGCTAACTGGTTCACCTTGAAAAGAGGTCACTTGCTTCGTTGAAATACAGGACGATAGCAGACTTAAAACTGCAACGTATAAAAAAAAATTCTTCATAAAAATTTAATCAGGCTATGGCAAATATAATTTTAAATAGCGTATTAAAATAATTTTTCAACTATTTTCGCATTAAAATTGACTAGTCATGGTTTGGTTTAAAATTAGGTCATTTATCGCATTTTTACTTGCATCAACAAATCGGCACGGCGTTCACTCCCCTTTTGTTTATGATTTAGTGACCAAATGTTTTAACAGCCAAGCAAACCCTGCCAAAATGAAGGCTATTAAAGGGATCCAAAAGTCCTTATATTCAAATCATAACAGCATCACAATTACCGATTATGGCAAGGGTTCATCAGTTTTTAAAAGTAACGAACGAAAAGTGTCTGATATTGCAAAAATAGCCGGAATTTCAAAAAAAAGAGCAAAGCTGTTGCTTCGGATTGTTGGCTATTTTAATCCAAAAAACATACTTGAAATAGGTACTTCAGTAGGATTAGGAACCTCCGTTTTAAGCATTGGAAATCCAGAAGCTGAAGTTATAACGCTTGAAGGCTGCGGAAAAACTGCGGAAGTTGCCAAAGAATTATTCAAAACAAATCACTTAAATAATATTCAATTGGTTGTTGGAAATTTCAATGAAACACTGCCCACAGTTTTAAAAAATAAACAGTTCGATTTAATTTATTTCGACGGAAATCATCAAAAATCAGCAACGCTTCAATATTTTAAGCTATGCCTTGAAACTGCCAATAACAATTCCATATTCATCTTTGATGACATCAATTGGTCACCAGAAATGCAAATGGCTTGGGAGGAAATAAAAAATCACCCAAAAGTAATCATCACCATCAACACTTTTTTTTGGGGAATGGTGTTTTTCAGAAAGGAACAAAAAAAACAACATTTCACCATTAGAGTTTAATTAAATTTACATTATAATCAGTTAATTTGCAGTATGAAACGAGCATAACAAATTTTGATAAACAAAGGAATAATTCTTAGCGAACCTGCCTGTCCGGCAGGCAGGCAGGCAGGCAGCAGCTGTTACCGCTAAAAAATAAAATTTAAACAGATGAAAATTTATACAAAAACCGGCGATAAAGGCAAAACTTCACTTTTTGGAGGAACAAGGGTACCAAAATATCATTTAAGGATTGAAGCCTACGGTACCGTAGATGAGCTAAATTCATATATTGGTTTAATTCGTGACCAAAAAATTGACCCACATACCACTGAGATTCTGCTTAAGATTCAAAATGAATTGTTCACTTTGGGATCAATGCTGGCAACGCCTCCAGAAAAAGAAATTCTGAAAAGCGGAAAAGAACGCTTAAATATCAATAAAGTTGGTGAGGAATCTGTTGAACTTTTAGAAAACGAAATCGACCAGATGAACGAATCTTTGCCGCCCATGTCGCACTTTATTTTGCCGGGCGGACACACTACCGTGTCATTCTGTCATATTACCCGCTGCATTTGCAGAAGGGCCGAGCGAATTACCACCTTATTAAATGACGAAAGCACCATAAATCCGCAAATTTTGGTGTATTTAAATCGACTTTCCGACTATCTTTTTGTGCTGGCACGGAAGTTGACAATTGATAACCAAGCCTTAGAAATCCCTTGGATTCCAGAGAAAATAAAATAAGTTCTTTTTAATTGTGAAATAAAGTGAGAAATAGCTTGCCTAATTGAGTAAAAAAATTATTTTTGCAAAAATTTAATACGAGAAAGTTATGTATTGGACACTAGAACTAGCATCACATTTAGCAGATGCGCCTTGGCCTGCAACAAAGGATGAATTGATTGACTATGCGATTAGAACCGGAGCACCTTTAGAAGTTG